>DATLRV010000041.1:0-8853 GCA_035534455.1 Acidimicrobiales bacterium
TTCGCCGATCCGCATCTAGACAACATCTCTTGTCTATGCTACCGCGCCCGCGCAGCCGAGATACAACGCCAGGACCGGGCTGTCGGGCTTTACGACGGGAGCCCAGCTGACCCAATCGGGTCGTCCTACAGCACCCGCGCCCTGTCTGGAGCCGATTACGTGATTACTCCTAGTCGTAGCACTTCTCCTCTTCGGGTCAGCTCGAACCGGCTCGGGGACAGGCGGACCCGATGCGCAGGTGGTACGGGAACATTCGCCATGAGCCCGGCCGTCAGGACCTGTGCTCGTCGAAGTCCCGGCCACGTCGCACCTACCAGTTACTGTCGTCTGGCGTGAGCTCGACGAGTGCCCACGACGAGCGACCGGGCAGGTGGCGGCTTTCGCGCGCCGGGATCGTCAACGTCTACCAGTACGAGCATGAGGTGCTGGAGTTCGGCGGGGGACGCTTGCTGTTGCGCGGCGTCAACGGCTCGGGCAAGTCGACCGCGATGAACATGCTGCTGCCGTTCCTGCTGACGGCGCGACCGGGCCGCATCGACGCAGCGGGCGAGCAGGTGGGAATTCTCAAGTCGTGGATGCTCGCTGACCGCTCGGACCCGCAGCCCATCGGGTACTTGTGGATCGAATTCGAACGAGCCGGCCACTACCTGACGTGCGGCTGTGGGATCAAGGCCAACCGGCAGTCCGACACCGTGACGACGTGGTGGTTCGTCGCCCAGCGCCGGGCGGGCATCGACCTCCACCTCGCCGAGGGCGGCGCCGCCCTGTCGGCCGACGCACTACGAGCGCAGCTCGACGGCGAAGAGGTGTTCCCCGACGCCCGGCGTCGTGAGTACCGCGCCGAGGTCGAGCGCCGGCTGTTCGGCGGGGTGGCGATCGACCAGCACATCGGGCTGATCAACGTCGTGCGCAACCCGCGGGTTGGCGATCGCATCGACGTCGACTTGCCCGAGCACCTCCGCGACGCCCTGCCGAAGCTCTCCGAGCAGGCGCTCGCCGAAGCCGCGCAGCCGCTCGACGATCTCGACGACCACCGGCGCAACGTGGCCGAGCTTGCCCGAACCCGCGAGGCGGTAGACGGCCTGCTGGCCATCTACCGCGCATACTGCGCCCACGACCTGCACGGTCGGCTCGACACGGCCCGCGCCGCGGTTGCCGAGGCCCACGGCCTCGGGCGCAAGCGCGACATAGCCAGCCGTCGTCTGGAGGAAGCCGCCGCCGAGGTCAGCCGTCTCGACGCCGAGGTCGAACGGCTCACCGACGGCGAGCGAGCGCTGGAAGCCGAGATCGGCGCGCTGAAGGAGTCCTCGGCCTACCAAGCGGGCAAGCAGCTCGACGGACTACGAGAGCTGGTGCGCACGCTCGAGCGCGACGCCGGCGCCGCCCAGGAGCGGGCCGAGCGGGCTGAGCAGGCCACGGCGGACGCGGCCCTCGCGTTGCTCAGCGCCCAGCGGCGCGGCCGCGACGACACCGCCCACCTGAACGACGCGCTCGCCGCCGTCACCGCGGCAGCGACCGCCCTCGGGCTCACCGAGTCCGGCCCTGACATCGTCGCCGTGGCCGAGCGGCCGCTCGACGGCATCGAGGCCGCGGAGCCGACCGAGCCCTTCGAGCCCGACCCTGTGGTCGGCGGCCTGCGCCGGGTTGACACCTCGACGTCGAGCCGGCGGCTCGACGTCGAGGAGGTTGCCCATCGCCGGCAACTGGCCGACGATGCCGAGCGGGACCTGCGCGACGCGGACCGGAGCCTCGACAGAGCCGCAGAGAGCGCCGCTGCCGCAGCGCGGG
Organism: Acidimicrobiales bacterium; assembly: GCA_035534455.1. Lineage (GTDB taxonomy): Bacteria > Actinomycetota > Acidimicrobiia > Acidimicrobiales > RAAP-2 > JAJYVT01. The sequence continues at coordinate 1,789 of DATLRV010000041.1, forward strand.
CCCGTGACGGCGCGTTGGCCTCCCTCTCCGCGGCCCGCTCCACCTGGCGCGACCAGATCGCGGCGTGGGACGCGGAGCTGGTCGGGCAGGCTGTCACCGCCGGTCAGGCCGTGTCGGCTGCAGCTCTCGACGAGCTGCCCGACGCGGATGACGGCGCCGAGGACGCTGCCCGCGCCCAGCGCCTCGCCGACGTCGAAGCGGTCCTCGAAGTGCTCGAAAGCCGGCTGGCTGCAGCGGTGGGCAAGGTGAGGCAGGCCAGCAATACCGAAGGCGAGGCCCGTGCTCGGGTCGCCGAGCTGGCGGCGCGCTCAGAGCCCGACCCGCCGCGCCTGGGTTGGCAGGGCACCACCGACCACTGTCTTGCCGACCTGGTCGACTTCGCGCCGGGACTCGACCCGGCATCCCACGCTCCGCTCGAAGCCGCGCTCGAAGCGTCGGGCCTGCTGTCGGCACGGGTCAGCGCCGACGGGTCGGCCCGGCTCGCTTCCGGTGACCTCGTCGCCGTGGCGAGCGGTGGTGTCGCTTCCCCGCTCAGCGAGGTGCTGACCGCCACCGTGCCCGAGCACCTCCTCGGCCAGGTCGATCCGGGCCTCGTCACCAAGCTGCTGGAGTCGATCTCCCGCGATGTCGACGCCGACGCGCCGACCGTGATCGCGATCGACGGGTCCTTCCGCCTCGGGGGCCTCCGCGGCCGGCACACCAAGCACGACGCAGCGCACGTCGGCGTCACTGCCCGCCGGGCCGCGCTGGAGCGAGCCCGTCGGGAGGCCGCCGCGCAGCTCGACGCGGCGGTCGCCGCCACCGCCGCAGCCCGCGGGGCACAGGAGGCGGAGACGGCGATCCGCGACGCGGCCCGGGTACTGCGCTCGCGGTTGCCGGCGACCGGCTCCATCCACAGCGCCCGGGCCACCTACGTGACCGCCGACGCTGCGGCTACCCGCGCAGAGGCCCTTCGCCTCGACGCCGCCGAGCACCGCGCTCGCTCCGATGCCGCAGCCGCCACCGCTGCGAGCGAACTGCACCGCATCGCCACGACGTTGAGCCTGCCCGCCGACCGCGAAGGTCTGGAGCGCTGTAGGGGCGAGCTTGCCGATCTCGGCCGGGTCACCGCCGACGCCGCCGGTCAGGCACGGGCGCTCAGCCGCTCGGTCGAAGCATGGATCGGCCGGGTCGGTGATTGGCGCACCGCACGAGCGGTGGGCTCGGCCGAGGGAGAGGCGCTCCATGCCGTGAGCGCCCAGCGTGACGAGCAGCGGTCCCGCCTCGCCACGATCGAGGACGCCATCGGCCTCGAGTACGCAGAGGTCGTTGCCACCATCGAGCGGTGCCAGGCCGATCTGCAGTCGGTCGGGACCGACCTCGACAACACCCGCAGGAGGCACGTGGCCGCGGTCGATCAGCGGGCCACGGCGAACGCCGAGCTACGCGCTGTCACGGACCAGCGCGACGGTGCCGAGGAACGCTGCGAAGCTGATCGACGCCGGCTCGTTACGGTCGTCGGGCTCCCGGGCGTCTTCGACGCAGTCGCCGGCGACAGCGACACGGTCGCCGCCGCGCCGGCGTCGGCTGACACCGGCTCGGCCGGGCTCCAAACGTTCGTCGTCGACCTCGCCGCCGTGCTCCCGCCGAGGACCCCCGACGCCCCCGGAGCCGACGGCGTCCACCAGTCCCTCCGGGGCCGGCGTGACGCGCTCGGCGCCGGCTGGGACGCCGAGGCTCGCCAGCCCGACCCACTGCTCCCGCTCACCATCGAGGTCAACGGCCCCACCGGGCGTGCCGCCCTCCCGGCGGCGGCCCGCTCCATCGCCGCCCAGCACCGGCAGCTCACCGGACTGCTCAGCGCCAAGCAGGACGCCGCCCTGCGCGAGCTGCTCCAAGGACTCATTGCCCGCGACGTGGCCGAGAAGGTGCACAGTGCGGGTTCACTCGTCAACCTGATGAACGAACGCCTCGCCACGGTGCGCACCGCCCACGAGATCGGGGTCCGCCTGCGCTGGCGTCCCTCGCCCGAGCTGGACCCCGAGACGGCGCGGATGGCCGACCTGCTCGGTATCGTGCCCGACCTTCGCACCGAGGAAGACGAACGCGAGCTGCGCCAGCTCCTGTCGGCCCGCCTCGACGAGGCTCGCCGCCTGCAGCCTGACGTGCCCTACCGCCAGCTCATCGCCGCGACGCTCGACTACAAGCAGTGGCACGAGCTGAGCGTGATCGTCCGGCGCGGCGAGCGCGAGACCGTCCTGGGCCGGCGCACCCAGCTGTCGGAGGGCGAGAAGAAGGTGGTGACCTACCTTCCGCTGTTCGCCGCGGTCGCCGCCTCTTGCGATGCACTGGCCGCGGCCGCCTCGGCACCCGGCGAGCCGCCTCTCGGCATCCCTCGCTTCGTGCTGCTCGACGACGCCTTCGCCAAGGTGTCCGAGGACAACCACGCCAAGCTGTTCGGGCTGCTCGTCGATCTCGACCTGGACCTCATCGCCACGAGCGAGCGCCTCTGGGGCACGCACGCGTCCGTGCCGGAGCTGGCGATCGTCGAGGTGATCCGTGATGCCGCCGCGGGGGTGATCCTGCTCGAGCACTACCGCTGGGACGGCCGCACCCTCGAACGCCTGGCCTCACGATGAGCCCGGATGTCGACGCCCATGTCGAATCCAACGTCGACGCCGAGGTCGCTGCCACGGCGCGAGCGCTGTTCCGCTACCTCGGCGGCGAGGAGTGGCGCGAGTACCGGGCGATCCTCGCAGTGTTCGCCGGCACGTTCTTCGCCGAGTTCACCCCGGAGGAGATCGCCACAGCCGTCGCCGGGGCGGGCGTCGACCCTACGGTCGTGCCCGACCGCCTCGAACGGCTGCGCCAGTGGGGGAACCTCACCGTGTCGTCGTCGATCGGCAATCCGACGAGCCTCGACGACTACTACCGGCGGCGCAACCGCTACCTCATCACCCGGCCGGGCCAGGAGGTCTACGAGGCGGTCGAGCGACTGCTCGCCGGGGCCGCCGAGGTAGGCGACGTGCAGGCGGGCCGGCTTCGCGAGCTTCTGCGAGCACTGGCGACGGTCGCCGAGGACGCCGAGAGCGGGTTCGACGCTCCGCCCGAGCGTCTGGTCGACGCCGCCCGCACCGCCTTCGACGTACACGAGCGCTTCACGACGGAGCTGACCCAGTTCTTCGCCGAGCTCAACCAGTGGCAGAGCCGCTACGACCTCGACGCCGACGAGGTGCAGTTCCTCGCCAGCGTGCTCGTTGACTACGTGGGCGAGCAACTCACCGAGATCGAACGCACGGCCCGACCCATCGGTCGCCTCCTCGAGCGCATTCTGCCGATGGTCGGCCCGATGGTGGACGCCATGCGCACCGGGCTGGCGGCGCGGGTTGATTCGGCCGGCCTGGGCGACCGGGTGGCGGTTCGGCGCCAGCCCGGCACCCGCGCCGACGACTGGGAGCACCTGGCGATGTGGTTCGTGGCAAGCCCTGGACGTCCGGCCCGTCTCGACCAGCTCACCCGGCAGGCGCTGGCCGCTGTCCGCACGCTCACCGCGAACCTCACCCGCTTGTCGCGCGTCGGGCTCGGCGCGACCTCGCGGCGAGCCGACCTCGTCCGCCTGGCTGGCTACTTCGACCGGGCCAAGTCCACCGCGGAGGCCCACCGCCTTGCCGCTGGCGCGTTCGGGCTCGGGAGCTGGCGCCACCTCGGCATGCTGGCCACCGACGGTGACGATCCGGTGGCCACCACGACGTCGTGGACGAACGCGCCACGGGCACGGGTACCTGTGTCGATGCGCGAACGTGGCGACACCACCCAGCGAGGGCGGGCCAGCCCGATCCGCGACCGGTCGGCCGAGCGCGAGCTGCTGCGACGGCGCCGCGAGCGTGAGCGGGTCGACTCGGAGCTGGTGTCCGAGGAGGTGCTGACGTGGGCCGCTGCGGCACCCGGTGCACGCGCCCCGCTGTCGATGCCCGCTTTCGTCACCTTGCGCGATCTGGTTGGACAGGCAACTGCGAGCGGCCCGGTCTGCGCCACACGGTCGGCGACCGGGGGGAGCGACCTGCGCTGCGATCTCGCCCGAGCCCCCGGCCGCAGCACCGTCGTCGAGTGCTCCGAGGGACGCCTCGTACTGCACGACCTCGTCGTGAGCGTGCACCGGGTCGCCAAGCCGTGAGCCAGGCATGACGGACACTCCGACCCACCAGCTCGCCGAGCTGCGCGTCGCCTGCCGGCACCTGGTCTCCCGGCCGCTCGTCCTCGCCGAACGCGATCCCGACGCGTTCGCGCTCATCCGTCGTCACGAGCACGCCCTCGACCGGTGGTTCACCCAGCGCTTCGGGTACCGCTTGCAGGTCACCGCCGACACGGCCCGACTGTTCAAGAGCACGTGGGTGCCACACCGGCGACCCCTGATGACGGCCGGCGGCACCTCGCGGCCGCTCACGCAGCGCGAGTACACCCTGCTTGCCCTGGCGCTTGCCGCAGTCGCTGCGGGACCGGATGTCATCAGCCTGCGCGACCTGCTCCACGAGATCCGCTCGGCGGCGACCGACGCCGGCGTCGCGCTCACCAACGAGGTCGCTGATCGGCGCACCGTCGTCGTCGCGTTGAAGTGGATGGTGGACCACGGCCTCGCCGAGGAGATGCACGACCACATCGACCGCTACGCCGCCGACGAGGATGCCGACGCCGTGCTGCGCATCCGCCCCGACCGCGTCGCGCTGCTGCCCCTTCCGGTGCTGGCCACGGCTGAGTCCGCAGCCGAGCTCGTCGAGCGCAGTGAGGCCCGGGTCGCGACGTCGCGGGCCTGGATGCGCTGCCAGCTCCTGGAGGACCCCGTCTTGTACCGGAGCGATCTCGACCATGCCGAGTGGGCCGAGCTCCGCCGCCGCCTGAGTGAGGAAACGGCGATCTTCTTCGAGATGTTCGACGTGACGATCGAGGCTCGCGCCGAGGGTCTCGCCATCATCGACGAGGACGGTCGACTGACCGACACCGTGTTCCCTCGGACGGGCACCGTCGGTCACGCGGCCCTGCTGCTGCTCGCGCAGGCGACGGCCGACCGTGAGCCCAAGGCCGAGGCTCCTGCGGGCGCCGTGCTCGACCGCGGCGACGTCGATGCGATCGTGACCGGGTTGGTCAACGGGCACCGGAAGTACTGGTCGCAGCTCGCCGAGGAGCCAACGAGATTGACCGACGCGGTGCTCAACCTGTTGGAGGACCACCACCTCGTCGCCGACGAGGGCGACGTCGTCGTCCTGCTACCGGCCGCGTGGCGCTACGGCATCGACGAGGTGGTGGCGGACGACGGCAACAGCGCCGGCGAGAGCTCGCACTCCGGCCAGGGCACCCTGCTGTGAGCGGGCGCGACGTGCCGGCGTCGTTGCTGGAGCCGAGCCTGAACGCGCTCTGGGCCGGCGCGCGGCGCCGGCTCGATCGCGGGGCCACCGGTCGCGCCACCGTCGCCCGGCCGGCCCTCGACCAGGCCGGTACGTTGGCGTTGACCTCATTGCTCGGCGGTCCACCGGCTGCCCGCGTACCGCTGGATGCCCTGGAGGTCGCACTCGTACGCCGGGCCGTCGGCACCGACCTCGACGACGCCCTCGCGCGGCTCGGGCATCCACCGCGGGCCGAGGCGATCCGCCGTCGCGAGCGCGCCGCCCGGCGCGCCGACGCCCACGCCGCCCTGGCCCATTCCGTCGGCGCCTGGCCCGAGGCCTGGGCCACCGGCTGGGCTGAGGACGTGCGGCGCCGCGGCCTCGTCGGCGACCTCGATCCGGCGGCCGTCGTCGGTCTCGTCGGTGGCGTCCGCCGGCTGCTCGACCGAGCCCCGGCCGCCGATGTCGGTCGCACCGAGCTGGCGGCCCAGCTCTACGGGTCGGCCCACGCCCTGGACCCCGGCACGCGACGCGCGGCCCTTACCGTCCTCGCGTTGCGTCAGGTAGTGGGACCGCTCGACGGCCGTGAGCTGTGGGAGGCTGCCGGCATCGTGCCGGACCGTGTATCGGCCCCGGCGCTGACCTGGCGTCTGCCGGTGGTGGGCGTGTCCCCACTGGACCGCCAGGTGCGGGTCGCCACGGAGGGCGGCCTGCCGGTGCACATCACGCTGCTCGCGCTTCGGCGCCACCGACTGACCGTACCGGCCGCCTCACGCGTCTTCGTCGTCGAGAACCCGCGGCTCGTCGAAGCGGCGATGGAGAGGCAGCTCTCGGCATGTGTGGTCGCGGGCAATGGTAATCCGTCGACCGCGGTCACCGAGCTTGTCTCCCAGCTTCGAAGCGGCGGCGCCGACATCCGCTACCACGGCGACTTCGACGCTCCGGGCATCGCCATCTGCGCCCGCATGCACGCGGCGGGAGTCCGGCCCTGGCGGATGGCCGCTGCCGACTACGCCGCCGCATTGGCACAAGCCGAGGCGACCGACCTCGCGCTCGACGTCGACACCCGCGACTGCGCGGACACCCCGTGGGACCCCGAACTAGCTCGCGCCTTCCGAACCGACGGCCGCATCATCCACGAGGAACTGCTCGCCGACGAGCTGCTCGCTGCGATGGCGACGGTGGGCAGCTGAGCTGTTCTTGCCGGCGCCACCGACCCACTGCTCTCTGGCTGGGTCGACAAACCCCCGTAGCGGTCTGATGAAGAAAGCCATGCGGAGTGCGACTTCGACGAGTTGGGTGCGCATGTGGTCTCGCAGGGCCCCAACCGACGACACGACGGGAGGCCAAGTCGATCACGGCCGCGAGGTAGGGCCAGCCCTCCCAGGTCATGATGTCGTCGCCGATGCCTGCACGGACGACGAACGCCGGGTGAGAACGGGGCTCCCCCGGCGCACGCGGCGGCGCACGACGAGCTGGCTGGCGCGTCGGCGAAGGCACCCCCGGAGTCGGGGCGTTTCCGCGGAACGGGGTGGTCGGTTAGCTCCAATACCGTTCAACGGTATTGCGGTTAGCTCCTCCTGCCACAAGATGTAGGGGTGGGTGAGGCAGGCGGCGGCGGGCGCGGAAGCGATCTGGTGGCGGGGAGTGACTACCCGGCGAACTGGCGCGACTTCCTGGAGTGGTTTGGCGACGAGGACTCGTGCCT
>DATLRV010000042.1:0-7311 GCA_035534455.1 Acidimicrobiales bacterium
ATGGCCACCGACTGGCGGGTCCTCATCATCAAGCTGGCCGACCGCCTCCACAACATGCGCACCCTCTCGTTCATGCCCGAGTGGAAGCAGCGGCGGACGGCTCAGGAGACGCTCGACATCTACGCCCCGCTGGCCCACCGGCTGGGCATCCAGGAGGTCAAGTGGCAGTTGGAGGATCTCGCCTTCGCCACCCTCCATGCCAAGCCCTACGCGGAGATCGAGCAGATGGTGGCCAGCCGGGCCCCGCTGCGGGACGAGTTCCTGGCCCGGGTGCTGGTAGCGGTTCGGGAGCGTCTGGCCGCCTCCGGCGTGGACGCCGAGGTCACCGGCCGGCCGAAGCACCTGTGGAGCATCTACGAGAAGATGGTCGTACGCGGCAAGGAGTTCGACGACATCCACGACCTCGTCGGGATGCGGGTCGTCGTGGCGAGCGAGAAAGACTGCTGGGCGGCCCTCGGGGCGATCCACGCCATCTGGCCGCCGGTTCAAGGCCGCTTCAAGGACTACATCAACACGCCGAAGTTCAACCTCTACCAGTCGCTGCACACGACGGTGATCGGGCTCGACGGAAAGCCCATCGAGGTGCAGGTGCGGACCCACGAGATGCACCGGCGCGCCGAATACGGCATCGCCGCGCACTGGGGCTACAAGGAGAAGGAGGACGTCGCTTCTGAGATCGCCTGGATGCAGCGGATCTCCGACGTCGACCAGGAGACGACCGACCCGCTCGAGTTCCTCGAGGCGCTCAAGCTCGACCTCGAGCAAGACGAGGTCTACGTCTTCACCCCCAAAGGAAGGGTCATCGTGCTCCCCGCGCGGGCGACGCCCGTCGACTTCGCGTACGCGATCCACACCGAGGTCGGCCACCGATGCATCGGCGCGCGGGTGAACGGGAGGCTCGTGCCGCTCGACACCCGGCTCGACTCGGCCGACACCGTCGAGATCTTCACGTCCAAGTCTCCCTCTGCCGCCCCGTCGCGCGACTGGCTGGACATCGTCGCCTCTTCGCGGGCGCGCAACAAGATCCGCCAGTGGTTCTCCAGGGAGCGGCGGGACGACGCGATCGAGACCGGCAGGGAGGAGCTGGCCAAGGCGCTGCGGCGCGAGGGCATGCCGCTCCACAAGGTGCTGACTTCCAACGCGCTCGCCCAGGTGGTGGCCGCGATGAACCTCACCGACACCGACGCGCTGTTCGCCGCGATCGGCGAGCACCAGACGTCGGCCCAGTCGGTCGTCCAGCGCCTCGCCCGGGAGCTGCGACCCGGTGAGCCCGAGCAGCTGCCCACCACCGCGACGCTCACCGCCGGTCGCACGAGGCGCAGCAAGGTCGCGCCTGCGGGCCTCTACGTCGAAGGCCTCGACGACGTGATGGTGCACCTCGCCCGCTGCTGCACGCCGGTGCCGGGCGACCAGATCCTCGGGTTCGTCACGCAGGGCCGCGGGGTGTCCGTGCATCGCGCCGACTGCTCCAACGCGACCGCGCTCTCCCGCCGGTCGCAGGAGCGGCTGATCGAGGTCGAGTGGGACCGCGGCGTCGAGGGGGTCTTCCTCGCCACCGTGGAGGTGCTGGCGTTCGACCGCGAGCGCCTCCTCGCCGACGTGAGCCGGGTGGTGTCCGAGCACCACCTGAACATCGTCGCTGCGCAGACCGTCACCGCGCCGGACCGCGTCAGCCGAATGTCCTTCGAGGTGGAGCTCGCCGACCCGTCGCACCTCCAGTCGGTGCTCGCGTCGCTCAAGCATCTCGACGGGGTGTTCGACGCCTACCGCCTGCTCCCCGGCAAGAAAGCCTGACCGTGGCCGGCGGAACGGACGAACGGGGGACGCCGCGCGCCCCGACCGGCACGAGAGACGTCTTGTGGCCGGAGTCTTGGCGGTTCGAGACGGCGGTGGAGCGGTTCCGCGCGCTGGTCGAGGCCGCCGGCTACGGGCTCGCGCAGAGCCCGGTGTTCGAGTACGCGTCGGTCTTCCGGCGCGGGATCGGCGAGCACAACGACGTCGTCGGCAAGGAGATGTACGAGTTCTTGGACCGTGACGGCCAGATGCTCGCGCTCCGACCGGAGGGCACGGCGTCGGTCGTGCGCGCCTACGTGCAGCACCGGCCGGTACTGCCGTGGAAGGCGTGGTACATGGCGCCGCTCTTGCGTCACGAGCGGCCGCAGGCAGCCCGCTACCGCCAGCACCACCAGCTCGGCGTCGAGGCGCTCGGAGTGGCCGACGCCGACCTCGACGTCGAAGTCGTCTGGCTCGCCCACGCGTTCTTCGCCGAGCTCGGACTGCGCGACTACACGCTGCGGATCGGGTCGATGGGCGACGCCACCTGCCGCCCCGCGTACCTCGCGCGTCTGACCGAGTACCTCGCGGTGCACGAGGGCGAGCTCTGCGACGAGCACCGGGCGCGCTTTCGTGCGAACCCCATGCGGGTGCTCGACTGCAAGCGCCCCGAGTGCAAGGCGGTGACGGCAGCGGCACCCAAGCTCCTCGACCAGCTCTGCGAGGCTTGCACGGCGCACTTCGGGCGGGTCCAGGAAGGGCTCGGCTCGCTCGGGATCGCCTTCGAGCTCGACGCGCGCCTCGTGCGCGGCTTCGACTACTACACCCGCACGCTCTTCGAATTCGCCTCCGGAGCCATCGAGGCCGCGCAGAACGCGCTGTGCGGCGGCGGCCGCTACGACGGGCTCGTCGAGATGCTCGGCGGCGACCCTACGCCCGGCATCGGCTTCGGCATGGGGATCGAGCGGGTGCTCGTCGCGTGCGACGCCGAGGGCGTCTTCGCGCCCGCCCCGCCGCCACTCGACGCGTTCGTGGTCGACGTGGCCGGCGGCGAGGCCGCCCGCTCCCTGACCGTGCGGTTGCGAGAGGCGGGACTGCGCGCCGACCGGGCGTTCGACGGCCGGTCGATGAAGGCGCAGATGAAGCTCGCGGACCGCTCGGGCGCCAGGGTGGCAGTGATCGTCGGGCCCCACGAGTCCGATGCCGGCACCGTCGTGGTGCGGCCGCTGCGGTCCGGCGGCGACCAGCGGTCGGTCCAGCGCGACGCCGTCGTCGACGCCGTCAAGAAGGAGGTCGCACGATGACGAGCGCGCGCAGCGCGACGTCGATGCGCACGGGGCTCTGCGGGGAGGTCGGGCTCGAGGACGTGGGAACCACGGTCCGCCTGTGCGGGTGGGTCGCACGGCGCCGCGAGCACGGCGAGCATCTGGCGTTTGTGGACCTTCGCGACCGCAGCGGGATCGTCCAGTGCGTGGTGGACGGCTCGGTAGACCTTCGCGCCGAGTACGTCGTCGCGGTCTCCGGCGTCGTGCGGCGCCGCCCCGAGGGCATGGAGAACCCCGCCCTGCGCACCGGCGAGATCGAGATCGGAGAGTGCAGCGTCGAGGTGCTCTCGACCGCCGAGCCCCCGCCCTTCCTCGTCGAGGACCGCGCCGAGGTCGACGAGGCCGTCAGGCTGCGGCACCGGTACGTCGACCTGCGCCGTCCGAAGATGCAAGCGAACCTCCGGCTCCGTGCCGCGATCGTCTCGGCCATCCGGCGCGCGATGGAGCGCCAGGGGTTCTGCGAGATCGAGACCCCGCTCCTGTGGTCGCCGACGCCCGAGGGCGCCCGCGAGTTCGCGGTCCCGAGCCGGCTCCACCGCGGCGACTTCTACGTGCTGCCGCAGAGCCCGCAGATCGCCAAGCAGCTCCTCATGGTCGGAGGGTTCGACCGCTACTACCAGATCGCCCGGTGCCTCCGTGACGAGGACCTGCGGGCGGACCGCCAGTTCGAGTTCACCCAGCTCGACATGGAGGCCTCCTTCGTCACCCACGAGGACGTGCTCGGCTTCGTCTCCGAGGCGGTCCTCGACGCGGCGGAGGTCGCCACGGGCGAGCGACCGCCCGAGATCGAGCGGATGTCGTGGACCGACGCGCTCGACCGGTACGGGACCGACAAGCCGGACCTGCGGATCGGGACCGCGCTCGTCGACCTCGGTGGGGTGTTCGCCGCGACCGACGTGCGCGCCTTCCAGTCGCCGAGCGTGAAGGGCCTCGTCGTCCCCGGCGGCGCGTCCACGAGCCGCTCGGGACTCGACGCACTCGTCGACCGGGCGAAGACGCTCGGGGCCAGGGGCCTCGCCTGGTTCCGGGTCCACGAGGAGGACGGGGCGACCTCCCTCGACTCGCCGCTCGCCAAGGTGCTGTCCGACGCCGAGCGAGAGGGGCTCGTCGGTGTGACCGGGGCGGTCCCGGGCGACCTCGTCCTGTGCGTCGCCGGCGACCACCGCCTCGCGTGCACCGTCCTCGGGCAGCTGCGCGTCGAGCTCGCCAAGAAGCCCGTCGGGGAAGGTCCGCACCGCTACGTCTGGGTCGTCGAGTTCCCACTCTTCGAGGCGGTCGCTGCGGACGGGCATCCGACGCCGGCGCACCACCCGTTCACCATGCCCCACCCCGAGGACCTGGACCGCATCGAGACCGACCCCCTGTCCGTCCGCTCACAGGCGTACGACCTGGTGCTGAACGGATGGGAGCTCGGCTCGGGAAGCGTCCGGATCCACCGGGCCGACATCCAGTCGCGGGTGTTCCGCGCGCTCGGCATCTCCGACGAGGACGCGGCGTCACGCTTCGGCTTCCTCATGGGCGCCTTCCGCTACGGCGCGCCGCCGCATGCGGGCTTCGCCTTCGGCATCGACCGGCTCGCGGCGATCCTCGCGGGTGAGGAGAGCATCCGCGAGGTCGTCGCCTTCCCGAAGACCCAGTCGGGCGCCGACCCGCTCACGGGCGCGCCGAAGCCGCTGTCCGCCGCATCGCTCGCCGAGCTCGGGATCCGGATCGCCGGAAAGTGACCGGGCTCTTCGAGGCCGCAGCCGAGGAGCGGTTGCGGTCTCGTGCGCCTCTTGCGGCGCGCCTGCGACCGCGGACCCTCGACGACGTCGTGGGCCAGCGCCACCTCGTCGGTCCCGGCGCGCCACTTCGCGTGCTGGTCGAGCGCGACCGGGTCTCCTCGGTGGTCCTGTGGGGACCGCCGGGGAGCGGCAAGACCACGCTCGCGCGCCTCGTCGCCGAGGCCACGAAGAAGGAGATGGTCGCGCTCTCGGCGGTGACCGCGGGGGTGAAGGACGTGCGCGAGGCGATCGAAGGGGCGCGGCGCCGGCTGGGGGAGCAGGGCCGCGGGACGATCCTCTTCCTGGACGAGGTCCACCGGTTCAACAAGGCGCAACAGGACGTGCTGCTCCCCGCTGTAGAAGAGGGCGTGGTGGTGCTCATCGGCGCCACCACCGAGAACCCGTTCTTCGAGGTGAACCCGCCCCTCATGAGCCGTGCGACGCTCTGGCGCCTCGAGCCCATCGGCGACGAGGACATGGCCGCGCTCGTCCGCCGGGGGCTTGCCGCCGAGCACGTGGACGCGGCGGACGACGTCGTGGCCGCCGTCGTGGGCGCCGCCGAGGGGGACGCGCGCGCGGCCCTCACCACGCTCGAGGTCGCGGCCGCCCTCGCGGCCGCCCGCGCCGAGCGAGGGGAGGATGGCGGGGGCGCCGGGGGACGGCCGGCCGCCGCACGGGGTCCCGACGCCGGCGCGGTCGGCGTGACGGTCGACGACGTCGTCAGAGCCCGGGCGGGGCGCCTGTACCACCAGGGGGTCGACGAGCACTACGACCAGGTCAGCGCGTTCATCAAGTCCATCCGGGGCTCGGACCCCGACGCGGGGCTCTACTGGCTGGCGCGGATGCTCGAAGCGGGCGAGGACGCCCGCTTCGTGGCGCGGCGTCTCGTGATCCTGGCGAGCGAGGACGTCGGAATGGCTGATCCCCAGGCCCTCGTCGTCGCGGACGCCGCGGCCCGGGCGGTCGAGATGGTCGGTCTGCCCGAAGCCGCGCTCAACCTCGCCCAGGCCGTCGTCCACCTCGCGTGCGCGCCGAAGTCCAACCGGGTGACCGTCGCGCTCGGGCGCGCCCGGGAGGACGTCCGCGGGGCGGAGCGGGCGGAGGTGCCGGCCCACCTGCGGGACAGCCATTACCGCTCGGCCGAGCGGATCGGCCACGGCACCGGGTACCGCTACCCGCACGACGCGCCCGAGGGTTGGGTGCCCCAGCAGTACCGGCCGGCGGGCCTCGAGGGTCACGTCTACTACGAGCCCTCGTCGCACGGTGCGGAGGCCGAGGTCACCTCGCGCCTGTGGCGCCTGCGCGACCGGGAAGACGACGAAGGGCGCGGCGCCGGGGCCCGCAGGTAGCCGCCGTGCCCGGCGGCGCCCGGACGCCCGGAGCTAGACCCCCGGCGGCCGCTTCGCGAGCTGGGGGAGGTGGATGAACACCGGACAGTCCGGCTCGTGGTGCCGCACGACCGCGCCGTCGAGCTCGGTGTCGAACGCCCGGCATGTCGGGCACGGCGACGGATCGTCCACCCGCTCCATCTCCCCGACGTCCTTCGTGGTATGGGTGAAGGCTTCCTCTTGCTGACTGGTGGTCATGGGGTGCATATACCCGGAGACATGCGCGCCAACCGGGCGGGCGCGGGTCGAGCCCTCCTCCCGGCCGTTGCAAGGACCCTGACCTGGGACCGAGCGTCGGGTGTACCAGCAACCCATCGGAAATAGTTGACCGTGGCAACCGCGTACCGTAAGGTAGCGATCAAGCAATCGCAATCGGTTGTCGAGGAGGGAGGCGGGGGAGTGTCCCGATCTGGGCGCATAGCCATCGTGCTTGGCCTGCTTGCCTGCGCGGTCGTGCTTGTCGTGTTCGCGTCGATGGCCTACGTAGCCACCAATCCGGTGACCGTGAGCTATCTCCATGCGCAGCCGGCCGGGCAGCCCGTGCACCTGTACTTCCAGACGGACGGCGCGGTGGGCTGCACAACGCACACCGGCGACTGCGTCCACCCGACATGGGTGTCCTACCGGACCCTGACACCCAAGACCCACGAGTGGCTGCACACGAACGTCGTCGAGCTGCCGGCGCACGCGCGTGTCGACGTCACCATCTACCAGTACGACTCGGGGAGCCCGCTGCGGAACCAGTTCTTCGGGAAGGTCTCGGGCACGCTTGGCGACAGCGCCAAGCTCACAGGCAGGACCTTCAAGGTCATCAACACGTACGCGCACACAGTCGGGCACACCTTCACGGTGCCGACCCTCGGCATCAGCGTGCCGCTCCTGGCTGTCGACACATCCAAGCCGACGTTCTGCGGATCAGGCCCCTGCCCTCTCAGCGGGGGCCACACAACACTGCACACCACGACCACGTTCTCCTTCATGACCCCGAAGGACACGGGCAACTACCGGTTCCAGTGCTTCATCCCGTGCGGCGCCGGCCACTACGCCGGTAACGCTGGCCCG
>DATLRV010000043.1:0-30922 GCA_035534455.1 Acidimicrobiales bacterium
AGTTCCTGGTGATGCCCGAAGAGGACCACCCCCTGAACGGCAAGCCGAGCGACGTGGTCATCTACCACGAGACCGTGCTCGCGTTCTTGGACCACTACGTCCTCGGCACGCCCTGGGTCGCCCCGGCGCTGCTGGGCTGAGGAGCGCCACGTCGAGGTCGGTCGGGCCGAGACGGCCGATGTGGTCGACGGAGGTCCCCGACGTCGCGCGACGAGCGCTCGAGAGAGGAGCATGCAGGTGAAGGTCACTCCGCGACTGCTCCCGGAGGTCCCGAAGATCCGCAGCCTGGTGCCGTCGCCCGACGGCGGCTCGCTGTCGCTCGCCGTCGAGGTCCTCGACAACGCGGTGTTCCGCCGCGCCCTGTGGTCCGTCCCCGCGGACGGCTCTCGCGCGCCATCCGAGGTCGACGTGGGCGGCCTCGAGGTCTCAGAGCTGGCGTACCTCGCCGACGGCTCGCTGCTCTTCTGCTCGTCGGCCCCTGAGCCGTCGGCAGAGCCTGGCGCGAGGTCGGTCTACCTCCTTGCTCCCGGCGGGGAACGTCCGCGTTGCCTTCTCACGGTGCCCGGAGGCATCAGTGCGATGGAAGTGGCGACGGGCGGGACGGTGCTTCTCCGCGCATGGATGTTCCCACGGGCTTCCACCCTGGCCGAGGACGCGGCGATCGGGGCAGCGCGCGCCGAGGCGGGAGCCGACGCGGTGCTCTTCGAGGAGCTCGAGACCCGCGACGAAGGGCGCCTCTTCGGGCCGAGGTTGCCCCGCCTGCTCCGATTCGACGTCGGTGCGCCGGACGTCCAGGACGACCTCACGCCGCATGCCGGAAGCGGCCTGGTCGAAAGCGACCAGGCGATCTCTCCGGACGGCCGCCGGATCGTGACGAGCTGGAAGAGGGTCGCCGCGCACGGGTTCCGTGACTACTCCCTCGAGCTCATCGACGGCTCGGGGCAGCGCACGGTCGCCGTCGACGGGCAGTTCACGCTGCCCTCGATCTCACCCGACGGGCGGCTCGTGGTCGCAGAGAAGCTGAACGTCGGGACTCCGGAGCGGGCAGAGCGGATCAGCCTGTGGCTCGTCGACCTCGACAGCAAGGAGGGCTTCGATCTCAGCGGTGACTTCCCTCTCTGGACCGACGTGCCGTTCTGGTCCCCCGACAGCCGCTTCGTGTACTTCGTCGCGGACGAACGCGGGCACGCGCCGATCTTCCGAGTGGACGTCGAGACCCGCAGGATCGAGAAGGTCGCCGACGGCTCGTACGCGCCGCTCTACACGGGAGCCCGGCCGTGCGCCGCGCCCGTGGACGACACCCTCTTCGCCGTCCGTTACTCGTACGACGACGTGCCCCGGCTCGTACGGATCGACGTCGCACCGGAACGCTCACGGATCACGACGCTGCCCTTCTTTGGCGACGATGTCGAACTGCGTGGCACCGCCTCGGAGATGACGTGCCGGACCACCGACGACGTCGAGATCCATTCGCACCTGGTCATGCCAGAAGGCGCGAGCGCCGACGCGCCCGTGCCGCTCGTCCTGTGGTCCCACGGGGGACCTCGGGGGTGGAACGCGCAGAACTTCTGGCTCCGCTGTCCCTACGTCCTCGCAGAGCGCGGGTACGCCGTCCTCATGGTGAACCCGGCGAGGTCCACCGGTTACGGCCAGGCACTCCTGCAGCGTGGGTGGTCGGACTACGGCGCCCACATCCCCGACGACCTCCTCGCGGCCGTCGACGAGGCCGTGAAGCGCCCCGACGTCGACGGCGACAAGCTCGCCGCGATGGGCCACTCCTTCGGCGGGTACATGGTCAACTGGCTCGCGGGGCGCACGCAGCGCTTCAAGGCGATCGTCTGCAGCGAAGGTGTGTGGAGCTGGGATCTGGACCAGGGCGTGAGTGCCAAGCCCACGATGTGGGAGGAGGAGCTCGGGGACCCGTACGAACACCCCGAGAACTGGGCGAGGAACTCTCCCAAGAAGGATCTCGCGCACGTCCGGACCCCGGTCCTCCTCATCCACGGCGGCAAGAGCGATCTCGTGCCCCAAGCCCTCCAGGAGTGGACCGACCTCAAGCGCCACGACGTTCCCGCGAAGTTCTTGTACATGCCCGAAGAGGGCCACTTCTTGAACCGCAAGCCGAGCGACGTCGTCCTCTACTACGAGACGGTTCTCTCCTTCTTGGACCACTACGTGCTCGGCAGACCGTGGGTCCAGCCGGAGCTGCTGGGTTGAGATGCCGGCGCGAGTCGCACGGCCAGGACCAACACACTTCTTGAACGCGCGCGGCGCGCCAGGGCGACGTCCGGTGATCGGCGCGCCGGGCGGTCTACGCTGACGACGGCGCCCCGTCCTAGAGGACGCTGCGGCCGTGAGCTCGGTCGCGTCCGCACATGACCGCGCGCGAAAGGCACAGGTCCGTGCGCTCGACGGCACCAGCGAGGGTCGAAGATGCCGCGGATCGTCGTTGACGTCTCGCCGCTCCGCCGGTTCCCGCACTTCCGGACCCTGTGGACCGGGTACCTGCTCCGGGCGTTCGGGCAGTACCTCACCGCGACGACGGTCATCTACCAGGTCTTCGTCATCACCCACTCGAACCTGGACGTCGGCCTCGTCAGCCTGGCCCAGCTCGGCCCCGCCCTCCTCGTCCCGATCGTCGGGGGAGCCATCAGCGACGCCCTGGACCGCCGGAAGGTGCTCGTGGTCACGGCGATCCTCGTCGGGGGGACGACCGCGGGCCTCGCCGTCAACGCCCTGAGCCCGCATCCGGCGCTCTGGCCGCTCTTCCTCTGCGCGGCGATCATCCAGGGGCTCTCCAGCATCGACTCGCCCGCTCGCAGCGCGGTCGTGCCGACCCTCGTCGATCAGGACGCGCTCGTGTCGGCGAACGTGCTCACCCAGCTGCTCTGGCAGCTGTCGAGCATGGTCGGCCCGGGCATCGCCGGCGTGCTGATCGCCGCGACGCATGGTCGCGTGGCCCTCGTGTACTGGATCGACGTCGCGAGCACGCTCGCGGCCCTGCAGGCGGTGGTCCGCCTGCCGGCCATGCCCCCCGGCGGAGGTGGGCGCAAGTTCAGCCTCGGCTCTATCGCCGAAGGGTTCCACTTCCTCAGAAGCCGTCAGGTGATCCAGGCGTGCTTCCTGGCCGACTGGATGGCGACGGTGCTCGGCGAGCCCGTCTCGCTCTTCCCGTACATGGCGCTCGTGCGGTTCCACGGAGGGCCGGGTGCCTTCGGGCTGCTGAGCGCCGCCCCGGCGATCGGTGCCGGCCTGGGATCCCTGCTCAGCGGGTGGACGGCCAGGGTCCGCCAGTACGGGAAGGCCGTGCTCTTCTTCGTCGTGGTGTGGGGCCTCGCCATCTTCGGGTTCGGGGTGTCCCCGTGGCTGTGGCTCGGGGTGGTCTTCGTCTGCCTCGCCGGATGGGCGGATGCCACCCAGGTCCTCTTCCGGACCACCATCGTGCAGATCGAGGTGCCCGACCGGCTCCGCGGGCGGTTGTTCTCGCTCCAATCCGCTGCAGTGGTCAGCGGCCCGAACCTCGGGAATGTCGAAGGCGGACTCGTCGCCGCCGCCTCGAGTGCCCAGATCGCCATCACGACGGGCGGCCTCGGGTGCCTCGTCGGGGCGGCGGCCATCGCCCGCTTCATGCCGGCGTTGTCTCGGTGGACCTTGAAGGAGCGCGCCGAGGACGAGGGTGACGTCGGGCCGTCCCCGGCCTGACGTCACCCTCGGGACCTTCGGCCCTATTGCACCTCTCCGCGCCTGTGGCTTCCTTGTACTGAAGAACGGGTGTCACTGAAGAACGGGTGTGACTACACAAGGGGACGAGGAGGTTCTCGACGTGAGCACCATCGACGGACAGACGAAGCACGGCATGGCAATCACCGAGGAGGACGATCGGCGACCTGATCGGGCTGCGGTGCACGCCCTCTATGACATGGTCAGCACGCACGCGGACCGCGAGAATGCGGTGCTCGACGCCTATCAGCGCCTGGTGGAGAAGTCCGAAGACGAAGGACTCCGGTACCTGGTCCGGCTGATCATGGACGACGAGACGCGGCACCATCAGCAGGCATCCGAGATGCTGAACGAGCTCCACTCCTTCGTGAACGACCTCGACGTCCAGCCCCGGCTTCCGAGCCTGGGAGCTCGCCACGACGACGCGCTCCGGGAGCAGACCGACCGGCTCCTCGCGATCGAGAAGGAAGACGCCAAGGAGCTGCAGCGGCTGCGTAAGGAGCTTCGGGGCAACGGCGGCTATGCGCTGTTCTCACTGCTCGTGAACCTGATGGTCCACGACACCGCCAAGCACATCGAGATCCTGAAGTTCATCCGGTAGCGCCGAGGCTCCCGGTCGCGCCGGAATCGGCACGGCGGCCGCGGGCGGCCACGAAGCTGGGTGCGGGGCACCGAGCACGGTGCGGGCACCGAGGATGCGTGGCAGAGTCTGCCCATGACGTGTGATGCCGGGCCAGTGGTCCAAGAGCGGGTGCACCGTGTCGAGTGAAGGGCAGGGCTCACCGGTAGAGGAGATGTCGATCGAGGAGATCCGGGAGACCGCCGATCGACTCGGCCTCCGCATCGGTGACGAGGACGTCGCGAGCGTGCCGCAGTGGGTCGCACGGACGCTACGCGTCATCACGACGCTCGAGACGCCGGCGGAGGACGCCTCGAAGGTCGGACGGCCTCGCGAGTACCGCTGGGCCACGAGGGAGGAAGACCCTCTCAACGCCTTCGTCACGTTCTGCGACGTCGCCGGGAGCGCCGGTGGGGCACTCCACGGGCTACGCGTCGCCGTCAAGGACTGCCTTGCCGTTGCCGGTGTGCCACTCACCGAAGGCGGGGGTCGGAAGCCCTATCCGCTGCCGAGCCGGGACGCGCTCGTCGTTGCGCGTCTTCTCGACGCCGGTGCCACCATCGTCGGAAAGACGAACATGGAGGACATGGCGGTCGGCTCCGGGGTCGGGTCCTACTTCGGCCCCGCCCGCAACCCGGTGAACCCCAGCTACCAGACGGGGGGCTCCTCGAGCGGTTCCGCAGCAGCGGTGGGAGGCGGGCTCGCCGATGCGGCGTTGGGCACCGACCAGGCGGGGAGCGTCCGCATCCCCGCCGCGTGGTGCGGGCTGGTGGGCATGAAGCCCACGCACGGGTTGGTGCCCACGCAAGGGATGTCGCGCATGGACCCGACGTTGGACCACATCGGTCCGATCACCAAGGACGTGGGTACCAACGAGCGGGTGCTGGCCTGCCTGGTAGGAGACCACGACGACCGCGTCGGCGGGATGGGCGACGAGCGCCGGTCCGCGTCGCCGAGCGAGGGCGGTGGACCCTCGATGTCCGCCATGCGCATCGGCGTCGTGACGCAGGCGTCGCACCGTGCGCCGCTGACCGACGGCCTGCGGCATGCGTTCGACGACGGCCTCGCCGCGCTTCGAGGGCTCGGCGCGACGGTCGAGGACGCCGACGTGCCGTTGTGGAACTCTTCGCTGCCGATCTTCACCGGCGTCGTCGCGCACGGGCTCCTCGGAACCTGGATGGCTGGAGGCTGTGGATTCGGAACCACCGAGACCCTGGACGAGGACTGGGTCGAGCAGGCACCGATCCATCGGCGGCTCGAGAGCACCGCCCTCCCGCCCCGCGTCCTCGCGCGGCTCCTGGTCGCCGCGCACGTCCACCGACGCCTCGGTGGCATACCGATCGCGCGTGCGCTGAACCTGAGAGTGACGCTCACGCGCCAAATCGAGGCCTGCCTCGGGCAGTTCGACCTGCTGGTGACGCCGACGGTGTGCAAGGTGGCCGACCCGTTTCCGGACGCACCGCCGACCCGCGACTGGCTCGTGCTCGGTGACGGAAGGGAGTTGCTCAACACCGTCCCGCTCGATCTGAGCGGCCATCCGGCGTTGACGGTGCCGTGCGGCGAAGCGGATGGTGGGCTGCCGGTCGGACTTCAGCTGATCGGTCCGCGTTTCAGCGAGGCGAGGCTCTACATGGCTGCATCCGCGCTGGAGCGGTCTCGCAACTGAGCTCTCGGTCTCACCGCGCGAAGCCGCTAACCTTCACTGCGTGGACACGGATCGCCGGGCGGATCGGGTTCCCCACATCCCTCAGGTCCACGACGACGAGATACGAGATCCCGCGCTCGCGGCGGTCATCGAGGAGGCTGCCACGACCAAGGCGCCCCCGCCCTCGTGGTACCGGACCCTGGGGCACAACGCGCCGGTCGCCGTGGCGTTCGCTCAGTACTGGGAGCTCCTCCACCGCGGCGGGCAGGTCGAGCACCGCATCAAGGAGCTGTGCCGGCTGCAGATCGCGCAGCTCATCGACTGCGAATTCTGTGCTCGCCAGGCGTCACCGGCTGCAGGCATCACCGGCGAGGAGAAGGCATCCTGCGCCGTCCCGGATTGGGAGCACCCCGATCCTCGGACCGCTGCGGCGCTGCACTACTCGCGCACCCTTGTCCTCGGCGAAGGTGACGACGAGGTGTACGAGGAGCTGCATCGCCACTTCACCGACGCCGAGATCGTCGAGATCGCCGCCTTCGCGATGCTGACCATGGGCGGCAATCGGATGGCGAAGAGCTGGCGACTCGACGCATCCGCCCCCAGCGGCGAGCCGGAGGCGGCGGAGCAGCATGCTTGAGTCGCTGTCGGGCGGCTCAAGCGTCCCAGAGCCCGTCCCCGTCTTCTCCGAGGAGCTCCCTCGCCAGTTGCCTGGTGTGGGCAAGCGTCGCACGGTAGAGCGCGGCGGCCACCGAGATGCGCCGTACGCCGAGCTCGCGCAGTTCCGCGACGGTGGGGGTGTCGCGGCGCAGCCAGATGTTGACCGGGGCACCGATCTCGGCCACCAGAAGGGAGATGTCGCCGGGCTCGGTGACCCCGATCGGGTACACGCACGTCGCACCGGCGGCGGCGTAGAGCCTCCCCCGTCGGATCGCCTCCGTCGCGCGCATGTCGGTGGGCACCGCGTCGCGTAGGTACACGTCGACCCTCGCGTTGACCACGAGGTCGACGCCGGCAGCTTTGGCGGTCTCGCACAGGTCGTGGACGCGCTGCGCCTGGCGCGACGAATCCACGAGCACCCCCGGCCCGTGGTGGTCGGTGTCTTCGATGTTGCAGCCGACCGCTCCGGCGCCGAGGAGCCGTGTCACGAGCTCGGCCGGCGGGAGGCCGTAGCCTGATTCGATGTCGGCGGTGACCGGAGCCTGCACGGAGGCGGCGATTCTGGAGATCGCGGTGAACGCGGTCTCCGCGTCCATTCCCTCGTTGTCGGCTTGTCCCAGGCTCGCGGCGACCGCTGCAGACGACGTGGCGACGACCGGATGCCCGGCCTCCACGACCGCACGGGCCGAGCCCGCGTCCCAGACGTTGGCGAGGAGGAGGGGAGTGTCGCCGAAGTGGCGGGCACGCAGGTCGCTCGCCAGTGCCCCGAGGTCCTCTGCCCTTGCGCGCACGGACATTTCTCCCTCCCAATGATCGGGGTGACGGTCGAATTGCCCGACCGGACGGTCGAATTGCCCGACCGGTCGCGACGATAGCGAGCGTGGCGGACAGGACCTTGACACGTCGGAAGAAATTGTAGTACGAATGCCGCGCCTGGCAAGGTGTCCAGTACCGAATTCGCTGTCATACAGAAGCAGCCCGAGTACCCCGGGGGGGTCGAAATGACAGGTCGCTCAGTGGTCCGGCGCACTTCTGTGAGGACGTTCCGGTCGGCACTCAGCATCTCGTTCGCCGCAGCACTTCTGTGCGGCGTCGTGGGCGGGGTCGCCGGCGCCGCCGCGCGTTCGTCGGCCAAGTCGGCGCTGTCGATCGCCTCGGTCCAGACATTCAGTGGCGCCACATCGAGCTTCGGGCCGGAGCAGAACGCCGGCTGCCTCACCGCCGAGGCGATCATCAATAGCCACGGTGGGGTCATGGGCCACCACATGCGATGCGTGCCGGTCGACACGCGATCGGACGTCGTCGACTCGGTTCCGGCGGTACAGAAGGTCATCTCGACGACCAAGAACCTCGTGGGCGCCGTAGGACCCAGCTCGACGACGGCCTCTGCCGACGTCCCCCTCCTCAATGCCGCCCACATCCCGATGTTCGCCGACACCGGGCAGACAGAGTTCACAAAGAAGTTCTTCAAGTACTTCTACCGCATCATCGCTGCCGACGACTCCGTAGGGCTCGCCTACGTCATCTGGGCGAAGGAGCAAGGCTTCAAACGGATCGGGCTCGTGTACGTCAACAACAGCTCGAACCAGGGCGCCGTGCCCGGCGTCAAAGCTGCCGCGAAAGCCCTGCATGTCACGCTCGCAGTCGACCAGGCGGTCGCCCCGGACCAGACATCGTACAACAGTGAGGTCCTCGCCCTCCAGAGTTCCAGAGCCCAGGTCATCGTCGGGACAATGGACCCCCAGACGGCGGCGACGTACCTGACCGACCTGAAGAACCTCACGGGCAGCCTCCTCCCGTACTACAGCGAGCACTCCGCCGCCGAACCCGTCTTCAAGGGGGCTCTCGAAGGCGCGATCGGCACGACAGCGTTCGTCAAGTACTACCGCAGCATCCACCCCGCGTCGGTTGTAGGTGGCGCCGCGTTCTCCCTCTACAAGAAGACCGTGCTCGGGTTGAACATCCCCGATCCGAAGCAGTGGATCAACGACCCGTACGCTCAGGGCCCCTACGACGCGGTGAATTACATGGCCCTCGCCATGCTCGAAGCGCACAGCATCACACCCACCAAGTACGCGCCGTTCATCGTCTCGGTCGCGAATCCGGGCAACGGAAAGAAGGTGGTGCACACGTTCCCGCAGGGAGCCGCCGCTATCGCGGCCGGCCACAAGATCAGGTATGTGGGCATCTACCAGGGAGTTGTCCTGAACCGGTTCCACGACTCGACGGGCGGATTCGCAGTGACGAAGTTGGCACCTCCGGCGACCACATCTCCGATCGGGGCCGTCAGTTCTGCGAAGGTCGCGAGTGTGTCCAGCAAGCACTGACACGTGCGGCCGGCGTACGAGCACGAAAGACGATGCACGGGGTGCTGGCCGCTGCGATGGTCGATGCAAACCGTTGAGCGAGGGAGCGAATTAGGTTCGTGAACGGAAGCGCCATTGTCGCTGCGCTGGGTTTCGGAATAGTGACCGCCTCGATCCTTTCGCTCGGTGCGGTGGGCTTCACCCTGCAGTACGGAATGAGCAACGTCTTCAACCTTGCTTTCGCAGGGGTGATGGCCGGCGCCGAGTACGTGGCCCTTGCGATCAACCGTTCCGGCGTCAACATCTGGATCTGCATGGCGCTCGCCGCGCTGTTCGGCGGGTTCGCGTCGCTCGTACTGAACAAGTTCGTCTACATGCCGTTCATTCGGCGCGGCGTCAAGGCTTTTGGCATGGTGATCATCACGCTGTCCGTGTGGACGGTCATCCAGTACGTGATCCTCGCGATCGTCGGTTCGACAGCGTCGTCCTTCCGAGTGTCGGGGAGCCATCTCTACGTCGTCGGGGCGATCAGGCTGAACGGCACCCAGCTCATCGTCATCGCAATCGCCGTCGTCCTCCTGCTCCTCCTCGAGGCCTTCCTGCGGATGACGCTCTGGGGCAAGGCGGTCCGAGGGGCCGCCGCGAACGCACCCCTCGCGCGTACCTCGGGCATCAACGTCGCGAGGGTCATGGATGTCACGTGGTTCATCTCAGGGGTGTTCGCAGGAGTCGCGGGTGTCGCGCTGGCGATGAACGTGGTCAGTTTCACGTACACGACGGCCGGAGGCTTCCTGGTGGTCCTCGTTGCCGCGGCGATCCTCGGTGGCGTCGGGAGGCCGAGTGGCGCGATGTTCGGGGCGCTCATCGTCGGTCTCGCGACCGAGGTGAGTGCGGCGATCTTCAATCCTGCATACAAGGACGTCACTGCCTTTGTGCTGCTTGCCATCGTCCTGGTGGCGAAGCCTGCGGGGCTGTTCCCCGAGGCGGTGCAGCGCAAGGAGGTCGTCCTGTGAGCAATCCGATCATCTACTACGTCACCCTGCTCGCGGTGTACGGCGCGGTGTACGCGATGGCGTGCGCCGGGTTGAGCCTCGAATTCGGCGTCACGGGAGTCATCAATTTCGGGTACATCATCTTCCAGGCGGCGGGGGCGTACACGGCCGCCGTCCTGACGCTCGGACCGTCCTCCTCGTCCGACTTCCAGCACTACATCGGCGGGGCCCGCTGGCCCTTCCCCCTGCCGCTCATCGCCGCGGCGGTCGTCGGCGCGGCCCTCTCCGCCGGGGTCGCCGTGCTCGGCATCAGGCGCCTACGGAGCGATTACCTCGCCATCGTCCTCTTGGTCGCGTCCTTGATCGCGACGACCGTCGCGACGAATGCGACACGCCTCGTCGGCGGGGCCGCAGGGCTCGCGCTCGTGCCGCACCCGTTGGTGTCCCTGTTCAACAACAACGCCCAGGGCGTCGGCTACAACGTGGCCTTCGCCGTCGGCGCCGCGGTGCTCGCGGCGCTGTGCCTGCTGATCGTCCACAGGATCACGGAGTCGCCGTACGGCCGGCGTCTTCGCGCATTGCGTGAGAACGAGCTGGCAGCGGAGGCGCAGGGCATCTCCACCTTCCGGATGCACCTCGTGGTCGTCATGGTCGGCGGTGCGATGGCAGGTCTCAGCGGAGGGATCCTCGTCCAGTACATCAGTGCGTGGGCTCCGTCGGGCTGGTTCTACCCCGAGACGTTCGTCTTCTTCACGGCGCTGATCGTCGGAGGTATGGCCAACAACTGGGGAGCCCTTCTTGGCGCCATCCTGGTGCCGCTCGGCATCGGCGAAGGGGTCCGGTACCTCCCGACGATCGGGTCGGCCACACTGACGACCGCTCTCCAGTGGATCGTCATCGGCTTGCTCCCGCTCGTGATCTTCTGGTTCCGCCCTCAGGGGATCATTCCTGAGCGCCGTCGCCGGTTCGCCGGAGCCCCCCGCGCCGGCACGCCGGTGGTCGACAGGTCGCTCGTGAACGGTGCCGAGCTCACGGCCTCATCGAGAGGCAGATCGTGACCCTCCTGGAGTGCCGCCAGGTGCGCAAGGCGTACGGCGGCCTGGTCGCGGTCGACGACGTCGACCTTCGAATCAGGGCAGGCGAGATCCTTGGTGTCCTCGGTCCCAATGGTGCGGGAAAGTCGACCCTGCTCAACATCGTCGCCGGGTCCGTCCGCCCGACAGCGGGGCAGGTGCTGATCGACGGAGTGGACTGCACCGGACTCCAGCCCCACAGGGTCGCCGACCGCGGGGTGAGACGCACGTTCCAGGTCGCCGCGGTGTACCCCCGCCTGACCGTGATGGAGAACCTGCTCGTCGGATTGCCGGCCCGCCGAGGCGAATCGCTGCTGTCGGTGGTCGGTTCCGGACGCCGCTGGCGATCCCAGGAACCAGCGGACCTCCGGAATGCCAGGCTGCTGCTCGCCAAATTCGGACTCGGGCAGAAGGAGGACCTCTACGGCGAGGAGCTCAGCGGAGGGGAGCGCCGCCTCGTCGAGATCATGCGCGCGACGATGGCCCCCCTGCGGCTGCTCCTGCTCGACGAACCGATGGCGGGCGTCAATCCCCGGATGATGGGAGTGATCGAGGACTACATCGCAGAGCTCGCGTCGCGCGGCATCGGCATCATGATGATCGAGCATCGCATGGAGTCCGTCGACAGGATCTGTCACTCCGTGACGGTCATGGCGCAGGGAGCGGTCATCGCCTCGGGCAAGTTCGAGGACGTGAGACGTGCTGACGCGGTCGTGGGAGCCTACATTGCCGGCTGACCTTCGAGTCCAAGAAGACGTACGTCTGCAAGTGGCCGATCTCGTGACCGGATACGGGTCGTTGCCGATCGTCCGGGGGGTCTCTCTGCGCGTACGCGCCGGAGAGGTCGTCGTCCTGCTCGGAGCCAACGGATCGGGAAAGAGCACCCTGTTGAAGGGCGTCGCCGGGCTCTTGACGTGTCAGGCGGGAAGCGTCGCGCTCTTGGGCAACGACGTGACCGGTCTCACGGCCAACCGGCTCGCGTCCCTCGGCATGGGCTACGTGCCACAGGGCGACGACACGTTCGCGAGCTTGACGGTCCGCGAGAACCTCGAGCTCGGCGGGTACCTGCTCGGTCGGCGGGGCGTCGGCCCACGGGTGCACGAGCTCTTGGCGGACGTGCCGATCATCGGTCGACTGAAAGATCGGGTCGTTGCGACGTTGAGCGGCGGTGAGCGGAAGCTCGTCGCCATCGGAAGAGCACTGATGCTCCGGCCGAAGGTGCTGCTGCTGGACGAACCCACCGCCAGCCTGACGCCGGAGATGTCCGAGCTGATTCTCGATCGCTTCGTGAGGCAGGTCGCCGATCAGGGGACCGCCGTGCTGCTCGTCGAGCAGAAGGCCATGGAGGCGCTGGCGGTGGGCGACACCGCCCACGTCCTCGTCGACGGACAGATCTTCGTCACGGACACGCCCTCGGCCCTCGCAGACAGGAGCCGTCTCGCCTCGGCGTTCTTCGGGGTCGACCCGCGCGCCGAGCCGCAGGAAGTGGCAGGCCGTGACTAGCTGATCCCGTTTCGCCGTCCACAGCACCAGTTGCCCGTTACCAAGCCGGTCGGCATTGCGACCGGCCAGACAAAGGAGAGCCATGCGACTTGTCGACCTCACCCACCCCTGGAACATGCACACGCCAGGCTGGGTCGGATATCCAGGGGCCAGGATCTTCTACACCCAGACGCTGCAGACCAACCGCGTCGTGTCGCAGCGGATCGAGACCTCGCTCCACACCGGTACGCACCTCGACGGGCCGATGCACATGGCCGACGGAGGCTTGGACATGGCGTCGCTGCCTCTCGAGAAGCTCGTCCATGAGGGAGTCGTCGTCGACGTGTCCGACGTCTGCGGTGACTGGGACATCATCAAGCCGGAGCACATCACCTCGAAGGTCGAGGTGAAGCGTGGGGACATCATCATCGTGCACACCGGCTTCCACCGGTACTACCAAGGGGCCTCCGAGCAGGACCTCGTCCGCTACTTCTGCATGCATCCGGGGGGCGGCGTGGAGCTCGCCAAGTGGATGCTCGACATGGAGATCCGGTGGTGGGGCATCGACGCCGGCTCCGGGGACCACCCGATGAACACGACGATCCGACACATGCGACCCGACATCACCAAGAGGTTCGAGCAGAAGGTCGGGATGAGTGCGCTCGAGTACTTCGGCGAGTACACCTACACGCACCACATGAGTGGCAGAGAGATCACCGAAGACCTCTTCCCGATGCACTACCTGGCCTTCCCTGGTGGCTGTATCCATGCGGAGAACGTCGGTGGGGACATCGACAAGGTCCTGAACACCCGCTGCGTCATCGGGGCGTTCCCATGGAAGTTCGAGGGCGGCGAGGCGTGCCCCTGTCGGATCATCGCGTTCCTCGACGTTCCGTCGAATGACGTGAGGGAGGTCGTGGGCGAGCTCGAGTAGCGCCGCACGTCACCTCGTCACACCCCGACCACAACGGAGTCCTTCATTGCACTTCGAACATTCCCTTCCAGCGTTTCCGGTATCGACGACCCCGGAGAAGGCCTATGCCTTTCTGCTCGACGTCCCGAAGGTCGCGGGCTGCGTGCCGCGGGCCGAACTGACCGAAGAGGACTGAAAGAGGACTGAACGTGGCCGAACGAGAAGGGGTTGACGTGGCGATCGACTACCGTAGAACGAAGCCAGAGCTGTTCGAAGCGATGCACAGGTTCCAGGCGGCAGTAGATGCCGCCCAGCTGGACCCTCGGCTGGTGGAGATGGGTCGCCTCCGGGCGTCACAGATCAACGGCTGCTCGTTCTGTGTCAACCTCCACTCGTCTGCGGCGCGAGCCGCGGGCGAGTCCGACGAGCGCCTGCACATGGTCTCGGCATGGAGGAACGCAGACAGCTTCAGCCCACGCGAGCGGGCGATGCTTCGGTGGTT
Source organism: Acidimicrobiales bacterium (assembly GCA_035534455.1). Lineage (GTDB taxonomy): Bacteria > Actinomycetota > Acidimicrobiia > Acidimicrobiales > RAAP-2 > JAJYVT01. Next base: position 13,910 of record DATLRV010000043.1, read on the forward strand.
CGAGGCAGTCACGCTGATCGATGAGGAGCCGGTCGACGGTGCGCTCGCCGAATTGGCGGAGCACTTCAGCATCGACGATGTTGTGGCGCTGACGTGGGCGGCCGCAGCAATCAATGCATGGAACCGCGTGTCGGTGGCCCTCGGCCACCGTGGAGGACCGGCGTACCAGGAGGAGATGCCATGAGTGAGAAGCGATTCGACTCGGCCGTGATCGGGGGACTCGTCGTCGACTCGAGCCGGGTCGAGCGGCTGGACATCGGCGTCGTCGACGGGCGGATCGCCGAACGGAGCGCCGCCATCGACCCCGCGGAGGTCACGCGGGTCATCGATGCTGCGGGGAAGTACGTGCTGCCGGGAGCGATCGACGCGCACTTCCACCCGCAGTATGGGGACAACCTCGAGAAGGGCTCGGTTGCCGCTGCGCACGGCGGCATCACCTCCATCGTCGCGTTCGCCTACGGCTACAAGGGACTCGAGCTCGGGCAGACCGTCGACGAGTTCGTCGCCGGCGACGGCTCCAGGTCGCTCCTCGACTACGCCCTCCACCTCGGTGTGGTCAATCCTTCCGAGACCCTCGAGCAGATCCCCGACGCGGCCAAGCGCGGCGTGCGCTCCTTCAAGTTCTTCTTCGCATACCGCAAGCGCGGCATGATGATCGAGGACGATCAGTTCATGCGCGCCCTCGAGCTCGTCGCCGAGATCGAGGGTCTGACCATGGTCCACGCCGAGAACGGCCTTGCCATCGACCACCTGGCCACCAAGTTCGCCGCGGAAGGAAAGACCAGCATCGAATGGTTCGAGAAGAGCCGGCCCAAGCGCTTCGAGATCGAAGCGGTCTTCCGGGCCATTCAGCTCTCGGCCGAGGTGGGCTGCCCGCTCTACCTCGTCCACCAGTCGACGGGCGAGGGGGCGCGCCTCATCAGCGAAGCCAGGGCGAAGGGTCAGTTCGTGATCGGCGAGACCTGCCCCCAGTACCTCTTGTGGACCAACGACGACCTTCTGGAGTACGGCCCGGTCGCCATCCTGGCTCCGCCCTATCGGACCAAGGACGACCAGGAGATGCTCTGGACCGAGCTCGCGGGCGGCGGCATGTCCGTCGTGGGAAGCGATCACGCGCCCCACGACAAGCGTGAGCTCGACGACGTGTTCGCCGTTCCCGTCGGGACGGCGCAGATCGAGACCATGCTCCCGTTGATCTTCGACCGCGGCGTGAACCACGGAAGGATCTCGGTGCAGCGACTGGTCGCGGTCCTTTCCGAGAACCCGGCGCGTGCGTTCGGGATCTTCCCTCGAAAGGGAAGCCTCCAGGTCGGCGCGGACGCCGACGTCGTGGTCGTGGACCCCTCGGCGCCGGTGGAGATCCGTGCCGAGAACCTGCACAGCTCGATGAAGTACCCCAACATCTACGAAGGGTGGACCTCACTCGGAAAGCCCGTCTACTCGATGCAGCGGGGTCACGACCTCCTGGTGGACGGGAAGGTCGACGTCGACCACGGGACCGGCCAATTCCTCGAGTCCGGCCCCCCTCTCGACGCGGTATGACGGCGAGGGCCGCGGCACCGATGGCGCGCACGAACACGGACACTCCGGGGCCGTCGCAACCGGGCGACGGATCCTCGCTCGCCCTGAGGGCGCGCGACACGATCTTGCGCGCCATCCTCCGCGAGCAATTCGCCACAGGTCGCCTCCCCGCCGAGGACGAGCTGGCGCGTCAGGTCGGCGTCAGCAGGACCACCATCCGCGCCGCATTGCAGTCACTCGAGCAGCACGGTCTCATCACCCGCACCCCGCGTCGTGGCACGGTCGTGCACGAACGCATGAGCCCGTCACTGGTCGCGCTCCAGCGGCTCATCAGCTTCGCAGAGCTCCTGCGCGAACAGGGGCACGAGGTGACCTATGCGCCGTCCCTGCGATCGACGACCACCCCGGACGAGCTGGTGTGCCAGACGCTCGGGATCGGCGCGGACGTCGAGTGCTACGAGATCGAGCGCCTGGTCCACGCCGACGGCCAGCCGGCGACGTGGGCCATCGACGTCTTCCCCAAGGCGAGCTTCGTCCAGCCCCTCGAGATGTCGGATGGGTTCCCAGCATCGCCCTTCGACATGGACCAGCGCCTCCTGGTCGACCCGATCGACCACAGCGTCGCCCAGATCCTTCCGCACATGCCAGGCGACGAGCTCGTCGCCAAGCTCCAGCTCGAGCCGAACGAGCCGTGCATCCTTCTCAGGGAGGTCCACTACTCGGGGCGGGGAACGCCGATCGGCTTCAGCGCCATTCACGTCAACGACCGCTTCGTCCGCTTCGAGCTTCTGCGGCAAAGGGGGAGCCTGTGATACCGCTCGTCGAACTGGTCCCGGACGTCGAACCGCCGACAGAGGTCATGGGGATCGGGACGTCGGCGCCGCGCCTGGAAGACCGCCCGCTCGTCCAGGGTCGAGGCTGCTTCGTGGGTGACTTCAAGCGCCCGGGCATGCTCCACGCGGCGATCATCCGGAGCCCGTACGCACATGCGAGGATCACGGGGATCGAGGTGTCTGCAGCCATGGCGCTCGAGGGCGTCCACGACGTCGTCGTCGGTGCGGACCTCCCCAGCGACACGCTGATCCCGATGCGGCAGTTCAGAGTCCCCGGGGCCGAGCTCTTCCTCCAGTCCCCGATGGCCCGCGATGTCGTGCGGTACTCAGGAGAGCCCGTCGCCGTGGTGATCGCCGACTCGCGCTACATCGCCGAGGACGCAGCCGAGCTCGTCGAGATCGACTTCGAGGAGCTTCCCGTGGTGCTGGATGCCGAGGTGGCGCTCGCCGCCGACGCGCCGCGCCTCCACCAAGGAACCCCGTCGAACGTCGCCGGGGACATGGTGATCGGGCACGGTGACGTGGACCAGGCGTTCGCGTCCGCCGACCTCGTCTTGGAGGAGGTCCTCCGCATCCAGCGACACGCGGCGGTGCCGTTGGAGACGCGGGGCCTCGTGGCGGAGTTCGACGAGGCGGAAGGGTCCTTGACGGTGTGGGGCGCTGCGAAGATCCCCCACGTCAACAAGGGCATCCTCGCGCGGTTGCTCGGCTGGGAGGAGCGCAGGATCCGACTGGTCGAGCTCCACGTCGGCGGCGGCTTCGGGGCGCGGGGCGAGTTCTACCCGGAGGACTACCTGATCCCGTTCTGCGCGATGAGGTGCAAGCGCCCGATCGCCTGGATCGAAGACCGCGACGAGAATCTCCGGGCGATGAACCACTCCCGGGAGCAGATCCACCACGTCTCGGTCGCCGTTCGGGCCGACGGGAAGTTCCTCGGCCTGAAGGACGAGCTGATCTGCGACACCGGCGGGTACATCCGTACGCACGGCATGACGGTCCCTGCAATGGCGGCCGCCATGATGCCCGGCCCCTACGAATGGCCCGCGTACCACTGCCACGTCCAGAGCGTGGTCACGAACAAGACGCCGGCCGGCACGTACCGTTCGCCTGGACGGTACGAAGCGAACTTCGTACGCGAGCGGCTGCTGGACATGGTCGCTCACCGTCTCGGCATCGATCCGGTCGAGCTGCGCCGGCGGAACCTGCTTGCCGAAGACGTGTTCCCCTACGACGCCGGCACGACGTATGACGGGCACGACGTCATCTTCGACAGCGGGAAGTACGAGCTGCTGCTCGACAAGTCCATCGAGTGCTTCGACGTCGACGCGATGCGGCGATGGCGCGACGAGCCGGTGCAAGGACCGCTCCGGCGCGGTGTGGGCATGGCCTTCTTCGTCGAGAAGGCCGGCCCGGCGGTGAAGGAGTACGCCCGGGTCGAGGTCGGCGCGACCGGAGAGGTCGTCGTGTTCTCGGGTACCGCGTCCGTGGGCCAAGGGGTGGAAACCGTGCTGGCCCAGGTGTGTGCGAGCCACTTGGGGATCCCCTACGAGCGGATCAGTGTCAAGCACGGCGACACCGCCGTGATCCCCGAAGGCATGGGTGCGTTCGGCAGCCGGGCCGCCATGCTCGGTGGCGCGGCCGTCATGCTCGCCGCGCGAGACGTGAGGGAGCACGTCCTCAAGCTCGCGTCCGACGAGCTCGAGGCCGCGCCGGAGGACCTCAAGCTGGCCGCGGGAGGTGTGGTCGTGCGCGGGTCCGAGTCGAAGCGGGTCGCGTGGTCCCGGCTCGTCGAGCTGAACGGTGGCACATTCAAGGAGGAAGGGCGCTACAGCTGCGAGTTCCTCGGCTATCCGTACGGCGTGCACTTCGCCGCGGTCGAGGTCGACACCGAGACGGGTGGCATCGAGATCAAGAAGTACGCCGTGGGATACGACGTCGGGCGCTGCATCAATCCGATGCTGATCCGGGGGCAGATCACCGGCGGTGCGGCCCAGGGAATCGGAGGAGCGCTCTACGAGGAGTTCGCCTTCGACCCGAACGGCCAGCCGCTCGCGGCGAGCTTCATGGACTACCTGCTCCCGACCGTCCAAGAGGTGCCCAAGATCGACATCTTGGTCACGGAGGACGCGCCCTGCCCGCTCAACCCGCTCGGGGTGAAGGGCGCGGGAGAAGGTGGGACCGCGGCCGTCGGCGCCGCACTCGCCAACGCCGTCTCCGACGCGCTCGGCGTCGAGGTGACGGCGTTGCCACTGTCCCCGGAACGGATCGCCCAGCTCATCGGAGGCAATCAGTGAAGCCCGCAGAGTTCGAATATGTCGCACCGGCGACCGTCGAGGAGGCCCTCTCCTATCTCGGCGAGCACGGGGACGAGTCGAAGCTCCTGGCCGGTGGCCAGAGCCTCGTTCCGATGATGAACTTCCGGCTGGCCCGGCCGGAGCGACTCGTCGACCTCAACGGCATCGCCGGCCTCTCCTACATCGAGCACCGCGACTCGCACCTTGCGATCGGCGCCATGACCCGGCACCGCGCGCTCGAGCATTCGGACCTGCTGGCCGCGGGTTGGCCGCTCATCACGGAGGCCGTCGGTTGGATCGGGCACCAGCAGATCCGCAACCGGGGCACGATCGGGGGTTCGGTCGCGCATGCCGATCCCGCCGCTGAGCTCCCGGTCACGTTGACGGCGCTCGATGCCCGGTTCCGCGTCCGGTCGCACCGCGGCGAGCGCACTCTTGCGTGCGCGGACTTCTTCGCCTCCAGCTTCATGACGACGCTCGAGCCGGACGAGATGCTGGTCGAAGTCGAGGTGCCCGCGCTTCCCGAGCGGAGTGGGTCGAGCTTCATGGAGTTCGCCCGTCGCCATGGCGACTTCGGGCTCGGCGGTGCGGCGGTGGTCCTCACCACGGACGGCTCCGGCGCGTGCTCCCAGGCGCGGATCGCGTTGCTCGCGGCGGCGCCCGTCCCCGTGAGGGCGGGTGCTGCCGAGGACCTGCTCGTCGGCTCGTCGCTCGACGACGCCACGCTGTCGGCCGCTGCGGACGCGGCGGTCGAGGGGCTGAGCCCTTCGGGTGACATCCATGGCGGCACGGCGTACCGGTTGAGGCTGTTGCGGACGATGACGCACAGAGCGCTGACGACTGCGGCGAGAAGGAGTTTGGGAGAATGACTGTGGACATCTCACTCGAGGTCAATGGGTCAAGGGTGCAGGGAAGCGTCGAACCGCGCCTCCTCCTCGCGGACTTCCTCCGCGACGAGCTCGGGCTCACCGGCACGCATGTCGGCTGCGAGCACGGCGTGTGCGGGGCCTGCACGATCCAGCTCGATGGTGAGCCGGTCCGTTCGTGCCTGATGTTCGCCGTGCAGGCTCGCGGCCACCGTGTCGAAACCGTCGAAGGGTTGGCGCCATCCCCGGAGGAGCTCCACCCGCTCCAGCAGGCGTTCCACGAGCACCACGCACTCCAGTGCGGCTTCTGCACGCCCGGCATCCTCATGACGATGGAGGCACTGCTGCGGGTGACGCCGGCGCCGACCCCCGAGCAGGTGAGGACAGCGCTTTCTGGAAACCTGTGCAGGTGCACCGGCTACCAGAACATCGTGACCGCGGTGCTGGAGACCGCCCGTCGGCTCGAGCGGGACGGCAGCCCGGTCGAGCAGGCGTCTGCCCCGTGAGGTGGCCCGGCGCGAAGCCCCCGCTCCACTTGCAGGTGATTGCCGCAGTGATCCCCGTCGTCGAATGGTGAGGTTGACATGGTGATTGACACGCACGCGCACTACCTGCCCGGGGCGCTCCTCGGCGCGCTGGAGAAGCGTGAGCGGTCCCCGCGGGTCTTCGACCGCGACGGGCGCCCGTTCATCGAGTACGGGGAGAGGTCGGCGCAGCCGCTCACGCCTGCCTTCACCGACGTGGACGTCCTGCTCGAGCGCATGAGGGAGGCGGGGATCGACCATTCGGTGCTGAGCGTCACGATCCCGGGGGTCGACTGGTTCGACCTGCGCGACGCCACCGCTCTCGCCAGGGACTGCAACGCCGAGATGGCCGAGCTGTGCCGGTCCCATCCCGATCAGATCTCGGGGCTCGCGACGGTGCCACTTCAGTTTCCCGAACTTGCGGTCGACGTGCTCCAATCCGCTGTTCGTGACGGGCTGAAGGGGGCCATGATCTACTCGAACGTCGCAGGTGGGCATCTCGACGACCCGGACCGGCGGCAGTTCTTCGACGCCGCTGCCGAGCTGGACGCCCCGATCCTGCTCCACCCCACGTACCCCCTGTGCGCGCCGACGGTCGCTGTCCACGGGATGCTCGAGATCGCGGGGTTCCTCTTCGACACGACGACTGCCGCCTTGCGCCTGGTGTTCGACGGCCTCTACGAACGTCATCCGGACTTCAAGTTCATCGTCCCGCACGCGGCAAGCCTGATCCCGTACTTCGTCGGCCGCATCGATCACTTCGGGGTGAACAGGCCCGGATCGGCCGGCGACCTCACCGGTCTCCCGAGCGACCACATTCGCAGGTTCTTCACCGACACGGTGTGCAATTGGCCGCCGGCCATACGCCTCTCAATCGACTTTTTCGGCGTCGACAAGATCATGCTGGGCAGCGACCACCCGTTCTGGCCGATGTCGATCGCGAAGAACGTCCTCGACGATCTCGAACTTTCGGCGAGTGACCGGGCGAAGATCGAATTCGAGAACGCGGTGCGGCTGTTCCAGCTGAGCATCCCGTCAGCGGTGGGCACGTGATGGCACGTCTCCCGTATCTCGAAGCCGAGCAATCGACGGATCCCGAAAGCGTCGCGCGCGCCTACGCGTTCGTGACGGGCCTCGGCCGCCCCGTCGCGTACCTGTACAAGGTGCTCGCCAATCAGCCAGCGGCGCTCCAGGCGTTCCTCGGGATGTCCCACTACGTCCGCGATACGTCGAGCCTCGACAAGCGGCTCCTCGAAGCAGCGGTGCTCGCAACGGCGCGGGAGCTCGACCAACCCTACGAGCGAGCGCACCACGAACGGAGCGCGGTGGCCGCCGGCGTGCCGGCACAGACCGTCGAGGCAATTGTGAACGGTCGGACGGAGACGCTCGGGCCGCTCGAACGCGCGGTCGTCGCCTACGCGGAGCAGGTGGCCGATCACCGCGATGTGGATGAGACCGTCCTCGCCGAGTTGCGGAGGGAGCTCGGCGACGCGGGGCTCACGGATCTCGTGGTCTCGGTGGCCTGGTACCACCTTTGCGCCGCGATTCTCGGGCCGCTCCATGTCGAGCTCGAACCGGAGTACCTGGAGCCGGCGTCCGGGGGTGCGACGTGACGGTCGTCGAGCTCGAGCGGTCGGTGCGAGCGCCGTACATCGGTCGCCCGGTCCTGCGTCCAGGTGACGAGGACCTGCTCCGCGGGGTTGCGAAGTACGTCGGCGACCTCCGCCCGGGGTCGATGTTGCACGCCGCGATACTCCGTAGCCCGTTCGCCCACGCACGGATCGGTTCGATCGACGTCACGAACGCCGTGTCGTCCCCTGGGGTGACGCTCGTCGTGACGGGCCGGGAGCTGCACGAGCAGTGTCCGTTCTTGCACACCGAGATCGGCGCCGCCGACATCTTCAACCCGGACCGCCCGCTCCTCGCAGTGGACAAGGCCCGGTTTGCCGGTGAAGGGGTCCTCGCCGTCGTGGCGGAGTCGCGGTACCTGGCGGAGGACGCCATCGACCGCGTCGAGGTGGATTGGGATCCCTTGGATCCCGTGCTCGACGCCGTGTCCGCTCTGGCCGACGGTGCGCCGCAGGTGCACGAGTCCGTGCCCGGAAACTGCTACTCGCACCGGCAGGTGGCCCTCGGTGACGTCCCGGGCGCACTGACCGACGCGCACCTCGTCATTGAGAGGGAGATCAGGCACCCCCGCGTGATGGGCTCGCCGATGGAGTGTCGAGGAGTGGTTGCGGTACCCGACGGCGACCGCCTCTCCGTCTGGGTGTCGACGCAGGCGCCACATGCCGTCCACGACGCGATCGTCCGCGTGCTGGGCATCCCGACTGACCGGCTGCGCGTCGTGTGCCCGGAAGTGGGCGGGGGGTTCGGCCAGAAGGCCCATGTCTACCCCGAGGACATCCTCGTTCCCTGGCTCGCGGTCCGGCTGGGGCGGCCGGTCCAATGGCTGGAGGACCGGCTCGAACATCTCGCCAGCGCCAACCACGCCCGGGACCAAGCCGTGCGGGTGAGAGCGGGGCTGGCCGCCGACGGCCAGTTGCTCGGCATCCACGCGAAGGTCGTCGGCAACGTGGGAGCCTACGGCGTCCATCCGATGGGTCCCCTCTTGGACATGAACACGTGCTGTGGGTTGATCCCCGGTCCGTACGACGTCCGCAACTACTCGTTCGACAGCACCGCGGTCGTCACGAACAAGGCGCCCGGCGGGGCATATCGCGGCGTCGGGATGACCACCGCGGTCCTTGTCCACGAGCGATTGATGGACATCGCCGCGCGAACGCTCGGGATGGATCCGGCGGACATACGACGTCGCAATCTCGTCCCGACGGCCAGCATGCCGTACACGAGCGCAACCGGGCACCCCTACGAGAGCGGCGACTTCACCGCCACGCTCGAGGCTGCGCTCAGCGCCTTCGACTACGAGTCGGCGAGGCTGGAGCAGGCGGCGGCGCGTACGGACGGCCGCAGGATCGGAATCGGCATCGCCTCCTACGTGGAAGTGACGGCCGGAGGGTCCCGGACCTTCGTCGGCAGGGGGATGGTGGACGTCCACGCGGTCGACCGTTCCCGGATCTGGGTCGACGGGTCCGGCCACGTGCAGGTGCAGAGCACCTGCCCCGACATCGGCCAAGGAAGCCACACCACCTTTGCGCAGGTGGCCGCCGACGTGCTGGGGCTCGATCTCGACAGGGTGCACGTCCAGCACGCGGACACGAGCCAGGTCCCGACCGGTTTCGGCACCGGCATGAGCCGAAGCTCGTCCGCCGGCGCGACCGCGGTCGAGCGCGCGGCGTCCCAGCTCAGGGATCGGGTGCTGGCCGTCGCCGCAGAACGACTCGGCAGGCCGACGACCGACTTGACCATCGAGGGCACCGCAGTCCGCGCGCTCTCCGATCCCGTCCTCTCGCTCGAGCTCGCCGAGCTCGCCGGGGACGAGCGCCAGCGTGCGGGATTGGACGTCGAGGTGGTGTACGACCCCGCCCAGGCGAGCCACCCGTTCGCGGCGCACGTGTGCATGGTCGAGGTCGACGGCGACACTGGCGCCGTCTCGGTCCTCCGCTACGTGGTGGCGGAGGACTGTGGCCGGGTCATCAACCCGTTGATCGTCGACGGGCAGATCCAGGGCGGCACCGCCCAGGGGATCGGGACCGCGCTTTTCGAAGAGCTCGTGTACGCCGACGACGGCCAGCTCGTGACGGGAAGCTTCATGGACTACCTGCTGCCGACCGCAGCGGACATTCCCGACTTCGAGATCCATCATCTCGAGACGCCGTCCACCAACCACGAGCTGGGGACGAAGGGCGTGGGGGAGGGTGGCACGATCGCCGCGCCCGCGTGCCTCGCGAACGCGATCTCGGACGCGCTCGACGCCGAAGTCAACTCGCTCCCTGCGAGTCCCGAGCGCGTGCTGGAACTTCTCAACGCTTCGAAGGAGGCTTGACCAGATGCGTACGACCGTGGATGTTCCCGACGACCCGATGCTGGCGTCCGTGTGGGCAGCGGCCGAATACCGCGTAATCGGAGACGGGGTCTTCTACCCCGACCTGGTTCGCATGCGCGACTCGATCCGCTCCTGGGACGGCTGGTTGACGGCGTGGTCCTCGCTCGCCGACGAGTACGAGGAGCTCGCACGCGAGGCGGAGACCGCGGGCAACGTCGTGACGGCGGGCGAGCACTACTGGCAAGCGTCACTCAGCGTGCACTTCGGCCAATTCCTGTGGTTCCACCGTCCAGCGGAGAAGGCCGACGCACAGCGCCGCAAGGTCGAGCTCTACCGCAAGGCCGCACCGCACCTACAGCCGCCAGCCGAACGCCTGGAGATCGAGTGCGACGGTCTGCGCATGCCCGCCTTCCTTCGCACGCCGCCCCCCGGCGGCACGGTGTCGCCCTGCGTGGTCCTCATCGGCGGCCTCGACAGCACCAAGGAAGAGAGCCGCCACTTCGAGGACTCCTGCTTGGCCCGCGGGGTCGCGACGCTCGTCTTCGACGGGCCCGGCCAGGGGGAGTCCTACGCGCAGCGGGCTCTCGTCCCGGATTTCGAGCGCTATGTCAGCGCGGTCGTCGACGTCCTTCAGACGCGCCCCGAAATCGACCCGGAGAGGATCGGTGTCCTCGGACGGAGCCTCGGTGGCTACTACGCGGCGCGCTCGGCCGCGCACGAGCCCAGGCTCAAGGCCTGCGCCATCTTCGGTGCGCTTGCGAACATCGAGCACTTGGACGAGATTCCCCCCCAGACCCAGCTGGGCTTCGAGTTCGTGACCGCGCTCGAAGACCGGGAGCAGGCTCGCGCGCGGGCGAAGGCGTACATCAACCTCGGCGACCTCCCCTCGGAGATCCGACAGCCCCTCTTCGTCCTCCACGGCGCGCTCGACATCATCGTCCCGGTCGCGCAGGCACAGGAGCTCTACGAGATGGCGCCGTCGGAGGACAAGAGACTCTGGATCATCCCCGACGGGATCCACTGTGCGCACAATCGCTTCCACCGCGTGCGCCGCCCCATGGCCGACTGGCTCGCCTCGCGGCTCGGCGCGTCTCCACCCTCGTCGCCGCGCGCATAGCCATTCCGTGGACACCGCGACGGCTCGCGGCCGAATTGCTGCACGGCCGGACCTCTGCGCCTTCATCAGCCTCTCCGACGAGGACGGGCCGGGGCCGACGGTGGGCGTGAAGGACGTCATCGACGTCGCGGGCATGGTCACGACGGGCGGCGGGACCATCCTCGCGAGCGTGAAGGCGGAAAGGGACGCGGCGTGTGTCGCCTCCCTCCGGGGTGCCGGTGCGTCCGTCGTCGGAAAGACGAACCTCCACGAGTGGGCCCTCGGTCCGACCAGCGCGAACCCGCATTTCGGCGACGTGCGGAATCCCGCCGACCCGAGTCGCATACCTGGTGGGTCGTCGGGCGGCTCGGCCGCTGCGGTTGCTGCCGGGCTCTGCGACTGGGCAATCGGGACCGACACCGGCGGCTCGGTGCGGATGCCCGCGGCGCTCTGCGGCGTGGTGGGCGTCAAGCCCACCCTCGGGACGGTCGACACCGATGGTCTCCTGCCGCTGGCGTCGACGCTCGACACCATCGGCCCGATCGCCCCCGACGTCCGGACCGCGGCGTCGGCCCTCGAGGCGATGACCGGCCGCTCCGGCTCCACCACGGATGCGACGCCCGGACCTCGACGCGACCTTCGGGTTGCGGTGCCGCGGGGTTGGGTCCGCGACCTCGACGGGGACACTGCCGGCGTCTGGCGGGAAGTCGCGGGTGGCTCGGCAGAGGTGGATCTCCCACCCCTCGAGCAGTTCGTGACGGTGTTCTCCAGGATCTGCGGGTACGAGGCGGCCGCGTTCCATCGAGAGTGGCTCGAGACCTGCCCGGAGCGGTACGGCGACGACGTGCTGGAGCGCCTGCGCCAGGGACTGGCCGTGACGCGCGACCAGTACGAGGCGGCGCTGGCCATGCGGACGGAGCTCCAGGGCGAGATCTCCGAGGTGATGGCGACGGTGGATGCCCTGGTCTTACCCGCGACGGCGTGCGTCGCGCCCATGAGAGACGGACCGGACCGTCGAGACCCCCTGACGCGCTTCCTGCGCCCGGCTGCGGTCACGGGCCACCCTGCGGTCGTCCTGCCGGCCCCGACGCAGGGTCTCCCGGTGGGGATCCAGTTCGTCGGGCGGTTCGGAGAGGACGCGTCGCTCCTCGCGCTTGCCCGGTCGATCGAGCAGGCGTGGAGCGGCGGCGACGTCCGCGGCGGCCTGGGCTGAACATCGGGCAGCTGGGCTGAACATCGGGCAACTGAGAGGAGCATTTCTTGCGTGCGATTCGATTCGACTCATTTGGTGACTATGCGAACCTGAAGCTCGTCGACATGCCCGCCCCGCAGGCCGGCGACGGCCAGGCCCTGGTGCGCATGCGCACGGCGGCCGTCAACCCCATCGACGAGACGATCCTGCGCGGGCTCTTCCCTGCTGCGAAGGCGCCGCCGCTCGTCCTCGGGCAGGAGGGATGCGGCGTGGTGGTCGAAGATGCGAGCAACACGTGGCAACCGGGCACCCGGGTGCTCGTTCGCGGAGGTCTGGGAATCGCGACGGACGGAACCTGGCGTGAGATGCTGGCGGCGCCACTCGAGAGCCTGCACGAGGTCCCGGACGCACTGAGCGACGACGAAGTCGCCGCGGCGGGGACCGGGTTCATCACTGCGCTCTTCGCCCTCCGGGCCGGCGGCTTCGAGCCGGGGTGCTCGGTCCTCGCGCCGGCGTTCGGCGGGTCCGTGGGGAATGCGACCGTGCAGCTCGCCCGGCGATTGGGAGCGGACCTCGTCGTGTCGACGGCGAGCACGACCGACAAGGCCGAGGCGGCTCGCCGGCTGGGGGTGCCTCTCGTGGTCGATCTGTCGAACGAGGACCTGGTGACCACCGTACGGGCCGGGACCGGCGACGCCGGTGTGGCGGTGGCCGTCGACAGCGTGGGTGGGGCGATGACCGATCAGCTCCTCTCGTGTCTCGGGGATGACGGCACCGTCGTGTGCGTGGGCTACGTCGGGGGCCGGAGGGCCGAGGTCGACGTGTCGCAAATCGTGCGGCGACGCGCACGACTGGTCGGGGTGAGCGTCGCGAGAGCCCCTCAGGCACGCATTCGCGAGGCGCTGACCGAGCTGGCGCCGTACTTCGCCGACGGGTCCGTGCGACCCCTCGTCGGCCCGACGTTCCGGCTGGAGGATGCGCCGACAGCGCTGCGCTGCCTGACCGAGAGCCGACCGCTCGGCAAGGTCGTGCTCTCCGTCGCCGAGGGATCGTGACGTCCCGCAACCCGCGGCCCATGGGAGTGCGCGGGGCCGAGCGATGACCACCTGGATCGTCCGATGCACACCGGGTCCGGGGATCCGGGTGGCCGTGAAGGATCTCATCGACGTGCGCGGGCTCCCCACGACCGCGGGATGTGCGGCGGTCGCGCAAGGCGCGACCGAGGCGGACGCAGACGCCCGGTGCCTCACCGGGCTCCGTGCGGCGGTGACGGAGGGCCGCGCGTCCATCGCAGGCAAGGCGAACCTCCACGAGCTCGCGCTCGGGATCACCGGGATCAACCCCTGGTACGGCACGCCGGTCAACCCGGTCGATCCCCGGCGCCCTCCCGGGGGTTCGTCGAGCGGTTCCGCCGTGGCCGTGGGATCCGGCGAGGCCGATGTCGCGTTCGGAACCGACACCGGGGGCTCCGTGCGCATCCCGGCCGCGTGCTGCGGCGTGGTCGGGCTGAAGACGACCTTCGGGAGGATCCCGACCGAGGGGGTACGCCCGCTCGCTCCGAGCTACGACACCGTCGGTCCGCTCGCGAGGGACGTGGAGGGCCTCGTGGTGGCGATGCAACTCCTCGAGCCGGGCTTCGCCGAGGACTCGGGATTCGAGCCGGCCACGGTCGGTCGCCTGCTCCTGCCCGCGGCACCCGCGGTCGACGCCGCGCTCGACGCCGCGTTGGCCGCAGCTGGATCCCCGGTGGTGCCGGTGTCCCTCCCTGGCTGGGAGGACGCCGCGCGCGCCGGGCTGTGCCGGCTCGGTGCCGAGGCGTGGGCGTCGAACGGGCACCTCATGGCCGCCGGCAAGCTGGGCGACGACGTGGCTGCCAGGCTCTCCGCGGGTGCCGGCACCTCCCGGGCGGACCTCGACGCGGCGTCGACCCAGTCTGCGCGGTGGTGTGCGGAGCTCGACGCGATCTTCGAGCGGGTGGACGTCCTCGCACTGCCCACCCTGCTCGACGCCCCGCCGCTGCTCGAGGACGCGGGCGAGCTCGCGAAGATCCGCGCCACCGTGCCGATCAACGTCGCGGGCGTGCCGGCGGTCTCACTGCCGGTGCCGGCGCCGACCCAGACCGTGCCGGCCTCGCTCCAGCTGGTCGGCCCGAAGGGGTCAGAGGAGCGCCTCGTCGCGTTCGCACGACGCGTGGAGGCGGCGATCAGACGCTGACCGGGTGCCGGCCCGGGCAGCGGGAACTCGCTCGGCGCCCGCCGCCGGCCCCTCAGGCGTCGAGACGTGTACCTGCCACCGCCGCTTCGAGGGGGACCCGGAGTCCGTCGAGCACCCGGGGGACCATCACGTACGCGGAGGTCGTGACCACGAGCTCGACGTAGGTCTCCGGTCCCCACCAGCGGACCGCGCGATCGACGAGCGCGTCGGGGACCGCGCCGTCGACGAGGGCGTCGGCGAGCTCCAGCACGAGCTCCTCTTCGGGGTTGAAGACCCCCTCGGAGCGCGGCCAGACCTTCACGGCGGCGATCTGTTCGTCGGAGACGCCTGCGGACCGGGCCATCTGCACGTGATGGACCCACTCGTAGTCGGATCTGCTGCGCACGGCGGTCCGCAGGATCGCGATCTCGCGGTGCGAACGCGGCGACCGGCAGCGGTCGCGCAGATCCCAGAGGAAGTGGCGCCACGCGTCGACCATCGCCGGTGAGTTGGCCAGCGCCTTGTACAGGTTGATCTGCGCGGCACCGCGGTCGCGCAGGAGCCCGGCTACCTGGTCCGGAAGGTCGGCAAGCGGTACCGCACGTGTGTCCATAGGCCGGTCACGCTAGCGGCAGCGGTACAGTCGTGCGCGACTTGCGAGGAGAGTCGATGAGCGCCACCGGAGAAGGGAACGACGTGCCAGGTCCCTATCTCCTCCCGCCGGCACTCGAAGAGCTCGCGCCCGACGTGCAAGCCGAGCTCGAGGCTCTCGCCGCCGTCCGCGGCTACCTTCCTCAGGCGCGCGCGGTCCTTGCGCGCCGTCCCGAGGTGCTTCGCGCGCTCAACCGCCTTGACGAGGCGGTCATGCGGACCGGCACGGTGGACCCGGCGCTCAAGCTCCTCGTCGCCGAGCTGTCGAGCGCGGCGGCCGGCTGCCGCCACTGCCAGGCGCAGACGGCGTTCGCCGCGCACAACAAGGGTGCGTCCGACGAGAAGATCGCGAGTGTGTGGGAGTACGACAGCTCCCCCTTGTTCAACGACGCCGAGCGGGCGGCCCTTGCGCTCGCACACGCCGCGAGCATGACTCCGAGTGCGGCCCGGGCCGGGCACTTCGACCGGTTGCGCGAGTACTTCGACGAAGGCGAGATCGTCGAGATCATGTCGGTCGTCTGTCTGTTCGGTTGGAACAACCGATGGAACGACAGCGTGGCGACGCAAACTCCACCGCCGACCCTCGAGTACGCCGCATCGGTGCTCGCGACGAGCGGCTGGGGACCCGGCAAGCACACCCGGCCTGCGGACCCCGGTACAGGGAGGGGGCCGTCGTGAGTGGCGAGGTCGTTCCGCCGACCTGCGCGCCGGACGTCGGGCAGGATCACGCCGTCGGGTGGGTCGGGATGGGGGCCATCGGGCTGCCGATGGCGGCCCGCGTCGCGGCCGCCGGATGGCGCGTCTTCGGGTATGACCCGCTCCCTGGACAACAGGACAAGGCACGTCACGCGAATGTCGACGTCGTGCACAGCCCCGCGGAAGCGGCGGACCGCGCCGAGGGGTTGGTCGTGTGCGTCGTGCGGACGCTCGCCCAGGTCGAAGCCGCGCTGTTGGGGGACGGCGGCGTGGTACGCCGCGAGGCGCCACCGCTCGCGATCGTGATGAGCTCCGTGGGTGCGGTCGGGCTGGCGGAGCTTGCCGGTCGCGTGCGGCGCGCGGGCGGGAGGGTCCTCGACGCCCCGATCCTGGGGAACCCGCACAGCGCCGAGGCGGGCACCCTCACCGTCGTGGTGTCCGGCGCGACCGAGGACGTCACCGCGGCCCGCCCGCTGCTCGAGCACCTCTCCCGGAGCGTCGTCGTGCTCGGCGAAGAGGTCGGTACCGCGCAGACGGTGAAGATGGTGTCGCAACTTCGCCAGATCGTCGGGATGCTCGCGACGATCGAGGGTGTCGAGCTCGCCGTCCGCCGCGGCGCCGCCGAGCGCGAGGTGCTGGCAGTCCTCGCCGCCACCGAGCCGTCGTGGGCGACCGACAACTGGGACTATGCGCGGGACTTGTGGGAACGGCGAGACCGCTCGACGTCCCTCGGCATCTTCGCGAAGGATCTTGCCGCCGCCGTCTCGGACGCACGGGCGTCTGGACTCGCGCTGAGGCTCACCGGCGCGGCGCACGACCTGATCGAAGCGCGACTCGGAGCGGACGTCGAGCGGGGTCCGGACCGCTCGACAGCGTGACGAACACGATCAGGATCGGCGACGCCGCACGGGATCGTGACACGCTCGACGGAGCAACGATCCGCGGGCCACGGTCCTACAGGGAGGTATCCTGCGCCGTGATCGGGCCGTCACGCGGCCTGGGGCGGAGCGAGGAGTGCCCTTGCCGATGGTCAGCGAACGATGGGTGAGCGACGCCGCGCCCGCGCTCACGAGCACCGACGGTCCGCCGACGCGCACGGACTGGGCCGAGCAGGTGATCCGCAACGAGATCCTGACCGGGGCGCTACGTCCGGGCCAGCGGCTCAAGATGGCCGAGCTCCAGGAGCGCTATCCGGGTCTCA
>DATLRV010000044.1:0-54739 GCA_035534455.1 Acidimicrobiales bacterium
CGCCCTTGTCGATCCACCTGCTTCTCCTCCGACGTCTCACCGGACCGAGTCATGATCACCGCCACCTCCCTCGACCTCTCGATCGCCGGCCGGCCGCTGCTGCACGACGCGTCGTTCGTCGTCGGCCCCGGCGGCAAGGCGGCGATCGTGGGCAGGAACGGCGTGGGGAAGTCCTCGCTCGTATCGGTGCTCGTCGGCGACCCTTCCCCACAGCTCTCGCACCGCGGTGACGTCCAGATCCTCGGCACGCTCGGCTACCTGCCCCAGGTACCGGTGCCCGGAGGTCTCGGCACCGACCCGAGTGCGTTCTCCCACGTGCTCTCCTCTCGAGGGCTCGACGTGCTCGACGTGGAGCTGGCCGACGCGCGGCGTGCGATGGCGGAAGACCCCACCGCAGAGAGGATCGTCCGGTTCTCCGACACCGAGGAGCGCTACCGCGCCCTCGGGGGGTACGAGGCGGAGTCCGTCCTCGCACGGATGGCCGAGGGGCTTGGCCTTCGCCAGGAGCTCCTCTTCGCGGACGTCGACACGCTCTCGGGCGGCCAACGACGGCGCATCGACCTGATGCGGGTCCTCTTCGGGGAGCCGGACGTGCTGGTGCTCGACGAGCCGACGAACCACCTCGACGTCCCGGCCAAGCGCTGGCTCATGGAGCAACTTGCGCAATTCAAGGGTGCGCTGCTTCTCGTGAGCCACGACCTCACGCTCCTCGACCGCTCCATCACGAAGGTCCTGCACCTGCACGCGGGCGCACTCGACGAGTTCAGCGGCACGTACACGAGCTTCCGGTCGCAGCTCACCCAGCGGCTCGACCAGCAGCAGCGGGTAGCCAGCCGACAGGCCAAGGAGGTCGCGCGGCTGTCCTCGCTCGCGGACTCCATGCGTGCCAGCACCGCAAAGCGTGCCCGTGTCGCAAAGACGCTCGACAAGCGGGTGGAGCGGCTCGAACGAACCCGGACCAAGGCCGTGAAGAAAGAGCGCACCTCGAGGTTCCGGTTGCCCGAGCCGCCACGCTCGGGCGAGACCCCCCTCGAGGTCGAGTCGCTCGCCGTCTCCTACGGCTCCTTGCGGGTGCTCCGCGATGTCTCGATGGCGCTCCAGCGCGGGGACCGCTCCGTGGTGGTCGGGCGCAACGGCGCGGGGAAGTCGAGTCTCCTTCGCTGCATCGCGGACGTCCAGGTGCCGACGCGCGGCACGGTCGCCTTCGGGCACAACGTGACGGTCGGCTACTTCGCGCAGGAGCACGAGCAGGTCGATCTGGAGCGCACGGCGCTCGAGAACATCGACGACACGGTGCTGGTCACCGACGTTGACCGGCGGTCGCTGCTGGGCTCCTTCGGCCTGTCCGGGGAGCTCGCGACCCGGCGCGCGGGAAGTCTCTCCGGCGGAGAGCGGGCGAAGCTCTCCCTCGCCATGCTGGCGGCGGGCAGGTCGAACCTCCTCGTCCTCGACGAGCCGACGAACAACCTCGACCCCACCTCGGTGACCGCCGTCGGCGAGATGTTGAGCCGCTGGCCGGGGACGCTCGTCGTGGTGAGCCACGACCGGGCCTTCGTCGAGTCGCTGCAGCCGACCCATGCGCTCCTTCTGCCCGGGGAGCGCTTCGACTTCTGGCGCGAGGAGTACCTCGACCAGGTCGAGCTCCGCTGAGCGGCAGGCCCCACGCACCACCCGAGCGCGCGCTTGTGGGAAGGTGAGCACGATGGACGCACACGTCCCTTCGAGAGGTCCGGGCGACGGGCCGCCAACGTCTGCCGGCGACGACGGCGACGGTGCCGGCGACGGCGGTGAACGCTGGCGTGCGGAGACCCGGGCCGTCGTCTCGGGGAGGGACCCGACCCCCGGCGCGCCGCTGAACGTCCCGCCCGTCCTGGCGTCGACCTTCCGTGACGGGGACGCGCCCTGGTACGGCCGGTGGGGCAACCCGACGTGGGAGGCGCTGGAGGCCGCACTCGGCGCCATGGAGGGCGGCACGGCCGTCACGTTCTCGAGCGGCCAGGCGGCCACCGCCGCCGTGCTCGACGGCCTCCCGACCGGCGCCGTCGTCGTCCACCCGACGGGCGCCTACGCGGGGACCCGTGAGCTCCTCGGGGTGCTCGCCGACGCGGGCCGGGTCCGCCTGCGACCGGTCGACGTCACCGACACCGGCGCCGTGCTCGACGCGCTCGAGGGTGCGGCGATGGTGTGGGTCGAATCGCCGACCAATCCCCTCCTCGGGATCGCAGAGGTGCCGCGGATCGTCGACGCCGCGACCGCTCGGGGCGTCGTGAGCGTCGTCGACAACACGTTCGCCACGCCGATCGCCCAGCAGCCGCTTGCATGGGGCGCGACGTTGGTGGTGCACTCCGCGACGAAGTACATCGGCGGCCATTCGGACCTCCTCCTCGGGGCCGTCGTCGCGCGCGACCGGGCACACCGCGACGTCCTCGTCCGCCACCGCACGCTCCACGGCAGCATCCCCGGGACCCTGGACGCGTTCTTGGCGTTGCGGGGGCTCCGGACCCTTCCCGTTCGCCACGCACGCCAGCAGGAGACCGCGGGGGCCCTCGCGGAGCGGCTGGCACGCCACCGCGCGGTCACCGCCGTGCGGTACCCGGGCCTCGTGAGCGACCCCCATCACGCACGCGCTGCGGCCCAGATGTCCGGGTTCGGCGCGATGGTCTCCTTCGAGCTCCCCTCCGCGGCCGCAGCCGACGCCCTCGTCGGTGCGCTGGAGCTGGCCGTCCCGACGACGAGCCTCGGCGGGGTGGAGACGACCATCGAGCGGCGGAGCCGGTGGCCCGGCGAAGAGGGGGTGCCGCCCGGACTGCTGCGGCTCAGCGTCGGCCTCGAGCACCTCGAGGACCTGTGGGACGACCTGCGCCGGGGCTTGGAGGCTGCGGGGTCGGCGTGACCCGTGCCCGGTGTCGAGTCCGGCCTCGAGCCGGTGCTCGTCGCGCGGATCGAGGAGGAGCGGGAGGCAGAGGAGCTCCCGGTCCACATGGAGCAGCTCGGGCCGGCCGGTGCGGCGTTCGCCACCGCGCTCGAGCGCCTCGCCGGGCCGCATCCGGGCGCGCCGCACCGCCCGCCCGGCAACCGCATCGCCACACCGCCCGCCCGGCAACCGCATCGCCGGCCCGTTCGTGTCGTTCATCGACCGGGTCCGCGACCATCTGGGCTGACGCGCGGCGCCCCGGCGCGCACCCCCTCGGTACCGTCGCCGGCGTGCGCGCGCTCCTGACGTCGACGCGTACCGGCCGGTGCCGGATCTGCGCAGCCGGGACGACGCGCGGCTACTCGATGTGCGCGTCGTGCCGCGACGTCGCCGTATGCCTCGGTCGACCGCCGGTCGCCGTGACGCCCGCCGCGCTCGTGACCGCGGGATCCCCGCTCTACCGCGCCCTACGGCAGTACAAGTCGGGGGAGCCCGAGGTCGCCGCGCGGCAGCTCGCGCGGCTCACGGCGCTGCTCGACGGCTTCTTCGCCCGGCACGGCCGCTGCATCGCGCCCGGCGGCGTCGACGTGGCCGTCGTGGTTCCGTCCGCGCGGGACGGACGCCCTCCGCCACACCCGCTCGCGCAGCTCGTCGGTGCCGCGGGCACGCTCCCGCCGCTCCTCGGCGCCCTCGCCGCAGGCGACGAGGTGGTCACGCACCGACAACCCTCGGCACACGCGTACCTCGTGTCCACCGACGTCGCCGAGCGGCGCGTGCTCCTCGTCGACGACGTGTACACGAGCGGCGCGCATCTCCAATCGGCGGCTGCGGCGCTCGTCGACGCCGGCGCCCGCGCGGTCCACGCACTGGCGATCGGGAGGTACGTCCGGGACCGTGCTCCCCGTCTCGCGTGCGCGAGCCGCGGGAGCTCGCCGCGACGTGACTCAGCGAGGCATCGGGCCGACGCGTCGGCCGGAGCCCGGGAGAAGTCGGTGTCGGCCCCCCGGGGGATGGGGATGGGGAAGGGGGGCCGACACCTCACAGACCGTTACAGAAACCCCCGCCCATGGAGCACAGGGAACCACACGGTCCGCGATTTCAGGGTCATCATTACCTCATCGTGGGCGTCGCACACATCCCGTCGCGCGAGACAGGCGTCATCCGGAGGCCGCAACGATGCCACGGCGGACCCATCGCCGCCAGCCACGCTCTCCATGCCACCTCCCCCTTTTCACCCGTGAGGCACATTCACCCGTGAGGCACACCCGAGATGCATCCAGCATAGCACCCCGGGTGCGCGCCCGTGCCGGTGCCTCGCCGTCCTCGCAGGTCAGGCCGTCGTCACGCCGTCGCGTCCCCTTCGGCCACGCCGCGTGAGGCGAACGCCAACGCGGCCCGGACAGCCTCCTCGGGATCGCGGGCCACCCGGACGCCGGGATCGGGGCGCACGGCCCCGGGACGCCGCAGCTCCCAGGTGGCCAGGCCGATGACCGGCCGGCCCAGCTTGAGCGCCAGGGCGATCTCCGAGAGGGTGCCGTATTCGCCGCCCACGGCGAGCAGGGCATCCGCGGCACGGACCACGAGGACGTTGCGCCCCTCGCCGAGACCCGTGGGGACCGGGACGCTGACCCAGGGGTTGGCCCCGGCCCGGGTCTCGCCCGGCAGGAGGCCGAGCGTCACGCCGCCCGCGCTCCTCGCCCCCCGGCACGCCGCGGCCATCACCCCACCGAGCCCGCCGGTCACGACCGTCGCGCCCGCCTCGGCGAGACGGCGGCCCACCTCCGCGGCCAGACGGTCCTCCTCGGCCGAGCAGCTCCCCGGTCCGACGACGGCGACGGACACGGCGTTGGCCACCCCGGGCCTCATCGCCACGCGCTGGTCTCGTCGACGTCCACCCAGCCGCGGTCCGGGAACCACCGGCGCACCACCCGCGCGGGCACCCCGGCGACGACGCAGTGGTCGGGGACCTTCCCCCGCACGACCGCGCCGGCCGCCACCACCACGTGACGGCCGACCTGCGCGCCGGGGAGCACGACGGCGTGGGCACCCAGCCAACTGCCCGCGCCGATCGACACGCCGGCCTCGAGCGGCCACTGCCTGCCGATCGGCTCGTCGGGGTCCTCGTAGGCGTGGTTCTGGTCCGTGATGTAGACGTACGGGCCCGTCTGCACGTCGTCGCCGATGTCGATCGACCAGTGGCCGACGATGTGGCTGCCGCGGCCGATCACGCAGCGGTCGCCGATGCGCACCACCGGCGTGGTGAGGAGCTCCTGGCCCGGCGCCATCCCCGCGGTGAGGCAGACGTAGGGGCCGATCATCGTCCCGGCGCCCACGTCCACGTGCCCCTCGTTGTAGAGGGTGCCGAGCGGGAAGCCGAGGAGGCTCCCCTCTCCGAACGCGTGGAACCGCCGGGCGCGCGGGGTGCCGGGTCCGACCGCTGCGGCGAAGGACGCCCACTCCCACGTTCGCCGGAGCCCTTCGGCCGCGGCGCGGCGCAGTACGGCGCGGACACCCGGTGACCAGGTCATCTTCTCCGGACGCTACACGCCTCTCGCACTATCCCCCCGTTCCGGCGCACGCGACCCCACAATGGCCCTGATGCACCGCGCCCCGTTCCCCGACGCGTGCTGCAACAATGCCCGGCGCATGGGCGGACGGGGACGACAATGGACGCGCGGCGCGCTCGCGACGCGCTCGGCGAGCGAGCGACGGGCCAGTCGGGGCCGGACCCCGCTGCTCCGGGGCGGGTTGGCCCTCGTGGCCGCGGGCTGCCTGCTCGCAGCGTGCGGATCGGGGACGCCGGACGCAGCGACGCACCCGAAGAGCTCCTCGGACCCGTCGACCGCGCCCGCGTCGAGCCACTCCGTCGCCGCGCCGAAAGGCCCCGACTGTCCGCTGACCGGCACGCCCGCTCCCGGCGGCGCGGTGCCCGGACGTTCGGCGCTCGCCGTGAAGGTCGACAACTACCCGACAGCCCGGCCGCAGACCGGGCTCACAGCCGCAGACATCGTCTTCGAGGAGCCCGTCGAGGGGGGGATCACCCGCCTCGCGGCGGTCTTCCAGTGCCACGGCACCACGACGGTCGGCCCGGTCCGATCCGCGCGGAACATCGACATCGGCATCCTCGGGGAATTCGGGAACCCCCTGCTCGTGCACGTCGGCGGCATCCAGCCGGTCATCGACAACGTCGTGTCGTCACCGATCAGCGACTTCGAGCTCGGCGACTACACGACATCCATCGTCCAGCACCCGCCTGGACGGGTGGCGCCGTACGACACGTACACCTCGACCACAACGGTGTGGCAGATGCGGTCGACAGCCACGCATCCCCCCCAGCCGGTCTTCAGGTTCTCGCCGGCCGTACCGACCGGGACCGCCGTCAAGTCCGTCTCCATCCCCTTCTCGATCTACTCGCCGGTCGTGTGGAAGTACGACGCCACGACGAAGAAGTTCCTCCGCTTCTACCGCACATCGGCCGACATGCTCGCCGACGGGGTGCAGAACAGCGCATCCAACGTCGTCGTGCAGTTCGTGAACGTCTTCTACGGCCCCTGGATCGAGAACTCGGAGGGCGGGCTCGAGGTCCAGGCGAACCTCGCCACAAACGCGAGCGGCAAGGCGATCGTCTTCCGCAACGGGGTGCGGATCACAGGACAGTGGTCACGCTCGTCGCTCGGCCAACCGACGAGCTTCACCAACAGCGCCGGTCAACCGATCGCGATGAAGCCCGGCAATACGTGGGTCGAGCTGGTCCCGACAACGGTGAACGTCACCACGACGCCGTAGTCACTCGAGCGAGATCGGCAGGTCGTCGGGGTCGACCTCGGCCGTCTCCGTCTCCTTGGGCGCCAGCTGCTGGCGCACCCGGTCGTCGATCTCCGCCATCAGCTGCGGGTTCTCCCGGAGGAACACCTTGACGTTCTCGCGGCCCTGGCCCAGCTGCTCCCCTTCGTAGGTGAACCACGCGCCCGACTTCTTGACCAGGCCGAGATCGACCGAGACGTCGAGCAGCGACCCCTCCCGGCTGATGCCGGTGCCGAACATGATGTCGAACTCGGCCTGCCGGAACGGCGCGCTCACCTTGTTCTTCACGACCTTCACGCGCGTCCGGTTGCCGATCACGTCGGCGCCGTCCTTGATCGATTCGATCCGCCGGATGTCCAGGCGCACCGACGAGTAGAACTTGAGCGCCCGACCGCCGGGGGTGACCTCGGGCGAGCCGTAGATCACGCCGATCTTCTCGCGGAGCTGGTTGATGAAGACGGCGATCGTGTCGGACTTGTTCAACGTCCCGGCCAGCTTGCGCAGCGCCTGGGACATCAGCCGCGCCTGGAGCCCGACGTGGCTGTCGCCCATCTCGCCCTCGATCTCCGCCCGCGGGGTGAGCGCGGCGACCGAGTCGATCACGATGACGTCGATCGCCCCCGAGCGGATGAGCATGTCGGCGATCTCGAGCGCCTGCTCCCCGGTGTCGGGCTGCGAGATGAGCAGGTCGTCGACGTTCACGCCGATCGCCCGTGCGTAGCTCGGGTCCATGGCGTGCTCGGCGTCGATGTACGCGCAGATCCCGCCGTTGCGCTGGGCCTCCGCAACGACATGCATGGCGAGGGTGCTCTTCCCGGACGACTCGGGGCCGAAGAGCTCCACGATCCTCCCGCGCGGGAGGCCGCCGATGCCGAGGGCGAGGTCCAGGGAGAGCGCCCCCGTGGGGATCGCCTCGATGCCCATGTCGACCTGCTCGCCCATGCGCATGACCGAGCCCTTCCCGAACTGCTTCTCGATCTGGCCGAGCGCCGTCGCCAGTGCCTTGTCGCGGTCCTCGAGTGCCATTGCGGTGTCGTCTCCTTGGTCGTGGCGTCCGGTCTGCAGTCGGCGACTGTACGGAGGGGGTGTCACAGACCTTAGTGGCGAACGCGTGTTCGATGTGGGATGGCCGGCACCCCGGGCGGAGCCGCGCCGGTCAGGACGGAACGGTCGCGATGACAAGGGTCGTGTACCGGGCTCCGGCGGGGTCGAGCTCCGCACGCACGAGGCACGCCTCCCGCACCTGCCAGCGCGCTTCGAGCGGCGCCCCCGTGAGCGATGCCGGAACCGTGCGCCGTCCCCGTGCCCTGGCGAGCGTGAGGTGCCCGGCGAACGGCCGGTCGAGGCGCGACCCGGGGAGGACCGCCCCGAGGGCACGGTGCACCCGGGCGGCCAGCTCGTCGAGCCCGTCCACGGGGACACAGAGGACCGAACGCCCGACCCGCCGGGTCGCCGGGCCGAGGCGCGCATCGGGGGCCGCCGCGCGGGTGGTCGCCGCAACGAGTGCGGCGGCCACCTCGTCGACCAGGTCGAGCGCGACGTCGCCCAGGAACGCCAGCGTCACGTGCCACTGGCGCTCGGTGGTCCATCGCACATCGTCGAGGACCGGTCGTTCGTGGTCGGACAGCACCGTCCTCACGTCCGGAGGCGGCCACACGCCGACGAAGAGCCGCACCGTCGGGTGGGCGGACCCGGTCTCGTCGCCCCCGGTGGCGACCTCGGTCTCTTTCAAGTCGGCCGTTCCTACGACGCCGGGGACGCCGGCCCAAGAGGGGCGCCGTCGGGCGCTCCGAGGACGACCGTCTCGTCGCCGGCCGTGACGGTCATCCGGACACCGGTCGCCCGCGCCAGTCGGTCGAGGTACGCGACCGTCACCGACGGGTCACCTTCCTCCGCGCGGACGATCGCGTCCTCGTCGACTCCCATGCGCGCGGCCAACTCGCCCTCGCCGAGGCGGGCGGCGACACGCACGCGGTGCACCAGCACCGCGAGGCGGTCGGCGCGCACCGCATCCGCGTACGCCGCCTCGTACGCGGCGGCGTCCCGCGGCGGGAATCTCCGTCGCACGTCGTCCAGCTTCGCCATCACCTGCTCCGCTCCATGTCGCGCCCGGCCGAGCGCATCCGCGCGAGGACCCGGTGCGCGCGGTCGACTTCGTGACGTTCGCGGCCGCGCTCCTTGCGGAACGTGGTGAGCGCCGTCACCTCCCGCCCCGCGCCGAGCGCGTACGTGATCCGTCTCGACACACCCTCGCACGAGAAGCGCAGTTCGTGCAGGCCGCCGCCGAGCGCGCGGCTTTGCGGCATCCGGAGCTGCGGTGCTGTCGAGGCGAGCCGGTCGAGCGCGCGGTCCGCGAAGGCGCGGTCACGGTCGCCGAGGCGCGCGTACCACCTGACCACCTCGTCGGAGAGCTCGACGTCCCTCTGCGCCACGACCGGAACGGTCCGGTCTCCCCCGCGTCGCGCGCGGGCCTCTCACGCCTGCGACGCCGCACGACGCCCGCGGTCAGCCGAGCGTCGGGCCGCCGAAGCCGTGATCGGGTGTGAGGAGCGTGCGCCGGAGGAGATCGAGCGCGGAGATCACGGCGAACTGCCGGACGCGTTGGCGGTCGCCCGGCAGCTTCAGCCTCCGCGCCGGCGTCGCCCCGCCGGGGAGGGCGAGCGCCACGAAGACCGTCCCCGGCGGGAGGTCCTCCTGGGGTTCGGGTCCGGCGACGCCGGTGATCCCGAGGCCGATCGAGGCGCCGAGCACCCGGCGTGCCCCCGTTGCCATCGCGACGGCGGCGTCCTCGGTGACGACCGGCCCTTCGGGCACGCCGAGCACCGAGAACTTGACGGCGGAGTCGTAGGCGACGACGGCGCCGCGGAACCAGGCGCTCGCGCCCGGGACGTCGACGAGCCGTGCGGCGACGAGGCCGCCCGTGAGCGATTCGGCGACGCCGAGCGTGAGCCCCCGCTTGCAGAGGAGCGACCCGACGGCCTGCTCCATCGACACGTCGTCGACGCCGAACACGATGTCGCCGAAGGCCGCGCCGACGACCGCACGGACCTCCTGCTCCTCGGCGTCGAGGAGGGCTGTGGCCCCCTCGGCGTCCCGGGCCCGCGCCGTCAGGCGGACCTTCATGCCCTCGATGCCGCTCGCCAGGAACGCGAGCGTCACCGTGCCGACCGGCCCGCCTGCGGACGGCGGGACATCGAGGGCGTCGATCCGGACCTGGAGGGCCTCTGCGAGCGCGGACTCGCTCACTCCCCAGGTCCGGAGCACGCGACTCAGGATCACGCCGCCTTCGCCAACCTCGGCCACGCGGGCGCGCAGGTCCGGCAGCACCGCCCGCTCGAACATCTCGACCATTTCGTCGGGCACGCCCGGCAGTGCGTACACAACCTTGTGTCCCACCGGGCAGATCAGCCCCGGGGCGGTGCCGCGCGCCTGGTCGATGACCCTCGCACCCTGCGGGACGTCGGCCTGGCGGAGGTTGCTGCGCGGCATCGTCCGACCGCGTGCCGCGAAGAACCCTTCGATGCGGCGGCCGATCTCCTCGTCGCGCACGAGCGGGACGTTCATCACCTCGGCGATCGCGTCGCGCGTGATGTCGTCCTGCGTGGGGCCGAGCCCCCCGCAGCAGATCACAGCGTCCCCACGAGCGAGCGCCGTCCGCAGCGCTGTGACGATGCGCCGGTGGTTGTCGCCGACCGCCTGGTGGAAGTGCGAATCGACACCTGCGGCGGCGAGCTGTTGACCGAGCCACTGTCCGTTCGTGTCGGCGATCTGCCCGAGCAGGAGCTCGGTGCCGACGGCGAGGATCTCGACCCTCATGGCGGCTCCCCGGCGACGTGGGTCATGCCACGACCGAATCGCCCGGAGGGGCCTGCGTCGTGTCGCCGATCGCCTTCCGGCCGTCCCACAGGTACTGCGCCCCGCTCGCCAGGGTGAGAGCCGTCGCGGCCCAGGTCACCGAGAGCTGGAGGGTGCCATGGGACGCGAGCGGCGGGACGAGGTAGGTCGCCACGGCGAGCTCCTGGACGATCGTCTTCGCCTTGGCCAGCCGCCGCGCGGGCACCGAGACGCCGCGCCGTCCCGCCCACGAGCGGTAGGCGCTCATCCCGACCTCACGCGCCGACATGAGCCCGACCGGTACCCACGGCATGCGGCCCTGCACCGCCAGGGCGAAGAAGGCGCCGAGCACGAGGAACTTGTCGGCCAACGGGTCGAGGAAGGCGCCCGAACGCGTCGCCCCGTGGCGACGCGCGAGCCAGCCGTCGACCCCGTCGCTGCTCGCGACTGCGGCGCCGACCGCCACGGTGACCCAGCTGGCTCCCTCCGTGGCGATCAGCCCGACGAACACGGGGGCGGCGAGGAGACGGGCGGCGGTCAACGCGTTGGCGGGCGTTGCCAGGGCGGACGGTCCGTAGCTCGGAGGGGCGGCCGGGGGGTTCGCGCCCGGCGGGGCTGGGCTCGGCGGGGCTGGGCTCGGCGGGGCTGGGCTTGGCGGGGCTGGGCCGTGCGGCTTCGCGACGGTCACCGGCGCGCTCCGGCAGCGACCGCTTCTTCGGGTCGGCGGCCGCGTGCCCCCCGTTCCACCGGCTCCCCCTCGAGGTCGGTCCCGAGGGACGACGTGAGCACGACCTCGGCGAGCGAGCCGACCGGGAGCGACGCCGGCACCCGCACGATGCCGTCGATCTCGGGCGCCTCGTGCACGGTCCGTCCACGGCCCGGTGCGTCCACCAGCACCTCGCGGACCTGGCCGACGAGCTCGTCGCGCCGGCGGGCGGTGATCGCGTCCTGGAGCTCCGCGCACTCGCGCAGTCGTTCGAGCGCGAGCGTGTCCGGCACCTGGGCGTCGAGCCTGTCGGCGATCGTCCCCGCCTCCTTGGAGAACGTGAAGAAGCCCGCCCAGTCGAGCTGCGCCGCCTCGAGGAACGCGAGGAGCTCGTCATGGTCGTCCTCGGTCTCCCCGGGATACCCGAGGATGAACGACGAGCGGAAGGTCGCGTGCGGCGCCGCGCGCCGGATCGCGGCAATCCGCTCCAGGAACCGCTCACCCTCCCCCCATCGGCGCATCCGGGCGAGCAGCGGACGCGACACGTGCTGGAGCGACAGGTCGAAGTAGGGCACCTCCGTCGAGAGGACCGCGTCGACGAGCTCGTCGGTGAGGCCGGAGGGGTAGAGGTAGAGGAGGCGGATGCGCGCGACCTCCGGGCGCAGTGCCGCCACGAGGGATACGAGCGGCGTCGGCCGGCTCGCTCGGCCCGGCAGCCCGCGCCGCTGCGTCCGGTCCGCGCCGTAGGAGGCGAGGTCCTGGGCGACGAGCACCACTTCTTTGACCTGCATCTCGTCGGCACCCGCGAGCATCCGCACCTCGGCGAGGACGTCCTGGGGCGCACGCGACCGCTGCGTGCCCCGGAACGACGGGATCGCGCAGAACCCGCAGCGCCGGTCACAGCCCTCGGCGACCTTGACGTACGCCCAGGGCGCCGCCGACGCGGGGCGCGGGAGCGAGAGGAGGTCGAACGACTCGAGCGCGGGAGACGGCGCGACGGCCGGGTTCGGGCGTGCCCGGCGGCGGGGTGCCCGGAGCTCGACGGGGGACCGGTCTGCGGCCGAGGGCGGCGCGTCGGGGACGAGTGGACGGCCGAAGCCGGCGACGAGGTCCGCCTCGGGAAGCGCGGCGGCGAGCTCGTCGCCGTAGCGCTCGGCCATGCAACCGGTGACGACGAGGCGGGCGCCCGGTCGCCGGACCTCGGCGAGCTCGAGGGCTGCATCGATGGACTCCTGCCGCGCGGCCTCGATGAACGCGCACGTGTTGACCACCACGAGGTCGGCCTCGTCGGGGGACCCGCAAGGCGCGAACCCGTCGGACTCGAGCAGCCCCGCGAGCTTGTCCGAGTCGACCTGGTTCTTCGGGCAACCCAACGTCTGCAGCCAGTAGCGCCCTTTGCGCATCAGATCCTCCTTCGAGGCGACCCGCCCCGCGTGTCCGCCGGTACCCCGGCCCAACGCGCGCCCTGGCGACCCCGTTCTCGGGCGCACACCGAGCGAGCGGGGGTGACCGCCCGCCATGCCCGCCGTGACCTCGTAGGTCGAGCTGTTCCGCGGAGAGGGAGGGATTTGAACCCTCGGACCGGGTTCCCCCAGTCAACTCATTAGCAGTGAGTCCGATTCGGCCGCTCTCGCACCTCTCCCGAAGGCTTGCGCAAACCACGCCCGCGAGCCAACACGATCCTAAACCGCGATCGGCTTGCCGAGGCCAGCCGGAGGACGGGCTACGCCCATGCCACCCCATGCGGGCCCCACGCCTCCTCGAAGAGGCGCGGGGGGCACGTCGTGACCGCCGCGTCGGGGCCGCCGCGCCGGGGCCGGCGCGTCGGGCCGCGGTGACCAGACGCCGGCCTTCTCGCTCGAGCGCGGCGACGTGCGCGTCGACGTCCATGAGGATCCCCCCGGTTCGTCCGCAACCTACTCGCCGGGTTACGGTCGGATCCCGTGGCCGAGCTCAGCTACCTCCGTTTCCCGACCATCCGCGGTGACCGGCTCGCCTTCGTCGCCGACGACGACGTCTGGCTCGCCCCTTCCGCCGGCGGCACGGCACGGCGGCTCACCGCCGACCGGGCGCCCGCGTCGTTTGCGACCCTGTCCCCCGACGGGGGTTGGGTCGCGTACGCGAGTCGGCGCGACGGCCGACCGGAGGTGTTCGTCGTCTCGACGCAAGGAGAGGACGTCCGGCGGCTCACCTACCTGGGCGACGACGGCACGCGCCCGATCGGCTGGACGCCCGAAGGCCGCGTCCTTCTCGTTTCCGCGGCGCGCGAACCCTTCCGGAGCGGGACGTGGGCGTACACCGTCGCCGTCGACGGCTCGGAGCTCGAACGACTCGGGTACGGGCCGATCACCGGGCTCAGCACGGGACCGGGTGGCGCGGTCGTCCTCGGGGTGAACCAGAGCCTGCGGCGCGGCGCATCGTGGAAGCGCTACCGCGGCGGGACGGCGGGGAAGCTGTGGATCGACCGCGACGGGGGCGGCGAGTTCGAGCCGTACCTGCGCGAGCTCGACGGCCAACTCGAGGACCCGATGTTCGTGTCGGACCGCGTGGCGTTCGTATCCGACCACGAAGGCTACGGCAACGTCTACTCCGCACTCCCCGACGGCTCCGACCTGCGCCGTCACAGTGACCATGCGGACTTCTACGCCCGTGCCGCGTCGACGGACGGGCGCGTCGTCGTCTACCAGTGTGCGGGCGAGCTGTACCGGATCGACGACCTCGCTCCGGACTCCGTCCCCGTGCGGATCGACGTCTCGCTCGGCGCGCCGCGCAGCGGCCGCTCCGTGCACCCGCTCAGGACGGCCGACGCGCTCGGCGAGCACGCGGCGGATCACGACGGCCGGGCGAGCGTCGTCGAGGTTCGCGGCGAGATCCACTGGCTCACCCACCACAAGGGACCGGCCCGCCTGCTGGGCGGGGGCGGGGGGGCACGTGCCCGGCTCCCGAGGACCACGGGGAGCGGTGCGTCCACGAAAGTCGTGTTCGTCACCGACGCCGAGGGCGACGACGCGCTCGAGGTGGTGCCCGCGCACGGGCCGCTGCCCGAGGACCGGACGCGGGTCGGCGTGGGAGCCCTCGGCCGCGTGCTCGATCTCGCCCTCTCTCCCGACGCCGCCCAGGCGGCGGTCGCGACGCACGACGGCCGGGTGGTCCTCGTCGGGCTCGACGGCGGTGAGCTGCGGACCGTGTCGACGTCGGCGCACGGCGACGCGAGCGGCCTCTCCTTCTCCCCGGACTCGCGGTTCGTCGCGTGGTCGGAGGCCGGTCCCGACCCGCTGCGCCACGTGAAGCTCGCCGAGGTCGCGACCGGGGAGGTCGTGGAGGTCACGCCGCTTCGGTTCGTCGACGACGGCCCGGTGTTCAGCACGGACGGCAAGTACCTCGCCTTCCTCTCCGCCAGGACCTTCGACCCGCTCTACGACGCGCACGTCTTCGACCTCTCCTTCGTGGCCGGCGTCCGCCCGTACCTCGTGCCGCTCGCCGCCACGACGCCCTCACCCTTCGACGCAGAGCTGGAGGGCCGGCCCCGCCACGGCACCGAGAAGCCCGACAGCGCCGGCGAACCGGCGTCTGCCGACGAGCACGGGGGCGACGAGCACGGGGGCGACGCTCACACGACCGGCGAGAAGGGGACCGGCGAGAAGGGGACCGGCGACGGCGGGCACGACGACCGGGGTGCCGACAAGGCGACGCACGTCGACCTCGACCGTGCCGGGCTCGCCGATCGCGTGGTGCCCTTCCCGGTCGCGGCGGGGCGCTACGCCGGTCTCGGCGCCGCGCACGACGGCTTCCTGTGGATCTCCGAACCGCTCGAAGGCGTCCTCGGCGAAGGTCGCGCGGGCATCGGCGCACCCCCGGCGCGGGCGTGCCTCGTCAGGTTCGATCTCGTGCAGGGCCGCGAGTCGCACCTCGTCGACGCGCTCGACTCCTACGACGTGAGCGGGGACGCCAAGACGGTGGCGGTCCGCGACGGCGGCCACCTGCGGGCGCTCCCCTCCGACCACCGGGTGGAGACATCCCCCGACGGCGAACCGTCGCCCGAGGCCGTGGACATCGACCTCGGCCGCGTCCGCGTCGAGGTGGACCCGCCGCGCGAGTGGGCGCAGATGTACGACGAGGCGGCGCGGCTCATGCGCGACCACTTCTGGGTCCCCGACATGGGCGGCGTCGACTGGGACGCGGCGGTCGCCCGTTATCGCCCGCTGCTCGACCGGATCGCCACGCGGGACGACCTGTCCGAGCTCCTCTGGGAGGTCCAGGGCGAGCTCGGCGCGTCCCACGCGTACGAGACCCCGCCCGTGCCGCCGGTCGAAGAGGAGCGCCGTCTTGGCCTCCTCGGCGCGGACCTCGAGCGCGACGGCGACGGCGCCTGGCGGATCGCCCGGATCCTGCCGGGCGAGTCCTCCGTGCTGAGCGCCCGCGCCCCGCTCCTGGCGCCCGGCACCGACCTCGCCGTCGGAGACCAGATCGTCGCGGTCGACGGCAAGCCGGTCGACCCGGTCATCGGGCCCTCCGCGGCACTCGTCGGCGCGGCGGAGAAACCCGTAGAGCTGACGGTGCGCACGGCGGGGGGCACCACCCGCGAGGTGGTCGTCCAGCCGCTCGGTGACGAGCGCGCGCTGCGGTACCAGCACTGGGTGGCCGACCGGCGTAGGTACGTGCACGCCGCGACCGACGGACGGGTGGGGTACCTCCACGTGCCCGACATGGTGGGCACGGGCTGGGCGGAGCTCCACCGCGACCTCCGCGTGGAGGTCGCCCGCGAGGGCCTCGTCATCGACGTGCGCGACAACCGCGGCGGGCACACCTCCGCGCTCGTGCTCGAGACGCTGGGCCGGACGGTGGGCGGGTGGGACGTCGGCAGGCACATCAGCCCCGTGACCTACCCCCCGCACGCGCCGCGCGGGCCGCGCGTCCTCGTGACCAACGAGCAGGCGGGCTCGGACGGCGACATCGTCACGGAGGGTTTCCGCCAGCGCGGGCTCGGACCGATCGTGGGCACGCGGACGTGGGGCGGCGTCATCGGGATCGACATGCGCTACCACCTCGTCGACGGCACGAGCGTGACCCAGCCGCGGTACTCCTTCTGGTTCACCGACGTGGGATGGGCCGTCGAGAACTACGGCGTCGACCCCGACGTCGAGGTCCTCGTTCGCCCGCAGGACTGGGGCGCGGGGCGCGACCCGCAGCTCGACCGCGCGGTCGCGCTGGTCCTCGAGGCGCTGGCACGCACACCCGCGGCGCGACCTCCCGACGCCGCGACGCGCCCGCTGCGCACGCCGCCGCCGCTTCCGGCCCGTCCCTGAGCGGCGCGCCGGCGACGACGGTCAGGCCGGGGCGCCCGGCATGGCTGCGACCTCATCGACCAGGTGGGGGCCATCGTTGCGGACCGCGCCCACCTCGGTGCTCACCGGGTGGTGGACGAGCACCCCCCCTCTCGGCTCGAGGAGCGCACGGAGCACCGCTTCGTCGTCCATGTCCGGATCGAGCCACTGCTCCCAGTCCCCCGGCTCCACGACGACCGGCTGGCGGTCGTGCACGGGCATGTCGGGACCCGCCTTCGAGGTGAGCACCGTGGCGGTCAGCCGGCGGTCGCCGTTGCGCGCCCAGTACTCCCATAGACCGGCCAGCACCACCGGATCGCCGTCCGCCCGCTCGAAGAAGTACGGCTGCTTCCTCGACGAACCGGGCACCGCCGCCCACTCATAGAAGCCGTCGACGGGCACGAGGAGCCGGCGCCGCTCGAAGGCCTGGCGGAACATCGGCTTGGTCGCGACCGACTCGGCGCGCGCGTTGAACGCGCGGACGGCCACCTTGGGGTCGTCGCACCATCCCGGCAACAGCCCCCACGCGAACGCCGAGAGCACCCGCTCGCCGTGGCGCTGGCGCGCTGCGAGGACGGGCGCAGTCGGCCCGATGTTCCAGCTGGGGCTCCACTCGAGCTCCGGGTCGACGAGCGCGCGCAGGCGCTGCGCGTACCGGCTCGGGTCACTCTGGGCGATGCGCCCGCACACGCGGCCAGATTAGGGCCGGGGTGCGACGAAGAGGTCGTGCGCTGCGGCGCCCAGTGCGACAAGCAGCTCCCGGTCCCGGTCGTAGCTGAGCAGGTGGGTGGCGCCGGCGAGGTCGATCCAGCGGAGCTCGTCCACCTCCCGCCCGGGCGCGAACTCGCCCGATTCCACTTCCATGACCCAGTAGGCGACGACCTTCGGCCGGTCCTTGCGATCGCGGTACTCGGTGTGCCCGACGAAGGTCCCGAGCCGGCACGTGAAGCCCGTCTCCTCGGCGACCTCACGGACCGCGCACTGTTCGAAGGACTCTCCCGGCTCGAGCTTGCCCTTCGGGAAGGACCAGTCCTCCCGCAGCGGGCGGTGCACCACCGCGACCTCGAGCCCGCCCTCGACGTCGTGGCGGACGATCATGCCGCCGGCCGCGTGGACGATGATCTCGCGCGGCTCGTCGGTGACCATCGCCGCGGCACTTCGGCCCATGGGACCGAGCCTATCGGCGGACCCGCGCGACAAGGGGCATCCCGCGCGTCGCCCGCGCGGCTCCGATCGGGCGCTAGACGGAACGACCGCCCACGCCCCCGCGCAACCGGCCCCGGCCCCGCTAGCCTCCGGTCGAATGGGCGACGAGGAGGCGACCTCCGGCGCGGCACCGCGGACGGACGGAACGGACACCGGGAAGGAGGCCACCGAGGTCGAGTGGCAATTCGACGCGCTCGACCTGCGCCCCGTCGAGCGATGGCTCGCCGCCGTCCCGTCGCGCGCGTTCCCCGCGGTGCCCACCCTGACGGTCCTCGCGAAGCCCACCCGGCGGCTCGTCGACCGGTACCTCGACACCACCGATTGGCGCGTGGGGCAGGCGGGGTTCGTGCTGCGCACCCGCCAGCGCGGGCGGGCTGTCGAGGTGACGCTGAAGGCGACGCGCCCCGCCAACCCGGCAGGACTTCGCAAGCGCCTCGAGCTCACCGAGTCCTTGCCTTCGGGGCTCGGTTCACTCGGTGCGGGCGGCCCGGTGGGCAGGCGGGTGCACGCCGTCGCGGGCCGCCGCCCGCTCGTCCAGGTGCTCGAGATCAGGACGCGCCGGCAGCCCTTCTCGCTTCGTGCCGCGGGGACCGAGGTCGCGGAGGTCGCGCTCGACGACACGACGATCCTGGTCGGGGCCAACGAGGCCCCCGCCCGGCTCCGGCGCGTGGAGGTGGAGGTCGCCGCGGGGTGGCTCGACACGCTCGGACCCGTCGTCGCAGACCTCCGCGAATCGGCGGGGCTGAGCCCGGCCGTGCTGTCAAAGTTCGAGGCCGGTCTGCTCGCCGCGGGCGCCTCGGTGCCCGGGCCTCCCGATGTCGGGCCGACCGACGTGGCGCCCGGCGCGACGCTCGGCGACGTCACCTACGCGGTGATCCGCAAACAGCTCCGCGTGCTCCTCACGCACGAGCCGGGGACGCGGCTCGGCGACGACCCCGAGGAGCTGCACGACATGCGCGTCGCCACGCGCCGGCTGCGCGCCGCCATGGAACTCTTCTCGAGCGCGCTGCCGGCGCGGGCGGCGGCGATCCGCGACGAGCTCCGATGGATTGCCGGCGCGCTGGGTGACGTCCGGGACCTCGACGTGCAGCTCGAGGACATGGCGGAGATGGCCGACTGGTCCGCCCAATGGTCGGGCGCGGGTCACGGGAGCGCGCTCGTCCATCTGCGGACGCTGCTCGACGCCGAGCGCGACGACGCGCGCCGGCGGCTCCTCGACGCACTGGACTCCACGCGTTGGGAGCGGCTCACTTCCGCCCTGCTCGCGCTCGCGCGGCAGGGTCCGAGCCGGCGCGTGCCTGGCGCGCGCGTGCCCGCGGCGATCGCGATCCCGTCACTGCTCGACCAGCGTCACCGCGCCGTGCGCAAGGCGGCCAAGAAGGCCCACCGCACCGGCGCGGCCACGGACTTCCACCGCGTGCGGATCCGGGGGAAGCGCCTCCGCTACTCCATCGAGTTCACCTCCGCCCTCTACGGGGAGCCGGCATCGCGGTTCACGGCGAAGCTCACGCGGCTCCAGGACGCGCTCGGGGCCATGCAGGACGCCGAGGTGGCGTCGTCGCGGCTGTTCTCGCTCGCGACCGAGACACCGCCACCGGGCACCTCGTTGCCCACGGCGACCGTCTTCGTCATGGGCGGGATCGCCGAGCGCTACCGCCAGGAGTCGGTTCGGCTCCGGGCAAGCATGGCGACGCGCCTCAAGGCCCTCAACGGCAAGGCGTGGCGGGAACTCGATGCAGCCGTCGAGCGCGCGCGGCGCGATGCGGAGGCGCTCCCTGTGCCGTCGCCCTACGCCCGGACCCCGCGCCCCCCGCGCCCCGCGAGTCAGGGGGCCGACGGCGCCCCGCCGCCGCCGGCACCCGCGCCCGCCGCGACCACGGCCGCCGAGGCGGCCGACGACGCGCCCGACGCGCCCGACGTGCCCGACCCGTCCGACGACTCCGACCCGTCCGACGACGCCGCCGACGCGCCCGACACGCCCGACGACGCCGACGACGCCGCCGACACGCCCGACGCGCCGGCGGACGGCCGAGCCGAGCGAGCCACGGATCCCGAGGCGGTGCCAACCGCCCTGTCGTCGCCGCACACCTCGACGCCTGGTCCCCTCGTGGATGCGACGGCCTGGGTGACGGACGGGGCGCCGACGGACGCGCCGTCGGTCACGAGGACTTAGAGGCCCGCACCCAGAGACGAGACGAACCCCCCGCTCGCCGGGGCGGTCGCCGTCGCCGGCGACGGGACGCTCCCGAGTGCCGCCTCGAGCGACGTGGACAGCGTCGAGACGGGCGACGAGAGCGGGGCAACGGTCGCCCCGAGTGCGGGCGGTACGCCAGCGGTCCCGGTCACCGTCCCTGTCGGCGTCGCCGACCCTGCTGGCGAGGCCGTCGAGCTCCCCGCGCCGACGGGCGACGCTGTGGTCCCGCCCGTCCCCCCTCTCCCCGCGACACCCCCGAGGGCCGTCGACGCCGACGCGCGTTGCGCCGACGTCTGGTGGGGCGGGCTCGAGCCCGTCGGCGCCTGCTCCCGTGTGCTCGCCGTGCCCACCGTCATGCCTGCTCCTGGCCCGGCACCTCCCACGGCGCTCCCCGGGGAAGCGGCGGACGAGGTGCCCGCCCGTGGGGGTGCGGCGGCCTCGCCGGTCGGCGCACGGGTTGCGCCGCCCTGCGCCACGGAGAAGGTGCGGACCGCCGCGGGCGACACGCCGGTGCCGTCGAGCGCGCCGCCAAGCACCGCGCCGGCGCACGCGATCTCGAGTCCCCCGAGCGCGACCAGCAGGGCGGCGCCGTGCCGGGAAGCTGCGCACCTGCCGGTGCGGGCCGCCGCGGGGACCTCCTGCACCGGGCGGTCGCCCACACCGGCGTCCTGCACGTCCTTCATGTGGCACCTCACGTCCTGTCGCTCGGCTTCCATGGCCACCTCGCTGCTCACGCCCCGGTCGCCCGGAGCGTCCAACCCGACAACGTCACCGTTCCTCCGTGCACCGCCTCGGTCACCGTCTCCGCGTAGGTCCCTGGTGCCTGCCCGCCACGCAGCGTTACCGTCGTGGTGAGGACCACCTCGGCCGGTGCGTGGTGGGCGGAGACGATCGTCACGTCGAGCGGCGCCCCGATCTCTGTCGGCGCGGCGCCGACGAGGGGCACGGGCATCGACAGGGCGGGGTCGGCGATCGCCTGCCACCAGGGCGCCTCCCGCGCCTCCGCGGCGTGCAGCCCGCCGAAGTACGCCTCCAGTGCCGCGGTCTCCAGTGCGAGCGGTCCGGGGGATTGCGCCCACTGCGGCGAGGTCGCGCCCCGGAGCGTCATCGTGCCCATCGGTGCGTCGTTCTGCTCGAGGGTGAGGTCCTGCGCCACCAGCGCGGGCGGGGCAGGCACCCGGTAGGCGGGCTCGTCGAGGGCCGGCGCCGCGAGCGCCGGTCCGCCGTGCGCGCGGGTCGCCGGCGCACTGGCTTCCTCGCGCGCCCAGACGAGCAGGCGCTGGGACGTGAAGAAGAGCGCGTTCGACGGGTAGCAG
This sequence comes from Acidimicrobiales bacterium, assembly GCA_035534455.1. GTDB lineage: Bacteria > Actinomycetota > Acidimicrobiia > Acidimicrobiales > RAAP-2 > JAJYVT01. Next base: position 21,299 of record DATLRV010000044.1, read on the forward strand.
GTGTCGAGCACCAGCGACGGCGCGTCGGTGTCGGGGATGGATGCCCCCTGCGTCACCACCTGCAGCCTGGTGACCACGAAGCGCGCCGCGACGCACGCCGTCCGGTAGACGACGAGGTCGCCCGCCTTCAGCGCGTCGAGGTGCACGAAGTAGCTCACGTCGTGGGCGAGGAGTGCGGCGGTCCCGTCGGCCCCCGGCCAGACCGACGACGGGTCGTGGCCCACAGCCACAGTGAGCACCGCGTCTGTCGTTCCCTCCTCCACCGGGGCCGTGAGGTGGACCGCGGGGATCTCGAGGAGCCCGGCGAGCTGCCCCGTGCTCGGCGCGGACACCACGCACGGCGTGGTGGCGGGACCGGCGTGCCGCACCGCCTGTGCGTGGTGCACCAGGCGCTGCTCCGCGCCCACCAACGCGCGGGCGGAACGACGTGCGTGCAACTGCCACCCGCCCACGTACCCCAGCGCGCCGAGCGCGCCCCAGATCAACACGACGCCGAGTGCGCCCAGCGCGACACGCCGACTCGCCCTCCCCCTCTGGGCCGGCGCGGTCTGCGGCACTTCGGACCGAAGGACCGCCGGGCCCGGTCCGGCACCAGAGGGGGAACGGAGGAGATCCCGGAATCCGGACCCGGCGGAGTGGCGCCTCACCGTCCCCTGGGGTGCACCAGCCTGCCGGCCGCGCGGCCGACGAGCTGACCGAACCCCGAGAGATGCCGCCGGGCGAGGAGCCCGACGCCGGCGAGCAACGACATGGCGAGCAACGCGATCGGCAGCGGCCCCGACCACGGCTCACCGGTGTGCACTGTCGTCGCACCGGTAAGGGCGGGGCTCGGCCCCGACGTGGCTGTGGCGTCTGACGCCGTCCGCGGAGTGGACGGCGCGGTCGCGGGCGGCGCGGCAGACGCCTGCACGCTGGCCGCACCGAGGTCGAGCTCCACGCCCCCGACCGCTCCGGTGGCCTGACCGAGATCGACCGTGACCCCCGAGGCGCTCGCGCGCCCGCTCGTGGCTGTCGTCGAGGGCGCCGAGAGCGCGATCGTCGTCTGCAGTGGCGTTCCTGTGAAGAAGGACCGGGACAGACCCGGCGTGACCGACACCGTCTGCGCGGTGCCGGCGGGCGGCGCGACCGACACCGTCACCGACGCCGCTGTCGCGGACTCGGTCACCTGGCCGGTCGCCTGGTCGATGCGGGCTGCAGCCACCGCCTTCCCCACGTCGACGGTCAACAGCGGGCCGCCGCCCGCACCGGCCCCACCGAGCAGCGCAGTCGTCGCTCCTGTGTCGACGGACTGGACGCCGAGCGAACCCCCGCTTGTGCCGATCGTGGAGGTCGAGGGGCCGAGTGTCGCGGCCGCAAAGGTGGTCACCGTCGACCCCGTGGCGTGCGCGGCGACCTGCTGCACCACTGTGGCGAGCGGGAGGCCCGACTGCGGCAGCGACGGCAGGGGGCCGAGAACGCCGGCGAGTGCCGACGCGAGCGGGCTGTTCGGCGCCACGTTGGTCGGCAGGAGTGCGCGGAGCGCGCTCGCCGATGTGGCCCCGCCCGATGGCGGCGCGATCGCGAGTCTGCTCACACTTCCGGTGGCGGTCGCGCTGGGCGTACCCGACGAGCTCTCTGCCGCCGACGCCGCGCTGCACGCGGCCTCGAGCGTGACCGCCGTGGAGAACGGCGCGGGGAAACTCGACGAGGGGTGCGCGGCACACTCCTGGGCCTTGGTCTCGGACGCACCTCGGGTCCCCGCCGCCGCCCGCTGCCACAAGACGGCTGCCGGGGTCAGCTCGCCGGACGCTGCCGCGGCGACGCCCGCTCCGGAGCTTGCGCTGACTGTCGACGTGGCGGCCACGATCGTGTGGCCAGCCATGGTGAGCCGCATCCCGGTCCCCGAACCCGTGAGCCGGTACGACGGGACCGTGGCGACGACCGTCGATCCGAACACCGGTGCCAGCGTCCCCGCCGCACCTCCGACACCGAGGGCCGCAGCTGCCGCCCCGACGACCCACCTGTACCTCATGGCGGCTCCTCGTCCCGGTTGCGGGGCTCCGCCCCGCAACGCTCCTCCTGTCGACCCCTCTCGACGAGGGTGAAACGGCCGCAGGACGCGACCCTTTCGGTCGGTTGCAAGAATCCCTGTTGCAAGAATCCCTGCAGGAGAGCCGGACGTTTGGACACGAAGAACGGGGGTAACGCGGGACCCGGTGGGCCAGGGGCCACCGTCAGAGGAGGAACGGGAGAGCCGGTGACGACGACGCTCGACGGCGCGGTCGATCTGGCCCGTGACCGCGAGCTCGTGGAACGGTGCCAGTCCGGGGACGAGGGCGCCTTCGCGGAGCTCTACGACCGCTACCACCGCCGCCTGCTCCGCTTCTGCCTGCGTCGGCTCCACGCGCACGACGACGCCGAAGAGGCGGTCCAGGAGGCGTTCACCCGGGCGTGGCGCGCGCTGCCGAAGTTCGGGGGAGACCGCCGCTTCTACCCCTGGCTGACGGTCATCGCCGGGAACGTCTGCACGGACGTGCTCCGCCGCCGCGCGCGGGTGGTGCCGATGGACGAGCTGCCCGGGCAGGCGGTGGAGCTGGACGGCGAGGAGATCGACGCCCAGCTGCTGCGCCAGGTCGACCTCACGATGGCGACGGAGGCCTTCACCCACCTCTCCGACCGGCACCAGCGGGTGCTCCGGCTCCGGGAGAGCACAGAGTGGTCGGCCCAGCGCATCGCCGAGCTCGAGGGTGTGGCCGTGCCGGCCGTCGACACCCTCCTGTGGCGGGCGCGCCAGGCGTTCAAGCGCGAGTTCGCCAACCTCTCGGACGCCGGGGGGCTCGCCGGCATCCTCGGCCTCGGCCTCGCGTCCCTCCGCCGGAGCGCGGAGCGCGCGTGGCTGCGCACGTCCGCCCACTTGCCGGCACCCCTGCGCGGTCCGGGGATCCTCGCCGCGGCGGTGGCGCTCACGGGGGCGGCCATCGCCGGCGGCAGCGTCGCGATCGTGGGCGCGGGCCGGGCTCCCCACGCCGTCGCGGGCCTCGCGACATCCGTCGCGTCCACGCGTGCGGGGGCGGCCACTGCCCGGGACGCCGCGGAATCGCCGGCGTCGGCGGCATCGGCGGGTGCGCAGCGGTCGTCCGGTGCCGCAAGGACGGACCAGGGGTCGCGCACGGCAGCGGGGCACATCACGCGGACAGGGCCGTCGGGTGGCGCCGCGTCGGGGCTCTCCGCGCTCGTCGGCGGGGTGGCGTCGGGGACACCGCGCGTGCCCGGGCAGTCGGCCACAGGTCTCGTCTCGCTCTTCTCGAACGTCGGCGGCCTCGGCCTCGTCGGACTCGGCGCCTCGCCGCCCGCGTCCGGCGGGGGCCTCCCGCTCACAGCCGCCGGCACTGTCGGCGGCGTCGTGACCGGGGTCTCGGGTGCGGTCGCATCCGTCGCCGGATCGGGCTCGGCCACATCCGTGGCCGGCACCTCGGCCACATCCGTGGCCGACACCTCGGGCACCGGCGCCCATGGCGGCGCCCCGGGGACCACACCCGCCCTGACAACGGCCGGCACGGTCGTGCAGACAGTCGCCGCGCCGACGCCGGGCGGATCGTCGGGAACCGGGTCACTCCTCGGCGGACTCGGTCTGTAGGCGACCTGGTCGGGGCCGCCGCCCGCCCTCAGCCGGCGGGGCGTTCCTCGGCGAGGGTCCCGTCGCGGTACTGGAGGTGGCGCCGGCGCGTGGCCGGAACCCGGGGTCCGGGCACGACGGTGCCCGTGAGGTTGAGCGGATCCGACGCGGCGAGCGAGAACGCCGCGTCGTCGTGACGGCCGCGCAACTCCGAGAGCAGCCCGGCCGCCTCCTCGAGCGCGTACTGCTCTCCCGAGAGCCCCGCCACGAAGCGGCCGCCCAGGCAGAGCCCGCGCGCCTCCAGGCGGCGGAGCGCCCGGACCACGTCGCGCCAGGGCACGCGGTAGGACTCGCGCGCCCAGAGCTCCCAGGCGACGACCCCCCAACGGAGGAGGAGCTGTCCGGCAACGGCCTCGGCGAGCTCCTCGCCCTCCAGCACGTCGGACCGGGCGCCGTCCTGCGTCGCCCCCGGCGCGCCGGCCTCCTCGGGCAGGAGCGACCAGCGGCCCTCGCCGATGCCCGATCCGACCGGCGCGCGGCGGCGCGCGAGGCCGAGCCGGCCCGCGGGGCGGCTCCGCTGTCGTGCCCGCCAACGCTGGCGTGCCGACAGCAGTGCGCGGACCGCCGAGAAGGCGTCCGCCGTCACGAGCCCGCGGGCGACCAGGTCCCACAGGCCTTCGTCCACCTCCACGGGCAGGCGACGCGACGCCGATCCGAGCTCCGAGCGGAAGCAGGCACCGCTGCGCCGGAGCGCCGCGAGGAGGTCCGCGGCGGGTCCTCCCGTCGGCTCCACGGGTCCGTCCCCGTTCCGCACGGCGGCGAGCTGCCAGCCCAGGTCCTCACGCAGCACGATCCCGAGTGGCGTCGCCGGTGACGGCACCGCGGACCCCCGCCGTCCGGCAGCGCCGGGAGCGGCGGGCCCGCCGGCCCCGTCACGGGGGCCGAGGGATCCCAGCGGCGCCGGGGGGAGTGAGGGCGCTGGGACCGCCAGGGTCGGCGCGGGCGGCGCTGGCCCCGCAGACCCCGGGGACCCTACGGACGCCGGGGGCGCCGCCTCGGCCCGCGGCGTGAGGCGGCCCCAGGCGACCTCGCCCGCCAGGCACAGCTCGTCGAGCCACCGCGGGTCGTACCCGGTCACGCGTGCGGGGAGGATCTCGCTCTCCCAGTCCCCGGCGGGCGCCTCGATGCCCTGCAGCTGCTCGAGCGCGGCGAGCAGGCCGGCGCGGCCCTCGAGGCGCGTGCCCGGCGCCGCGTGCTGCCAGCGCGTGAGCGCGCGCAGGAAGTCCCCGATGCTCGCGGCCTCGACCGCCCGGCGACGCTGCCCCCGGCTCGCCTGGTACAGGCGGACGAGCAGGTGGCGCGCGCACCACCGGCCGTCGGGCAGCTGCAACGCCGCGCCGGACGCCTCGAGACGGGCCAGCGCGGTCCGCGCCCGTGCCTCGCCGAGCGGCGCGCCCCGCGGCGCGCCGGAGGGGAGCGGACCGGGGAGGACGAGCTCGGCCACCGTGACCGGGCCTGCGAGGTCGAGATGGCCGCGTGCGCACTCGGCGGCCGCTTCGTCGTCGTCCGCGACCGCGAGCGCCGCGGCTCGCCGTTCGGTCGCCGCCCAGTCGCCGTCGACCACCGAGGCGCGCCCCGCCGCCTCGAGCGCCTCGTACCACTCGCGCCACTCCTCGACGGGCCTGCACCGGACGAGGGAGAGCAGGAGGTCGTGGAGCTCGTCGGCGTCGCGGGGTCTGGGGCGGACCTGGTCGAGGACGACCGCGACGGCGTCGGGGTGGAAGGGGGCCAGCTCCCCGGCGGGAACGGGCACCGGCCCTGTCCCCGCCCCGAGCCCGCGCCGGAGCGGCACGGCGCGGGTCCGCCGCTCCTCGAGCGGCGCTCCGTCGAGGAACGTGTACGGGCGGCCCGTGAGGATCCCGTGGGCGAGCACCGAGGGCTCGGCCGACTCGACGAACCGGACCTCGACCTCGCCGCTCTCCACCGCGCGCAGGAGCGACACCAGGCCCTCGGCGTCGAGCGGCTCGCTGAGGCAGTCCGCGACGGTCTGGCGGACCAGCACGTGGTCGGGGACCGTGATCGGCCCCGGCGCCGTGTTCTCCTGGCACGCGGCGAGCGCGGGCCACGCCGCCGCGAGCAGGTCGTCGGCCTCCATGCGCTGCAGGTGGATCGGCCGGCGCTGCCCGCCGCGGGCGCGAGGGACGACGAGCGCGCGGTTGAGGTTCCAGCGCCAACGCGCCTGGAGCATCGGGTGCAGCAGGACCGCCTGGACGAGGACCGCCTCCGCCGTCCTGCTCGAGACCATGGACGGGACGTCGGAGAGGGGGAAGCTGTGCTGGGGTCCGAGCGAGATGACGACGGTGTCGTCGTCGGCCGCCGCCTGCAGCTCGAAGTCGAAGGTGACGCAGAAGCGCTTGCGCAGTGCGAGGCCGAAGGCGCGGTTCACCCTCCCGCCGAACGACGAGTGGACCACGAGCTGCATGCCCTCCGCGTCGTCGAAGAACCGTTCCACGACGAGCCGCCGGTGCGTCGGCAGCACGCCGAGGGCGGCTCGCCCCACCTCGAGGTAGTGCACGACCTGGTCTGCGACCTCGTCGGTGACGGCTGCCGCCACGACGACCGCGCGCCGCGCCGCCGCGCCGTCACCCGTCGCGAGGACGTCGTCGAGCGACGCACGGAGGCGGCCCACCTCCTCGGAGAGCTCCGCCGTGCGGGCGGGGGCCTCGCCGAGCCAGAACGGCACGGTGGGCGCGGCGTCGCCCGCGTCCGCGACGCGGACCGTCCCCACCTCGACCTGGCGCACTCGCCACGAGTGCGTGCCGAGAAGGAAGACGTCGCCGATGTTCGCCTCGACGGCGAAGTCCTCGTGGACCGATCCCACGGTCACCCCGTCGGGATCGAGCACGACGCGGTAGTCCCCGGTCTCGGGGATCGCGCCGCCCGCCGTGAGCGCGGTGATCCGCGCGGCGCGGCGCGGGCGCAGCCGGCCGTGGACCGCGTCGTGGTGGAGGTACGCGCCCCGCCGGCCGCGACCGGTCACGATGCCCCAGCAGACGAGCTCGACGACCCGGTCGAATGTCGCGCGGTCCAGCCCGGCATACGGGGCGGCGGACCGCGTCAGCTCGAACAGCTCCTCGGTGCCGCACTCGCCCGCGGCGGCCACCTCGGCGACGAGCTGCTGGGCGAGCACGTCGAGCGGCGCGACCGGCGGCACCAGCGCGTCGAGCCGGCCGGCACGCACGGCCGCCAGCAACGCGGTGCACTCCACCAGCTCGTCGCGCGTGAGCGGGTACAGACGGCCGGCGGGCGTGCCCTTGACGTGGTGGTTGGCGCGGCCCACCCGCTGGAGGAACGTGCCGATCGCCCGCGGCGAGCCGATCTGGCAGACGAGCTCGACCGGCCCCACGTCGATGCCCAGCTCGAGCGACGCGGTCGCCACCAGCGCGCGCAGCTCCCCGGCGCGCAGTCGAGCCTCGACGAGCCGGCGCCGCGCCGCGGAGAGGCTCCCGTGGTGCGCGGCGACGGCGAGCCCGTCGCCGTCGGCCCCGGTCCGGCCCGGCCCGTCGTCGCAGAGCCGTTCCGCGAGCTGGTGCGCGACCCGTTCTGCCATCTTGCGCGTGTTGACGAACACGAGCGTCGTGCGGTGGTCGCGCACGTGGCCCGCGATCCGGTCCAGCACGTCGCCGAACTGCTGGTGGCTCGCGACCGCTTCGAGCTCGGAGGCGGGGAGCTCGACCGCGACGTCGAGGTCCCGCGCGTGGCCGCAGTCGACGATCGCCGGCATCGGGCGGCCGCCCGCCCCCGCCAGCAAGCGCGCGACCGTCTCGAGCGGGCGCTGCGTCGCCGACAGGCCGATCCGCTGCAGCCGCTGCCCACGGCCCCGGGTCTCCACGAGCCGGTGCAGCCGCTCGAGGCTCAGCGCGAGGTGCGCGCCGCGCTTGTCGCGCGCCAGCGTGTGCACCTCGTCGACGATCACCGTGCGCACCCCGCGCAACAGCTCCCTCGACGATGCCGCCGTGAGGAGCAGGTACAGCGACTCGGGAGTGGTGACGAGCAGGTCGGGCGGCTTTCGCCGCAGTCTCGAGCGTTCCGCGGCGGACGTGTCGCCGGTGCGCACCGCGACGGCCAGCTCCGGGAGGTCGATGCCGAGCGCCGCGGCGGCGGCACGCGTCCCCTCGAGCGGGAGCTGGAGGTTCTCGTGGACGTCGGCGGCGAGCGCCCGGAGCGGCGAGACGTAGACGACCTCGGGACCCGCTGGCACGGCGGACTCGTCCTCGCCCGGCCCGACATCGGTCCCGGCGCCGGCCGCGGCGAACAACGACCCCGCGAGACGCCGGCGGTAGGCGGCGTCGATCGCGACCATGAACCCGGTGAGCGTCTTCCCCGTGCCGGTGGGCGACGCGACGAGCACGTCGGCACCCGAGCGGATGAGCGGCCACGCCGCCGCCTGCGGGTCGGTCGGCCCGAGAGGGAAGCGCGCCAGGAACCACGCCCGGAGCGCGGGGTGGAAGCCCTCGACCACCGGTGTCGGCCGGCCGGCTGTGCTGGTCGATGCGGTCATGTGCCCGTCATCCCACCAGCCGGCTGTGACCGCCGGACCCGCGCGGCAATCCGGCGGCGACCACCGGCGTGAACACGTTGACCGTCCCAGGTCCCCGCGCCGCTCGCGGGGCCCTGAGCTGCCGGGTCGTGGGCTGCCGCGTCGTCGGCCGCCGCCTCGTGGGCTGCCGCGTCGTGGGCTGCCGGGTCGTGGGCTGCCGCGCGGTCGTCGCCGTCGAGGATCGCAGCCACCTCCGCCCGGCCGGCGGCGATGAGATCGGGGGTCCCCGAGAAGTCCCGGTAGTCGGCACCGGGCTCCCCGCCGCCGCTGAAGACCGTCACCTCCACGCCGGGGGGGACCATGGCGAGCTCCCGGGCGAAGCGCGCGTGCACGGCCACGAACAGGCCGGTGAGCACTGCTTCGACCGGGCGGCGCGCCGGGCGCGGCCGGTAGTGGAGCGGCCCGCAGAGCAGGACGAAGACCCGGGTCGCCCCGGCGTCGATCGCCCGGCTCATCGGCACGTTGTCGACGACGCCACCGTCGATCAGGAGCTCGTCGCCCAGCCGGACGGGGGGGAACATCGCCGGGATGGCGGCGGACGCGAGGACCGCCTCGATCGCGGGCCCCGAGCTGAGCCATCGCTCGCGCCCGTCGTGGAGCGAGGTCGCGACCACCTCGATCGGAATGGTCGCGTCCTCGAGTCGCTCGAAGCGCAACCCTTCCTCGAGGATGCCGCGCAGGCCGCTGTTGGCGTGCACCGCGGGTCGCTGCCGGAAGAACGTCCAGGGGCCGTGCCCCCTGCTCCGGGGGAAGACGGTGTCACCGGAGAGGGAGCGCCAGATTCGTTGGAGGCGCTCCATGCCGACCGGCGTCGGGTCACCTGCGTAGGCGGCGCCGTTGACCGCGCCCACCGACGCGCCGTACACGCAGTCGGCCCGGATCCCCCGAGCGACGAGCTCGGTGAGCATCCCGACCTGCACCGCGCCGCGGGTCCCGCCCCCTGCCAGCACGAAGGCCGTGCGGGTCGGCCCCGGCCCCTCCGGCCCCCTCGCGCGGCGGGCGAACCGGTCCCACCACGCGGGGCGGTCGGCGCGCCCGGACCGCCCGGTCCTGTCCCGGGACGCCGGCGCGCTCACCCGCTCCCGCCCGGGCGCGGGGCGTGGCCGTGCTTGCGCGCGGGGCGCGGGGCCGCCCCATCGGACTGCGCGCGGCCGTCCGCGCCGTCCTGCGCCGCGGACCTTCGTCCCGCCCACTCCGCCCGCCCCGCCTTGTCGCGCCGCACCGCCCATCGGAGCGTCACGACGGCGAGCACGACGAACGCGGCGACGAACACGCCGAACACGGCGTAGAACGCGCCGTCGCCACCCGCAGCGGCGAGGGACGCGTAGGCGAGCTCCACCCACGCGAGGTTAGGACGCTCCGAACCCCCGTCACACCCGTCCCGACCGACACGACCGTCACACCCCTGCCGCACCCTACGGAGGTGACCCTCGCACCCGCGCCACCCCGTCCCGCGACGGCGGTCGGTGCCGGGGCGGTCGGTGCCGGGGCGGTCGGTGCCGGGGCACGCGCCCGGGCCGACCTCCGCGACCGGGCACCCGACCTCCTCGAACGGCTCCGCTCGCCTGGCACCCCGAGGCCGGTGGTCGACGGCGGCCTCGCAGGCGGGTTGCGCGCGTGGCTCGAGGACGTGGCCGCCGCGGCAGGCCGCGACGGCGGCGGCGCGGATCTGCCGGGTCGCGGACGTCCGGCCGCCCAGGTCGTCGTGCGCGACGGCGCGCTGGTCTCCACGGGCGAGGGCGGCCGCCTTAGGCCGTGGACCCTCTCCGACCTCCGGTCGTCGCTCACGCGCACGATCTTCCGGCTCGTGACGACGGGAGCCGCCCTGCGCCATCCGTTGGACGACGCGCTCTGCGCCCTCTCGGTGACCGACCGCGGCGACGACGTCCTCGAGATGGTGCGCCGCCTCGGCGGCCGCGATCGAGCGGCCCTCCGCGCGTTCGCCCGCGCACGGGCGTCGAGCATCCAGGCGCAGTGGCGACCCGTCCCCCCGGCGTGGCTGCCGAGGACCGGGGAGCGGCTGCGGGTCCCCCTCGCGGGCGGTGCGGTGTCGCTCACCTCGACCGCCGACCTCGTGGTCGGCCGCCCTTCGGACGGGCGGTCCTCGGTCTGCCTCGTGCGTCTCCCCGCACGCGGGGCACCGGGAGTCGGTGACGCGGCGGCCCGGACCCGCCGCGCGCTCGCCCTCGCCGAGACCCTCCGCAGCGGCGCACCGCCCTTGCGCGTCGCCACGTACGACCCGCGCACGGGACAGGTCGCCTGCGACGAGGCGGACGGGGCGTTCCTCACCGCCGCGGTGCTCGACGTCGTCGGCGCACTGGAACGGCGATGAGCCAGTCCACCATGGCGGCGCCGTGTGGGGACGGCCTGTCGGGCGTCTGCGCGACGACGCCGGACGCCCGCCTCCCGCGCGCCGCGGCGCTCACGGACGCGCTGCTCGCCGCGGCGCCGAAGGGCGCGGCGCAACGCGACGCGGCGCAACCGCACGACGCTGCGGTGGCCGCGCTCGGCTCCGACCTCGTGCGCGGGCTCACCGGGGTCCTCGCGGCGGCCTCGCGTGCCCGGCGAGCGGGGCAGGCGAGCAGTGACGCAGGCCGTCCGCCGGCGCTCGTGCGGATCGGCCACTACCAGATCGCGAGCGCGCTCGGCGGACCCGAGCGCGCGCGACGGACGGGCCGAGGCGCCGGGGCGGTGCGGCCGTTCCGCTGGAATTCCCGGACGGCGCGCCGCACCATCGCCCTCGCCGCGCTCCGCACGGGTCTCGACGGGCGCGCGCCCACCCCGTCCGAGGCGGTCGGGCTGGTGCTGTCGGACCCTGGGGGCCCGTTCGGGGTGGGCCGGGTCGGACCGGGGTCGTGCGCGGACTGGGTCGCGTCGCTCGCACCCCCAGCCCGCGCCCACGTGGCCGCCGAGGCGACCACGTGGGCGACGAGGCTCTGGACGGCGCTCGACTGGGGCCGTCTCGACCCGGGTTCCCTGGCCGTCGGCGGCGCCGACCGGTGGTGGCGGTGGTCCGGCTCCGCCCCCGAGGCGGGCTGCAACGGGGAGCATCCGCACCGCCCCTGCCGGGTCGCCCTGCGCGGGCACGCCGACGTCCGGCTCACGCCGGCCTCGGGCGCAGGCGGGAGCTCACCAGGCGGCGCGCATCTTGCGGTCCTCGACGGGGAGCCGGGGGCCTCCACACGCCAGGCCCTGCTCCTGTCCGCCCTCGTCGACGTCCTGTCGGGTGCCCGCTCCCCCGGTGCCGCGCCCCCGCCGGCACGCGTGATCGGCTGGTGGCCGGACTGCGGCAGGGCGTGGGTGGTGCCGGTCGACGCACGATCGCTCGCCGGGGCGGCGAACGCCGTGGTGACGGCCGCGGCCACCTTGCTCGGAGCGGACGCGCCCGGGGAGTGCGCCGGGGACCGGTAGCGTGGCACGGCTCATGCAGACCCGAGACGACATCCGCAACGTGGCGATCGTCGCCCATGTCGACCACGGCAAGACGACGCTGGTCGACGCGATGCTCCGCCAGACCGGCGCATTCGGCCCGCGCGAGGAGTTGACCGACCGCGTCCTCGACTCGGGCGACCTCGAACGCGAGAAAGGCATCACGATCCTCGCCAAGAACACCGCCGTCCGCTACGGCTCCGTGAAGATCAACATCGTCGACACCCCGGGCCACGCCGACTTCGGCGGGGAGGTGGAACGGGGCCTCACCATGGTCGACGGGGTCCTCCTCCTGGTCGACGCGTCCGAGGGACCCCTTCCCCAGACGCGCTTCGTGCTGCGCAAGGCGCTCGAGGCGCGCCTCCCCGTCGTACTGGCGGTGAACAAGGTCGACCGGCCCGACGCCCGCATCGACGAGGTCGTGCACGAGGTCGAAGAGCTCTTCTTGGACCTCGACGCGGACGAGGACCAGATCGCTTTTCCCATCCTCTTCACCAACGCCCGCGCCGGCTGGGCGACGAGCGAGCGCGGCGGCCGGGGGACGGACCTCGGTCCGCTGTTCGACGCGATCGTCGAGCACGTGCCGGCGCCGGTGCACGACCCGGACGCGCCGCTCCAGGCGCTCGTCTGCAATCTCGACGCCTCCGCGTACGTGGGCCGTCTCGCGATCTGCCGGGTGCACCACGGGACCCTCCGGCGCGGGGCGGTGGTCGGATGGTGCCGGCTCGACGGCCGCGTGGAGCGGGTGAAGGTGACCGAGCTGTACGTCACCGACGCGCTCGAACGCGTCCCCACGGAGGAGGTGGGTCCAGGGGAGATCGTCGCGGTCGCCGGGATCGCAGAGGTCACGATCGGCGAGACCATCGCCGATCCCGACGACCCGCGCCCGCTCCCCGCGATCAGCGTGGACGAACCGAGTCTCACGATGACCGTCGGCACCAACACCTCCCCGCTCGCCGGTTCCGACGGCGGCACCAAGCTCACCGCCCGGCTTGTGAAGAGCCGTCTCGACGCAGAGCTCGTCGGCAACGTCTCGCTGCGCGTGGCGCCCACCGAACGGCCCGACGCATGGGAGGTGCACGGCCGCGGCGAGCTCGCGCTCGCGGTGCTCGTCGAGACGATGCGCCGCGAAGGCTTCGAGCTCACCGTGGGCAAGCCCCAAGTCGTGACGAGGGTGATCGACGGCGTGCAGTCCGAGCCGATGGAGCGCGTCGCGGTGGACGTCCCCGAAGACTATCTCGGGGTGGTCACCCAGCTCCTCGCGCTCCGGCGCGGCACGATGGTCCAGATGGTCAACCACGGCACGGGTTGGGTGCGCCTCGAGTACCGGGTCCCGGCGCGCGGGCTCGTCGGCTTCCGCACCGAATTCCTGACCGAGACGCGCGGGACGGGCGTGCTGCACCACGTCTTCGACGGGTGGGCGCCGTGGCAGGGGGAACTGCGCACCAGGCGCAACGGCTCGATGGTCGCGGACCGGCGCGGACCGACCACCACCTATGCCCTCATGAACCTCCAGGAACGGGGCACGCTCCTCGTCGGCCCCGCGATCGAGGTCTACGAGGGAATGATCGTCGGCGAGAGCTCGCGTGCCGACGACATGGACGTGAACCCCACCAAGGAGAAGAAGCTCACGAACATGCGCTCGTCGACCGCCGAGGAGCTCGAGCGGCTCACCCCGCCCATGACCCTCTCCCTCGAGCGGGCGTTGGAGTTCATCGCCGAGGACGAATGCGTCGAGGTGACCCCGACGTCGGTCCGCCTGAGAAAGCGCGTCCTCGACGCCTCGGTGCGGGGCAGGCTGCGCGGACGTGCCCGCACCGGGCGAGACCCGGCCCTCTGAGGTGTGCTGCAGGTAGCCTCCAGCCAGCCCGACGCTCGCAGCACCGGGAGGGATGGCAGAGCGGACAAATGCGCGGCTCTTGAAAAGCCGTGGGGCTCCGGTCCCCGTGGGTTCGAATCCCACTCCCTCCGCCCGTGACCGACGACCACCCCGCGAACGAGGATCCGTCTATGCCACACGACGACGCCGCGGCGATCCTCACGGCGATGCGTGCGGCGCTCGACGAGGCACGCCAGGCGCCGCCCCACGGCGACGTGCCGGTAGGCGCGATCGCACTCGTCGACGGCGTCGTCGTGGCCCGGGCGCACAACGAGCGGGAGCGCCTCGGCGACCCCACCGCCCACGCCGAGCTCCTTGCGCTGCGCGCCGCCGCCGACGCCATCGGGTCGTGGCGGCTCGGCGAGGTCACGATGGTCGTCACGCTCGAGCCGTGCCCCATGTGCGCCGGGGCGCTCGTCGCCGCGCGGGTCGGGAGGCTCGTCTTCGGCGCCACCGACCCCCGCGCGGGCGCGTGCGGCACGCTCTACAACCTGTGCGCCGACCCCAGGCTGAACCACGAGCTGCCGGTGACGGGGGGCGTCCTCGAGGAAGAGGCGGGGCAACTCCTGCGCGAGTTCTTCGCCGCTCGCCGCCCCTGAGCGGCCGCGCCATCGGGCCGGAAGGTCGCCGGGCCGGAAGGTCGCCGGGTCGCCGGGCACACGTCGCCGGGTCGCCGGGCGCACGTCGCCGGGCGCACGTCACCGGGCCGCCAGGTGGGCTCCGCACCGGGCTCCGCACCGCCTCCCCACCGCCTCCCCACCGCCTCCCCACGGATCCCGGGGGGAGCTGCCGACCCGGTAACCTCTGCGCCGGAGGCGTGCGAGAGCGGCCGAATCGGACGGTCTCGAAAACCGTTGTACCCCCTGGGTACCGTGGGTTCAAATCCCACCGCCTCCGCTTCCGGGACCGTCGCGGCGCGGCGCGGCGCGCAGGCGGTGCCCGTTGCATGCTCTTCCGCCGCGCCCCGGTGCCGCATGCCGGCCGGCGTCGCCCTGGTACGCTGCCGGGGCCGGTCGTACAGGACCGGCTGCCGGCGAGGGGCCGGCGGGGTCTGGTTCGAGTCCTGTTCGAGTGGGCCTTCCGACGTGACAGGAATCCGGCTCGGAAACCGCCGTGCGGCCCGGTCCGGCCGCGGCGATCGCCGCGGCCGAGTGTCTCCTGTCACCGACGATGGCGCGCTCGGGATCCGTCCCGGGACCCCTGGCACCCGGGCAACGTAACCATGCACGGATGTGCAGCAAGAAGAGAGAGAGCAATCATGCCGATCGGCACCGTGAAGTTCTTCAGCAACGAGAAGGGCTACGGGTTCGTGTCGCGCCCCGACGGGGACGACGTGTTCGTTCACTATTCGAACATCGAAGGCAACGGCTTCCGCAGCCTGGAGGCCGGACAGCAGGTGGAGTTCGAGATCGCGCAGGGGCGCAAGGGCGACGAGGCACGCAACGTCAAGGTGATCTGAGCCGCCCCGCCCTCCGCCGCAGACCCGCCGGCCGCCTCGGGCGGGTCCCGAGAACGAAGAGGAAGGGGTGACGATGGCACGTCCGCGAACCACCGTGGGAAAGCTTCAACGGGATCAGGCGAAGCGGGAGAAGGCGAAGGCGAAGCAGGAGGACCGGCTCGCCCGCCGCGCGGAGCGCGGCGACGACGAACCGGGTCAGACCGCCCCCGAGGAGGACCAGGAGGCACTCCTCGAGCAATTCGCCCGCCTCCACGAGGACCTCGCCGACGGGCGGCTCTCCCTCGACGAGTTCGAGTCCCGCCAGGAGGACCTCCGCCGGCGCCTGCGGGTCGACTGACCGCTCGCGTCGCACCCGGCGCCGGCCCGCCTCTGCGGCGATCACCTGGTCCCGGCCGACCCGCTCGGGGGACCGGGACCAACCCCTATCCCAGGGCGGCCTCCGCGGGGCCGCCCTGGTCGCCGCCCCCGCGGGTCTCGAGCCACCGTCTGAGGCCCGCCGCGTTCGAGTGGAAGCCGTTCAGCACCTCGAGCTTCTCCCGGTGCTCGGCGGGGACCTGGCTCGTGTCGACGCTGTAGCGCGCCTCCAAGGCCTGGGCGATGTCACGGCCCTCGCGATAGGCGCGCTCCGCGGTCTCGGCCCAACCCCGGAGCGTCGCCTCCGCCTCGTCGAGCAGGGCCTGGGGCTCGCCAAGGAGGCCGTAGTGCGCGAGGGCGAGCCCCGACGGTCGGCGCGCCGCAAACTTCTGCAACGAATCCAGCGCCTGGGCGAGGTCGAAGTCGGGTGGTGGCGTGGCGGGCCGGAGCACACCGGCGTCGGGGAGCCGGACGCCGACGGCGTCGCCCGCGAACAGGATGCCGCTCACCGAGTCGTGCAGGCCGAGGTGGTGCTTGGCGTGGCCGGGGGAGTCCACGGCGGTGAGCACACGCCCAGGGCCGATCACCACCTCCTCTGCGTCGGCGAGGACGTGCAAGCGCTCGGGTGCGGTGGGATCGAGGCGTCCGTAGAGGTCGTCGAGGAGCGGTCCGTACACGCGCTCGGCGGAGGCCACGAGTCGCGTCGGGTCGGCGAGATGGCGCGCGCCCTTCTCGTGCACGTAGACCGTCGCGTTCGGGAACGCCCGCGCGACGTCGCCCACGCCCCCGGCATGGTCGAGATGGATGTGGGTCACCGCCACGCCGGCGAGGTCGCCGGCGCCGACGCCGAGCTGCGCGAGGGCGTCGAGGAGGACCCCGACCGACGACTGGCTGCCCGTCTCCACGAGCACCGGCGCCGGCCCGTCGACGAGGTAGCCGGCGGTCATCCGACGCCAGCCGCCGAGCAGCGTGTCGATCTGCACCACGCCCGGACCGATGGTGACCGGGGACGCCGGCTCGTCGTCCCCGGCGGGCTCGACACCGCCTCGGTGGCGGTGCGTGTGCCCTGTCACGAGATGACCCGGGCCGGGGTCGTCGGCGTCCTCGGGTCCGGTCCCCGAGCTCACGCGTCGCCGACCTGGACGACGACCTTCACGTCGTCCGGCGTGCGGTCGAGCGCCTCGCGCCAGCGGTCGAGTGGCACGGTTCGGCTCACGAGCTGCGCGAGCCACCCGCGGTCGGCGTTCGCAAGCGCCACGCTCCCCGCCTCGTAGTGGCGTCGATTGGCGTTCACCGACCCCACGACCGACTCGTTCGACAGCACCATCGTGCGGTTCAGCGCGCCCTCGTCCACCGAGACCTCGCGTCCTCCCGACGAGACGCCGGTGAGGCACACGACGCCGCCCGGGCCGATGTGCTCCATCGCGTCGAGCACCAGGCTCGACACACCCGTGCACTCGACGATGACGTCCGGAGCTGCGACGGCGTCCGCGATCGCCCCGGTGTGGTAGTGCGCACCCAGCGCGCGGACGAGGTCCGGCTTCTTGCCGGTGGTCATCTGGTCGATGACGTGCACCTCGAGCCCGCGCTGGACGCCGATCAGCGCGGCGAGGAGCCCGATCGGCCCCGCACCGGTCACGACCGCGGTCGTCGGCTCCCAGTGCGCCCGGTGGCCGATCTTGTCCACCTGTTCCCAGGCCTTGGCAACCACGCTCGTGGGCTCGAGCAGCACGCCGAGGAGCCCGAGGGACGCGTCGACCTTCACGACGAACTCCGGGGTGATGCGGTAGCGCTCGGACAGGTACCCGTCGCGCTCCTTGATGCCGCGCTCGGTGTACTTCCCGTTCCGGCAGAAGTCCCACTCCCCGACCGCACAGTTGCCGCACGGGACCGGATCGGGCCGGCGCACGATCCCGACGACCAGGTCCCCCTTTGCGACCGGGCCGCCCGCGGGCGCCTCGAGCACCCGGCCGAGGGACTCGTGCCCGAGCACGAGGCGGTCACGCCCGGGCGGCGCCCATCCGTACGCGCCGGAGAGGATCTCCGCGTCCGTCCCGCAGATCCCGACGCCGATCGTCTCCACGAGCACCGGCCCGTCGGCGTCGGGGGGATCCCCCACGTCGGAGAGCTCGGCGGAGTCCTTCTCGAGCGGTACGACGGTCAGTGCCTTCACGTGGCCTCGCCTTTCTGGTTCCGCCCGCGTCCGACGCCGCCGTCCCGGGCGCCGTCGCGCGCGCCGTCGCGCGCACTGTCGCGCGCACTGTCGCGCGCCCCGTCGCGCCCCGCCGGCTGAGGGTCCGTCGGGGACTCGTGCTCGAGCACCAGCGGCCCGTCGAGCGCGAGCGGGGCGAGCGGGCCGCCCACCGCGCCGTCACCCTCGGCGGCGGGATGCGACGAGTCGGTCCGCCGCCGCCGGTGCAACGCGAGCCGCGAGCCGCTCGAGACGCCCTTGTGGAGTCCCCCCATCGCCCAGCGCGCCGAGCCGGACGCCGCACCGATCCCCGGTGAGAACGGCATCTGGGACGCGGAGGCGTCGACGGCGGCGACCATGGGCTCCTGGTTGGTGACCAAAAAGGCCGTGTTCACGAGCGAGACGTGCGAGAAGGCCTGCGGGAAGTTGCCCACCTGGCGCCCGGCGACGTGGTCGTACTCCTCGGCGAGGAGGCCGACGTCGTTGCGCAACGAGATCAGGCGGTCGAACATCGACGTGGCGTCCTGCTTGCGGCCGATGAGGTACAGGCAGTCCGCCAGCCAGAAGGAGCACGCGAGAAAGGCGCCCTCCCGCCCGTGGAGACCGTCGACCGTGCCCTGGTCGGTCGTGCGGTACCGCAGGACGAACCCGTCCTCGACGAGCTCGCGCTCGATCGCCTCGATGGTGCCGACCATCCGGGGGTCCGTCGCCGGCAGGAACCCCACCCTCGGGATCATGAGGAGGCTCGCGTCCAGAGCGTCCGAGCCGTAGTACTGGGTGAAGGCGTTCTTGTCGGCGTCGAAGCCCTTCTCGTAGATCTCCCGGCGGATCTCGTCGCGAAGCGTCCGCCACTTGTCGATCGGGCCGGCGAGGTCCGGCCACTCCTCCATCGTGCGCACCGCACGGTCGACCGCCACCCAGGCCATCACCTTGGAGTGCGTGAAGTGCCGGCGCGGCCCACGCACCTCCCACAGACCGTCGTCGGGCTGGCGCCAGCCGTCCTCCAGGAAGTCGATGAGCTTGGACTGGAGATCCCAGATCGCCCGGCTGTGGACGCCGTCGATGCGCGCGGCGGTATACAGCGCGGACATCACCTCGCCGTAGACGTCCAGCTGGTACTGGCCGGCGGCGGCGTTGCCGATGCGCACCGGCCGCGCTCCCTCGTAGCCCGACAGCCAGCCCACCTCCCACTCGTCGAGCCGCCGCTCCCCGCTGGCGCCGTACATGATCTGGATCTTCGAGACGTCGCCCGCGGTCGCGCGGAGGAGCCAGTCGCGCCACGCCATCGCCTCGGCGTGGTACCCGCCCCGCATCAGTGCTTCGAGGGTCAGCGTCGCGTCCCGCAGCCAGCAGTACCGGTAGTCCCAGTTCCGCTCCCCGCCGAGCGCCTCGGGTAGGGACGTCGTCGCGGCGGCGACGATCCCGCCGGTCGGGCCGTAGGTCAGCGCCTTCAGCGTGATCAGGGACCGCAGGACCGCGTCCTTGTAGACGCCCCCGAAGGAGCACGACGCGGACCACACCTGCCACCAGGCTTCGGTCACGGCGACGGCGTAGCTCGGGTCGATGGGCGCGGGCGGGGTGTCGTGCGACGGGTACCACGTCAGGGAGAACGTCATGCGCTGCCCTTCGTGGAGCGTGAATTCCGAGACGGTAGACATCCCCTCGCCGCGGGTCTCGGCCCGCGTCCACAACGACACCGCGTTCGGCCCCGAGGTCGCCGTGAGCAGGTGGTCGTGGCGCGTCACCCAGGGGATCGACTCGCCGTAGTCGAACCGCACGGCCATCTCCATGCGGACGGGCACGGTGCCGCCCACGCACTCCACGACACGCATGACCTGCGGGTGACGCTCGCGGATCGGCATGCAGTCGACGACCCGGATGGTGCCGTCCGCCGTGTCCATCTCGGTCTCGAGGACCAGGGTCTCACCGCGGTACTGCCGGCGCGTGGCGATCACGCTGCCGGGCGCCCCCGCGGGGGCGATCTTCCAGAAGCCGTTCTGCTCGTCGCCGAGCAATTTGGCGAAGCACGCGGCGGAGTCGAAGTGCGGGAGGCACAGCCAGTCGATGGAGCCGTCCCGGCCCACGAGCGCCATCGTGTGGAGATCTCCGATGACGGCGTAGTCCTCGATGCGCTGCGACACGGGGGCCATTCTTACTCCGGTCCTCGCGCCCGGGCCGCCGGGGGCCTCAGCCCGACGTGCACGCGCCCGTCGGGACAGCCGCCGTGCGGTGCGTGGCCGCCATCACCCGGGTCTGGACACCGGGAGACGCCAGGGCGTACCCGACGTCGGGGTACGCGGTCGAGCGCGAGAAGACCACGCCGATCACCTGTCCGCTCGCGTCGACGAGGGGGCCGCCGGAGTTCCCGGGCTGCACGTTCGCCTGGACCTGGTACACGGCGCGCGTGACTGTGCCCTCGTTGTAGATGTTCCTCCCCTGGGCGTTCAGCTCCGCGGCCACCGCGGCAGGGTCGACGGTGAGCGGACCGTTCTCGGGGTAGCCGACCACCGCGGCCTTCGTCCCCGTGGCCACTGTCGACGCGTCGAGGGCGAGGGGGGCGCCGAGCGGGGCGGCGGTCCGCAGGACCGCGAGGTCGTATGTCGGGTTGAAGTAGACGACGGTCGCGGGGTACTGCTGGCCCCGGACGTCGACGGTCGTCGCCACCTCGCCCGCCACCACGTGCGCGTTGGTGAGCAGCGCACCGGGACCGATCGCGAACGCCGAGCCCTCCTGCACGTAGCCGCACGCCTGTCCGAGCACCTTCACCGTCGACGCCTCCGCCATCCGGGCGATCCCTTGCGCCCACGCCGTGGTGGGCATCGCCACGTGCGCGGGAACGGGCTCGAGCTCGGAGAAGACGGGCGGGAACCCCGAACCGCCGAGGAAGCCCTGGACCCGGGAGAAGACGTCGGGCAGCGGCGGCATCACCCCGTCGACCGCCCGCACGACCCCCGACCGCGCGACCGCCGAGCTCAGCCAGCTGTAGGGGCTCTGGACGAGCTCGTTCGCGACCAGCCAGATCCCCAGCAGGGCGGCGACGAGGGCGACCCCGACTCCGGCGGCGCTGTCGAGCGGGCCGAGCCGGATTCGGCGGGCGGCGAGGTTGCCCCAGCTCCCGAGCAGCCGCCCGAGCACCCCGAAGATCATCCCCACGCCCACCACCAGCGCCAGGGCGACGGCCGCCTTGGCCGACGGGGTGCGGACCGACGGCGCGACCACGTCGGTGAGGATCGCCCCGAGGGTGACCCCCAGGACGAACCCGGCGAGCGTGAGGACCTGGATGAGGGCGCCCACCCGCAACCCGTGCAGGGCGGCGAGGAGCAGGAGGACGACGACCACGATGTCCACCCAGTCCACGTTGCAGGAGGGTATCCAACTGCGCCCCCTTCCGAACATCCGGGCCGGAACCGATTGCAATGGCCATTGGACCCCCCGGAGGGCCGAGAGACCGAAGATTTCGCCATCAGTTTCCGGTGGGTTTCCCGGCTGTCCGCGTCCCGTTCACCTCGCGCCGGTAGGACAGGCAAGGTGATCACGACACACGAGCCGAAGGACGGTCCCGATGGCGGGTGACCTTCCCGCGGACGCCGACGGGTCCCCTTCCGTGCGCGCGGCCCGGGCAGCCGGCGCAACGTCGGTGCCCCTCCACCCCGCCGCGCCGGCCCCGGACTCGGCCCTCGATGCGCTGGATCCCGACCGGGGACGGCCGGCGAACGTCATGGAGACCCGCGGGCTCGGCCTCTTCTTCGGGCAGAAAGCCGTCCTGAGCTCGATCGACATGCCCTTCGCCCGCGGCACGGTCACCGCGCTCATCGGCCCGACCGGCTCGGGGAAGTCGACCTTCCTCCGCAGCCTCAACCGCATGAACGACAAGGTCACCGGGTTCCGCCACGAAGGGGACGCCACGCTCGAGGGACGCAGCATCTGGGCGCCGGGTACCGATCTGCTCGACCTCCGCCGCCGGGTGGGGATGCTGTTCCAGCGACCCAACCCCTTCCCCATGTCCATCCGCGACAACGTGGTCGCGGGCGTCCGCGCCCACCGGATCGCCAGGGGCAAGCAGCTCGACGTCGTCGCCGAGCAGCGGCTGCACGAGGTGGGGCTTTGGGACGCGGTGAAGGACCGCCTGCGCGATTCACCTTTTCGGCTGTCGGGCGGACAGCAGCAGCTGCTATGCCTCGCCCGGGCGCTCGCCGTCGGCCCGGATGTCCTCTTGCTCGACGAGCCGACCTCCTCCCTCGACCCCATCTCCACCGAGTACGTCGAGGCGCTGCTCCGAAAACTGGTGCCCGCCCTCACCCTGATCGTGGTCACGCACAACCTCGGCCAGGCGCGGCGGGTCTCCGACGGCACGATGTTCTTCTACGACGGCCGTCTCGTGGAGCACGGCCCGACCGAGGAGCTCTTCGAGCGACCGAAGGACCCGCAGACCGAGCAGTACGTCACGGGACGGTTCGGCTGATCCCGTCCCCCGCGCGTCGGAGACCTCCGCAGGCTCGTAGCCGGCGGTTTCCCGAGAAGAGTCCCCGTGCCGGCGCTCTGTGACGGCACGCGGTCAGACGACCACCCATCACCATGACCACCCTGACACCAACCACAAGGAGGGCTACGTGACTCGGAAGCTCCGAGCCAGGTTCATCGTGCCGAGCATCATCGGCATGGCAGCTCTAGCGATCGCGTCCGTCGGCGGCATGGCCGGCGCGACGACCAAGGTCCACGACGCGCACGCGAAGAAGCACAAGCACAAGAAAGTGAAGCTCATCGTCGAGAAGCCCCCAACGGCCACCATCGCCGAGGCAGGCAGCTCGCTCATGTACCCGCTATGGAACGTGTGGGCTCCCGGCTACACCCAGACATACCCGCAGGTCAACCTCCAAACGGCGGCGGGCGGATCGGGCAAGGGCATCGCGGGGGCGCTCGACGGCACCCTCCAGATTGGGGCGTCGGACGCCTACCTGTCGACAGCACAGAAGCAGCAGGACCCGACAATCCTCAACATCCCGCTGGCCATCTCGGCCCAAGAGGCCGACTACAACATCCCGAATGTGCACGCCCATCTCAAGCTGAACGGCAAGATCCTGGCCAAGATGTACACCGGCAAGATCACCAAGTGGAACACATCGGCCATCGCCAAGCTGAACCCGAACGTGACACTGCCGACACTGACCATCGTGCCGATCCACCGGTCCGACGGCAGCGGTGACACCTTCCTGTGGACCAGCTACCTGTCCGCGTCAACAACGACATGGGCGACAACGGTGGGCTTCAACACGACGGTGACATGGCCCGCCGTTCCCGGCGGGCTGGCCGGGACAGGCAGCTCGGGCATGCTGGCCTTGTGCAAGACAACCCCCGGCTGCATCACCTACGAAGGAACCAGCTACCAGTCGCAGGCCCTCGGTGACGGCCTCACCTACGGCCAGCTCGAGAACAAGGCAAAGAAGTACGTGCTGCCGACGCCCAAAACCATCGAGGCGGAAGCGAGTGGCTTCACCAAGCAGACCCCGGCCACAGGGTCCATCTCGATGATCGACGGCAAGGGCGGGTACCCGATCGTCAACTACGAGTACGGCGTCGTCTCGAAGAAGCAGTCGAGCTCGAGCGAGGCCAAGGCCGTGCGGTCGCTGCTCGAGTGGTGCATCGATACCAAGGACGGCAACAGCACGACCTACCTGAGCCAGGTCGTGTTCCGGCCGTTGCCGTCAAAGGTGATCACGCAGTCGTACAAGCAGATCAAGAAGATCAAGTGATCCCTGCACCGGAGGGGCTCGCGGAGCCTCGCCGATGACCACGGCCGAGGGAGCAGCCGGCGGACTGCCCGCTGCTCCCGACGCCGCACCACAAGCGCCCCGACCACCCGCGCTCCGGCGGGTGGTCGGGGCGCTGCGGACCGGGGAGACAGGCGCCTGGAAGTGGAGCGCCCGGGTGGCGGTAGTCCTGCCGGCCGTCGCCCTCGCTTTCGCGGTCACCGTGCTGGCGGTCAAGGCCTACCCCGCCATCGAGGTCAACGGCTGGCACTTCTTCACGGGGTCGTCCTACAAGATCGGCAGCGCCTACGCCCAGACCGTGCGCACCGACGGGGTCGCCCATCCGGAGGGCTCCTCATACGGCGTCCTGGCGCTCCTCGTTGGGACCCTGCAGACGGGGTTCATCGCCGTGCTGGTGGCCCTGCCCATCTCGATCGGGTGCGCGTTCGCCCTCACCGAGCGACTCCACCCCTGGCTGTCCCGCCCGCTCGGTTTCACCATCGAGCTGCTGGCAGGGATCCCGAGCGTGGTGCTCGGCCTGTGGGGGGTGCTCACCTTCGGGCCGTTCCTGGCCAAGCACGTCTATCCGGCAATCGCGCACGTCATGCCCAACGTGGCGTTCTTCGACTGGTTCAAGGGCACAGTCGGCCACGGCGAGGGACTGCTCACCGGGAGCCTCGTCCTCGTCCTAATGATCGTGCCCATCATCACCGCCACCACCGCCGACCTGTTTCGCCAGGTGCCGCCGCTCCCCAAGGAAGGCGGTGAGGCGCTGGGGATGACCGACGCAGAGGTGGCCAGCCGAATCACCATTCCCTGGGTGCGCTCGGGCATCGTCGGGGCAACCGCCCTGGGGCTCGGTCGAGCGATCGGGGAGACCATCGCCATCGCCATGATCAGCGGCTCGATCTTGCACATCGCCCCGAACATCTACTCGCCCATGTCGACCATCGCCGCCGCCATCGTGACCCAGCTCAGCTCGTCGCTGACCGACGCCACCGGGTTCGCCACGGCGACCCTGGCCGAGATGGCGCTGATCCTGGCCGTGATCTCGGTGGGCGTCAACCTGGTGGCCCGGTGGATAGTCCACCGCACGTCCCGGATCGGGGGCGCAGTGGGGAGAGGTGCCTAGCATGCGGACAGCCGGTCGCCGCAAAGTCTTCACCGTCCTGTTCCGGGTGGGCACCTACCTCGCCCTCGGCATCGTCATCACCCCAGCGGTGTGGGTGTTGGTCGGCGTGGTGGCCAAGGCAGCACCCGGGTGGCAGTGGAACGTCCTGTGGACCCCGCTGGTGAGCAACACCGGCGGCATCGAGGGGCCGCTGATCGGCACTCTCATCCTCATGGCCGGGGTGCTCCTGATCGCCGGGACCATCGGCGTGCTGGCCGGCATCCACCTGGCCGAGCTCTCAAAGTCCGTCGACCGCGGCCCGTCCAGCTGGCTGAGAATGGCCTCCGACGTGCTGTCAGGCTTCCCGTCCATCGTGCTCGGCTACGTCGGCTACGTGGCACTTGTGGTCGGCCTGCACTGGGGCTACTCACTGCTACCAGCCCTGCTGATCCTGTCGATAATGGTGGTGCCCTATATCGCCAAGTCGACCGAGACCGCCTTGCGCCAGGTGCCGTCCAGCTACCGGGAGGGAGCCGAGGCGCTCGGCATGTCGACGGGCTTCTCGTTGCGCAGGGTGGTGCTCAAGAGCGCCGCGCCCGGCATCGTCACCGGGATCCTCATCGCCCTCGCCATCTCGGCGGGCGAGACTGCCCCGCTCATCTACACGGCCAACTTCTCACAGACGACCTGGACAGGTTCGTTCATCGGTGGCCACGAGTTCGGCTACCTGACCTACATGGTGTTCACCTACTGGGACGAGCCATTCAAGCACGACGTCCAGCTGTCCTACGACGCCGCGATGGTGCTGGTCGCGATCGTGCTCATCCTGCTCGTGTCCGCCCGTATCATCGTGGCGCGGACCCAGCGCCACGCCGAGTCGCGGGGCGGCTGAACCACACGCGGCGCTGCCGCGGACCGCCCTAACCTCGCGTCGTGGATTCCGCCAGGTATCTCGAGGTGCTCTCCGAGCGGGCGGGCGCCCTCCTCCTTGCGGCTACCGAGTCGATGGAGGCGCTGGTGCCGACGTGCCCCGGCTGGACCGTCGCCGACCTCGTCGTGCACGTCGGAGGGGTGTGGGGCTGGGCGGCCGACATCGTGACGACCGGCTCGCGTGCCGAGGGGCGCGAGCCTCCCGGTGAACGGTCCGAGCGGGCGCTGCGCGCGTGGGCGTCGGAGGAAGGCGCGCGCCTCGTCGCGGCGCTCGGCGCGGCGGACCCCGATGCCGACTGCTGGACCTTCGGCCTCCCGCGCGCCACCCGCTTCTGGTTCCGACGCCAGGCGCTCGAGACGACGGTGCACGCGTGGGACGTCGGGCGAGCGGTCGGCAGGCCGACGCCGATCGACGGGGAGCTCGCGGCCGACGGCATCGACGAGCACCTCTTCGTGATCGTGCCACGCGCCGTCCGCCGGTCGCCGGGGGCGTGGTCGGGCGAGTCGGTCCACTTCCATCGGACCGACGGAGACGGCGAGTGGATCGTCCGACTCGGGCCGGAGGGCGAGGTGACGACGTCCCGGGCCCACACCAAGGCCGACCTCGCGCTGCGCGGGACGGCCGAAGCGCTGTGGCTCTGGTCCACCAACCGCCAGACCGCCGACGCGGCCGGCATCGAGCGTTTCGGCGACGAGGCGATCGCGGCACGCTGGCGCACGGACCTCTCCTTCTAATCCTTCTGGGCCTGATCCTTCCGGGCCTGATCCTTCCGGGCCGCCGGCCCTCATCGCCGGGTGCGCGGACGCACGTCGACCCGGCCTGCGAGAGTTTCGGGCGATGACCGCCGACGTGGAGACCGCCGGCACCCCGACCGGCGAGGACGAGGCCGGGCACCCGGCTCACGGCGCGGATCGGGCAGTGACGCCGGCACCGCACACCCCGGGCTCCGCACGCCGGGCGCAGGCCGTCGCCGTGACCTCCCTTGCGGCGTTGCCGCTCCTCGTGTACGCCCTTCCGGCACTCCTCGGCCACCCCGTGGTTCCCGGCGACGACCTCACCCAGAACCTCCCGCTGCGCGAGTTGGTCGGGAACGACCTCAGGGCCGGCGCGCTCCCCACCTTCGACCCCTACGTCTGGTCCGGCGCGCCCCTGCTCGCCGGCTGGAACGCCGGTGCGGCGTACCCGCTCACGTGGCTCTTCGCCCTCGTGCCGGGCGCCGCAGCCTGGACCGTCAATCTCGTCGCCGCGTCGGCGGTCGCAGCACTCGGCACCTACGCCTTCCTGCGCGCCTCCCGGCTCGGGGTCCTCGCCAGCTGGGCCGGCGCCATGACGTTCGGGTTCGGCGGCGGCATGGTGGCCCAGGTCCCCCACGTCGGCCTCGTGATCGGCATGAGCTGGGTGCCACTGGCCCTCCTCGCCCTCCTCCGGCTCACCGAGCCGCCGGACGCCCACTCGGTCCGCGCCCGGCTCCGGTGGACGGCGGTCCTTGCCGCTGCCGTCGGTCTCGTCCTCCTCGCCGGCGAACCGCGCGCGGTGACCGACGGCGCCACCATCCTCCTCCTCTACGGCGCATGGCGCGTCGTACGGCTCGCCGCCATCTCGCGAACGCTTGGCGCGCTCGCCGGCGGCGCGACGCTCGCCGGCGCCGTGCTGGGCGCGGGGCTCGGAGCCGTCCAGCTCGTGCCCGGTCTCGCCGCCGTCGCCACGTCGCAGCGCGCCCACGTCAGCGCCTTCCTGTTCGGAGCCGGGACGCTACCCCTCCGCTGGCTCACCCTCCTCGGAGTGCCCGACCTGCTCGGCGGCTCGGGGTCGTTCGGGCAGCCCGTCTACTTCGCCACCTACAACCTGACCGAGATCACCGGCTACGTCGGGCTGCTCCCGCTCGCCGCCGCCGTCGCGCTGTTCGCCCGGCGTCGCCGCAGGACGTTGCCCGAGTGGCTGATCTGGGAGGTGGCCGCCGCCGCCGGGGTCCTCCTGGCGCTGGGCAACCACACGCCGCTGTGGCGCTTCCTCATCCACGTCCCGCTCATCGGCGGCCAGCGCCTCCAGAGCCGGGGGATCCTCGTGGCGGACCTCGCGCTGGCCGTTCTGCTCGCATACTGGCTGGACGGCTGGCTCCGCAGCCCGCGCCGTTCGTCGCGGTCGCTCGCGGGAGGCTCCTCGGGATCTTCGGGGGCTCGCGCGGAGGTCGTCCTCGGCACGCTGCCGGTCCTCGCGGTCGCCGGCGTGGCCGCATGGGCGTGGGTGGGGGGTGCGTCCCTCCTCCGCTGGATGGGGGTGACCACGGACACCGCGGCCCACGCGGCCGCGGTCCGCCCATGGTTGGTGCCCCCGCTGGTCCTTGCGGCGGCGGCCGTCGCGTTGGTGGTCGGGGGGGCCCGGCTCACCCCCACCGGGCGCGGCGCGGCAGCGGGGGCATTCGTCGTGGTCGACCTCTTCGTCTTCAGCGCGACCGCGGTGGTCGCCGTCGACCCGTCGTTCGGCTCCGGCGTCGCCCCGGGCGCGCTCACGTCACCGGTTCCCCATACCGCCACCCTCGGGTGGCGGTCAGCCCCAGCCGCCCGGATCCGGCCGATCCGCACACTGCACCTCTCGGGGCGCTTCGCCGTGTACGACCCCGCGCTGCTCGACGCCGCGCAACTGAGCGAGCTGGGGGTCCCGGACGCCAACACCCTCGCCGGTACGTGGTCGATCCAGGGCTACGGCTCGATCGTCGACGGGCACTACGCCGCCGCCACCGGCGTCCACGGGGTGTCGGGCACAGGACAGAACGTCTTCTCGCCACGCGCGGCCGCAGGCGGCACGTTCGACTCGCTCTCGACGAGCGCGGTGCTCGCGCCCTCCGACTACCTCCGTGCACCACCGCGGGGTGCGAACGCGACCGTGCCCGCCGGCGACGGGCCCGGCACGCGGCGACTCGCGGCCGGGGGTCGCACCACCTGGTTCCTGGGGAGTCCGATCGACGTGCGCGCGGCGCACCTCGCCCTCCGCGCGGCTGCCGGGAACCGCAGCGTCCCGGTGGGTCGCGTCGGGCTCCTGACCGAGACCGGGCGCGTCCTCTGGGCACAGGTGCAGCCGGCCGGCGCTGGTCGAACCGGGGCGTCGTCGGCCAGCTCGCGATGGCACGCCACCTGGCCGTCGGCCACCGATGCGGTGGCCCTCGTCGTCGAGTCGCGGGACCCGATGATCGCGTCACCCCCCGTCGTCACGGACGCGGCCGGACACGCCGAGGTGCTCGCCGGCGCGTTGCAGCAGGCGATCCTCGCGCCACACTGGCGCTACGCCGGCCAAGACGGGCCGTTCACGGTGTTCGTCGACCGCAGGGCGCGCCCGCCGCTATCCCTGCACGCGCTGCCGGGCACGACGCTCGGGCGCGCCACCGTCCGCCGGCTGTCCGGGCCGGCGCTCGCGCCGACCGACGCGCTGGTCTCCTCCCCCCGCGGGGCCGACGTGGTGCGAGCCGTCGCGGCCCTCCCGGGATGGACGGCGTCGTGGACGGCGGCGTCGACGCGGGGCCGATCCGCCCACCCGCGACCGCTCACGGTCCACCGGACCGGGGTCGTCCAATCGGTGCGCGCCCCCGCCGGTCGAGGCGTCCTCTCCTGGCGTTACACCGCCCCCGGACTCCTCCTCGGCGAAGTCCTCTCCATGGCGGCGCTCGCCGTCCTCGTGGCACTCCTCGTCGTCGCGTCGAGATACGGGACGCGTCGGGCGTCGCCGTGACGCGCCCGGGGCGGCGATTCGTCGTCCCAGGGCGGCATTCGTACAGTTGGGGTCGTGGCCAAGGACGCGGACTTCGAATTCCCCCGTGACGACGCCGACGAGCGGGAGCTCTACCTCATCTGGCTCGACTTCCTGCGCGGCGCGGTGCTACGCAACCTCTCGGGGCTGGACGAAGAGGAGGCGCACCGGCGCCCCGACGGGAAGCTCCTCCCGCTGGCGGGCATCGTCAACCACCTGATCGGCGTCGAGCGTCGCTGGATCGACGGCGGCATGCTCGGAGGCCCGGTCGTCCGGCATGAAGAGGAGTTCTTCCCGACGCTCGAACTGACCGTCGCCGAGGTGACCCGGACCTATCGGGAGCGCGGGGAGCGGACGGACCAGATCGTGCGCGGACTTCCGCTCGACGCAGCGAACGGGCTCCGGGAGGGCACGACGCTGCGCTGGACGCTGCTCCACCTGATCAACGAGACCGCGCGCCACGCCGGACATGCTGACGCCGTGCGCGAGTTGCTCGACGGCGCGACCGGGGAGTAGCGCTCGATGCGGCATGCCCTCTTCTTCCCGCCCTTCGGGGATCTCGCCGACCCGTCGGTCGTGGTCGGCATCGCCCGCGACGCGGAGCAACGCGGCTGGGGCGGGATCTTCTTGGTGCGACCTGGGTCGTGCGCTCCTTCGGTGTCCACGCCACCGCCGAAGGGGTCGTAGATGCCGCCGAACGCGGGCCGCCGGCCGCCGCCCCGGGTCGCCGTGACGACCTCGCGAACGGTACGTGACCAGCCGGTGAACTCCCGCCGGTCCGTCGCTAAGGTCGGTACATCGTGAGCTCCGACGTCGAACAGCAGGTGCTGCGCCTCTTCGCACGGGTCACCGAGGCGCTCGCCCGAGCGACCTGGGCGCTCCTCTCCGCCGACGTGGACCTCGGGCGGTCGGTCGTGGACGAGGACCGCGAGATCGACGACCAGGTCAGCGCGACCGAAGAAGCCCTGTGGCGTGAGCTCGACGCGCCGATCGGGTCCCCCGCCGAGATCCGCCAGCTCGTTCGGCTCCTCTTCGCACTGTCCGAGCTCGAGCGGAGCGCCGATCTCGCCGAGCACATCGCTCAGCGCGCGGTGTTCGGTCTCGGAGGAGAGATGACGCCGGTGAGCCGCGGGATCGTGCAGCGCATGTCGGAGGTCGCGATCGACATGTGGCGTGGTGCCGCGGAGCAGTACGCGAGCGGGGCCCCGGGCACCGTCGATCTCGGCGAGACAGACGAAGAGCTCGACATCCTGCACGACCGGCTGACGTCCGAGGTGGCGACGGGCTCGATGCAGGCGCCGGTCGCCGCACAGGTGACCCTCTTGGCACGTTTCTACGAGCGGCTCGGCGACCACGCGGTCAACCTCAGCCGCCGGCTGGTCCCGCCGGATGCGCCACCCGCAGCGCCGCGGGAGACGTAACCGTCGCTGCACTCCCGCCCCGCCTCACCTCTTTACTTCAGCGGTCACATCCCGTAAGATGTCCGGCTCGGCCGCGAGCAGAACGCGAGGTGACCACGATGGCAGGCGGATTCGACAAGTGCCCGTCGCGTGGTCGCGTGCAGCTGACGACGGGCTCGCCGCAGGTGGGCGAGCCCCCGGCCGGGGTGCGCACGTCGCCCATGCACTGACGACGTCGCCTCACACGATGTCGCAGCGCCGGGGCTAGGCGCACCACGCACCACAGGGCGCGCGGCCTTCGGCTGCCGGGCGAACCCTGCCCGCACGCAACAGGGCGGGGCCGCATCCGCCCAGCGGGTCGGCGTCCCCCGCCGGTCCCGCCCCGACGCCTTCCATCACCACCTCTCTGCAGGCTTCTCACACGGAGTCAAACCGATGAGCACCGACTCGTTGTTCCCCGCATCGTCGACCAGGGACACCCTGGCCTTCTGCTGGCGCCAGGTCGGCCCCCACAAGCGCGGCATGGTCGCGGGTTGGATCCTCACGGTCTCCGCCACCCTCGTGCAGTCGGTCGCCGGCCCGTTGATCTTCGCCGCGCTGCTCACGCGGGTCGCCCAGTTGCCGCCGCACGCGTCGTTCGCCGCGACCTTCGAGCCGCTCGTCATCGGGTACGGCCTCACGCTCGTCGCCGGCACCCTCATGTGGCGCTGGGCCGGTTGGGTGGAGTGGGGGGCCTCGTTGGGCGCGTTCGCCCACGCGCTCGTGCGGGGCTACGAGCACCTGATCAGCCTGAGCCACCGCTGGCACTCCGACCGGCCCGCCGGTGAGGTGATCTCCACCCTCGAGACCTTCTCGTGGGCGTTCGTCGACCTCCTGGACACCCTCAACTGGGGGTTCCTCCGCATCGCGGTGACGGTGCTGTCCGCGACGATCGTCCTCGCCGTCGTGGCGTGGCCCGTCGCGCTCGTGATGGCAGGGCTCGTGCTGGTCTTCTGCCTCGTGCTCAAGCAGCGCATGGCGCTCGTCGTCGCCGCGGGGAAGAAGTTCTCGGACACCCACAGCCGCGCGACGGGCGTCCTCGCGGACACGATCTCGAACCTCACGACCATCCGGACGCAATCGGCCGAGCCGCTCGAAGGACGCCACGTCGAGGCGCTCGTCGGAGAGACCGTCAAGGCGGACCTCGAGGCACGGCGAATCTTCGCGACCACCCGGCTGCAGATGGAGGGGTCCCTCGGGCTCTTCAGCTGGCTGGCCGTCCTGGTCGGCGTGCTGCTCGCGCTGCACCACGCCGCAGCTGCCGGGACGATCTACCTCATCCTTTTCTACGCAACGTCGGTGGTCGCGTCGATGGAGGAGTCCTTCGAACACATCCGCAGCTCCTCGCGCGGCCTGGGCCGTTGCGCCAAGTTCGCCGGCATCGCCGCGACCACGCCCGAGATCGTGGACGTTCCGGGGGCGCCGCCGCTCGAGGTGCCCGAGGGGAGGCTGGAGATGGCGCACGTGCGGTTCAGCTACCCCGGACGGCCAGCGCTGTTCGACGACCTCTGCCTGGCGATCGCTCCGGGCGAGCACGTCGGACTGGTCGGCTCGTCGGGTTCGGGCAAGACGACCCTCACCAAGCTCGTGCTCCGGTTCATGGACCTCGACGCGGGGTCCATCTCCGTCGACGGCCAGGACATCGCCAAGGTCACCCAATCGTCGCTGCGCCAGCACATCTCGTTCGTGCCGCAGGATCCCCAGATGCTCCACCGCACCATCGCGGAGAACATCTGCTACGGGCTCGAAGGCCTCGACGAGCCGGACCTGGACCTCGTCCAGAAGGTCGGCAGAGCCGCGCACGTGGAGGAGTTCGCGCGCCGTCTCCCGGACGGGTACCACACCGTCGTGGGCGAGCGCGGCCTGAAGCTGTCCGGTGGCCAGCGCCAGCGCGTCGCGATCGCGCAGGCCATGGCGAAGGCCGCCCCCATCCTGATCCTCGACGAAGCCACCTCTGCGCTCGACTCCGAGTCCGAGGTGCTGGTGCAAGAGGCGCTGTGGAAGTTGATGTCCGGCGCGACGGCGCTGGTCGTCGCGCACCGACTTGCCACCATCGCCCGCCTCGACCGGATCGTGGTCATCGACGAGGGCGAGATCGTGGAGCAGGGGTCGCACCGCGAGCTGCTGTCGCTCGGTGACGACGGCGTCTACGGCCGCCTCTGGCGCCATCAGTCGGGCGGGTTCCTGGCCGCATAGCGGCGCACCACGTCCCAGGTGGCCACGGCGTCGCAGACGTGCCCTGCCATGTCCGTCCGTTCCCCGGGCTCACCCGCGCCCGGACAGAGCGTCGCGCATCTTGTCGAACGCCGCGGCGGCCTTCCCCACCGACTCGAGCCCCGCAGGCTTGTCCGGACCGTCCGGGACCCGAATGGCGCCGGGACGGTCAGCCGAGTGAGCGGCTCTTCGGGCGGTGGGCGAGGGTGACGGTCGCTGAGTCGTGCTTGCCGCCAGAGGTCGTCCATGCGACGGTGACCCGTGTGCCGGGCGAGTAGCGGACCACGGCGAGCTGGAGTGTGACGGCCGAGCGAACGGCGTGTGTGGCGAAGGACGTGATGGTGTCACCCCGGACGATCCCGGCCTTGGCCGCAGGCGACGACGGCACGACGGTCACGACGTACGCACCCGCCGCCGGTCCCGTGGGCGAAGTCGATGTGGCGCCGGGGGCGCGGCTCGCGGGGAGGATCCCCACCCCGAGGAACCCGGCGTTCCCGGGCGCCGGGGCGATCCGCGGTGACGGGGCCTGCGTGCTGCTGCGTGCCGCGGCGGTGCCTGTGGTCCCCCACACGCTGAAGCCGATGCCGAGGCCGACGGCGACCATCGCGATCGCCCCGAGAATGCCGCCGACGATCACCCAGGGAAGCGAGTGCCGCCCAAGTGTCGACGGCGCCCTCGACGACGCCGGCGGTTGCGGCGGGGCGCCCTGCCATCCGGGTCCCCAGCCGTAGTACCAGGGCGGACCACCCCA
>DATLRV010000045.1:0-9012 GCA_035534455.1 Acidimicrobiales bacterium
CCTTGTAGACGCGGGCCCACACGTGGTGGAGCCCGGGCCGGTTGTTGGCCGTGGGCGGCCCCTCGTAGAAGACCCAGCGCTCGGCACCCGCCCGGCCCTCGACGGATCGCTCGAAGACGCGGTGCGCGCGCCAGCGCTCGAACTCGGCGGCCTCGAGGGCCGAGAAGTCGACGTCGGGAGGCAGCGGGCGGAACATCGGTCGCACGAGCCTACCGGCGCGCCGGGCGGTGCCAGGGTCCGAGCGCGTGAGTCCTCGGGCTGCGGGGATCCCCCTGCGTTCGCGCGGCAGACCACGGTCAGCGGTCAGCGGTCAGCGGGCAGCCGTCGGGCGAGGCGCGGACCGGCGTGCCCCCGGCGCCTGCGGCACAACGAGGGGCACGCGCGGCCCCGCGCTCCCCCGCCCGCGCCGGCACGAAGAGGCCCCTCCGGGCGGCGCGGTGCGGCAGAGTTGGGCGCGTGGTCCGCCGCGACGTCGCCCGCGTGGTGCTGGTCGACGAGGAAGGGGCCGTCCTCCTTCTCTCGGGGAAGGATCTGGGCATCCCGGAGGCCACCGAGTTCTGGTTCACGCCCGGGGGCGGGGCCGAGCCGGGCGAGCTGCTCGAGGAGACCGGCCGGCGCGAGGTCCACGAGGAGACGGGCCACGTCGTCGGCGACCTCGGGCCCGTCCGCTGGCGACGCGACAACGCGTTCGTCTTCGAAGGGGTGTCGTACGAGCAGGACGAGTCGTTCTTCGTCGTCCGCACGGCGCGCGTCGACGTGCGGCCGGCCGCGTGGACCGAGATCGAGACGCGTTCGGTGACGGGGTGGCGGTGGTGGCCGCTCGACGAGCTGTGCGCGACGGACGCCGTCGTCTACCCGCCCGACCTCGGTCTGCTCCTCTCGTCGGTGCCTGAGCTACGGTCCGACCGGTGACCGCCGCCGATCCTCCCGCATGGACCGCCCCTGTGCCCGCGCGCGCGGAGCCGCGTCTGTGCACCGACGAACGCCCGGCCCTCGAGGACTGGATCGCGTACCACCGCGCCACGTTGCTCTCGAAGTGCGCCGGCCTGAGCGCCGAGCAGCTGAAGCAGCGGGCCGCGGCGCCGTCCGCGCTCTCGCTCCTCGGACTCGTGCGCCACATGACCCTGGTCGAGCGCTGGTGGTTCCGGATGCTCGCGGCGCGAGAGGACCTCGAGTTCCTCTACACAACCGAGGACCGCTTGACAGCGGACTTCGGGGACGTCGACGACGCCGACGCGCCGGAGAACCTCGCCGCCTTCGAGCGCGAGTGCGCGGCCGCGGACGCCGCGGTCGCAGGCATCGGTCTCGACGAGGTCGTCCCGAGCCGCGACAACCACCCCGAGCGGGTCCGGAACCTGCGGTGGATCTACCTCCACATGATCGAGGAGTACGCCCGCCACAACGGCCACGCCGACCTCCTCAGGGAGGCGATCGACGGCACGACGGGCGATTGAGGGCGCGTCCCCTTGCCAGCCGACCGGCGGCAGGGGGTGGTCGAGCTCCGCCCCGCCGGCGACGTCTACAGTGGCCAGGGCTGGCCGCGCAGGGAGGTGCGTACGGTGTCCGGAGTCCGAGGCCCGTGAGCGCTTCTGCTGCCCGGTGGTCGATCCGTTCCGTGCTCGTGTCCGTCCGCGACCTCACACGCTCGGTCGCCTTCTACCGCGACGTGCTCGCCCTGGACGAGCTCGCCCGCGAGGGAGAAGTCGCGGTGCTCGGTGCCGAGCGCCAGGCGCTCACCGTGATCCTGCGCGCGGTGAGCGGATCCGGCGTCCGACACGGACAGCAGGAGGTCGGGCCGCGCGCCGTCATCTTCGACGTCGGTCAGCAGAGCGAGCTCCAGGCGGTCGCGGACCGGCTCGAGGGCGCGGGAGCGCTCAGGTCGCGCTCGCCGCTGCACGACACCGAGCCCTTCGAGGTCGTCGCCGGCCGCGACCCCGACGGGTTGCCCCTCGTCTTCGTGTCGTACGAGTCGAGCTCGCCGCTCCAGGCGGAGCACTACGCCCGCGTCGCGCTCCGCATGTACGGCGTCGACCTGTAGGAGGGCGGCTGGTGCGCCCGCGGGAGCGTCGGTAGAGCTCATGGGCTCGTCCGCAGAGGTCGCTGCCGAGCCGCGCGCCGAGACCAAGCTGCTCCTTGCGGACGTCGACGGCACGCTCGTCACGCAGGACAAGGTCCTCACCGATCAGGCCGTCGACGCGGTGCGCCGGCTGCACGATGCCGGCGTCCTGTTCGCGGTCACGAGCGGGAGGCCTCCCCGCGGCATGGAGATGCTCGTCGGGCCGCTCGCGCTCGAGACCCCGATCGCGGCCTTCAACGGCGGACTGATCGTCGATCCGGACATGACGGTGATCGAACGGAGGGTCCTGCCAGAACCGCTGGTCGTACCGCTCGCGCAGCTCATCGGCTCGTTCGGCCTGGACGTGTGGCTCTACCGCGGCACCGACTGGTACGTGCAGGACCTGAAAGGTCCCCACGTCGACCGGGAGGCGTGGACCGTGCGGTTCGACCCGACGCTCATGACCGGCGTCGAGGAGCACACGCACGACGTCGCGAAGCTCGTGGGCGTGAGCGACGACCACGACGCCGTGTCGCGCGCGTCGGCGGCAGTGCACGACCGCTTCGGGGACCACGTGACGGCCGCGCCGTCCCAGCCCTACTACCTGGACGTCACGCACCCACGGGCCAACAAGGGCGAGGTGGCGAAGTACCTCGCGGGGCGCTACGAGCTGTCGGCCGGACAGATCGCGACGATCGGCGACCAGCCGAACGACGTCTTGATGTTCGCCCACTCGGGCCTGAGCATCGCCATGGGGAACGCGGACCCGCAGGTGCAGCGGGCCGCCCGCCGGGTCACCGAGACCAACGAGCGCAACGGGTTCGCCGCCGCGGTGGACCGCTTCGTCCTCACGCCACCAGGCGAGGGAGGGGCGGCGGCTTCGAGGTAGGCGGGTCAGAGCCCGGCGGGCGGGGACTCCCGTGATCGCCACGGGCCGTGCCGGGAGAGAAGGTACTTCGCACCCTCGACGCTGAGGAAGGCGGTGACGACGGCGATCAGGATCGGCGGCGTTCCGAGGGGCCCGACGCGGGTGAGGAACGCCGCCATGATCACCATCGCGAACGGCGCGGCCGCGAGCGTCCCGAGGACCGCGGGGAGCAGGCAGCTGAACGCGAGCCCGAGCGGCACCGCCGGGATCGCGAGGTGGACGACTTCCCCGCCGTCCCGCCGATGAACAGGGTCGGGAAGATCGGACCGCCCACGAACCCGCCGCTCTGGCTGACGGCGTAGGTGAACATCTTGGCGACGAGGATCGCGAGGCACAGGCCCACGCCGAAAGCTCCGGCACCCTTCAGCACCGATCCGAGCTGGTGCCCGCCTGTGAACATCGTCAGCGGGAGCACGACGCCGACGGAACGCGTAGCGGGGCACCTGGTACGCCCCGAGGAACACCGCTCCCGCGATGGCGAAGTAGATCCCGAAGGAGATGCCCGCGGCCGCGATGCCGGTGAGCAGCGTCTTGCTGAAGGCGCGTCCGCCGGGGCGCACCACCTCGAGGATGAGCATGACCGCGATGACCGGGCTCGAGAAGAGCCAGCGCCGGCTCGAACCTCCCCGCCTGCAGGTCGTCGAACAACCCCGGAACGACGTCGGGAAGGCGGGTCAGCCTCCGCAGGAGACCGACGAGGACGCCGGCCGCCGCCGTGACCGCCACCCACCACCAGTGCCCGTCGAACCATCCCGGATGGGATCCGGTGGTCCAACGATCCCCGAGCTTGACGACCTCGAGGAAGCCCAGTGCCGCGAGCGCGCCGGACACCCCCGAGGACGGCGGCGTACCCGACGAGCACCCAGAACCCCCGTCCCAGGCTGATGGGGTGGCCCGTCGGCCGGGGCACTGCGCCCACGCGTCCGACGTTACCAAGCTCCACCTGCGGTTTCGGGGTTCAGGATGCTGCCGGTCCCCTGCTGTCGGCGGCGATCCGCGTCGACGTCCGTCGTTTCCGCACCCCGATCTCGGTCCGAAGCGATGCGCCTTGGTGCGAAGATGTTATGATGCGCTGATGCGCACGACGCTCGACCTCCCCGACGACCTGCACAAGCAGGCGGCTGCCATCGCTCGAGACACGTCGCGCAGCTTGAGCGAAACGGTCGCGGACCTGATCCGCCGTGGGCTCGGCGAGGACGACGGGGAGGGCGCGGTAACGCGGTCGCGGAGCGCCCTCACCGGACTCCCCGTGCTGCACCTGCGCCGCACGATCACCAGCGCCGACGTCCGTGCCCTCGAGGACGACGCCGAGTGACGACCCTGCTCGACAGCAACGTGCTCATCGCCCTGCTCGTCGACGACCACGTGCACCACGACAGGGTCGAGCGATGGCTCGGCCGGATCTCGGGGCCCTTCGCGACCTGCCCCATCACCGAAGGGGCTTTCGTCCGCCTCGTCGTCCGTGAAGGGGGGACTCCTCGTGACGCCACGGGTGTCCTCGTCGACCTCGGGCTCGACGACCGACACCGCTTCTGGCCGGCGGACCGCACTTACGCCGAGGTGCGAATGAGCGGCGTGGTCGGCCACCGTCAGGTCACGGACGCCTACCTGGCGCAGCTCGCGCGCAGCAACGGGGGCAGGCTGGCGACCCTGGACACCGGGCTCGCCGAGGCCCAGCGGGACGTCGTGGAGCTGGTCGGGACCGGGCCATAGGCGCTGATTCGCAAGTCTGCACATCGCAGTTCTGTATACTCACCGGGTGGCTGCCGCCAACCCCTACTCGTTCGGCGGGCCGGTTGCGGGCGCCGCCTTCACGGGTCGACGACGAGAACTGGCGCGCCTGGTCGCCTGGGTTCGCGGCGGCGTGAACGTCGTCCTGACGTCCCCCCGCCGGTACGGCAAGACGTCGCTCCTCGGCCGCGCCGAAGAGGTGCTCGGACGCGCGAAGCCGCGCGCGGCGATCGTCGGGACGAACGTCCTGTTGTGCCGCGATCTTGATGCGCTCGCCGGACGCCTCGCCGCCGGCGCGTACCGCATCCCGGGCGCCCGCTGGCACCGCTCCACGCAGGCGCTGACGGAGTTCACCAGGCGGCTGCGCCTCAGGCCGCGCATCTCGATCGACGACGAGGGGCGTCCCAGCTTCGCCTTCGGCGACCTCGGGCCGAAGGACGCCGACGTCGTGATCGAAGACGTGTACGCGCTCTTGGACGACGAGCGCGGCAACCGGCCCGTCGCGTTGGTGCTCGACGAGTTCCAGGCGATCACCCGCCACGGGGCGCACCTGCCGGACCTGTTCAAGGGACTGGCCGACGCGCATCCGGCCGTCTCGCTGGTGCTCGCCGGTTCCCAACAGCACCTCATGGAGGAGCTCGTCTTCTCGCGGCGCGCCCCCCTCTACGGCATGGCGGAGCGCCTCGCGCTCGGACCGATCCCTGACGACGAGATGGCCGATTTCCTCACGTCGTCCGCGGCCACGGCGGGCAGACCCATGGACGCCGCCGCCGCCGGCCGTGTCCTCGCCCTCGCCGGCCCCGTGCCCAACGACATCCAGCGGCTCGCGTGGTCGGCGTACAACCTCGCGACCGGCGGCATCACCGAAGAGGTCGTCGACGACGCCTTCGCCGACGGTGTCCGTCACGAGTCGAACGTCTTCGCCGACCGGCTGGCGGCGCTCACCCCCGCACAGGCTCGGGTGCTCATGAGCATCGCGGTGGCTGACGACGTGGCGATCTTCTCGGCGACCTTCGCCCGGGGCGCGGGGCTCGCGAGCGGCGCGTCGGTCAAGCGTGCGATCGAGGCGCTCACCGCTCAGGAGCTGGTGGTGCGCGACGGGCGCCGGTTCCGTGTCGTCGATCCGTACTTCGCCGCCTGGCTCCGTTGGGCCCAGACACTCCCGCCGCCGGCAGAACCGTGACGCCGGAGATCCGGCCGGCGCGCCGGTCCGTGGAGGGCTCGGCTCACCCGGCGAGGAACGACTCGACGGCGGGCACGAAGGCGCCGGCGTCCTGGAACAAGAAGGCGTGCCCCGCGCCCTTGTAGAGCGCCAGCTTCGAGCCGTGGACCCCGGCCACGAGCCGGTGGGCGTTCTGCAGCGGCACGAGCCGGTCGACGGTGCCGTCGGCCACGAGCGTCGGTGCGGTGATGTGGCGGAAGCGCCGCAGGCCCGGGTCCTGTCCGGCCCAGGCCTCGAGGATCGCCTTTGCCTGGGCCGCGACGACCTTGGGGGGAGCCGACGTCGAGACGAGGTACTGCGACGTCTGGACGCCGAAGGCAGCCGCCGCCGCGCCCGCGGCAGGCGGAAAGAGCACGGCGAGCGCCTTCGACCCGCCCCCCTCGAGGTCGTCGACCGCGGACTGCGGCGCCCGCAGCGCGCCGGTGCCGGGATAGGTCGCGCAGAGGACGAGCCGGTGGACCTGTGCGGGATGGAGCGCCGCGAAGGCCTCGGCGATCAGCCCGCCCATCGACCAGCCGAGCACGTCGGGTGCGCCGAGGTGCAGGGCGGAGACGAGCGCGCTGGTCTGCTGGGCCATCGCGTCGATCGTGAGCGGCGCACGGAGCGCCGCCGTGCGGCCGACCCCAGCGTTGTCGAAGAGAACGACCTCGAACTCGTGTGCCAGCGCGTCGACGAACGCCGGCTCCCAGGTCTCCATGGTGCCCGCGAAGCCCATTACGAGCACGAGTGGTGGCCCGCTCCCCACGGTCCGGTAGCCGACGGCGCCGTCGCGGGTGTGGGCGACGCGGACCGGCGCGGTCGCGACGTCGACCACCCCGGTGACCGTGCC
The DNA here is from genome assembly GCA_035534455.1 of Acidimicrobiales bacterium. Classification (GTDB taxonomy): domain Bacteria; phylum Actinomycetota; class Acidimicrobiia; order Acidimicrobiales; family RAAP-2; genus JAJYVT01. The sequence goes on from DATLRV010000045.1 coordinate 6,767, forward strand.
GCTGCCGCCGTCCGCCTTCGCGATGGCCGCGGTCGCGAACGCTGCCGCGTTCTTCGCGTCCGCTGTGCCCACGTCGGTGTAGGACAGGACACCGAGCACCCGATGGACGTGGAAGATGAACACGTCGATCCCGAGCGCGAGCCCTGTCGCGCTGAGCTGCCAGTGCGACGCGACCACGGTTGTCGCGTGAGACGTCGAGAAGGAGAGCCGGCTGATCTGGGCACGGTCGACCTTGCCGTTGATGGTGATCGTCGCCGAGCGGCAGCGCACGAGGCCGTTCCGCACGCCGCGCCAGATGCGGGCCACGCCCGGTCCGGTCGCGAGACCTTCCGAGACGAACGGCAGGCCCTTCCCGCTCACGAAGAGGCCGACCCGGTGGTGCCACCCCTTGGGCGGCGTCTCGAGCGCGCCGAGGCACGCCAGCTTCGTCGTGTCGTTGGACTTCGGGACGGCCTGCTGCTTCCACCCCTGCGGAAGCCCCGTGCCCGACAGGAGGAGGTGGCCGATCGCCGGCGACCGGGCCATCTGCGCCGCCGCGGAAGCCGGGGCCGGAGCGATCAGGTAGGACACCACCGCCAATGCCCCGAGCAACCACCCGCAGGTCCGTCGCATGCCGCTATCCCGGGCCGACGGGCGCACGCCCCGAGGTGCCGTCCACTGCGAGCCGGGCGGAGACGAGGCGTGCCCAGAGCGTCTCGTCGGCCTCCTCCAACGAGGACAGCACCGCGTCGGCGATCGAGAAGACCGGATGGTCGCGCTCGTCGGGTGCGGGCACGGCGACGCAGGTCATCCGCGCCGCCTTCGCGGCGAGCACGCCCGCGGGCGCGTCCTCCCACACGAGGCATCGGTCGGGTGCGACCCCGAGCCGCTGCGCCGTGGTGAGGAACACCGCGGGGTGGGGCTTGCCGTAGGGCTCCTCCTCCGCCGAGTGCGCGAAGGAGAAGTGCCGCGCGAGCCCGAAGCGCTCCAGCACGAAGGTGATCAGCCGGTGCTCGGAGGACGAGGCGACCGCGAGGGCGAGCCCGTGGGCGCGGCACAGCGAGATCGCCGTGTCGACCCCCGGCTGCAGGCGGCCCCTCTCGGCGACCAGGTCGATCACGCGGTCGACGATCCGCGTCGCGACCTCGTCGGTGGACGGCCCCTCCCAGCCGAACCGCTCGTACCAGTACCGCGCCACCTCTCGCACGAAGATGCCCTTGGTCCGTCGCGGGTCCCCCGTGGCGATCGGGACCCCGAGGCCGCCGAGCACCTCCACCTCGGCTTCGTGCCACAGCGGCTCGGAGTCGACGAGGAGCCCGTCCATGTCGAAGATCGATGCGGCGAACGGCCACCCTCGTCCGTCATTGGTCACGTTCCGGCTCCTCCGTGCGGCGCCCCACTCTACGGATGGCCGATGGCGGCGCACCCCGGCTCGGCGCGGCGGACTCGGCTCGGCGCGGAGGCCCCAGGTCGAGACGGGGTGCCGGCGGCGCCCCGCCGGACCGGCCCGCTCCCCGGCGCCCGGGGCGCAACGAGGCGGAGGGCCGGTCCCCGGGCCGGCGCCGGTCACGGGTTTCGCGCAGGTGCGCCTGCCGCGCGAGGCTCTTGCGCCGTGCACGCCGTCGTGATCGACAACGGCGACCTCCGGGTCGAAGAACGGCGGGACCCCGTCGCCGGCGACACCGAGGTCCTCGTCGCCGTGAAGGCCGCGGGGTTGAACGGCGCCGACATGCTCCAGCGCCGGGGCCTCTACCCTGCGCCCCCCGGCGCACCGCAGGACATCCCCGGCATGGAACTCGCCGGCGAGGTGGTCGCGATCGGCCGTCAGGTCACGTCTGCACAGCCCGGTGACCGGGTGATGGCCATCGTCGGCGGCGGCGCGCAGGCGACCATGGCGGTGGTCGACGAGAGCCACCTGCTCGCGGTGCCGCCGTCGGTCTCGTGGCCGGAGGCGGGAGGGTTCCCCGAGGTCTTCACCACCGCCTACGACGCGCTCTTCACGCGTTGTGGCCTGAGCGTCGGCGAGCGCCTGCTCGTGACGGGGGCAGCCGGCGGGGTGGGCGCCGCCGCGGTGCAGCTCGGCGCGGCGGCCGGGGCGGCGGTCGTCGCGTCGGTGCGCGATCCCGGGCGCCACGAGGACGTCGCGGCGCTCGGCGCGGCAGTCGTGATCGGCACCGAGGACCTCGCCGCCCACGGGCCCTACGACGTGGTGCTCGAGCTCGTCGGGGCGGCCTCGCTCCCCCACGCGCTCGGCGCCCTGGCGACCG
>DATLRV010000046.1:0-31153 GCA_035534455.1 Acidimicrobiales bacterium
GAGAGCGGAGCGCGGCCGGCCGGACGGCGCGGCCTGGGCGTGGTCGGGACGGCGTTGGCGGGGCGGAGTCGACGGATGACGGGCCGGCCTGCCCGGCGCCGGGCTCGTGCGGTGTGCGCATCCGCCCTCGTCATCGGCACCCTCAGCGCGGGCGTGGTCACGATGGAGGGGACCGCGGGCGCGGTCACGAACGTGAAGCTGTACGTCACGGCGACCGGCTCGGGGACGGTGTGCACAAGCTCGACTCCGTGCGGGTCCATCCAGACGGCCGTCACACGGGCCGAAACCGCGTACGGCGCGACAACAGCGGTCACCATCACAGTGGGACCGGGGACATACGCAGAGCACAAGATCACAATCACAGCGCCGACACTCGCGTCGCTCACCATCGTGGGCAAGACAGGCGCGACAACAACCACCGTCGACGCCCACAGGACAGGCAGCGTGTTCCTCGTCTCCGCGGGCGTGATCGCCATCAACGGGCTCTCGATCACCGGCGGCGTGGCCAACACTTGCCTCGGCGGCGGCGTCGCCTCGTACCCCGGTTCGACAATCTCCCTCGAGGACGACGTCTTCTCCACAGACACAGCCGAATGTGGGGGCGGCGGAGTGAGCATTGGATTCACAAGCAACGCCTCGCTGGTCGACGACAACTTCTCCAACGACGCTGCCGCAACATCCGGCGGTGGCCTCTACAGCACAAGAGCCTCGGTGACCCTCACAGGGGTCAGTTTCGTGAACGACACCGCGTATGAAGGTGGCGGCATCTTCAACGCTTATGGCTGCAACTTTTGTGCGGGCACCCGCTCGTCGCAATCCGGCAACTCCGGCCGGTCGCACGGCACGCTGAAGCCACCACTGGGTCTACCGGGCTCGCTGACCATGACGGGCGGCTCCATCTCGGCGAGCACAGCCACAGTCGGTGGCGGTGTCTACAACGCGACAGGCTCGGTCACGCTGACCGACGTCACCGTCTCGACAGACACGGCCACACGTACAGGCGGCGGCGCCTACAACTCAGCAGGCTCGCTCACGCTCACAGGGGACACCTTCACGAACGACAGCGCCCCATACGAGGGAGGGGCGGTCGCGAACGACTCCCCATACACATTCGGCACACTCAAGGTCACCGACACCACCTTTGCGACAGACTCGGTGACATCCACAGAAGGTGGCGCCATCGACAACACAGGCGTGGCCACCTTCACAAACGTCACCTTCGCCAACGACTTTGTGACAAACACAAGCACAGGTGGCGGCGCGATCGAGAACGACGGCACACTCACCGCGAGGTTCGTCACCTTCTCGAACGACACGGGGACACCCGGCGGGGCGATCTTCACCGACACAGGGGCACCCAACACGACCGTCATAGCTTCCATCTTCGACGGATCGTCGTGCGTCAGCGGAACAGGGACACCCATTTCCGGTGCCTTCGACGTCGTGACGGCCACATCGACAGGCTGCACAGTGTTCGCCACAAGCGTCACCTCGGTGAGCGCGACAGCGCTCACACTCACAACGACGCTCAGGGCGAACACCACAACAGGCAGGTACTCGACAGCACCCGAGACGCTCTCGATCGGGCGGACAAGCCCGGCGATCAACGAGGTGCCGAGCGGGATCTGCAGGACAGTCACGACCGACGAGCGCGGCGCGCCACGGCCCGGGGACCGACCCGCCACACAGCACACAACAAGCTGTGACGCCGGCGCCTACGAGCTCCAGTTCACATCGAGCACAACACTCCTCACAACAATCATCCCCGGCGGGGCGACGCTGCCGCCTGCGACCCAGGTCTACGGCACCACAGCAGACGCCACGTCGGGCGCCGAGTTCACGAGGGCCTTCCCCTACCAAAAGAAGGCGTGCCCGACGTCTCGTGTGGCGGTCGTGGCGACGACATCGACCTTCCAAGACGCCCTCTCGAGCCAGTACCTCGCCCAGCACTTCACAACGGGCACCCTGCTCACGCCGACGACCGTGCTCGCCCCGGCGACCGAGGCCGCCCTCAAAGACGAGGGCATCTCGACCGTCTACGTCGTGGGCGGGACCCTCGCCATCACCGCGACAGTCGCAGCGGCCATCGCGAAGCTCCCCGCCTACCAGTGCGGCGGGGTGAGCCCGTCGGGGACCCTCACCGTCCACCGCCTCTCCGGCGCCACCCAGTACGGCACGGCCGAGGCGATCGCCGAGTTCGTGGGGACGGGCGCGAGCGTCTCGTTCCCCGGCGCGTATGCGGGCACGAACGCCACAGGGGGGACCGGGAGCTACAACGACACCGCGGGCACCGGCTCGGGCGCTCCTTCGGGCTCGCTTCCGACCGCGATCCTCGCCGACGGGACCGAGTTCCAAGACGCCCAGGCCGCAAGCGTCATCTCCTACCGCACCAAGCTCCCGCTCCTCCTCACCCCGGCGACCACCCTCTCGACAACAGCGGTCGCAGCCATCCAGAAGCTCGGCATCCGCCAGGTGATCCTCATGGGCGGCCCGCTCGCCGTCACGAACGCCGTCGAGCAGGCCCTCGTCGCAAGGACCGGGGTGACGGTCGTGCGGGTGGCCGGCAAGAGCTACACCGAGACGGCGACCCAGCTCGCCGACTTCGAGGCCGCCGGCTCCTCGAGCGGCCTCGGGTGGACACCGGGGCACCGGATCATGGTGACGAGGGGCAACGGCTACACCGACGGCATCGCCGGTGCGGTCCTCGACAACCCTCACAACACGGCCACAGGTCCCCCCGGCACCTCACGGCCCCTCCTCCTCACCGAGTCCCCGACGGCGGTCGGGACGCCCCTCGCCACATTCTTGAAGCTCGCCGGACGCACCGGCATCGACCGGACACACGCAAAGACCATTGGCGCCCTCACGATCCTCGGAGGGGGGCTCGCGGTGAGCCGGCCGGTCATCACTGCGATGCAGCAGGACCTGAGCGTCTAGTCGCAACGGATGATTTGGTCCCGACCGGCCGGCCGCCAGGCTTTGGGGGAGCGCTGGTGGCCAGCCGGCCGGTGAGCTTGCGGGCTCAGGCTGCTGCGCCCGCCGCGACGGCCTGCGCCCAGGTGTAATAGAGCGGCGGCAGGTCGCCGGGGTTCTGCACGACCACGAAGAGCTCGCTCAGGCACTGGAGCCCGGTCGACTGCGCGACGTCGCCTGCGCCCATGACGAGCGTGCCCCCGTAGTTGGAGGTGAGCACGTTGTCGCGGTGCCCCCAGCACCCGCTCGCGCCGGGTGAGGTGCAGTCGACGTTGTAGCCGCCGTAGCCGTCGTCGTACATCCATGTGTAGTTGGCGTCGAGCGCGTTGAGCGCGCCGCTCACGACGTTCGACCCCCACCAGTCGGACGAAGGGATCGCCGCGAAGTTGAAGGTCGGGTCGGTGTTGGTCGCCGTTCCCTGCTGCGCGTAGGAGCTGACGAGCGACGAGAGCCCTGCCACGGGTTGCTCGCCGCGGCTCACGCGCTCGATGTCGGTCAGCACGAAGAGCTGCTCTGCGGGCGTGAGCGAGGAGAAGTTGGACGGCAGGCTGATCGGCGCGAGCCCCTCACGTGCTCGGGCGTTGTCGGTCGCCGCCACCTCGGACGAGAGGCACTGCGCAGAGCCGGGCTGCGGCGCCCACGTGGAGGTCCCGCTCTGCCAGCACGCGAGGGTGGACGCCGAACTGTAGGTCGTCCCCGACTCGAACGTGTACGACGGGCTCGGCAAGATGTTCGCCGGCGGGTTGGACGGCGGCACGTACCCGCGGACCGGGGCCGCGCCGGTCGTTGCCGGCGCAGACGGAGGAGCGGACGGGGCCGTGGGCGTCGTGGCGGGGTGGGCGGGGAGTGAGACCTTCGCCCTCCCCGCGTACTGCGCGCCACCGAGAGAGTAGACCGCCCCGTTGGCGGCGACCTCCCAGTAGCCCTTTCCCTGTGGTGTCGCGGCGAGCCCGACGAACGCCGAGCCGACGGGTGTGGCCGCCATGGCCCCGAAGAACCGGGCTCCGAAGCTGAAGATCCCGCCGTCGGAGGCGACCTCCCAGTAGCCCTTCCCGTCGGGCGTCGCGGCCATCCCGACGATCGGCGCACGGAGCGAATGGCCCCCCATCGAGCCGGCGAACCGGGCGTCGCCGAAGCTGAAGATCCCGCCGTCCGAGGCGACCTCCCAGTAGCCCTTCCCGTCGGGCGTCGCGGCCATCCCGATGATCGGCGCACGGAGCGGATGGCCCCCCATCGAGCCGTAATAGGGAGCCCCGAAGCTGAAGATCCCGCCGTCCGAGGCGACCTCCCAGTAGCCACCGGTCGCAGGATCCGCGGCGACCCCGACCACGCGAGCGGTCAGTGGCTTTCCGTGCATGGACCCGTCGAACGCGGCGTTCCCGGCCGCGAACAGGCTGCCGTCGGCGGCCACCTCCCAGTAGCCGCCTCCGCTGGCGTCGGCCGCCACTCCGACGACGGCCGCGTCGAGCGTCGCAGAAGACGTCGGCTGGTTCTGCTGGCCTGCACCGGCGGGCCCGGCCAGGCCCGAGGCCGTGCTGTGCTGCGGGATTGTGGTGTGGCTCACCAATCCGATCGCTGCACGGTCGCGGGCCGCCGCGTTCCCCGGTCCCCTGCTCACCGCGTGTGCCAGCGGCACTGCGCCACCGGCGAAGACCAACGCTGCCGCGGCTGCGCCGAGGGCGACCCCCCCGGCGCGCGCGCGACACCCATCCCAATTGCGAGGCCCGATCCCCATCTCGGTCCATCCCCTTTGTGTCCCCACTCACAGAGGGACCGGGAGCCGCCGATGAGGCTTGTGCCGTTGCACGGCGCCCGATTCGGCAGTCCGGCTGACTCGGTGAGTCCCGTGACTTTGCGTCCCCACCTCGCGGTGGGTTTGCCCTTTCGTCGGCGCCAGTGCTGCAGCACCGATTCGTGGAAAGACTACCCAAGGCCCGTCGAGTTGAGCAAGGGACCTTGGTCCCGTTCTGCTCCCGCGTGTTGCGACGGCGAACCCTCGAGTCTCGACTTGTGGTCGAGACTCGGGCACGGGAAGGCGATTGGCGAGGCGGCGACGCTCGTGGACGCCTCACCTGCGCAAACCTTCGGGCCCGTACATGATTGCAGAGTGAGTGTAACGTTAGCCGAGTCTTGATGGTCGCCTGATGGCGGCTTGATCGCTCCCAACAAGAATCCTTCGATTGGCGACGTGCTCAAGGCGGCATGTGGGCTGCGACCGGACGCTCGACCACTGGGGACAGGTGCGGAACCGGGCCACGGACCTCGGGTGGAGGATCTGGGAAATACCTGAGGCGGCAAAGCTCGCAACATCCGGCGAACGGGGACGCGGCCGTCTTTCACGCGTCGTGCGGCTCTTCCTCGCATCGTGGGTGGTGATCGGCGGCTCGGTCGTGGCCATCGTCGCGACGAGCCCGCTGGCGACGCGAACGCCGCGACACCGAGCGCGATCCACGGGACACTGACCGAGACAACGACCACGCATCCGACAGGTGTCGTCGTGTCGCTCTCGGGCACATGGAACTGACCACGGGACCTACTCGGGGCCGGGCTGCCTCACGTCGTCGTGCAAAACGAACACCGTCAGTAACCCGGTGACGCCGCCCCCCCCGCCGTCCACACCGGGGACACCGACCTTCCCGAGCTTCACGGTCACAAAGTCCGACACGCCCGGGGCCGGCAAGCCGGTCGTGCCGGGGTCCACGATCGGGTACACGCTGCTCGTGAAGAACGTTGGGACGGCGTCGGGGACGGCGACGGTCAAGGACGCGCTGCCGTCCAACGTGACGCTGTCGGGGACGCCCACCTGCAAGACAGTGGCGACCGGCGATTCCTGCACCGTCAAGGTCACAGGCACGACGCTCGTGCTCACGCTCTCCCTGGCGTGAGGTGACTCGGCAAAGGTCGCCTTCGACGCCGTCGTGAACAAGACAGACGCGACCACCGTCGTGAACTCGGCGACGATCACGACAGGGCCGTGCACGACACACTGCTCGTCGACGGTCACCAATTCCGTCGTCGTGCTGAACGTGGTGAATACCTCGACACCGACGGCCGGTTCGCTCGTGCCGCCGCTCACCAGGGTCACCTACACCCTCACGCTCACCGACTCGGGGACCGCGGCCACCACACCGGTGACCATCACCGACACGGTGCCCGCAGGGACCACGTACGTCGCGGGCTCCGCCAGCTGCGGCGGTGCCCTTGGGCTGCAGCGTCTCGGAAGCCACAGGGACCGCGACGTGGACCGGCATCGTCGTCCAGCCCGGCGCCGTGAACTCGCTCTCGGTGAGCTTCGAGGTGATCGTGAGCGCGAGCGACACGAACGGCCAGAAGGTCACGAACGTGGCGGTCTTTCCGAACCAGGGCACGCCCACATGCTCGGGCGCCACCTGCACAACCAACGGCGTCACAGTCGTCGTGGTCGCCAAGACAAGCAAGCCGGCGCAGTCGACACCGCCGACCCCTGGGAGCACGACACCGCCGACCCCTGGGAGCACGACACCGCCGATCCCTGGGAGCACGACACCGCACACCGGTGAGCCCCGGTCCGGTTCCGGGTTGTTCGAGCTCATCGTCCTCGGCGCGGGGCTCGCGCTCGCGGCCCTCGGCGAGACGCTCCGGCGGCGGCGGATCAAGACGGCAAGCCGGTAAGGGGACGTCCCGCCCGGGTGCGACCGACCACGATCGGCAGCACCCGGGCGGTACCGTATGGGATGGGGTCAGGGATGAGGCAGAGAGCTCTTCGCTTTTTCGCGGCGAGAAGACGCCCTCGCGGCATGTGTCCCTCTGGCTGCAGCGCTGGCGTGCGCTGGCATGCTCTTCGGGCGAGCCGTCACGGGGGACGGTCCGATGGCCGGAGCCTCTGCGCTCGTCAAGGGAGGGTGTGCCGCGCGCTCAGTCGCGGGGGCGGCCGTGCTGGTCCTCGAGCTCAAAGTGGTGAGGTCCTCGAATGGGAAGCTGCCAACGGTGTCGGTGCGCATCGATGGAAAGGGTCCGTATCCCTTTCTGGTCTCCACCGGCTCCGGCTCGTCGGTGATCTCTCCGTCGCTCGCCAGATCGCTTCGCCTCGAGCGGAGTCAGAGCGTTCCGGTCCGAGGCGTCGCCTGTGCCACAGCCGCGCCGACTGCCGCCGTGGGGTCATGGTCGATGGCCGGGCTGTCCCCGCCGCACAGTCGCTCGCCGTTGGCGACGTTCCGAAGGCCGGGCTCGCCCGCGCTCCGAAAGGCATGGTCGGTTCCGACGTGCTCGCTCGATTCGGAGCCATACGCGTCGACTACCACTCCGGCCACTTGCTCCTCCTCCGAAGCGAGGCGACGGCTCCTGCCGCAAACACCTATGTCCTCGGAGAGGCGAGCGCCGTTCCTCCGGCCGGTCTCCTCAAAGCCAGCAGCGCAGAGGTGAGCGCCCCCCTACGGGTCTTCGAGACCCCAGAGAGGATCACCGTGGCGGCATCGGTGACGGTCGCCCGCCACACAGAGCAACTTGCGGTCGACACCGGTTCGGCCGCTTCTGGGCTCGTGCCGAGTGTGGTGACGCGGCTCAATCTCAAGGCCCACGGATCGAAGGTCGGCTACGCCGGGGTTGCCTGCAACGGCAATGGACCGACGTACTCGAGCGGCAAGTGGGCGGTCGGCGGGACCTCGTTGCGGGACGCGCCGCTCGTGACGAGGCCGCTTGCGGGCAGCGGGAACAGCGGGCTCCAAGGCGTGCTCGGATCCGACGTCCTGGCTTCCCATGGCTCGGTCATCGTGGACTACTCCGGTGCACATCTGTGGTTGACGACCGGCTGACCGAGCACCGACGGGGCGGCATCGGCGAGGCGGCATCGACGTGACGGACGACGGGAACGCTGGGGGCGGCGACGCCGCCGACCCCCTGACTCCGATGCACGACGGCGGCCAGGGCCGAGCAGGGACGCGCACGCGCCGGCGGCACCGCCGTGCGCCCTGGGTCCTCATCGTCACCGGCGTGGTGCTCGTGGCGGCCGTCGGCGCCTGGCAGCTCTACGCCACCCTGTGGACGAACCACTCCAACCAGATCGGTCACGCGCTCGTCCATCACTTCTTGAAAGACCACTCGATCGGCGCGCCGATCAGCTCGCCCACCTCCAAACCGTCCTCGTCGCCGAGCAGCTCCTCGGCGCTGCTCGCCACCTGCGCGGCGTCGAGCAGCGGGACAACGGTCTCCGGCCTGCTCGAGATCCCTTCCCTCGACGTCGTCGCCCCGGTGGAACAGGGCACCGGCGACGGGGTGCTCGCGGTCGCCGTCGGTCACGACCCCTATTCGGTGTGGCCCGGCGAGAACGGCAACGCCGTGCTGCTCGCGCACGACGTGAGCTACTTCTCGACGATCGACCGCCTGAAGAGCGGGGACGACATCCGCTACGTCACCCCGTGCACGACGTACGACTTCAAGGTCTCGTCCCACACGATCGTCACGGCGGGATCGCCGGTCTACGACACGAAGACCCCGAGCCTGACGCTCGTGACCTGCTGGCCGACGGACGCCTTGTGGTTCACCCCGGACCGGTACCTCGTGACCGCGACAGAGGTATCCAAGGGCCCGACCGGCGGCACCCACCACGCCTACCTCACCGCATCGAGACCGCCGACCGTGCCGGTGCCCTCGGCGCTCCGGTCCCAGGGCGTCACACTGGCCACGTACTCGCTCCCGATGGGCACGTTCACGCTCGCCGGCTCGCCGACACGCAAATGGGCGCAGACCACGAGCCCCCTCCTCGTCGACGGCTCGGCCGTCGGGGCGTTCATCGCGGGCGTGCGTGCGCTCACCGAGGACAACCTCGGCTGGTGGCACGCCATCGCACCGGGCGTCCCGCCGCCCCCGCCGCTCGTCGGCGCCGACAACCCCGGCTACGACACCGCGACCGACGTGACCGAGCACGCCGACGGCGTGACCGTGACGACCGTCTCACTGACCGACACCGTGCAGGTGACCGGCGGCAAGCACCCCGGCCGCTACACCATGACCGTGCGCACCGCCGTCCACGGGCACTCCTTGACGATCTTCTCGTGGGTGATGACTCCGGACTGATGCCCCAGCGCAAGGCGGCTACCCCTTCCAGGGGCGTGCGGGAGCGGGGATTCGAGGGGGCGACAGGAACGTCGGGGAAGCGGCGAAGTCGAGGCAGTCGAGCGGTGCCACGGCTGCCGCATCGCGCGCGGTCAATGACGGCAGGTTCCACTTGAGCTCGATGAGCTTGAGGATCGAGGTGTGGTCGAACGGCGTCGAGCTCACGTAGTCGGGCTTCGCGTACGGGGAGATCACCACCGCGGGAACCCGGAAGCCGAGTCGGTCGTAGCTCGTGGGTCCCTCGTCGAGCATGTCGATCTGCCTGCCGTACTCGAAGCGGCGGAGGAGCCAGCCGACGACCGGGCGTCTGGCCGGGTTGTGCCCGGGCACGCCGTCGGGTGTGGGAGCGGCCGGGGGCGCGACATGGTCGAAGTAGCCGCCGTGCTCGTCGTAGACCCAGATGAGCAGCGTCGTGGACCACTTGGGGCCGGCCATCACCGCCTCGACCACCTTCGCCGCGAACCCTTCGCCCGCCTGGATGTCCTGCGGGTTCTCCTCCGAGCAACGTTCGAAGTCCGGGTCGACGATCGAGACGGACGGAAGCCGGCCGTCTGCGACGCCCCGCCAGAACGCGTCGATCGGGCGGAGGTGGTTGCCCAGCCCGAGGAAGCCGAGTGGATAGACGTCGGCGGTCGCCTGCACCTTGCTCTCCAAGCTCGTCCGCAGCGGACGGACGACGGCAGCGACCAGGAACCCCAGGCGGCGCAGGGCCGACACGCCCCTTGCGCGGGAGAACCGCCGCCAGTTCACCCGGAAGCGCGAGATGTGGTGGTAGTTCGCCCACGAGACGCCGTGCGCGGTCATCAGGTCCAAGATGGTGCCGCTCTTCGGATGGTCGAAGAGATTGAACGGCAGGTCGTCGAGGAGGCCGTGCGCAGTGCCGGCGACGAGGAAGCGGCGGTTCGGGAACGTCGGCCCCAGACACGAGGAGAACCACCGGTCGGCCAGCGGGAAGGTCCTCGCGAGCCCGTAGTAGAAGGGAAGGTCCTCCTCCGTCCAGTAGGTCATCGGCATCCGGGCGTCGCAGCCGGGCAGCGTCTCTTCGACGCTCCGCACGAACCCGTCGTTGCTGCCCCCGTCGTACTGGATGTGCGAGGCGTGCCACGACTGGGTCGGGACCACCGGGACCTGTCTCACCGGGCGACGGACGAGCGGCACCGCCTCGCCGTCGGCGGCGGGGTTGGTCTCGGAAGGTCGGCCTCGGGCGTCGAGCGCGAAGCCGTCCCCGCGGCCGAGCATCCCGAGATAGTTGTCGAAGGAGTGGTTCTCCATCATGAGCACCACGAGGTGCTCGAAGCCGCCGAGCCTGTCGGTGCCCCGGGCGAGAGAGGGGTCCGGCTCCTTGGCGCTGAAGTGTTCCTCCCGGCGCCGGACGCGCCGTCGGGCAAGGGAGCGCTCGAGGCCGCGGAGCATGAAATGACCGTTCCCATACCGGCGAGTGCCTGAACTCCGACGCGCCGGTGGTGGCGGGCGACGAGCGAGCTGTGGGAAGGTCGCGTCGTTGGACACGCTGGCCCCGTCGGAGATCAGCGAGCAGGGCCTCTCCCGGGTCGCAGGTCTCCCGGGTCGCCAGGCAGAGGCTGCGTAGGGGAGGCGTGGGGCGGCCCTTTTTGCCCGCGCCATACTTCGTGCGTGGCCCACGTCGAGGTGAACGGCGTCAGCTACTCGCTCGTCGACGGGCGACCCCTCTTCGCCGGCATCTCGTTTCGCGTCGACGACGGGTCGCTCACGGCGCTCGTGGGCCCCAACGGGAGCGGCAAGACGACGCTCATCGAGATGATCGCCGGCGACGGTGGGGCACCCCGCCCCGATGCGGGGTCCATCTCGGTCTCGGGGAGCTTCGCGGTCATGCGCCAGTTCGTCGGCGCACTGCGTGACGACTCGACCGTCCGGGATCTTCTCCTGTCGCTCGCTCCGGCGCCCCTGCAGCACGCGGCCGCCCGTCTCGCCGCAGCCGAGCGGGCGATGACCTCCGGACCGGCCGAGCGCACGCAGCTCGCGTATGCCTCGGCCCTCGCCGAGTGGGGCGATCTCGGTGGCTACGAGGCCGAGGTCCTGTGGGACAAGGCGGCGACCGAGGCGATCGGCCTCCCGATGACCGTCGCCGGCCCGCGGCCCGTGCGCACGCTCTCGGGCGGCGAGCAGAAGCGGCTGGTGCTGTCGGCCCTCCTTGCGTCCCCCGTCGACGTCCTCTTCCTCGACGAGCCCGACAACTACCTCGACGTCCCCGGCAAGGAGTGGCTCGAGGCGTCCCTCGCCCGTTGTCGCAAGACGGTGCTCTTCATCTCGCACGACCGCGAGCTGCTGCGGCGCACGGCGACGCGCATCGTGACGCTCGAGCCGACGGCGGCGGGGGCCACCGCCTGGGTGCACGGCGCGTCGTTCGCCACCTATCGCCAGGCCCGGGAGGCCAGGCTCTCCCGTCTCGAGGAGCTCCACCGCCGCTGGGCCGACGAGCGCGCGCACCTGCGCGCCCTGGTCGCCGAGATGCGCCGCAAGGCCGCCTACAACTCGGATTTCGCCTCCAAGCTGACCAACGCGCTCCACCGGCTGGAGCGCTTCGAGGAGGCCGGGCCGCCCGACGCGCTCCCGCGCCCCCAGCGGCTCTCCATGCGCCTCGCCGGGGGCCGGACGGGCAAGAGGGTGCTCACCTGCGAGGCACTCGAGCTCGAGGGGCTGACCGCACCGTTCGACGTCGAGGTCTGGCAGTTCGAGCGTGTCGCCTGCCTCGGCCCGAACGGGTCGGGCAAGTCCCACTTCCTGGCGCTCCTCGCCGGCGGCCAGGTCGCCCACCGCGGCGAGGTTCGGCTGGGGGCCAGGGTCACTCCCGGGCACTTCGCGCAGACCTACGAGCACCCGGAGCTCGCGGGCCGGACGCTCGAAGACATCCTGTGGAAGGACTTCGACATGACGCTCGAGCGGGCGGTGCCGGCCCTCGGCCGCTACGAGCTCGACCGCGCGAGGAGCCAGCGCTACGAGACGCTCTCGGGCGGTCAGCAGGCGCGCTTGCAGATTCTCTTGCTCGAGCTGTCGGGTGCGACGCTGCTCCTCCTGGACGAGCCGACGGACAACCTCGACCTCGAGTCGGCCGAGGCGCTCGAGGCCGGCCTGGAGGGCTTCGAAGGCACGGTCGTCGCGGTCACGCACGACCGGTACTTCGTGCGGAGCTTCGACCGCTACCTGCTCTTCGGGAGCGACGGGGAGGTCACCGAGACGCCCGAGCCGGTCTTCGACGAAGGACGCGCCGAGCGCGCGGCGATGACGCGGCGTCGACGCGGGGTCCGCGGCGACCCGGGACGATAGGTCCGATCGGTCCAGCGCACGTCATCCACCGCCGGTCGCGGTGGGCTCGACGTGTCGGCGCACGATCCACGCGTGCTTGCCGACCTGGCGCACGCGGTCGAACCCCAGGTCCTCGAAGAGCTCGACGGTCCCGCTGAAAAGGAACCTGTCCTGCGCCAGCCGCCCCGCGGTCGTCTCGGAGATCGCTTCGACCGCTCCGCCCCCGGCACCGGCGATCTGGGCGAGCGCGCCCTCGAGCGCCGCACGGGCGAGGCCCTGCCCGCGGTGGCGCTTGTCGACGAAGATGCACGTGACCCGCCACGCCGCCGGCGGCGGGGGGTTCTTGTCGTACTCGCGGCGGTGCTTGAGGTCGAGCTCCCCGGGTCTGCCGTACTGGCACCATCCCTGGGCGTTCCCGCCGTCGTCGAGGACCAGCGCGGCGTGCGCGCGCCCCGCGCGGACGAGCGCTTCTTTGAGCGTCCGCGGATCGCTGACCCGCCGCTGGTACTCGACGTGGAAGGCGATGCACCAGCACCCGCCGTAGATCCCGTTGTTGCGCTCGACGAGATCGGCGAAGGCGTCCCAGGTCGCCGGGCCGAGCTCGGCGATCGTGCGGTCCGCTCCGCCCGGGGACGGCACGTCGCCGGTGGCTGGCGCGCCACCGCGCTCAGCCACGGGCCGCCCGGTCGAGGAGCGCCGCCAGCTCGGCGGGCTTGGTGAACATCGGCCAGTGCCCCGAGTCGATGTCGAGGTACTCGACGGTGGCCGCCCGACCGAGCTCGGGGACCTCTCCACCGCCGACCCACTCCTTTGCCTGCTCGGGCGAGAACTCCGGGCAGACGACGGAGACGGGCACGTCGAAGCGCCGCTCGTCGGTGAGGCTGACGGTCCCCTTGGCCACGCCTTCGGGGACCGGGTGGGCCCGCGCGGCGATCGCCCGGCGTTGCGCGTCGTCGAGATCGGCGGCATCGGGGCCCTCGAAGGGCTCCCACCCGGGGAACCGCATCACGCCGTCGGCCACCGGGAAGAAGTCGGCGTAGGCGTCGCCGTCGGCGGAGGGAAAGCCCCCGACGAGGACGACGCGCGCCACCTTCTCGGGGCGCGCGTCGGCGGCCATCCAGGCGAGCGTGCACGCGGCCGAGTGGCCGACGACCATCGCGGGATCGGCCGCCGCGTCGACGGCGGCGACCACCGCGTCGCGCTGGTCGCCGAGCGTCGCTGCCGCCGGTGGCGCCCCCTGGCCGGGGAGCGTGAGGGCGACGGGCTGGTGGCCGAGCGCGCGCAGCGCCGGCACGACCTCGTCCCATGCGCCCCCGTCGAGCCACAGCCCGGCCATGAGCAGCAATTCCATCGTGGGACTCCCTTCGCCGCGGGGATGACCCCACCAAGGGTAGAGGAGATTCCGGACGAAGAGCTTCCGGTTCTCGTCGGAATGGTCGTATTCTCGGGGAGATGCCGGCGGCACGCAGCCCGACGGGCCGGGCCCTCCAGACGCTCGAGCTCCTCCAGCTGCGGCCCGGGACGACCGCCGAGGAGCTGGGCTCGAGGCTCGGGGTGAGCGAACGTGCCGCCCGCCGGTACGTCGAGATGCTGCGGGAGGCCGGCGTGCCCGTCGAGTCCTCCCGCGGCCGCTACGGCGGCTACCGGCTCGGACGCGGGGCCCGCCTGCCGCCCGTCTCCTTCACCGAGGAGGAGGCCCTTGGGCTCGTCATGGCCGTGCTGGAGGGCCACCCGGCGGCGACCGACCCCGAGGAGCTCGTCGGCGCCGCGCTGACCAAGGTGATCCGGGCCCTCCCCGCGACCGTCGGCGGCCAGGCGGCCTCGCTCCGCGAGCACGCGGCCGCGGCGCCCGATCCCCGCGCGGCCCACCCCGACCCGGCGATCACGAGCGCGCTCGTCGTCGCGGTCGCGCTGCACCGGCGGGTCGAGGTGCGCTACCGGAGCGACGCGGGGAACGAATGGGACGAGGAGGTGGATCCCTGGGCCGTCGTCGTCCGTCACGGCCGCTGGTTCCTCCTGTGCCACTCGCACCGGGCGGACGCCCTCCGCAGCTACCGCGTCGACCGGGTGCGGGCGGTCGCGCAGACCGCCCGCACGTTCGTTCCGCCCGAGGGGGTGGACTACGTCGCCGCGCTCGAGGAGAACCTGGGGGAGGGGTGGACCTATCCGACGCGCGTCGTCTTCGAGGCTCAGCGATCGGAGGTCGCGCCGTGGATCCGGCCACCGATGGGCCGCCTCGGCGCGCACCCGAGCGGGTGCGTCCTCACCGGCAGCACCAACAACCCCACCATGTACGCACAGGAGTGGCTCGCGACGATCCCGTTCGCCTTCCGGGTCGAGGGGGGGGACGAGCTGCGTGCAGCGGTCGCCGCGCTGGCGGCCCGGTGCGCCGCGGCGGTCGCGCCGCGCTGAACGGCGGTTCTCAGGGCCTGTGTAACGACACGAGCACCGAGTGACGGCTCCTCAAACGTCGAGCACCCATGCTCGCGACGGCGATGGTGCCGGCGCCGACGAGTCCCTCAAAAGCACCGGCCGCTCAGCGGTCGACGTCCTGAGCCCAGCTCGGCGTCGGCATCGGCACGGACACGTTCAGACCCTCGTGAGCAGGTAGCCGACGCAGGCCACCTGGAGCCATGCCGTTGGCGACGCGGTCGTCGCCTCGAAGCACCGTGCCAGGCGGCGCCAGCGACCGAGCTGGGCAAAGCAGTCCTCCACCCGCCACAAGGGCACCATGGGCTTGAAGCCCTCGGGCTTTGGCGTCCACTTCTTCACGGTCACCTTCACCCCGGCGGCGAGCGAGGGGTGCCACGAGCGCTCGGAATCCCTGGTCGCACAAGAGGTGGGTCACCCGTGGCAACTTCGGCAGTGCCGAGACGCACAGAAGGCGCCCCGCCACGCTGTCGTGCGGCCGGGCGCTGTCGACGCGGACCGTCACGGGTAGCCCCGAGTAGTCCACCACCACGGTGCGCTTGGCCCCGACCGTGGCCCCGAACTTCCCGCCGGCTTCGTGGAAGGTTGGCCCCGAGCGCCCGCCCTTCACGGTCTGGGAGTCGACCATGATCATGGACGGCTCGGGATGGCGACCGCCACGCCGACGGACGCCAGCATGCACGCGAAGGTGCCGGTGCCGCAGCCGACGTCGAGCACGCTCGCCGCGCCGAGCTCGCCGACGATCACGGCGTAGACGTCGAGATCCGAGCGGTCCGCGTCGATCAGGTCGTAGACCGCGGCGATCCGAGGGACCTCGAAGTGGGCGTCGGCCACGTCACGACACTAGGACGAGAGGTTGCTGCTCTTGTTCGTCCTGGCGGTGGAACCGGCGGCTCCGGCAGCCCATCGGGAGGCGGTCAGAAAGGAAGAAGGCGAGACCGGGGCCAGTGACACCCCCGCTCGGGCGCACCAGGCGCGAGGAGCAGTCGACCCATCAGGACGCCGACGCGGACGCGGAGAAGGCTCGCAGGAGCTCCTCGGGGCCGAGGGAGAGCGCCGCTCCCTTCGCCGTCACGCCGCTCCGGCTGACGACGACAAGCGGCGTCTCGGGCCCGGCCCCGGGAATCTCGTTCGTCTTCCTGGCAAGGGTTTTCAGGTCAGCGGTGCTGAACGCCTGGTCGTCCAGCCACTTGATCGACCCGGAGAAAGTGATCTTCTTCGCAACAGGTTCCCTGTCGGCACCGACAAGGTCCACCTCGGGTGTGTTGGTGCGGGTCCAGTAACCGCCCACCACCGGTCCGTCGATGTCGCCGATCGGAAGAAGGCGTGCAAGTGCTTCTCGAACGACGGGCTCGATCGCGCGCCCCCTCCACGTGGTCCAGACGGACCTGATGCGTGCAACGACTCGGTCTCCTCGTCCCCGCTCTATCTCGGCGAGGTGCGGACCGACGAAACGAAGCCAGAACCGGAGATACGGATCCGCCACCCGGTATCGCGCTTCTCTGCTCGGCCGAGTAGAGAGCGGCACGTCGCGAGCGACGACCCGCTTGTCGGTCAAGAGGTCGAGCGTGCGCGAGGCGCTCGCCGCGTGCAGCCCGCCAGCCGCCCTTGCGATGTTGGTGAACGTCCGCTCTCCCGAGCCGATCTGTTCCAATACGACTCGGGCCTGGACCTCGCTCGGGAACTCCGCCGCGAGAGACCGCTCAGCACTCACGATGAGGGCCGACGTCGGGTCCGAGAGCGCCTCGTCGAGGTAGTCCCACATCGACGCCCCCGTGGGCCACTCCTCGCAGATGAGCGGCAGTCCCCCGGTGACGAGTGCGGCGTCGAAGGCTTCGCCGGAGTCCGCAGCACCGACGATGTTCGCCGTCTCCGCGGGCGAGAGCGGCGGCACCGCCATTTCGGTGGCTCGTTGGAAGAATGCCCTTCTATGGGTGTTGAGCGCCTCCATCATCGCGAGGTTCGAACCGATGAGGAGGAGAAGGACGGGCTTCTTCGACAAGTTCCGGTCCCACTGTTTTTGGAACGTGGCCTCAACGGTCTCGTCGTCTTCGACCAAGTAGGGGAACTCGTCGATGACGACGACCGACACCGAATCGTCAGGGAGCGCCTGGGCGAGGAGTCGCAGGCCTGCGTCCCAGTTGGTGGGTTCGTTGCCCTCGAAGAGCGCTGCACCCGAGAGGCCGGAGCCCCGCACTTCTTCTGCGAAGAGCGCCAACTCCCCGCTGCGTTGCCGCGACGCGGTGAAGAAACAGGACGGTACGGCCGCCCTCTGCACGAAGACTTCGGCGAGGCGACTCTTTCCAACTCGACGTCGTCCACGGATCAGCACGCACTGCCCCGGCTTGTCACCGCCCGCTCGGACACGTTCGAGCAGGCGGTGAAGCGAACGGAGCTCGGCCACCCGTCCGACGAATGTGGGCATTGATCTCCCTTACTGGTAAAATACTACTATCGATGATACTATCATTATTGGTAGTTAGGGTGGTGGCGTGGCGGGGTGCCGGCACGACCGGGCACCGGAGGAGTCCGACCTTCGAGCGCCGGAGCATGCCGTGACGCGGGGCCGTGCCTGTCCCAGTTCGCAGGCGGCCCGCCCGGACGCCCTACCTGCGACCCGGCTCGGACGACGGCCTACGGGCGACCCGGCTCGGACGACGGCTGCCAGTCTCGCCTGATCAGTCCGTAGACCCACGAGTCGGAGACCTCGCCGTTCACGACGCAGTCTTCCCGCAACGTCCCTTCCCGCACGAACCCGAGCTTCTCGAGCACGCGGGCAGAGGCGATGTTGCGCGTATCGGTCTCCGCCTGGACGCGATTGAGGTCCAGCGTGTCGAACGCCCACCGCAGCAAGGCGCGCGCAGCCTCCGTCGCGTAGCCGTGGCCCCACGCTGCATCGTCGAAGCAGTAGCCCAGGGACGCGCTGCGGTAGTCCGGACTCCAGCGGGTCAGGCTGCACCAGCCGATGAACACCTCGTCATGGACACGGTCCACGGCCAGTCGCCCCCCAGTCCCCTCCTCTGCCATCTGCAGGCAAGCCGTGATGAACCGCTCGGCGCGCGCACGTTCCTTCCACGGCGGCGCGTCCCAGTAGCGCAGCACGTTCGCGTTGCTCTGCAGCGCGAAGAGGGCGTTCGCATCGGCGTCGTCGAAGGGTCGCAGTCGTAGGCGTGCGGTCTGCAGCGTGGGGGTGGGCAGCGGCACGGGCGTCATGTTCCTCCCGTCGTTGGTGGAGGTGTCGATGGCGACGCCGGCGGCTCGTCGCCCCGGCCGAAGAGCGCAACGGCGGTGGCCGGTTCGTTGGTGGTGAGGTGGTCGACGCCCAGGCTCGCCGCTTCGTCTCGCGCCGGATCTCCGGTCTCCCCGCGCCCCGGCGCGAGCGCTCCGCCCCCCGGCGCCTTCACCCCACGCGGTCGAGGTCGACGGCGGGCAGCTCGCCGACCTCCTTCTTGGTGAGCGTCAGGTAGATGCCGTCGTCGGCCACCGTCTTCACGGCGGCCACGGGAACGGCGACCTCCTTCTTCCCCCACAGGTGTCCTTCGCCGAGCAGGACATGGGAGATCACCCCGCCGGTGTCGACGACGAGGCCGTAGACGTGGCCGACGGGACCGTCCGTCGCGTGCACGTGCTGACCGCGCGACACCTCCCCCTCGCCGTCGGGGACGTTGTCCTCCATCGCGCTGTGCGGACCGATGCGGATCGGTCCGTGGAGGCCGAGGCCGACCGAGCCGATCATCGGCACGCTGCCGCGGCGCGAGAAGAGGGCGAGGTTCGTATATGTCTCCGCCTGGTCGAAGCCGGGGACCACGTTGGCCTGCTCGGCACGGTCGAGTGCGTCGAAGCGCGCCAGGGTGCAGCCGAGCGAGACCAGCTCGGGGGTCGCGGACTCGACGAGCTCGATCGGGACGAGTCGTCCGCCCACGTTGCGGGCCGTCGACTCGACCACGAGGTGCGTGACGGTCTCGGTGCGCGGGTCGACGAGCAGCCGCGCCAGCTCGCCGCACGTACCGTCCTGGCACCTGACCGTGGCGCCGATGTCGAGCTCGCTCCCGTCGCCCATTCGAAGCCCCCGTTTCCCGGCTGTCCGATCCGGAGCCGGTCGTTAGGGAGACGCACCGACCGACGGCCAGCTCGCAGCGTCATCCTTGCACGCCGCAGCCGACGCCGGCGGCGACGACGAGCACTGTCGGCGACGAGCAACGTGCGCCGCATTCGAAGAGAACGCAGGGGAGACCCGCACCCGCCACGCCGTGCACAGCGTACCTCGGGACCAGGGGCTTGCGGCAAGCGGCGTGAGGGGCTCACCATGGCGCGTCGGCGGGAGGGGAACGATGACCGATCGTGCAGTGGTGATCGCGGGTGCCGGTCCGACCGGGCTCATGTTGGCGGGCGAGCTGGCGCTGGCCGGGGTCGACGCGCTCCTCGTCGAACGGCGCGACGGACCCGAGCTCGAAGGCGCGCGCGCCGGGGGCCTGCATGCGCGGACCATCGAGATCCTCGACCAGCGGGGCATCGCGGACCGGTTCCTCGCCGAGGGGAAGGCGATGCAGGTCCAGGGCTTCTCGATGATCCCGCTCGACCTGAGCGACTTCCCCACGCGGCACAACTACGGGCTCGCCCTGTTCCAGCGGGAGTTCGAGCGGATCCTGGCGCGATGGGTCGACGAGCTCGGGGTCCCGGTGCTGAGGGGGCGTGAGGTCACCGGGTTCGTGCAGGACGACGCCGGGGTCGACGTCGCGCTGTCCGACGGCCGGACGCTTCGGGCCGGGTTCCTCGTCGGCTGTGACGGGGGACGGAGCGTGGTTCGCAAGGGAGCCGGCATCGACTTCGTCGGCTGGGACCCGACGAAGAGCACGCTCATCGCCGAGGTCGAGATGGCCGAGGAGCCGCCGCGGGGCACCCGCGACGCCGTCGGCATCCACGGCTTCCACAAGATGGACGACGGGAGGACCATCCGGACCGTCGTGACCGAGCAGCAGCTCGCCTCGGGCGAACCGACGTACCAGGATCTGCGTCGCGCGCTCGTCGCCGTGTGGGGGACGGACTTCGGGCTCCACCATGCGGCCTGGCTCTCCCGGTTCACCGACATGACCCGCCAGGCGGCCGTCTACCGCAACGGCAGGGTGCTCCTCGCCGGCGACGCCGCGCACGTGCACTACCCCGTCGGCGGCCAGGGCCTGAACACCGGGGTCCAGGATGCGGTGAACCTCGGATGGAAGCTCGCCCAGGTGGTCGACGGCGTGTCCCCGCCGCACCTCCTCGACACCTACGAGGCCGAGCGCCACCCGGTTGCGGCGCGCGTCCTCCAGAACACCATGGCCCAGACCGTGCTCACGCGGAGCGACGCCCGGATCGACGCCCTTCGCGACACCATGACCGAGCTGCTCGGGATGGACGAGCCGCGAAAGCGGCTCGCCGGCATGATCTCGGGTCTGGACATCCGCTACGACCTCGGCGACGGCGACGGCGACGGCGACGGCGACGGCGACGGCGACGGCGACGGCGACGGCGACGGACATCCCGTGCTCGGCCGCCGGATGCCGGACCTCGACCTCGGCACCGCGGCCGGCCCCACCCGGGTGTTCGACCTGCTCCACGACGCGGCGCCGCTGATCCTCAACTTCGGCGCGGCAGGTGCGCTCGACGCGGTGCGCCTTCCCGGCCGGGCGCGGCTCGTCGATGCGGTCTGCGCCCGAGACTGGGAGCTGCCGGTTGTCGGCGCGGTCGACGCCCCCGAGGCCGTCGCGGTCCGTCCCGACGGCCACGTCGCCTGGGCGGGGAGCACCGGGGACCCCGCGCTGGCCCGGGCGCTCGACGCCTGGTTCGGCGCCTCCGCACCCGAGTAGCGGCGCTCTCCCCGCCCGAGTAGGGGGCCTTCCGTCTCGGGGTGGAAGCTCTGCGTGGCTCTTCGTCCTCGCCGCAGACCCCGTCGGGAATGGTGGGGTGCAGGAGCGGGTTCTCAACCGTGTGAGACGAGCGACGTGGAACGGGGCGGTGCTGGCCGAAAGTGACGACACGGTCGTCGTGGAGGGAAACCACTACTTCCCCGCGGCGTCCGTCGACCGGTCCTTCTTGCGGGACAGCTCCACGCACACCGTGTGCCCCTGGAAGGGGACCGCCAGCTACCACACCGTCGTCGTCGACGGGGAGGAGAACCCCGACGCTGCGTGGTACTACCCCGAGCCCAGCCCGGCAGCGAGACAGATCCAGGGAAGGGTCGCCTTCTGGCGCGGCGTCAAGGTCGAAGAGGTCGACACGCCGAACTGAGGTCGGGAGCCGCCGGCCCCGGCCCCGGCACCGCCCCCGGCACCGGCGCTTGGCGTCGGCGCTCAAGCCTCCGGCACGCGCCCCATCGTCGCCAGTATGCGGCGATGGAGCACCCGGTCGACGACCGCGCCCATCGACCCCTCTTCGCGGATCGCTTGGTGGATCACCCATCCGAGCGTCGGGAGCGCCCAGAAGTCGCCGCAGACCCACAGGATGGCGGCGCCGACCTGCTGGTCGAGGTACGGGGAGAGCGTGACGCCGGGCACGTGGTCGTAGACCGAGTACCAGGACTGGTTGGTGAACAGGCTGAGCGCCATGGCGAGCACGAACATCACCACGTTCGTCGAAATCAGTGCGCCGGCGCGGCCGATGTACGACAGCTTCGACCGGAGCGGGTACGACGGCAGGATCTGGGCCCAGAAGAAGACGCCCGCCACGAAGAAGCTTCCGTGCATGAGCCAGATGTGCACGGACTCGTTCGTCTCCCCGAGGTCGAACGGGCCCGGGAGGTGCCAGACGATCATCACCACGTTGAAGACGACGACCGCGACCATGCCGTTCGTGAGGAAGCGGCCGATCGCGCGCAGCGGAGCGGCCCATGCGCCGAGGATGAGCGACCGGCCGACCTTCCGGCGCAGGCGGACGGGGAAGGCGTGGATGAAGGGGAGCCATGGCGCGCCGGCAACGACGAGCATCGGCGCGAAGAACATGAGGAGGATGTGCTCGATCATGTGGACGAAGAAGTAGTCGTTCGACCAGTAGTCGATCGGCGAGGCGACGGCGAGCAGCAGCAGCGCCAGCCCGGCGTAGAAGGAGAGGGACCGCCGGCGGCGCACCTTCGTGCGCTCGGGCCGAGAGCGGGCTGCGAGACGCGCCAGGCCGAGCTCGTGCCATGCGGCCACGACGGCGATGACGACCACGAAGGGGTCGAACGACCATTGCGTGAAGTAGTGCACGTGGCCCCTTCCCGGTCACTCCGGGCCCCGGCGTCGCACGGACGCCGAAGAACCGTGACGCCGAAGAACCGTAGAGCATCCGGGGAGCGAGGCGCCCGCCGCCCCCGCCGGCCCGGGGGGATCGGGGACCCTCAGGGGAGCCGGATGTCGTGGTGCGCGGCCGCCTCCCTGCGCTCCTCTTCGGTCAGGTCCGCCTCGCGGACCGGCAGGACGAGCGACCAGTGGTGCCCGACGGGACAGTGCTGGATGCGGGCGACCCCGAGGTCGATCGCCTTCAGCTTGACGCCGGGGATCCACAAAGTGGTGAAGAGGTGGCCCCGGCGGCACCGGACCACGACGTTCCCCCCGACCTTGTAGCCCAGCTTCCGGGCGACGATCGTGCCGGCGGCGAGCACCGCGGCGACCAGGGCCATCGACGCGAGCCGGCTCCTGCGCCTGCGTGCCGGGTGCCTTCCCACACCCCGAGCCTACGACGGCGCGGTCGTCTGGGTCGCCGAAGTGTTTGTGGCCGGGAAGACGGCCGAGACGTTGAGCGTCCCGTTGTTGCAGGCGTAGATCCCGAGGGAGTCGCCCACGGTGGCGTGTGTGGTGTTTGTCGGCGGCGTGATCTCGACGGTGTGCGCCGAGGAGCAGCTCGTGGAGCCGGTCTGGACGTCGTTGAACCCGACGTTGAAGTAGGCCGTCTGACCGGGGCCGAGCGTCACGTGGGCTGGCGCGATGTTCTCGAAGGAGAGCGAGCCGCCCCGGACGACGGTCGTCGGCAGCGCCGCCCCTGTGGAGCCGACGAGCAGCATCCCGGGATAGCCGTAGGTCCCGCAGGGTGTGCCCGACGTGTTCGTCAACGAGAAGGTCATCTCCTGGGTGCCCGCGGCACCGCCGTGGCCGACCTCGATGATCTTGAGCCCCGCGACCTGGCACGTCGTGAGGGCGGCGATCGTGGACGTCGACGTCGACGTCGACGTCGGTGTCGAGGTCGTCGTCCTCGGCGTGTGCGTCGTCGTGGTCGTGGTCTTTGTCGACGAGGGGGTCGACGAGCATGCGCCGAGTGCCACCGCGCCCAGTGCGACCGACAGCGTCCCTGCCGCCCATTTCGATGCTGCCGCCCGCATGGCGACCTCCCTCCGCGCCGGTCGTCCGGTGACGACCCTCGTGCGTCCGTCCGCCGATGCGACGCCGGCGTTCTGCACCAATGTTCGCGCGGGTCGCCGGCCCGAAATGCACGCACCCCGTCATCATTGCGATGCGGCACCTTCATCATTGCGATGCGGCACCTTCTCGGCCGGGCCGCGCGCGGTCGTCCCCGGGGCTCGCCGGCGGGGCGATAACCTCCACCAATGGCGGCTGGGGCCACGTCGACGGGAGCCGGGGCGCGCCCTGTCCGGGTCGGGCTGCTCGGCCACGGAAACGTCGGTGCTGCGGTCGCGGAGCTGCTGACCACCCGTGCCGCCGACATCGCCACGCGCACCGGGATCCACTTCGAGTTGGCGGGCATCGCCGTCCTCGACCTGCACCGGCACCGGCGCACGCGGCCCGGCGTCGACCCCGGCATCTTCACGGCGGACGCCAAGGCGCTCGTCGAGACACCCGCGGTCGACGTGGTGGTCGAGCTCATCGGGGGGCTGGACCCGGCCCACGCGCTGGTCGACGCCGCCCTGCGCGCCGGGAAGCCCGTCGTGACGGCGAACAAGGTGCTCCTGGCACAGGCGGGGCCGGAGCTCTCCGAGGTCGCCTCCGCGCACGGGGTCGACCTGCTGTACGAGGCGGCGGTCGCCGGCGCCATCCCCGTGATCCGGCCACTGCGCGAGTCGCTCGCCGGCGAGCGGGTGCTGCGTGTGATGGGCATCGTGAACGGGACGACCAACTACATCCTCACGCGGATGGCCGACGACGGGATGGAGTACGCCGACGCGCTCGCCCGAGCCCAGGAGCTCGGCCTCGCCGAACGGGACCCGACCTCGGACGTCTCGGGGGAGGACGCCGCGGCCAAGGCGGCGATCCTGGCGGGGCTCGCGTTTGGCAGCGACGTGCTCGGGACGACGGTCTGGCGCGAGGGCATCACGGGCATCCGGTCGCTGGACGTCGAGTACGCGGCCCGGCTCGGCTACGTGATCAAGCTCCTCGCCGTCGCCGAGCTCGTGGACGGCGGACCCGACGTGTCCGTGCGCGTCCACCCGGCGATGGTGCCGTCCGACCATCCGCTGGCGTCGGTCCGCGGGCCGTTCAACGCGGTGTTCGTCGAGGGGGAGGCGGCGGGCGAGCTCATGCTCTACGGCAGGGGAGCGGGGGGCGAGCCGACGGCGAGCGCGGTGCTCGGCGACCTCATCGACGCGTCGCGCAACCTGTTCGCCGGTGTGCACGCCCCCGCGCCGCGCCGCGCCAGGACCACGATCCGTCCGGTCGACGACCTCCACTCCGCCTTCTACATCAGCCTCGACGTGCTCGACCGGCCCGGCGTCCTCGCCGCCGTGGCGACGGAGTTCGGCACGCACGCGGTGTCGATCAGAGCGATGGAGCAGGACGGGCTCGGCACAGCGGCACGCCTCGTCTTTCTCACGCACGTCGCCCGGGAAGGGGACGTGCGCGCGACGCTCGACGCGCTCTCGGCGATCGACACCGTGGTGCGGGTGGGGAGCGTCCTTCGGGTCGTCGGTGCCGACGACGGCACGCCCCTGCGGATGGCGGACGCCTCGCGGCGGAGCCGTTGACGTGCCCGAGGTCGCCTGGCGGGGGGTGATCGACGAGTACCGCGAGCTGCTCGCGTTCGACGAGGGCGCGCCGGTGGTGACGCTCCTCGAAGGCGGGACGCCGCTCCTCCCCGCACCCGCCCTCTCGGCGCGGGTCGGAGCGTCGGTCTGGCTCAAGGTCGAGGGGGCGAACCCCACGGGGTCATTCAAGGACCGGGGAATGGCCGTCGCTATCTCCAAGGCCGTCGCCGGCGGGGCGAAGGCCGTGGTGTGCGCGTCGACCGGCAACACGTCGGCGTCCGCCGCCGCGTACGCGGCGCGTGTCGGGCTCGAGTGCCTGGTGCTCATCCCCGAGGGCCACATCGCGCTCGGGAAGCTCGCGCAGGCGCTCGTCCACGGTGCACGGGTGCTGCAGGTGCGCGGCAACTTCGACGAGGCGCTGGCCGTCGCGCGCGAACTGCCGGAGCGTGTCCCGGTCACGCTCGTCAACTCGGTGAACCCCCACCGCCTCGAGGGGCAGAAGACGGCGGCGTTCGAGATCGTCGACGTGCTCGGCCGTGCGCCGGACGTGCAGTGCATGCCCGTCGGCAACGCCGGCAACATCACGGCGTACTGGCGCGGCTACCTCCAGTACGAGGATGCGGGGCGCTCGCCCAACCTTCCGAGGCTCCTCGGCTTCCAAGCCGAGGGTGCCGCACCGATCGTGCTCGGCCACCCCGTGGAGCACCCCGAGACCGTCGCCACCGCCATCCGGATCGGGAACCCCGCGAGCTGGTACCCGGCGACCGCGGCCGTGGCGGAGTCCGGGGGCTCGGTCACGGCGGTCAGCGACGAGGAGATCCTCGACGCGTACCGCCTGCTCGCCCGGGAAGAGGCGGTGTTCTGCGAGGCGGCGTCCGCAGCGGCGGTCGCGGGGATGCTCAAGAGCGACATCGCGCCGGGCTCGACCGTGGTGTGCGTCCTCACGGGCCACGGGCTGAAGGACCCCGACCTGGCGATCAGCCAGATCTCGGTCCCGCCCGTCGTCGACCCGGACCTCGACGTCGTCGTTGCGGCGCTCGGCCTCTGAGGGGCCGCACCCGTCCAGGGGCCCCCGGGGGGTCGTCCTGGCTGGAGGCTCGTCCGAAGACCCCCCGCCTCGAGGCCCGCCCACGGCGCTCCCGCCCGGAGGCCCGCCCACGGCGTGCCGGCGGTGCGCCCCGCGTGGCGCCCCTGCATGCTTCACCAGCCCTCCGGGAATGAACCTGGCGCACGGGATGTTCTCCGAGGCACAGAGGGGAAGCAACGAGGAGCCGCCAGCCCGCAGGCCCCCGGCTGGTCAGAAATGCACCGGGA
Source organism: Acidimicrobiales bacterium (assembly GCA_035534455.1). Classification (GTDB taxonomy): domain Bacteria; phylum Actinomycetota; class Acidimicrobiia; order Acidimicrobiales; family RAAP-2; genus JAJYVT01. The sequence continues at coordinate 26,018 of DATLRV010000046.1, forward strand.
TGTTTGCCGCGACTCGCGTGAGCCGCTACGATGGCTGCATCCCACCGGGCAACGGCGCACTTGTCGCTGGCCCGAGGCCGGTCCTGACTTGACGCCACCGGTGGTACGCGGGAGCAGGCCTGCGACGCTCGTCCTTCACCCGTGTTCCGTCCTCGCGCGGCGTGGATCCACCACGATTGGCGCGACCCATATGAGATAGGAGACCGATGACTGCGGAACAGCAGCTCGAACGGTCAGTGCTCGAGGGCAAGGAGCGAGACGAGCTCCACGCCATCGCGCAGGCGATGTCGCTCAAGACGACGACGCGCACGAAGAAGTCCGACATCATCGACCGGATCCTGGAGGCGGCCGGCGTGACCGGGGCGTCCAACGGGACGAACGGGCACAAGGAGACCGCGCCGGCGGAGGAGGCCGCGTCGACGAACGGCGCGTCCCACGCCGACCGTCCGCGACGGTCGACCGCTTCGCAGAGGGCCGAGGAGACCGCGACCACCGACGGCGCCGCTGCGGGCGGCGGTCCCGGCGACGGCGACGGCGACGGCGCAACGGCGGCGACGGGGACCGGGGCCTCCGATGGCACGGGCACGTCGACGGAACCGGTCGAGGCGCCCCAGGCGCACGACTCTGGCTCGGGCAACGGCAGCGGCGCGGGCCCGCGGCAGAGCCAGAGCCAGAGCCAGAGCCAGCGACAGCAGGGGCGTCACCAGCAGCCGGCCAACGCCGAGCCCGGCAACCGGCGGAACCGCCGGCGCCGCGGGCGTGAGCGGGGCACCGGCGGCGGCAGTGCCGGTGGCGAGCGGGACCTGCAGGGCGCACCGGGGCAGGACGCGCCGTACCAGGGGGAGCTCGTCGAGGTGCGCGGGCTGCTCGACCTTCGCGACGAGGGCTACGGGTTCGTGCGCTGCGACGGCTACCTGCCGTCCTCCAAGGACGTGTACGTCTCGATCAGCCAGGCCCGCCGGTTCGCCCTTCGCAAGGGCGACTACGTCGAGGGCGCGTGCCGCCCGGCCTCCAGCAACGAGAAGTACCCGGCCCTCCTGCGCATCGACAAGGTGTCGGGCATGGAGCTCGAGGCGGCCCGGCAGCGACCCAGGTTCGAGGACCTCACCCCGCTCTTCCCGGACGAGAAGCTGCTGCTCGAGATGCCCGGCGCCAAAGAGGAGGTGACCGCGCGGATCGTCGACCTCCTCTCCCCGATCGGGAAGGGCCAGCGCGGCCTGATCGTGTCGCCGCCGAAGGCCGGCAAGACGACCGTCATGAAGCAGATCGCGCACTCGATCGAGGCCAACAACCCCGAGGTGCACCTCATGGTCCTGCTCGTCGACGAGCGGCCCGAAGAGGTGACCGACATGCGCCGGTCGGTGAAGGGAGAGGTGGTCGCTTCGACCTTCGACCGTCCGTCCGACGAGCACACCGCGGTCGCCGAGCTCGCGATCGAGCGGGCGAAGCGCCTCGTGGAGCAGAAGCGCGACGTCGTCATCATCCTGGACGGCATCACCCGGCTCGCCCGCGCGTACAACCTCGCGCAGCCGGCGACCGGCCGGATCATGTCGGGTGGTGTGGACTCGGGCGCGCTGTACCCGCCGAAGCGGTTCTTCGGCGCCGCCCGCAACATCGAAGAGGGCGGCTCGCTCACGATCCTGGCGACCGCGCTGGTCGAGACCGGGTCGAAGATGGACGAGGTGATCTTCGAGGAGTTCAAGGGCACCGGCAACATGGAGCTGCGGCTCGACCGCCGGCTCGCCGAGCGGCGCCTGTACCCGTCGATCGACGTGAACGCGAGCTCCACGCGCCACGAGGAGCTCCTCTTCGACCGCGGCCAGCTCCAGCAGGTGTGGAAGCTGCGCCGGGTCCTGAACGCCCTGGCGAACGAGGGCAACGCCGCCGCCGGCCTCGAGCTGTTGATGGACAAGCTGCGGACGACCAAGAGCAACGACGAGTTCCTCGCGGAGATCGCGAAGGGCCCGACCCCCGGCAACTGAGCCAGCGCGCCACGCGGCCGGAAAGGCGCGTGGCGCGACCAGAGAGGGAAAGACATGAAGGCAGACATCCACCCCACCTACATCCAGGCGACGGTCCACTGCTCGTGCGGCAACACGTTCACCACCCGCTCGACCAAGCCGGACCTGCACGTCGAGCTGTGCAACGAGTGCCACCCGTTCTTCACCGGGAAGCAGAAGCTCGTCGACTCCGGTGGGCGCGTCGAGCGCTTCCAGCGCCGCTACGGCCGCCGCGTGACGAAGCGACCCCCGGCGAAGAGCTGAGGCCGGCCCGGCGCCGCGCCGGGCCGCGGTCCTGTGGCTGCTGAGCCGCACGTCCCGCCCCTCGACGCGCGCCTCGACGCGCTCGAGCAGGAGCTCACCGACGTCGAGGCTCAGCTCGCCGACCCGCAGACGTCCGCCGATCCCGCGCGCCTGCGCGACCTGTCGCGGCGCCACAAGGAGCTGGCCGAGGTCGTCGGGGCGTGGCGCGAGCTGCGCCGGGCGCGCGCGGACCTCGACACCGCCCGCCAGCTGGCGGAGGAGTCGACCGCGGACGAGCGGACCGCGATGCTCGAGGAGGTGGACGCCGCCGAGGCGAAGATCGCGTCGCTCGGCGCGCAGCTGAGCATCCTGCTCCTCCCCAAGGATCCCAACGACGGGCGGAACGTCATCGTCGAGATCCGCGGCGCCGAAGGAGGGGAGGAGGCGAACCTCTTCGCCCGGGACCTCTTCGAGATGTACGGCCGCTACGCGGCGCGCCGCGGGTGGCACGTCGAGGTGCTGTCCGAGAGCGCCTCCGAGCGCGACGGGCTGAACGAGGTCGTGTTCGTGGTGAAGGGCGCCGACGCGTGGGCGCGCCTCGAGCACGAGGCCGGACCGCACCGCGTCCAACGCGTCCCGGTCACCGAGTCCAAGGGCCGAGTGCACACGTCGTCGTCGACCGTCACGGTGCTGCCCGAGGCGGACGAGGTGGACGTCCAGATCGATCAGTCGGACCTGAAGATCGACGTCTACCGCTCGACCGGCCCCGGCGGCCAATCGGTCAACACGACCGACTCCGCGGTGCGCATCACGCACCTGCCGACCGGGATCGTCGTTTCGATGCAGGACGAGAAGAGCCAGATTCAGAACCGCGCCAAGGCGATGACCGTGCTGCGGGCGCGGCTGCTCAAGGCCGAGCAGGACAGGCGCGCGCAGGAGCTCGCCGTGCAGCGCAAGAGCCAGGTCGGCGGCGGGGGACGCTCGGAGAAGGTGCGGACGTACAACTTCCGCGAGAACCGCGTGACCGACCACCGCCTCAATCTCACGCTCCACAAGCTCGACCAGGTGCTCGCGGGTGACCTGGACGAGCTCACCGAGGCGCTCATGGCCGACAAGCGCTCCCGCCAGCTCGCGGGTGACGAACCGTGACGCCCGGCGTGGTCCACGCGACCCGCTCGTCGGTGCAGGCGCGGCTCGAAGCTCGGCTCGGCTCGGCGAACGAGGCGCGCTGGATGGTCGACCACGTCGTCGGCCGGCGCGGCGAGGTGGACGAGCTGGCGGCGCGCACGCTGCGGGCGATGGCTTCCCGACGGCTCGCCGGAGAGCCGCTCCAGTACGTCCTCGGCACGTGGCCGTTCCGGACGGTCGAGCTCGCGGTCGACACCCGGGCGCTCATCCCGCGCCCCGAGACCGAGCAGGTCGTCGAGTTGGCGCTCGCAGAGGCGCGCCGCCAGCTCGCGGGCCCCGTGGACCCCGCCCCCCACGCCGGTCCGTTCGCCGTGGCGGACCTCGGCACCGGGACCGGGGCGATCGCCCTTTCGATCGCGGCCGAGATCGGACCTGTGCGGCCGGACCTCCGGGTGAGCGCGACCGACGTCGACCCCGACGCCTTGGAGCTGGCCGCGGCCAACCGCCGGCGCGTCGCCCGTGACCACCCGCACGTCGTCGCCCAGGTGGAGCTCCGGGCAGGGAGCTGGTTCGACGCGCTCGACCCCGAGTGGCGGGGCACGGTCCGCCTCGTCGTCTCGAACCCGCCCTACGTCAGCGAGGACGAGTGGGAGACCCTCGATCCGCAGGTGCGCCGCGAGCCCTACCGGGCACTCGTCGCCCCGTCTGGCTCCGACGGCACCCCCGGGTTCGCCGCCGTGGAAGCCGTCGCCGCCGGGGCGGCCCGGTGGCTGGCGCCTGGCGGTGCGGTCGTCGTCGAGATCTCGCCGCACCAGGCATCCGCCGCCGAGCGTCTGGCGGCACGGTCCGGCTACCGCGGCGTGCGCCTGGAGCCGGATCTCGCCGGCAGGGCGCGGGCGCTCGTCGCCCGCAGGTGACCGCAGCGGGGCCGCTCCGGGTGGTCGGCACCGGCGACCCCTCCGCTCTCGACGACGCGGCGTCGGCGCTCGCGGCCGGCATGGTGGTGGCGATCCCGACCGACACCGTCTACGGGCTCGCGGCTGCCGTCGACCGGCCCGAGGCGATGGCAGCGATCTTCGCGGCGAAGGACCGCCCCTCGGGCCTCGCGCTGCCGGTGCTCGTCGGCCGCTGGCGCCAGGCACGCGGCGTCGCGGGCACCTGGCCCCGCACGGCGTCGGTGCTCGCCGCCCGCTTCTGGCCCGGCGCCCTCACCGTCGTCGTGCCGGTCGATCCTTCCCTCGGTGCCAGCCTCGGTGGCAACGGGACGAGCGTCGGGCTCCGCCGGCCGCGCCACCGGTTCGTCCGGGCGCTCTGCGACAAGGCTGGACCGCTGGCCACGACGAGCGCCAACCGGCACGGCGCGCCGCCGTGCACGACGGCAGCCGAGGTCCGCGACGCCTTCGGCCCCGGCGACCTCGCGCTGGTCGTCGACGGCGGCGTCTGCGACGGTCGGCCCTCCACGGTGGTCGACTGCACCGTGACCCCGCCGGCGTGCCTGCGCGAGGGCGCCATCCCCTGGTCCTGGATCGAGGCGTCGCTCCGCTGACCGGCAGTGCCGTGCCCCTTGGGGCCAGCGGCGGAGGCGCGAACGCGCGCGCGCCGGGAGGCTCGAGTTCCCGGCTACCCCGACGCCTGGAAGATGAGGGCGTCGATCCCGATGTCGTTGACGTAGTCGATGGTCGGGCTGTAGGAGGTGCCGGCGGTGAGGCCCAACCGGTAGGCGTAGGCGTTGGCGTAGGTGTCTGTGAAGAAGTTGAAGACGCCC
>DATLRV010000047.1:0-24630 GCA_035534455.1 Acidimicrobiales bacterium
GCGAAGGTGATGACTGTCTTTGTGACGGCAGCCGCACCGCTCGAGGGCGCCGCGATCACGGCGGTCCCCAAAGAGACCATCCCCACCGTGGCCAGCCCGATGGCCAGCCGTCGGAGGGCGTTGAAGCGTTGGCGCATTCCCGGTCCTCTCTGTCTCGTCCGTCTCGGTTCACGTTGCCGGGGCTCGTCCCCTGCCTCCGCCCCGGTGCTTCCTGTGCGCTGCCGCCACCGGTGCGGCGGCGAGCCCGTTCCTGCTTCCCTGACGGGTCGTCGCGACAACGTAACATTCGGCGGCACGCCGCCGCCAGTCGCCCCGGCTGCCCGAATGGAAGGTGAGCTGGGAAAACCCCAGGTGAGAATGGGCGTTGCGTGTCCGCACATACTGCGCATGAGCTGGGAGTACTCAAGGTCTCGGGGTAAGATTGCGAAAAGGTGACGGTTACGAGGAGCTGAAGCGTTCCCGGACGGCCTCCGCCTCCACGTCGAGCCGCCGGAGCACCCCAGGGACGATCCGCCGCTCCGCCATGCCGCCGACGACCGGGAGGGCCACGACGAGCTCCCCGTCGAGGCGGCGCACGGTGCCCTCCCCCTCACGCTCGAGGGAGAACGCGGCCGCACCGTGGAGCAGGCGCGGGTTCGCCTCGGCCGCGAAACGGAGCCGGCCACCGGCGTCCTCGCGCAGGCGCACCTCCTGGGTCCAGGTCGGGCGTGTCCCCCCGAGCAGGCGCAGGGCCACCGGGTCGAGGGCTCCCGTGAACTCGTAGCGAAGCTCGAGGCCCGTCTCCGCGCCGGTGACGCCGGGCACGGGCTCGGTGCCACCGGACGGGGCACTCCGGTCGACCTCGTGGACCTCGAGCAGGCGCAGGTCGGGGAGGTCGAGCGTCAGGTAGAAGTCCGGGTCGCCCAGGGCGGCGGCGACCTGTGCCGGCGTCCCCGCAAAACGGTGCTCGGCCGAGAAGCGCACTCCCACGACCTTACGGCGCGGCGCGCGTCGGGACCGGGGAGACGCCACCCGGGCGGACGCGACGCGCAAGGACCAGGATCTGGTCGGACCATTACGCGTCGCCCGTAACGTCGGCAGCGTGACGCCCGCCGACCTCGGATGGGGCGCGTTCTCCGACGACGCCCCTTGGCTCGTCGATCCCGCACGCCTCGAGTGGCGCCGGGACCTCCCGGCGCTCCGAGCCGCGGCGACCGAGCGGACGAGGGCGATGGCACGGGCGCGGGTGCTGCCACCCGCCGGGGCCGCCCTGCGGGTGGCGGCGGTGCTCGGTCCGGCGATCGGGGCCTGGTACCTGACGGACCGGCGCAGAGGCCGCTCCCGGTCCCGGTCCGGGCTCTCACGCAGGTTGCGGATCGCCTTCGAGCGCCTCGGGCCGACCTACATCAAGCTCGGCCAGATCCTTTCTGCCGGTGAGGGGGTGTTCCCCCAAGAGCTCGTCGGAGAGTTCCGGCTCTGCCGCGACCAGGTGCCCTCGGAGAGCTTCGACACCGTCCGCCAGACCGTGGAAGCCGAGCTCGGACGTCCACTCGAGGCGGTGTTCTCCTCCTTCGACCCCGTGCCGATCGCGGCCGCCTCGATCGCACAGGCGCACGCTGCTCGACTGGTGACCGGCGAAGAGGTGGTCGTGAAGGTCCAGCGGCCCGAGGTCGACCGCCAGGTCCGCCGGGACCTCGCGGTCATGGCGTGGCTCGGCCCGCTGCTCGTCGGACGCATCCCGGTGGCGGCGCTCGCCAACCCGCCCGCGCTCATCGACCTGTTCGCAGAGACGATCGGCGAGGAGCTCGACTTCCGCCTGGAGGCCGAGAACATGCTCGACGTCGCGACCGTCCTCGCGCGCACCGCTCCGGCGGACACCCGGCGCGCGCTCGTGGTGCCCCGGCCGCACCCGCGTCTGGTGACGCGCCGGGTCCTGGTCATGGAGCGCCTGCACGGGTACGCCTGGGGCGACGCTGCCACGATGCAGGCGGCCGGGATCGACACCGCCGAGGTGCTCATGGCCGCACTGATCGCCTTCCTCGAAGGGCTCGTGCTCTTTGGGGTGTTCCACGGCGATCTCCACGCAGGGAACCTCCTCGTGTGCCCCGACGGGCGCGTGGCGCTCCTCGACTTCGGCATCACCGGCCGGCTCGACGAGCGCGGCCGTCGCGGGTTGCTGCGGCTGGTGATGGCGACCGCGACCAACGACGTCCGGGCGCAAGTCGGCGCGATGTGCGAGCTCGGCGCCCTCCCCGACGACGTCGACGTGGACGCGGTGATCGGGGACCTCCGGCTCGACCAGCCGGTCGTGGACCCCACCACGATGGACGCCGAGCAGCTCACGAGCGAGATCCGGGAAATGACGAAGTCGCTTCTCGGCTACGGCGCCCGAATGCCCAAGGCGCTCATGCTCTTCGTGAAGGACATGATCTTCATCGACCATTCCATGGCCACCATGGCCCCGGACGTGGACGTCCTCGCCCAGATCGTGACGATCCTCACGCATCTGCAGTCACGCCACGGCGCTCGCATCGCGGAGGATCTCGGGATGGCGCCCGCCACGCTCGGCGGCGTGGAGCTCGCGGGGATCCGCAGCTCGCTCGGCCTCGGCGAGCACGTGGAGCATCTCACCCACCGTGAGCTCCAGGCCCGCAGGCGCCTCATCCGCAGGCGCCTGCAGCACCGGGGCCGGCCACAGGAGCCCGAGAAGCGCTGACGGACCGGGCGGCCGCCCCGCAGGGCCGGTGCTGGAACGGGTACGACCCGGCTAAGAACCCGCGGGCGCCGGAGACTCCGCGCTCGTCCCGGCCCCGAGCGCGCCCGAGGCGCCCGACGCACCCACCTGCGCCTTCAACGCGGCCAGCTCGGTGTCGACGTCCGACTTCGAGCTCAGCTCGTCGAGCTCCTTCTGTATGTCGTCGGTCCCGCCGCCGACGTCTTCGAGGACGCCCGATTCGAGCAACTCGTCGGTCGCCTGCGCGCGGGACTGCATGGTGGCGATCTTGTCCTGCGCGCGCTGCAGGGCGGCACCCGAATCGCTGATGGACTTGGAGATGCCGGCGACGCTCTCGTTCACCGACGTGACGGCCTTCGACGCGGTGTACTCCGCCTTGAGCGTCTCCTTCTGGGTCCGGAAGGCGGTCACCCTCGACTGCAGCTGCTGCAGCGTCCCTTCCAGCTTCTGCTCCTGCTCGGTCAGCTGCTGGTGCTGCGGCTCCATCTGGTCGATCTGCTGCTGCGCCGCCGACTTGCGTGCGAGCGCCTCCTTGGCGAGGTCGTCCCTCCCCTGGGAGACCGCCGCCTGCGCCTGGTCCTGGAGGTGCGCGATGGACTGCTGCAGCTGCGTCTCCTGCAGCTCGATGCGCTTCCTCGACGCGGCGATGTCGACGAGTGCACGCCGGACCTGGGTGAGCTGCTCGAGCATCTTCTCGTAGGAGAGATCGAGCATGTCGTTGGGGTTCTCGGCCTGGTCGAGTGCCTTGTTGGCCTTGGCCTCGACGATGTCGTGCGCGCGCTGGAAGAGTCCCATACCTCCCATCATGCTCCGCCCGCGCCGTCCGCGCCGCCCGTCTGAGGGAAGGGCCGCCCCCGGGGGAGGGCGTGCTCGGCCCTACGCCGCCGGACCTTCCTCCGGCGGCGACTCCCACGCGGGCTCCGTCTCGGCCTGCCGGCGCGCCTGGCTCGCCCGCTCCACAGCACGAACGCCCCGGCCGAGCACGCCGGCGACCGCCACGAACGCGCATCCCCGGGCTTCACCCGCCCAACGGGGGTGATGCCCTCAGCCACCTCCGTCGAAGGGGAAGCCGAGGTCGGGCGCGCTCAGCACCGCGCGGAAGGCGAGCCCCTCCGACGCCGCCATGGCGCTGACGCTGCCCCCACGGTCGACCAGCGCGACCAGCAGCACCGGGTCGGCACCGGCGTCGCGCACCGCACGCGCCGCCTCGAGGAGCGACGTGCCCCGGGTGACCGCGTCCTCGGTGATCACCGCGCGGTCGCCGGGGTCGAGCGCCCCCGCGATGCGGCCGCCCCCGCCATGACCTTTCTCCTCCTTCCGGACGCTGAACGCCTTCAGCTGCCGCCCGCGCACCGCGGCGATCGCGGCGGTGACGAAGGCGACCGGGTCGGCGCCCATCGTGAGCCCCCCGATCGCGGTCGCGTCGGGGGGGACGAGGTCGAGGACGGCTTCCGCGACGAGCAGCATCGCCTCGGGACGGCAGGCGGTCTGCTTCGCGTCGATGAACCAGCTGCTGCGCCGCCCCGACTTGAGGACGAAGTCCCCCTGGCGCACCGAGTGCTCCAGCAGGTGCGCGCGGAGCGACTCGAGCGCGGGCGACCCGAGCGCCGGGAGGTGGTGCCGGCGCGCCGGCGCGCCGCTCGTCGCCCGGTGGGTCACAGGCGCACCGCCCCGGACCCGGCGACGACGTCTCCGACGCGCACCGCAGGTGGGACATCGGGCACGGCGCGGACTGCCGAGAGGACGGCGTCGACGCCGCCCGGCGCCACGACGAGGACCATCCCGATCCCGAGGTTGAAGACCCGCGCCATCTCGACGTCGTCGACACGGCCGAGGCGCGCGATCTCGGTGAAGATGCGCGGCACCTCCCAGGCACCGCTCTCGAGGCGCGCGTCGAGGCCGGGCGGAAGCACCCGGACGAGGTTCCCGGGGAGCCCGCCGCCGGTGACGTGCGCACAGGCGTGGACCGCTGTCGGGCGGGCGCGCAGCGCCGCGAGCACCGCGGGCGCGTACACCACGGACGGCAGGAGCAGCTCGTCGGCCAGCGAGCGCGCCGCGCCGTCCCACGCCGGGCCGTCGAGCGGGAGCCGCGCTCGCTCCAAGAGCACGTGCCGCGCAAGGGTGTAGCCGTTGGAGCGGAGCCCGGGCGACGGCAGGCCCACGAGCACGTCCCCGGCTCGCACGCGGTGCGGCCCCAGCTCGCACCCCGCCTCGAGGGCTCCCACCGCGAACCCCGCGAGGTCCACGTCGTCGGGCCCCATCGCGCCGGGGTGCTCGGCGGTCTCCCCGCCCACGAGCGCACAACCCGCAGCCCGGCAGCCCGCGGCGACACCGCCCACGATCGACTCGAGGCGGGCGGGGTCGAGCTTGCCGACCGCCACGTAGTCGAGGAGGAACAGCGGCTCGGCGCCGGCGCACACGACGTCGTCGACGCACATCGCCACGAGGTCGACACCGATCGTGTCGAAGCGCCCGGTCGCCTGCGCCACCAGCATCTTCGTGCCGACGCCGTCGGTCGACGAGACGAGGACCGGGTGCGCGTACCGGTCCGTGTCGAGCGCGAACATGCCGGCGAACGCGCCGATGCCGCCGAGCACGCCCGGACGCGCGGTCGTGGCGACGACGTCGCGGATGCGGCGCACCGCCTCGTCCCCCGCTGCGAGGTCGACGCCGGCCCCTTCGTACGTGGCGGCGCAGGCGCCGGGCCGCGCCGGGCCCGACTCCCGCCGGCTCGTTCCCACGGGCTCAGACGCCGGGCAGCGCGCCCTGCAGGAGCGGTTGGCCGCTCCCGCCACCCTCGTCACGACCCGCCGGTCCGCCGAGGTCGACCGGGACCGGCGTCGGATAGCGACCGGTGAGGCAGGCGTCGCACCACCCGTCGTCCCCCGCGCCGATCGCGGCCTTCAACTCGTCGAGGCCGATGAAGGCGAGCGAGTCCACGTCGAGGTACCGCTCCATCTCGTCGAGCGTCATCGTCGCGGCGAGCAGCTCGCCGCGCGTCGGCGTGTCGATGCCGTAGAAGCACGGCCAACGGAACGGCGGCGACGAGATCCGCAGGTGGACCTCGCGCGCGCCCACGTCGCGCAGCATCTGCACGATCGCCCGCGTGGTCGTGCCGCGCACGATCGAGTCGTCGACCACGATGAGCCGCTTCCCCGCGATGTTCTCGCGCAGCGGGTTCAGCTTGCGCCGCACGGCGTTGCGCCGCGCGGCGGGCTCGGGGTCGATGAACGTCCGCCCGATGTAGCGGTTCTTCACGAGCCCCTGCCCGTACGGCACGCCGCTGCGCCGCGCGAAGCCCTCGGCCGCGGGGACGCCCCCTTCGGGGACGCCCATGACGAGATCGGCGTCGACCGGCGCCTGTTCGGCGAGGAGCTCGCCCATCCGTCGGCGGGCGCCGTGGACCTCGAGCCCGTAGAGGCGGCTGTCGGGCCGGGCGAAGTAGACGAGCTCGAAGATGCACAGGTGCGGTGCGACGTCTGCGGCGCCGAAGAGCCGCTCGCTCCGCACGCCGTCGTAGCCCGGACCGTCGATGGTCACCAGCTCACCGGGCTCGAGCTCGCGCACGAACGTCGCGCCGACGACGTCGAGGGCGGGCGACTCCGACGCCAGGACCCACCCCTCGGGCTGCTCCGCCGTGCCGAGCCGGCCGAGGCACAGGGGGCGGAACCCGTGCGGGTCCCGGATCCCGTACAGGCGCCTCGCGTCGACGAGGACGAGCGAGAAGGCGCCCTCCGCCGTCGGCAGGACCTCAGCGAGCGCGGCGCCGAGCACGTCGGGTCCGCCGACCGGGTCCTCCGCGCCGACCGGCAGCGCGCGGGCGAGGAGCTCCGCGACGACGTCGCTGTCCGTCGCCACCATGCCCGGCAGCATCCCGCAACGCTCGGCGAGCGCGGCGGTGTTCGTGAGGTTCCCGTTGTGCCCGAGGGCGAAGCCGGCGCCGCCCGTAGACCGGTAGACGGGCTGGGCGGCGTGCCAGTCCGAGGACCCGTGGGTCGAGTAGCGCGTGTGGCCCATCGCGAGGTGCCCGCTCAACCCCGAGAGGGTGCGCTCGTCGAAGACCCGGGTGACCAGGCCCATGTCCTTCACGACCGTGATCGTGCGGCCGTCGCTCACGGCCATCCCCGCGGACTCCTGGCCGCGGTGCTGCAGGGCGTAGAGGCCGTCGAAGGTGAGCTGGGACACCGGCCGCCCAGGCGCGTACACCCCGAAGACCCCGCAGGCTTCCTTCAACGTCGGATGCTCCGCCCCTGTCGTGCCCGAGTCGGCGCGGCGGCACGCGGTGCGCGAGCCGGGCGGCGACCGATGGTCGGTTTCGCGCGGCAGTCTACCGGGCGCCACCGCGCCCGGGGCTCGGCACGGGAGGGGGCGCAGGGCCGGCGTCGGGTTGCGCCCGGCGCGCACCCCGGTTGTAGCGTCCGTGCCACGTGATCGACCTGCACACCCATTCGACCTGCTCCGACGGGACGGACCCGCCCGAGCGGATCCCCGAGCTCGCCGCGGCCGCGGGCTGCACCGCCGTCGCGTTGACCGACCACGACACCCTGGCGTGCATCGGGCGCGCCCGGTCGCGGGCTGCGGAGCTCGGCATCGAGCTGGTCGCGGGGTGCGAGGTGTCGTGCCGGTACCGCGGGACGAGCGCGCACGTGCTCGTGTACTTCGTCGAGGACGGCGAGGGGCCGCTCCAGGCGGAGCTGGCGCTGCTCCGTGACGACCGGGTCGAGCGCAACCGGCGGCTGGCCGCGCGGCTCGGCGAGCTCGGCATCCCGGTCACCTACGACGACATCGTGGCCGAGGCTGCCGGCGAGGAGAGCGCCGGGCGGCCGCACGTGGCCGCGTTGCTCGTGCGCCACGGCCTTGCCGAGTCGGTCCCCGACGCGTTCGACCGCTGGCTCGGGGAGGGCCGGCCCGCGTACGTGCCCAAGGCGCGCGTCACCCCGCCGGAGGTCGCGGCCGCCGCCACGGCCTCCGGCGGCGTGGCCGTGCTCGCGCACCCCCTCACCCTCGCGCCGGACGTGGCGGCCCTCGAGGACGTCGCCGCGGACCTCGCCGCGGCCGGCTTCGCCGGCATGGAGGCCCACTACGGCCGGTACCGTCCGGACGAGCGGGCGATGCTCGTCCGCGTCGCGCGGCGCCACGGCCTCGTGCCCACCGGCGGGTCCGACTCCCACGGCACCGTGAAGCCCGATCTCTTCGTGGGGCGGGGCCAGGGCGACCTCTCGGTCCCCGACGAGGTGCTCGCCGAGCTCAAGTCGCGGCGCCCGGCGGCCGCGTAGTCCTCGGACGCCGCGAGCCCTCAGGCCGGTTCGAGCCGTCGGGCCAGCGCGCCGGCCCAGCTCGCCGTCAGCTCGTCCAACGAGACGTCCACCAGCCCTTCGACCGCGAACCGCGGGCCGCCGGCCGTGCCGATCACCGAGGCAGGCACCCCGGCGGCCTCGGCGCGCGCGCACAGCTCCACCGGGGCGTCCGTCGCCGCGAGGACCCGCGACGGCAGCTCCGTGAACAGCTCGGCGTGCCCGTCGACGCCGGCGACCCTGACGCCGGACCCGCCGGCCACGGCCATCTCGGCGAGGGCGACCCCGAGGCCGCCGCCGGAGACGTCGTGCACCCCGCAGAGCACCGACCCCCCACCGCCGAGGGCGTCCGCGACGAGCGACGCCACGAAGGCGGCGAGGCGGGCGTGCGCGGCCGCGTCGAGCGCCGGGAGCGCGCCGTGGCGGCGGCCCCGGCACTCCACGGCCCACCGGCTTCCGCCCAGCGGGTGCGGCGACCGTCCCGCCGCCCGGCGCGCCCCGAGCAGCACGACGGTCGATCCGGGGACGAGCGCCATCGGCGGGGGTCGCTCCACCAGCCGGTCCACCAGGCCGAGGACGCCGAGCACCGGCGTGGGCGAGATGTCGGCACCTGTCGTCTCGTTGTAGAGGCTCACGTTCCCGCCGACGACGGGCAGGCCGAACGCGCGGCACGCGTCGGCGAGGCCGTCGACGGTCTCGGAGAGCTGCCACATCACCTCGGGGTGCTCGGGGTTCCCGAAGTTGAGGCAGTTGACCACGGCGACGGGGGTCGCCCCGACGCACGCCAGGTTCGCGACCGCCTCGGCGAGCACCAGCGCCACGCCGGCGCGCGGGTCGATCGCGCACCAGCGGGGGGCGGAGTCGGTCGTCACCGCCACCCCGCGCTCGCTCGGCGGCAGGCCGGGCCCCGCCAGCCTGAGCAGCGCCGCGTCCGCGCCCGGGCCGACCACCGTGTTCAAGAAGAGCTGGTGGTCGTACTGGCGGTACACCCAGCTCGGGTCGACGAGGAGCGCCGCGAGCTCGGCGGCGCAGTCGGCCGGTGCCTCGGTGCCGGTCGGGTCGTCGGACCGGCGGCGATCGAGGTCCGCCGGTGGGTGCATCGGCCGGTCGTAGACCGGAGCGTCGTCGGCGAGGGACGCCGCGGGGACGTCGCCGACCACGTTGTCGCCGTCGCGCACCCGGAGCCGCCCGGGGTGTGCGGCGTCCTCGGTCACGGTGCCGACCACCGACGCGCGCACCTCCCAGCGACGGCAGAGCGCCTCGACCGCGGGCCACGACCCGGGCGTCACGATGGCGAGCATCCGCTCCTGGCTCTCCGACGTCATCACCTCCCACGGCGCCATGCCCGGCTCCCGGCGCGGCACCGCCCCGACGTCGACGTCCATGCCCACGCCCCCGCGGGCCGCGGTCTCGCTCGTCGCGCACGCCAGGCCGGCGCCGCCGAGGTCCTGGATCCCGACGACGAGGCCCGCGTCGAGGAGCGCCAGGCACGCCTCGATGAGGCGCTTCTCCTCGAAGGGATCGCCCACCTGCACGTTGGGCCGCTTCGCCTCGTCGGCCTCGCCGCTGAACCCGGCCGAGGCCAGCACGCTCACGCCGCCGATCCCGTCGCGCCCGGTGGTGGCGCCGAGCAGCACGGCGAGGTTGCCCCCGCCCGACGCCCGGCCGAGCACCAGCCGGTCCACGGGGAGCGCGCCGAGGCACAGCACGTTCACGAGCGGGTTGCCCGCGTAGCACGGGTCGAAGGTGAGCTCGCCGCCCACGGTGGGCACCCCGACGGAGTTGCCGTACGACGAGATCCCCGAGACGACGCCCTCGAGCAGCCACCGCTGCCGCGCGCCGTCGGGCGGCCCGAAGAACAGCGGGTCCATCACCGCGAGGGGACGCGCGCCCATCGTGAAGATGTCCCGCAGGATGCCGCCGACACCCGTCGCGGCGCCCTGGTGGGGCTCGATCGCGGAGGGGTGGTTGTGGCTCTCGATGCGGATCGCGACGGCGATGCCGTCCCCCGCGTCGATCACGCCCGCGTTCTCCCCCGGGCCGACCAGCACGCGCTCGCCGGTCGTGGGCAGCCGCCGAAGGTGGAGCCGCGAGGACTTGTACGAGCAGTGCTCGCTCCACATCACCCCGTAGAGCGCGAGCTCGAGCTCGTTCGGGTCGCGCCCGAGGATCTCGACGATCCGAGCGTGCTCCTCGTCGGTGAGGCCGAGCGCCCGGTGCAGCGTCCCGGTCACGCCGCGCGCACGCCGGCCGCCGCGCCGACGAGCGCGCGCAGCAGTGGCAGCCCGTCGTCGGAGCCGACCAGCGGGTCGCTCGCCCGCTCGGGGTGCGGCATCAGGCCGACGACGTTGCCGGCGCGGCTCGCGACGCCCGCGATGTCGTCGACCGAGCCGTTGGGGTTCTCGACGTAGCGGAGCACGACCCTCCCGGTGTCGCGGAGCTCCGCGAGGGTCCGGTCGTCGCACACGTAGCTGCCCGAGAAGTGGTTCACGGGGATCGCGAGCTCCCTCCCCTCGTCGACCCCGCCGGTGAGCACCGACTGCGTCGAGTCGACCCGCACGCACGCGGGCGCGCACACGAAGCGCAGGCCGCGGTTCTTCACGAGCGCCCCCGGGAGGAGGCCCGCCTCGGTGAGGACCTGGAAGCCGTTGCAGATGCCGAGCACCGGTCCGCCTCCAGCGGCGAAGCGCTCGACGGCGGCCATCACCGGCGAGAACCGGGCGATGGCGCCCGGCCGCAGGTAGTCGCCGTGCGCGAAGCCGCCCGGGAGGACGACGGCATCCAGCCCGTCCAGGCGCTGCTCGGTGTGCCAGACGAGCGTGCCCGTGGCGCCCGCGCGCTCGAGAGCGGTCACCGTGTCGTGCTCGCAGTTCGTCCCGGGGAAGACGACGACCCCGACCCTCGCGCTCACCGGCGCTCTCCCGTCCGGGCGAGCGGGCGGAGCTCCACGTCGGCGTCCTCGATGACCGGGTTGGCGAGGAGCCGGCGCGCCAGCTCCCCGGCGCGCCCGCGCGCCGCGGCCTCGTCGTCGGCGTCGAGCTCGAACCGGAAGGACCGCCCGGCCGTGACCCCGCGCACGTCGTCGAAGCCGAGGGCGGGCAGCGCCCGCTCGATGGTCGCGCCCTCCGGGTCGGCGATGCCCTGCCGGAGGCGGACCTCCACGCGCACCGCGAACTTCATGGGCGCGCACCGTACCAGTCGGCCAGTCGCCGACCGGTCACCCGTTCGTAGGCCGCGACGTAGCGCTCCGACGTCTCCCGGACGATCTGTCGGGGGAGCGCCGGCGGTGGCGGCCGCTTGTCCCAGCCGCTCGACGCCGCCCAGTCGCGCAAGGGTTGCTTGTCGAAGGCGGGCGGCGTGGTCCCGGGCACGACCCGGTCCGCGGGCCACAGGCGCGACGAGTCCGGGGTCACGACCTCGTCGCACAGCGACAGCTCCCCGTCGACGACGCCGAGCTCGAACTTCGTGTCCGCGAGCACGAAGCCCGCCGCCGCGGCGCGCGCCGCGGCACGCTCGTAGAGGCCGAGGGAGATCTCGCGTGCCCGCTCGGCGGCGGGTCTCCCGACGATTGCGACGGCGTCGTCGAAGCCGATGTTGCGGTCGTGACCCTCCTCGGCCTTGGTCGACGGGGTGAACATCGGCTCGTCGAGCCGGTCGGCGAGCCGCAACCCCGCCGGCATGGGCGTGCCGTGGACCGTGCCCGAGGCCGCGTACTCGTCGTACGCCTGCCCCGCGAGGTAGCCGCGGACGATGCACTCGACGGGGAGCATCTCGGCGCGCCGCACGAGGAGCGCCCGGCCGTCGATCGAGGTCCAGCCGTTCCCGGCCAACGAGGCCGCCCCGGGCACCCGTTGGGCGATCTCCTCGGGGTCCGCCGTGAGCACCGTCGCGGGTGCCACGTCGGCCAGCTCACCGCACCAGTAGGCGGTCATCGCGGTCAGCACCCGGCCCTTGTGGGGGATCGGCTCGGCGAACACCACGTCGTACGCGCTGATCCGGTCCGAGGCGACCATCAGGAGCAGGCCACCCCCGGCGTCGTAGAGCTCGCGGACCTTCCCCGCATGGACGAGCGGCAGGGTCACGCGCGCGCCCTCCCGGCGGGGTCGGGGGCGTCGGGGGCGTCTGGCGCGTCGAGGGCGTCGAGGGCGTCGAGGGCGTCGAGGAAGCGGTGCCGGTGGCCGAGCGCGCGGTCGAGGTCGAAGGCCGCAGCGAGGACGGCGCTGTCGACGGGCACGTCGGGGTCGCCGGCGAGCACCTCTCGGAACGACCGGCCCGACGTGGACGCCTCCCTGGCGTCGCGCTGGACGATGCGGTACGCGTCGTCGCGAGCCATCCCGGCGTCGACGAGGAGGAGCAGCACGGACTGGCTGAAGACGAGCTCGGAGATGTTGGCGCGCGCCCGGTCGGGGTGGACGACGAGCCCGGCGACGAGGCCCGTGGCCTTGCGCAGCAGGTAGCAGGCGAGCATCGACGCGTCGGGGAGCGCCACCCGCTCGACCGAGCTGTGGGAGATGTCGCGCTCGTGCCACAGGGCGACGTCCTCGAGGCCAGCGGTCGCGTAGCCGCGCAGCAGCCGGGCGAGCCCGCACAGCCGCTCGGACAGGACGGGGTTCCGCTTGTGGGGCATCGCGGAGCTGCCCTTCTGACCCGACGCGAACGGCTCTTCGACCTCCCCCACCTCGGAACGGGCGAGAAGGCGGACCTCGGTCGCGATCGCCTCGACGGTCGCGCCCACCGACGCGCACGCGTACAGGTACTCCGCGTGGCGGTCGCGCGCGATGACCTGCGTGGCGGGCACCGGCTCGAGGCCGAGGGCACGGCAGACATACGCCTCGACGGCGGGATCGATGTTCGAGTAGGTCCCCACCGCACCGGAGAGCTTGCCGACCGCCAGCGATCGGCGAGCGGCGCGCAGCCGCCGGCGGTCCCGGTCCGCCTGGAGCGCCCACAGGGCGAACTTGGCGCCGAACGTCGTCGGTTCCGCCTGCATCCCGTGGGTCCTCCCGGCCACCGGGACGTCGATCAGCTCCTCTGCCCGGGCGCGGAGCGCGGCGACGAGCGCGCCGGAGGCGTCGACGAGGAGGCCGGCCGCACGCACGAGCGTCGCGCACTGGGCGGTGTCGACGACGTCGGAGGAGGTCAGGCCGTAGTGGATCCACGCGCCCTCGGGACCCCCCACGCGCGCCTGGACGACGTCGACGAAGGCGGCGACGTCGTGGTCCGTCACCCGCTCGCGCGCGTCGACGTCGGCCACGAACGCCGCGTCCACCGTCGGGGCGCGTGCGCGGACGGCGGCGGCGACGCCGGCGGGCACCTTGCCGATTTCCGACAGGCCCTCGACGGCGAGGAGCTCCACCTCGAGCCAGGTCGCGAGGCGCGACTCGTCGGAGAACAACGCGGCCATGTCGGCGGGCGCGTAGCGCGGGATCACGACGCCGCCTCGAAGGGCGCGGCCCTCGGCGCAACCGGGGACGGGTCCGCAGCCGCCGCGATGTCCCGGCGCCACTGCACGGCGGGCCAACGGATCCGTTCGACCCCGGCGTACGCTCGCCGTCGGGCCTCTGCCAGGGTGCCCGCGGTGGCGGTCACGCCGAGCACCCTGCCGCCCCCGACCAGGAAGGGGCCGTCCTCGGACGCCCGCGCCGTACTCGCGTGCACGACGGTCACCCCGGGCACGGGATCCGCGAGCTGCCCGTCGGGACCGAGCCCGACGATCGCGTCCCCGGTCCGCGGCGTGCCCGGATAGCCGGCCGCGGCCATCACCACACAGACCGCCGCGCCCTTCGGCGGCGCGGTCCTGGCGGCCGGGAGCGCCGACGCGAGGTGCCCGCCGGCGAGCGCCCGCAGGAGCTCGAAGGGATCCTCGTCCAGCAGCGGGAGGACCACCTGGGCCTCGGGATCGCCGAACCGGACGTTGAACTCGAGTACGCGCGGGCCGTCGTCGGTCAGCATCAGCCCCGCGTACAGGACGCCGCGGTAGTCGATGCCCCGGCGCCCCAGCTCGTGGGCGAGCGGGGCGACGGCGCGCTCGACGAGGTCGTCGACGTCCGTCTCTCCGAGTTGCGGCAGCGGCGCGTAGGCGCCCATCCCGCCGGTGTTCGGCCCGCGGTCGCCCTCGTGGACCCGCTTGAAGTCCTGCGCGGGGACCATCGGCACCACCGTGGTCCCGTCGTAGAGGCACAACAGCGAGCACTCGGGGCCCGACAGCCCCTCCTCGACGACCACGCGGCGGCCCGCGTCACCGAATTCGCCCGACAGCTTCCTCCCGACGTCCTCCTCGGCCTCCGCCATCGTCTCCGCCACGACGACGCCCTTCCCCGACGCGAGGCCGTCCGTCTTCACGACCCAGGGGCCCGGCAGGCGGCGGAGGAACGCCCGTGCGTCATCGAGCTCGGTAAAGGCCCCGTAGCGGGCGGTCGGGACCCCTGCCGCGACGAGGACCTCCTTCATGAACGCCTTGGAGCCCTCCAGCCGCGCACCCTGCGCGCCGGGTCCCACGACCGCGTGCCCACGCGCCCGGAGGCGGTCGGCGAGGCCGTCGACGAGCGCCACCTCGGGCCCGATCACGTAGAGGTCCGCCTCGAGCTCCTCGGGCGGTGCCGCCGAGGTCGTGACCGTGCCGCCGCCCGGGACCTCCGCCGGCATCCCCGGATTGCCCGGCGTGGCCACGACGTCCGCCGAGCGCGCGAGCGAGAGGCAGAGTGCGTGCTCCCGCCCTCCGGAACCGACGACGCAGACGCGGGGGCGCCCCACGGCGCTCACGCGGCCGCGAAGGACACGATCTGCTCCCGGCCGGGGCCTACGCCCACGAGTCGCACCGGCACCCCGATCTGCTCGGCCAGGAACGCGACGTACTCGGTCGCGGGCCCCGGCAGGTCCGCGGCCGACGTGGTGCCGGTCAGATCGGTCCGCCACCCGGGCAGCTCCTCGTAGAGCGGCGTCACCTGGTGGAGCGTGGACTGGTGGTACGGCGGCAGCCTGAAGCGCTCACCGCCGTACTCGTAGGCGACGCAGACCCGAAGCGTCTCGAACGTGTCCAACACGTCGAGCTTGGTGAGCGCGATCTCGCTCAGCGAGTTCAGCCGCACGGCCTGGCGCGCCATGACCGCGTCGAACCACCCGACCCGGCGGCGGCGGCCCGTCACGGTCCCGTACTCGTGGCCGCGCTCGACCAGCAGCTCGGCGAGACCGCCCGAGAGCTCGGTTGGGAACGGGCCGGAGCCGACGCGCGTCACGTAGGCCTTGGCGATGCCGATGACCTGGTCGATGTCGCGCGGCCCCAGGCCGCTCCCGGTGCACGCGCCGCCCGCGACCGGGTTGGAGGAGGTGACAAAGGGATAGGTCCCGTGGTCGAGGTCGAGGAAGGTGGCCTGTGCCCCCTCGAGCAGGACGTTGCGCCCGGCGTCGAGGGCGTCGTGCACGATGCCGACGGCGTCGCCGACGTGGGGGGCGAGCCGCGGCGCGAACTCGTCGAGGTACCGGCCGACGATGTCGCCCGCCGACGTCGGCAACCGGTTGTACACCTTGGCGAGGACGGCGTTCTTCTCCTTCAGCGCGACGTCGAGCTTCTCTCGGAAGATCTTCGGGTCGAGGAGGTCCTGCACGCGTAGCCCGACCCTGGCCGCCTTGTCGGCGTAGGCCGGGCCGATCCCGCGCTTGGTGGTGCCGAGGGAGTTCTTCCCGAGGTAGCGCTCGGCGACCCGGTCGAGCTCGAGGTGGTACGGCATGATCAGGTGCGCGTTGCCGCTCACCACGAGGCGCGAGGTGTCGACCCCGCGCCGCGCCAGCTCGTCGAGCTCGGTGAGGAGGGCCTCGGGCTCCACCACCACGCCGTTGCCGATGATCGGCGTGATGTGCGGGTACAGGATGCCGCTCGGACAGAGCTGCAGCGCGAACCGCTCACCCCCGACGACGATGGTGTGCCCCGCGTTGTGGCCGCCCTGGTAGCGGACGACCACGTCCATGTCCTTGGCCAGGAGGTCGGTGAGCTTGCCCTTGCCCTCGTCGCCCCACTGGGTCCCGACGACCACGGTTGCCGGCACGCTGCTCCCCTGACTCGGTGGACGCCGCAGTGTACCCGTCGCCGGCGAGGGCCCCCGGGCGACCGGTGCGGTGGTCAGCGCGTGGTCAGCACGTCGGGAGCGCGTGGTCAGCACGTGGGGAGCGTGTGGTCAGCACGTCGGGAGCGTGTGGTCAGCCCCGCCGCCGCGTCCCTGCGGCTCAGCCTCCCGAGATCGCCCCGAGCACGATGAAGGGCTCCTTCCCCGAGGCGACCTCGTCGGGGAGCACCGTGTCGGGCGGGTCGTGGGAGAGGTCCTCGGCGCAGGCGAAGAACCTGAGGAACGGCCGGCGGCGTGCCGTGGCGCGATCCCGGATGGTCCCGCCGAGCGTCGGGAAGCACGCTTCGAGCGCGTCGAGGACGCGGCGTTGGGTCACCGGGCCCACGACGGTCACGATCACCTCGCGCTGCACCCCTGCGAGCGTGCGGAGATGGGCAGGCAGCACGACCCGCACGTCGCGCGCCGTCGGTGCATCCTCCGTCACGTGCGACCCGGGCATCTGCGTCAGGGCAGGTCCTGCGCCTCGACGGAGAGCACCCGTGGGAGGTGCTCGACGATTGCCGTCCAGTGGTCCCCGCCGTCGGGCGAGCCGTACACCTCGCCGGCGGTGGTCCCGAAGTACACGCCGCACGGGTCCAGGTGGTCGACGTCCATCGCGTCGCGCAGCACGTTGCCGTACGCGTGCTGCTGTGGGAGCCCGTCACTCAGCGGTTCCCATTCGTGGCCGCCCGTCTTGGAGCGGTAGACGCGGAGCCTGCCGTCGGGCGGGTAGTGCACCGAGTCACTCGTGATCGGCACGACGTAGACGGTGTCCGGCTCGTGCGCGCTGATGGCGATGGGGAAGCCGAAGTCCGTCGGGAGGTCGCCGCTCACCTCGGTCCAGGAGTCGCCGGCGTCGTCGCTGCGCATCACGTCCCAGTGCTTCTGCATGAAGAGCGTCGCGGGCCGTGCGGGGTGCTGGGCGATCCGGTGCACGCAGTGCCCGATCTCCTGCTCGGGCTCGGGCATGAACTCCGAGCTCAGGCCCTTGTTCTTCGGCTGCCAGGTCGTGCCGCCGTCGTCGCTGCGGAAGACGCCGGCCGCCGAGATGGCGACGAACATCCGCGCGCGGTCGGAGGGGTCCTGGAGGATCGTGTGCACCGCCATGCCACCCGCGCCGGGCATCCACTGGGACCCCGAGCCGTGCCCGCGCAGCCCCGACAGCTCCTCCCAGGTCCCCCCGCCGTCGGTCGACCGGAAGATCGCCGCGTCCTCGACGCCCGCGTAGACCGTGTCCCGCTCGTCGAGGGAGGGCTCGAAGTGCCAGACGCGCGCGAACTCCCACGGGTGCGGCGTGCCGTCGTACCACTGATGGGTCCCGGTTTCGCCGTCGTAGGCGAAGTCGTTGCCCACGGTCTCCCACGTCTTGCCGCCGTCGTCGGACCGGTGCACGACCTGGCCGAACCAGGAGCTCGACTGGGACGCGTAGATCCGGTCGGGGTCCACCGGTGACCCCTTCAGGTGGTAGATCTCCCAACCGGCGAAGTGCGGCCCCTCGACCTTCCATGTCCTGCGCGATCCGTCCGACGTGAGGACGAACGCCCCCTTCGCCGTGCCGACCAGCACACGAACTCCGCTCATGGTGCCTCCCTGTCTTGCCGTCCCGACGCGGCCCGTCGCGCCCGATGAGAAGCGTAGGCCACGGGTGTACAGACGGGCCGGGCCGCCCGGACTCATCGCGGGTCGGCCGAGCATGGCGACCGGTGCCGGATCACGGGTGCCCGGACGGGATGGTCGGGATGGCCGGGCGGGCTGCCCGGGTCGCCCGGCCGGGCCACCGGGCCACCGGGCCCCCGGTGAGCGGGTGAGCGGGTCACCGGATGGCGATCGCGTCCCCCTGTGCGTCGACGGTGACGGTGGACCCCTCGGGGAAGCGCCCGTCGAGGACCGCGAGCGCCAGGGGGTCCTCCAGGGCGCGCTGGATCACGCGGCGCAGCGGTCGGGCCCCGAAGTCGGGGTCGTACCCCCTCTGGGCGAGCACCTTCTCCGCCTCGGGCGTGACGACCAGATTCAGGCGCCGCTCCGCGAGTCGCGCGCGCAGCCGTGCGAGCTGGATGCCGACGATCACAGCGAGGTCCCCCTCCGTGAGGGGCCGGAACCGCACGACCTCGTCGACCCGGTTCATGAACTCCGGCTTGAAGAACGCGTACGGGTCGCCTGGGAGGTTGGACGTCATGATGAGCACGGCGTTGGTGAAGTCGACCGTCCGGCCCTGGCCGTCGGTGAGCCGGCCGTCCTCGAGCACCTGCAACAGGATGTTGAAGACGTCGGGGTGGGCCTTCTCGATCTCGTCGAGGAGCACCACCGCGTAGGGCCTGCGGCGGACCGCCTCGGTGAGCTGGCCCCCCTCCTCGTACCCGACGTAGCCGGGGGGCGCGCCGACGAGGCGCGACACGGCGTGCTTCTCCATGTACTCGCTCATGTCGATGCGCACCATGGCCCGCTCGTCGTCGAAGAGGAACTCGGCGAGCGCCCGCGCGAGCTCGGTCTTGCCCACACCGGTCGGGCCGAGGAACAAGAAGGAGCCGATCGGCCGGTTGGGGTCGGAGAGCCCCGCGCGGCTCCTCCGGATGGCGTTCGCCACCGCGGTGACCGGCTCGTCCTGGCCGACGACCCTGGCGTGCAGGGCGTCCTCCATGCGGATGAGCTTGTCCAGCTCGCCCTGCAAGAGGCGCGAGACCGGCACGCCGGTCCAGCGGCTGACCACCTCCGCGACGTCCTCCGCGTCGACCTCCTCCTTCAAGAAACGCTGGTGCTCCTGGAGCTTGGCGAGCTCGGAGGTTGCCTCGTCGATGCGCTGCTCGAGGGAGGGCAGCTCGCCGTAGCGGACGGCGGAGGCGCCCGCGAGGTCGCCGTCGCGCTCCATGCGCTCGGCGGCGGCACGGCGCTCCTCGAGCTCCCCCTTCAACGAGCGGATGGTGTCGATTGCCTGCTTCTCGGCCTGCCAGTGGGCGGTCATCGCGTTCGCCTGCTCGCGCAGCTCTGCGAGCTCCTGGTCGAGGCGCGTCAGGCGCTCGGCCGACGCCTCGTCGGTCTCCTTGGCGAGCGCCACCTTCTCGATCTCGAGCTGCCGGATCCGACGGGTGACCACGTCGAGCTCGGTCGGCATCGAGTCGATCTCGATGCGCAGGCGGCTGGCCGCCTCGTCGACGAGGTCGATCGCCTTGTCGGGCAGGAAGCGTCCCGTGATGTAGCGGTCAGAGAGCACTGCGGCCGCGACCAGCGCCGCGTCCTGGATCCGCACGCCGTGGTGGACCTCGTAGCGCTCCTTCAGGCCCCGGAGGATCGCGATCGTGTCGGACACCGACGGCTGGTCCACGTAGACCTGCTGGAACCGCCGCTCGAGCGCTGCGTCCTTCTCGATGTACTTGCGGTACTCGTCGAGGGTGGTGGCGCCGATGAGCCGCAGCTCGCCGCGCGCGAGAAGCGGCTTGATCATGTTGCCGGCGTCCATCGCCCCCTCGGCGGCGCCCGCGCCCACGATCGTGTGCACCTCGTCCACGAAGGTGATCACCTGGCCCCCGGCGTCGCTGATCTCCTTCAGCACCGCCTTCAGCCGCTCCTCGAACTCGCCCCGGTACTTCGCGCCCGCGACCATGGAGCTCAGGTCCAGCGCCACGACGCGCTTGTTCTTCAGACCCTCGGGCACGTCGCCCGCGGTGATCCGGTTGGCGAGGCCCTCGACGATCGCCGTCTTGCCGACGCCGGGCTCCCCGATGAGCACCGGGTTGTTCTTGGTACGCCGTGAGAGCACCTGGATGACCCGGCGAATCTCCTCGTCGCGCCCGATGACCGGGTCGAGCTTCCCCTGGCGCGACAGCTCGGTCAGGTCGCGCCCGTAGCGCTCGAGCGCCTGGAACGTCTCCTCCGGCGTGGCGGAGGTCACGCGGTGGCTGCCGCGCACCTCGCGCAACGCGGCGAGGAGCTGGTCGCGCGTCACCCCGAGGGCGTCCGCCCACGCAAGGAGCAGGTGCTCGACGGAGACGTAGTCGTCGCCCATGTCCCTGCGGAGCTGGTCCGCCTGCTCGAACCCTTCGCGGGTCACCCGGGCCATGCTCGGCTCGATGCCGCCCACCGCCCGCGGGAGCTTGGCCAGCCGCTCCCCGACGGCCCGTGCCACGGCCGCAGGGTCGGCGCCCAGACGCGTCAGGATCGGGCGGGCGATGCTCTCGGGGTCCGCGAGGACCGCCGCGAGCAGGTGGTCGGGGGTCACCTCGGCGTGGTGGGCCGCGGTGGCCTGCTGGGTCGCTGCGCTGAAGGCCTCGCGGGTCTTCACCGTCCAACGTTCCGGGTCGATCGGCATCAGTGCGTCCTTCTCAACTCGTCGTTCTCGATGCGTTCACAAGTCCGCGATCGGTGCGGCGGCGGGCCGATCCCACGCTCACCTCGCGCGCTGCCGCGCCGCGGCGTAGGGGACCGGCGACGCGTCGAACGGGACCAGGTCGCGGCGGTAGTGGCGGTGGATCCGGTCCACCGCCTCGAGGGCCTCGGCGCGGACCCGGTCGAGCTCGCCGCAGAGCCTGGAGACCTCGCCCTCGAGCTCGAGCACGCGGCGCACCCCCTCGAGGTTCAGCCCTGCCGAGGTGAGGTCCTGGATGTGGCGGAGCCGCGCGAGATCGCGCTCGGAGAACCGGCGCGACCCGCCGGAGGTGCGGGACGGGTCGAGGAGCCCCTTGCGCTCGTAGACGCGCAGCGTCTGGGGGTGCACGCCGGCGAGCTCTGCCGCCACCGAGATCACGTACACCGGCGTCGCTGTCGCGCGCGCCATGCCGGTGTGCCGCCCCGAGGACCCGTTGCCCGACCGCGGCACCGTCATGCCTCCACCGCCTCACGCGGGGCGGGCTCGAGCGTCGTCGCCAGCTGCTCGAGGGCGGCGCGCTGCTCGTCGGTCAGCGACTTGGGCACGACGACGTCCACCCGGACGAGCAGGTCGCCCGACTTCGCGCCGTTCTTCCCGCTTCCCGCCGGTACGCCGCGTCCCTTCACGCGCAGGTGCGTGCCCGGCGCGGTTCCCGCAGGGACGCGGACAGTGACGGGGCCGTCGAGCGTCGGCACCGAGACCGTCGTGCCGAGCGCGGCCTCGGGGAACGTGACCGGCACCGAGACCGTCAGGTTCCGGCCGCGTCGACCGAAGCGCTTGTCGGTGGTCACGCGCACAACGACGTAGAGGTCTCCCGCCGGCGCGCTGCCCTGCCCCGGCGCGCCGCGTCCCTTCACGCGGATGCGCTGCCCGTCCTCGACGCCGGCAGGGACGCGAACCTTCACCACCCGGTTCCGGCGCTCGGTCCCCGCGCCGTGGCAAGTGGGGCACGGCGTGTCGACGACGTTGCCCCGTCCGTTGCAGGTCGGGCAGATCGTGCTCAGCGAGAAGAGCCCCTGGTTGTCGTCGAGGGTCCCCTTGCCGCCGCAGCGCGGGCAGGTGTGCGCCGCGGTGCCGGGCGCGGCCCCCGATCCGCTGCACGTGTGGCAGCGCACGTCCTCGGGGACGTTCACCGAGACGGTGGCGCCGTGCACGGCGTCAGCGAACGAGAGGTGGACCTCCGTCTCGACGTCCGCGCCGCGCTGCGGTCCGCGGGCGCGGCGCCGGCTCGATCGTCCGAAGATCCCGCCGAACAGGTCGCCGAGATCGCCGAGATCCTCGACCCTGAACGTCGTGCCACCCGGGGAGCCGAAGCCCCCCCCGCCGAACCCGCCCGCCATCGGGCCGAGACGCCGCACCTCGTCGTACTCCTTGCGGCGAGCGGCGTCGCCGAGCACGTCGTACGCAGCGCTGATCTCCTTGAAGCGGTCCTCGCTTCCGGGGTTCGCGTCGGGGTGGTACTGCTTGGCGAGCTTGCGGTAGGCGCGGGTGATCTCCTTGTCGGTGGCCGTCGACGACACACCGAGCACCTTGTAGTAGTCCTTCTCGAACCACTCGCGCTGCGCAGGCACTGCTCAGCCCCGGACCCGGACCATCGCGGGACGCAGCACCTGCCCGCGCCAGCGGTAGCCCGCACGGAGCACCTCGTCCACCGAGACGTCGTGGGTTCCCGCGGCGTCTCCCGCTCCGGCGGCATCGGCGTCGGCGTCGGCGTCGGCGTGGGCGTGGGCACCTGCGTCGGCCGCCGTCGGGGCGTCCTCGCCGGTGGCGGCGTCACCGGGGGACTCGGTATGGGCGACCGCGTCGTGCACCGTCGGGTCGAAGCCCACCCCGACCTCGTCGACGCGCTCGAGCCCCTCTTTCCCGAGCACGTCGAGCACCTGTGCGCGCGCCTGCCAGATCGCACGCGCCTCTTCGGAGGCGCCGTCGACGCCGCCGTCGCGCGGGCCGAGGTGGGCCCACGCCAGGTCGAGGTTGTCGAGGGCCGGCAGCAGCTTCGCGACGAGACCGGCCTCGGCGCGCGCCGACTGCTCCTCCTGGAGCCTCGCGACGCGCTTGCGGTAATTGTCGAAGTCCGCCTTCAGGCGCTGCAGCGACTCGAGGTACTCGTCGCGCTGGGCGCTCAGTGCGGCGACGTCGGTCAGGATCGGGCCGGCGTCCTCGACCGCCTCTGCGGCGTCGGGTCCCCCCGCGTCGGAACCCCCGGCGTCGGTCACAGGAGCCTCGCCGGCCTCTTCGACGCCGTCATCGCGCCAGCGCGCCGCGGCGTGATCGGGCCGACCGCTCATTGCTCGTCGACGATCTCGGCGTCGACGACCTCGCCCTCGGCGGGCTCGTCGGACGACGAGGCGCTGCCGTCGGCGCTCCCGCCCGTGCCGCCGGTGGCGCCCGACGCGCTCTGCGACGCCTGCTCGTAGAGCCGCTGCGAGAAGCCCTGGCTCGCGGACATGAGCCGCTCCGTCGCGGTCTTGATGGCCTCGACGTCGGTGCCCGAGAGCGCGTCCTTTACGCCCTGGAGCGCAGAGGAGACGTCTTCCTTCTCGGAGCCCTCGAACTTGTCGCCCTGCTCACGCAGGAGCTTCTCGGTCTGGTACACGAGGGTGTCGGCGGTGTTGCGCACCTCGGCCTCCTCGCGCCGGCGCCGGTCGTCCTCGGCGTGGGACTCGGCGTCGCGGACCATCCGCTCGATGTCGTCCTTGGCGAGCGCCGACTGCCCGGTGATCGTCATCGACTGCTCCTTGCCGGTCGCGCGGTCCTGCGCGGACACGTGGACGATGCCGTTGGCGTCGATGTCGAAGGTGACCTCGATCTGCGGGATGCCCCGGGGGGCCGGAGGAAGGTCGACGAGCTGGAACTTGCCGAGCGTCTTGTTGTACATCGCCATCTCGCGCTCACCCTGAAGCACGTGGATCTCGACCGAGGGCTGGCTGTCCTCGGCGGTCGTGAAGACCTCGGACCGCTTGGTCGGGATGGTGGTGTTCCGCTCGATGAGCCGGTGCATGACCCCGCCCTTGGTCTCGATGCCCAGGCTGAGGGGCGTCACGTCGAGAAGGAGCACGTCCTTCACCTCGCCCTTGAGCACTCCGGCCTGGACCGCCGCGCCGACCGCGACGACCTCGTCTGGGTTCACGCCCTTGTGGGGCTCCTTGCCCGTGAGGTCGTGCACCAGCTCTTGGACCGCGGGAATGCGCGTCGAGCCGCCGACGAGGACCACGTGGTCGATGTCGGAGGTCTTGAGCCCTGCGTCCTTGATGGCGGACTCGAACGGACCGCGGCACTGCTCGACGAGATCGTGGGTGAGCTCGTTGAACTTGGCGCGCGGGAGCTTCAGGTCGAGGTGCTTCGGCCCCTCGGACGTCGCGGTGATGAACGGCAGGTTGATCTGGGTCTCCTGCACCGAGGAGAGCTCGATCTTCGCCTTCTCGGCCGCTTCCTTCAGGCGCTGGAGGGCCATCTTGTCGTTGGCCAGGTCGACACCCTCGGTGTCCTTGAACGTCTTGACCAGCCAGTCGATGACCTTCTGGTCCCAGTCGTCGCCCCCGAGTTTGGTGTTCCCCGAGGTGGACTTGACTTCGAAGACGCCGTCGCCGATCTCGAGGATCGAGACGTCGAACGTGCCACCGCCGAGGTCGAACACGAGGACCGTCTGGTCCTTCTCCTCCTTGTCGAGCCCGTAGGCCAGGGCCGCGGCGGTGGGCTCGTTGATGATGCGGAGCACCTCCAGGCCGGCGATCTGGCCGGCCTCCTTCGTCGCGGTGCGCTGCGCGTCGTCGAAGTAGGCGGGCACGGTGATCACGGCCTGGTTCACGGTGTCACCGAGGTACGCCTCGGCGTCGCGCTTCAGCTTCCCGAGGATCCGGGCGGAGATCTCCTGGGGCGTGTAGCCCTTCCCGTCGATTGTGACGGTCCACCTGGTGCCCATGTGGCGCTTGACCGACCGGATGGTCCGGTCCGGATTCGTGATCGCCTGACGCTTGGCGACCTCACCCACCAGCACCTCGCCCGTCTTCGAGAACCCGACCACCGACGGGGTGGTCCGCGACCCTTCGGCGTTCGGGATGACGGCGGGCTCGCCCGCCTCCAGGACGCTCACCACGGAGTTGGTGGTGCCGAGGTCGATTCCGACCGCCTTCGCCATCGTGCTACCTGCCTCTCTCGCGCCCA
>DATLRV010000048.1:0-114217 GCA_035534455.1 Acidimicrobiales bacterium
TACCACAGCACTAGGGAGAGATTCCCTAGGTCGGCAGCCGCCCATACGGGCGGCTGCTTCGCGTGGGCAACTAGTCTAACCCTTTGACCCGCTTGTACGTCAGCCTTCCCTCCACCTGGCCCATGAGCCGCTCCGTGCGCTCCGTGTCGGTCAGGTGCTTGGTCGAGTACCTGTAGTCGAACTCCCAGAGGTACCGCTGCAGGTGGCGCTTACTCAGGTTGTGGTGGGTGCCGTCGATGGACCGCTTGAGCTGGGAGAAGTAGTTCTCGGCCTTGTTGGTCGAAGCCCCGGTCCCGTAGTCGAAGTACCGCCCAGCCTCGTGGTTGACGGAGTGGTGGGCAACGAACTCCCGGCCGATCTGGAAGTAGCTGTGCGACTCGTCGGTGTGGAGCGTCGAACGCCCCATCGCCACCTGCTCGGCCATGACCTTGCGGAGCGTGTCGCCGCGCACGTCGGTCACGACGCGCGAACGGACCTCGCCAGTCTCGGCGTCGACCAGTGAGAGCACGGGCGTCTTGGCGGTGTGCTGGTTGCCCCGTGTTGCAATGGTCCCGGGTTGGACGCGCTCGGGCTCGGCACCTTCTCCGTCTCGACGGGCGCGGGTCTTTCGGTTCATGCGCTCGGGGTTTCCGCCGATCCACGTCTCGTCCGCCACGATGGTGCCGATCAGCGCGTGGGGAGCCTTCTTTCTCATCGCTTCGCGGATGCGCTGCGTCATGAACCACGCCGTCTTGGGCGCCACGTCGTACTTGCGCTCGACCTCACGGGCGGCAAGCCCGTTCTTGTTGGCGCACATCTCGAAGAACACGAACAACCAGGTCTGCAGGGAGACCTTGGAGCCGTGGAAGATCGTCCCGGTGGTGACCGAGAACTGCTTGCGGCACTTGGCGCACTTCCACACCCGGCGCTGGGAGTGCGAGCCCGTCCGCGTGGCACGCGAGAGCCCGTTCGACGGCTTCAGGAAGTAGGCACCCTTGTTGCCACAGTGCGGGCAGATCGGCCCGTCAGGCCAGCGCATCCGCTCCATGTAGCCGTAGGCGTCGGCCTCGTTGGTGATCCGCCTCGCAAGGCTGGTGATCGTGATTGTCTCCACGTCTCCAGTCTGCGCCTCCCGGCTGGGTTTGTCAAGTTACACGTCCCCTTCACTTCCTTCTTCCCCGGTTCCCTTGATACAACCCCATGGCACTCTGTGCTCGTGGGATCAGCACACCCCGGGCAGCTCCTCGAGGCGGCCGCCGAGTTGCGTCGCGAGCTCGCAACCTTCGAGCCGGGCGTCTACTCGGCGCTCGACTGCGCCCGGCTCGCGGAGGAGCTCGCAACGACCGAGAAGGCATGCGGCGCTGCCCGTCTCCTCGCCGCGGCCCGCGCCGTCGCGTGTGGCGCCCACAGGGAGTCCGGCGTGGCAGACCCTGCGCGTTGGATCGCGCGGCAGTGCGGAACGACCAGCCGACAGGCCAAGGACGCGCTCTTCACCGCGACGTCGTTGGAGACGTGCCCATCGACGAAGGACGCCATGTTGGGTGGCCACATCTCGATCTTCCAGGCGCAGGAGATCACCAAGGCCGAAGCCGAATTGCCTGGACAGGAGGCTGCACTCCTGGAGGTCGCCAAGGATGGGGACCTCACGACCCTGCGCGACGAGGTCCGGGAGCGTCGGCTGCAGTCGATTCCGCCAGACGACCTCCACCGGCGGCAGGTCGCCGCACGACGCTTCCGCCATTGGCGTGACGGCCTCGGACTCGTGTGTTTCGAAGGTGCGCTTCCCCCAGAGACGGGTATCCCGTTCGTCTCCCGGATCGAGCGTGAGGCTGCGCGCCGCCATCGCGAGGCGCGCCGCAGCGGCGCGACGCTGCGCTTCGAAGCGTGTGCGGCGGACGCTCTCGTCGCCCTCAACGCGCAGGAGGGTGCCGGGAAGCGCGGGCCGAACGTCGATCTCGTCATCGTCTGCGACGTCTTCGCGTGGCGCCGCGGCCACCACCACCCCGGCGAGCCGTGCCACCTCATCGGTGGTGGCCCGATCCCCGTCGAAGTCGCAAAGGAGCTCTCGCAGGACGCATTCTTGAAAGTCGTGCTCCACGACGGGAAGGACATCCACAAGGTCAAGCACCACGGCCGCAGGTACACAGCCGAGCTCCTCACGGCGTTGGACCTGGGGCCGGTGCCGGCCTTCAACGGCCGAGCGTGCGCAGGGTGTGACCGGAAGTGGGGACTCGAACGCGACCACGAGGTCCCCGTCGCGCGTACAGGCCCGACCTCCTACGAGAACGTCCAGGACCTCTGTTATGCATGCCATCTGGACAAGACCGAGCGCGATCGCGCCGCCGGACTGCTCGCAACGGCGCTGGGCCGCGAGCCGGCGCCTCCGGCGTCCACGTCGAAGCGGAGCGGGAGCCGGACGCTGAGCCCGCGACGCTCACGATCTCAGAGCCCGGACGGCACCGACCCCCCATGACGCAGGCCCGACCCGGGGTCCGTCTTCACGATCGTGCGAGAGAGCGAGTGCCACGGCGCCCCAGCACCCCCGCGCTCCCCCAGCAACCCGGCGCAACCCGATCGACCTCCCCGGGCCGCCCCCGGCGAGCAGCTACGCGCTCCACCCGCCTTCCGGGCGCTCGAAGAACACGTGCACCTGACCGGTCCCGACCGCCGACTCGTACTCGGAGCACTGCGTTCCCGTCGCGCGGCACGCCCGGCCGCCGAGCGCCCCGACCATGATCAGGTAGTGCCCGAAACGCCCCTCTGGCGACACGGCACGGTACTCGGGCATCGAGTCGATGACGGCGGCATGCTCGCCCGCCAGCAGCCGCTCGAGCACGCGCTCGTCCGCGGCCCGGGCTTCGGGCGTGATGATGTGCGCCGGGTCCGATGACTCGTGCGCCCGCAGCTGCCGGAGCGGCCAGAACCGGTGGCTCATCCCTCCCGAAGCGAGGAGCACGACGCGCCGGTCGACACGCCGCACCGCCTCGGCGAGGACCTCGCCGAAGAGGAGGAAGTCGTCGACCTCCCCGGTCTGGCAGATGCCGGCGCTGACCCAACGCTCGGAGCCTTGGAGATGGCCGAGGAGGTTGACGGTGGGATAGTGGATGGCGATGTACGGGTCGTCGGTGGCGTGCACCCACGTACCCTCGGTCTGCTCGCCCACCTCGGCGACGGCTCGAGCCAGTTCGGGGTCGCCGGGGACGTCATAGGGCACCGCCGACATGCCACGTGGCAGCTCATCGGACGTGAAGTGGCCCTTCCGCCGCTCGTGCGCGGTGATGCAGTGCTCGAACGTCGTGAACCAGTGAGTGTCCAAGACGACGATCGTGTCCGGCTCGAGCCGGTCGAGGTACTCCCGTCGGATGCGGGCGAGCCCCGCAACGAGGGAGATGTCCTCTCCCCCGTTCAACGCCCGGCGTTCGCGCTCGGGCATGACGATCGTGGGCACGTGGGCCACGAGGGCAGCACCGACGATCTCTCCCATCGCCTCACCTCCTTCTTGCTGGGTCCTGTCTGACGACGCCTGTCGGTCGGACGCCTGTCGGTCGGACGCCTGTCGGTCGGTCCCCTGCCGGTCGGTCCCCTGCCGGTGACGTCCGCGCGCCCGAAGATCCGGAGCACCGGGATCAAAGGAACGGCAGGTACTCGCGCAGCTCCCAGTCGGTCGTCGCCCGACGGTACCGGTCCCACTCCGCGCGCTTGATCGCGAGGTGGAGGGACACGAGCTCCGAACCGACCGCGTCGCACAGCGCCTTGTCGGCCTCGAGCACGTCCAGTGCGCTCGCCAGGTCCGGCGGTGAGCATCGTCCGCTGTCGGAGCTCTCGAGTCCGTCGGAGCGCTCCGGCGGCGGGCACGTGAGCTCGTCGGTGACGCCGAGGAGCGCCGCTTGCAGCGCGGCGGCGACCGCCGTGTGGACCACGACGGCACCGTCTGCGAGACGGTGCTCGAGCCGGGCGCCACCCCCGCGCTCGGGGGGCACCCGCACGGTCGCGCACCGGTGGTCGTGACCCCAGTTGGCGAAGCAGCCGGCCAGGAGGCCGGGCACCAGGCGCTTGTACGCGTTCACCGTCGGGGCGAGGAGCCCGGTGAGCGCCTCGTGGTGCTCGACGAGGCCGGCGATGCACGACTTGGCGAGCGAGGACATCCCGTCTTCTGCCTCCGGGTCGTCGAACGCGTTCGAACCGTCGGGCCGCAGGAGGCTGAGGTTCACGTGCAGGCCGCTCCCTCCGCGATCCGAGAACGGCTTGCCCATGAAGGTGAGCAGCATCCCGTGCCGCCGCGCCACCTCGCGGGCGAGGACCTTGAAAAGGAACGTGTCGTCCGCGGCCCGCATGGCGTCGCGGTGGGCGAGCGTGAACTCGAACTGGGGCGTGTCGTACTCGCTGTTCACCGCCTCGATCGGCAGCCCGCTGCGACCGGCGACCTCCCAGATCTCGTCGATCACGCCGGCGGGGTCGACTGCGGACCCGGTGCCGTAGACGAAGGCGCCGGGCGTGTCGAGCGGGCGCCAGCCGCCGTCACCGTCGGGTTCGAGAAGGTACGCCTCGAGCTCGATCCCGACCTCCGGCGCGTACCCGCGCGCCTCCCATGCGCCGATGGCGCGGCGCAGAGCGCTCCTCGGCGCGACCGCGACGGGCTCGCCGTGCTCGAAGAGATCGGCGACGACCACGCCAGTGTGCTCCTCCCATCCGGGGCGCACCTCTGAAGGGTCGACCTTGGCCTCCATGTCCGGAAGGCCCTCGAAGAAGTGCGAACCCGGCGCGCCGGGCACCATCTCGCGGCTGTAGCCGAGCGCCCAGGTCCCAGTGCAGTGCCGAACCCGCCCAAGCTGGTCGAGGGGGACGTACTTGCCGCGTGCAAGCCCGAGGTGGTCGGGCCACAGGACACGGATGCGGCCATAGGCGTCTAGTCCCTGCTCGGCGTCGCTCATGGCACCGTCTCCTCCCCCTTCGTCGGACTCGTCGGACTCGTCGGACTCGTCGGACTCGTCAGATTCGGTGCGAACACCGAGTTCTTGACGTCACAGTAGAAGTCGAAGCTCCAGTTGCCGCCCTCGCGGCCGATCCCCGACTCCCGGGAGCCACCGAACGGCGCCCGCAGGTCGCGGACGTAGAAGCAGTTGACCCACACCGTCCCGGCGACGACCTTCGAGGCGAGCCGGGCGGCGCGCGTCTCGTCCGAGGTGACCAGGGTCGCGGCGAGGCCGAAGCGCGTCGAGTTCGCCATGGCGACCGCCTCTTCCTCGTCGGCGAAGCTCTGGATCGTGAGCACCGGGCCGAACACCTCCTCGATGAGGATCTCCGAGCCCTCCTTGACGCCGCTGAGCAGCGTCGGCAGGTAGTAGAGGCCGCCGAGATCGGGATTCGGCCCGCCACCGCAGCGCACCTCTGCCCCTTCCGCGAGCGCTCGGCGCACGAAGCCGTCGATGCGCTCGAGGTGCGCGCGGGTGATCTGCGGTCCGATGTCGGTGCCCGGGTCTCGCGGGTCGCCCTGGCGCAGCGAAGACACACGCTCGACGAACCGCGCCGTGAACTCGTCGACGACCTTCGCGTCGACCAGCAGGCGGGTCCCCGCGAGGCAGACCTGGCCGGCGTTGTCGTACTGCTCCACGGCGAGGTCGAGCGCCAGATCCATGTCCGCGTCCTCGAGCACCACGAACGGGGACTTCCCGCCGAGCTCGAAGCTCACCGGCGTGAGGTTGGCAGCGGCGCGGCTGGCGATGACCCGCGCGGTCGGCACCGAGCCGGTGAAGCCGATGCGCGCAACCCGCGGGTCCGACACGAGGGCATCACCAGCCTCCTCGCCGACGCCTTGCACCACGTTGAACGCGCCGGGAGGCAGTCCGGCCTCCTTCGTGATGTCCGCGAGGAGCGACGCCGTCATGGGCGACCACTCTGCGGGCTTGAGCACGACGGCGTCGCCCGCCGCGAGCGCCGGCGCGACCTTCCACGTGGCGAGCATGAGGGGCGCGTTCCACGGCGTGATGAGGACGGCCACGCCCGCCGGGTCCCATGAGACGTGGTTCCGGTGGCCACGGGTCTCGAAGTCGTCGTGGTGCAGCCCGAGGAGCCAGTCGGCGAAGAAGCGGAAGTTGTGGGCGACCCTTGGCATGACCCCCCGGAGGTGCGACCGCAGGAGCGCGCCGTTGTCCTCGGTCTCGACCGCAGCCAGCGCCTCGATGCGGGACTCCACGCCGTCGGCGATCCGGTGGAGGACCTCCGCACGCGCCGCCGGTGGGGTGTTCCCCCACGTCTCGAAGCCCTCCAGGGCGGCGTCCACGGCAAGGCGGGCCTCGCGCTCCCCGCCCCGCGCCACGGCGCCCAGCACGTGCTCGCCGATCGGGCTGACGTCGTCGAAGTGGTCGGCCGACCCGACCCGGGCGCCCCCGATGTAGTGGTCGAGGGACACCTCGACCCCGGCGATCCGTGCACTTCTTGCCATGCGGCCTCTCCAACGTGGAATGCGTGCGAGCGCCCCGACGCCCGACGCCGACGCCTGACGCCCGACGCCCGACGCCCGACGCCGACGCCCGACGCCCGACGCCTGGCGTGCGATGCCCGGCGTGCGATGCCTGGCGTGCGATGGGCCTTCGAACGGCGACGCTAACCCTTGCGCGGCGCTCTCACGCCGCGGAACTCCCAGTCGCCGCCGAGGGCCGTCGAGATGACCTCTTCGGACGACGTGGGCTGCGCCCCGACGTCGCTGCGGATCGGCACCGGCCCGGTCGCGATCGTGTTCGTCAACGTCCCCAACCCCTCCACGGTCACCGACACCTCGTCACCGGGCACGACCGGGCGCGACCCGGCCGGCGTCCCCGAGAGGATGACGTCGCCCGGCACGAGCGTGATCGTCCTCGCCAGGTCCGCGACCAGGTAGTGCATGTCCCACACCATCTCGTCGGTGGTGCCCGACTGCACCGTGCGGCCGTTCACCGTGGTCTGGATCGCCTTGTGGCGGAAGTCCCATCCGGACACGAGCCCAGGACCGAGGGGGCAGAGCGTGTCGGAACCCTTCACCCGGAGCATGGAGCCGGCGTCGGTGTCCCGGAAGTCGTGGAGGCCGAAGTCGTTGCCGATCGTGTAACCGGCGATGCAACCGCCGGCGTCCCGAGGCGAGACGTTGCGGCAGGTTGCGCCGATGACGATCCCGATCTCCCCCTCGTAGTTGAGCCACTGGCACCCCTCCGGCCGGACGACGTGCCCGTGGTGCGCGTTCAGCGCGGAGACCGGCTTGTGGAAGTACGTCGGCGCCGACCCGAGCGTGATCATGAACTCGTCCACCCGGCTGCGGTAATTGAGATGGACGCAGATCACCTTGGTCGGGGTGCACGGGACGAGGTGGACGGCCGCGTCGGCGGTGACGGACCTGCCGTCGGCGGCCACCAGGAGGTCCCCCTGCACGAGCACCTCGGTCGCCACCCCGTCGAGGAGGATCCGGCGGGACTCCACGACCGGCACGATACGGTACGCCGGTGGCCCGCCTCAACGGCTTCCTCTTCCCCCGCTCTGCGACGGGACGGGCCTCACTCCTCCCCGCCCCTCCGTGGCACTACTCCGGCGATCTGCTCACGATCGAGTACCGCACCGACCCTGGTGCGGTCGCCGAGCTCCTCCCCGACCCCCTCGAGCTTCCCCACGACGACGAGGACCCCGGCGCGGTCGCCTTCGTCGTGGCGGACTGGCAGTCGTGCTCCGACAGCTTCGTCGAGGTGCTCGACCCCGTCCGGCTGCAGTACAAGGAGGCCTTCTTCGTCGTGCGGTGCCGCTTCCGGGGCCAGTTGTGGTCGCGCTGCGTCTACATCTGGGTCGACAAGGACTTCGCGATGGCCCGCGGACACCTCCAGGGCTACCCGAAGAAGCTCGGCTCCGTCCACCTCACCCGCCCAGTGACCGTCGGGAAGGCGGGCCCCAGGCTGGAGACGGGTGGAAGGTTCGGCGCGACGCTCGCCGCCTCCGACCGCCGTCTCGTGAGCGCCCGCTTCACGATCACCGGCCCCGGCGACGGCGCGGGGTTCGTCAATTCGCTGCCGATGCTCCACCACCGGTGGATGCCGCGCATCGAAGCCGACGGTACCGACGCGCTCGCCGACATCGTGACGATGCGCGGCATCGACGTGGAGCTCGGTCCGGCGTTCTCCGGCGACGCCGAGCTCGAGGTCCACGAGTCGCCGGTCGAAGAGCTCACCCGGATCGGTCCGCTCGAGATGATCGGCGGCTACTGGCGGAGCGTCGGCACCACCTTCGCCGGGGGCACCACGCTCGAGGACTGAAGCACCTGGCGCTCCCGGGGGCGGCCGCAGCCCTACTCCGCGGCTTCCGCCAGCGCCTCGGACAGCGTGGGGTGCACCAGCATGCTCTCGACGATGTCCTGCACCCGCAGGCCCGTGGTGACCGCGAGCGCGATGACCGAGATCAGCTCGGCCGCATGCTGACCGACGATCGACCCACCCAGGACGACGCCGGTCGCGGGATCCGAGATGATCTTCACGAAGCCGCGGGGGTCGTCGTTGATCAGGGCCTTGGCCGCGGCAGCGAAGGGCACCTTGGTCACCCGGATCTTGCGCCCTTCTGCGAACGCGTCCGCCTCCGCCAGGCCGACATCGGCGATCTCCGGTTCCGTGAAGATCGCGGAGGCCGCCTTCTCGTAATTGAGGTGGCGGTGGGACACCGTGTGCCCGATCACGACATGCTCGGCGATCTTGCGACCTTGCATCGTCGCGACCGACGACAGCGGAAGCTTTCCGGAGAGGTCTCCCGCCGCGTAGATGTGGGGCACGTTCGTCTGGCAGTGGTGGTTCACCGGAACGTACCCGTGCTCGTCGACCTCCACGCCGGCCGCACCCAGCGAGAGCCGGTCGGAGTTCGGCAGCGAGCCGATCGCGAGCAGCGCGTGCGACCCGGTCGCCACGCGGCCGTCGTCGCAACGCACGGCGACACCCTGTGCGGTGCGCTCGATCCCGATTGCCCGAGCGCCCTTCATGAGCTTCACCCCGCGGCGGAGGAAGTCCGCCTCGAGAACGGCGGCGACCTCCGGGTCCTTCATCGGCAGCACCTGTTGGCGGCTCACGATCAGGGTGACCTCGGCGCCGAGCGACGAGAACATGTGCACGAACTCGACGCCGGTAACGCCCGACCCGACCACCACCAGATGGCCCGGCAGCTCCTTGGGAGGGTACGCGTCGCGGGTCGTGAGCACCCGGTCACCGTCGATCGGCGCCCAGTCGGGGATCCTCGGCCGGCTCCCCGTCGCGAGCAGCACGGCATCCGCCTCGAGCGTGACCGGGCCGTCCGCCGTCTCGGCGACCACCGAGTGCGTCCCCGTCATCCGGCCTTCGCCGCGCAGCAGTTGGACGTCCTGGCTCGCAAGGATGGTCTCGGTGGTCTGGCCGAGCCTCGTGGTGATCGACCCGATCCGCTGCCGGAGCCGCTCGAGGTCGAGGGTCGGGCGGACCGGGCCGAGGCCCATCCCGTCGCTCCGATCGAGGAAGGCCATCGCACCGCCGGTTGCGATCATCGCCTTGGACGGGATGCAGTCCCACAGGTCGGCCGCACCGCCGATCACGTCGCGCTCGATGATCGCCACGTCGGCACCCAGGCGCGCCGCGTACGTCGCGGCCTGGGTGCCGGCCGGACCACCGCCGAGGATCACTAAGCGCATGCCGCCAGGCTAGAGGGCGAGCTACGCCTCCCGCGGTTCCCGGCGCGATGCTGGCCCGCATGCGCAACCCGATGTTCGTCTTCGACGAGCGCACGACCGACCTCGTGCTCTCCTACTGCCGGGAGCGCCTCGCGCTCGATCCGGTGCCGCTCGACTACGGCGGGTACGCCACGGACTTCAGCGGGATGCTCGACGGCGTCATCGGGGCCGGCGGGAACGATGTGCAGAAGGTTCTCGATCTGTTCGCGGAGTCCCTCTCCACCGCCGTCGTCTCCATCGACAGTCCCCGCTTCCTGTCGTTCATCCCGGCGGCCCCGACGAAGGCGGCCCTCCTCTTCGACATGGTCGTCTCGTGCTCGTCGCTCAACGGGACGTCCTGGCTCCTCGCCGCAGGCGTCGTCGCCGCCGAGAACCAGGCGCTCGGCATCCTCGCCGAGCTCGCCGGGCTCCCGCCCGAGGCGGGCGGCACCTTCGTCTCGGGGGGATCGGCGGCGAACCTGTCGGCGCTCCTCGTCGCACGCGACACGGCACAGGCCGCGTCCGCCGCACGGCCCGCGCACGCCGCGCACGGCACACGCCCGCGCATCGCCCTCAGCGCCGAGGCGCACTCGTCGGTCACCAAGGCGGTGCACATCC
This sequence comes from Acidimicrobiales bacterium, assembly GCA_035534455.1. Classification (GTDB taxonomy): domain Bacteria; phylum Actinomycetota; class Acidimicrobiia; order Acidimicrobiales; family RAAP-2; genus JAJYVT01. The sequence goes on from DATLRV010000048.1 coordinate 10,274, forward strand.
TCGGGGCCGATGCCTTCGTCGTCCCGACGCCCGATCACCGGCTCACGGGCGAGTGCCTCGAACGGGCACTCGACGCCTCACGCCACGACGGTGGCGGACCTGTGGTCGCGGTCGTCGCGACGGCGGGTACCACCAACGCCGGCATCGTCGACGACATGGCGAGCACGGGCGAGGTGGCGCACGGGCGCGGCATCTGGTTCCACGTCGACGCCGCGTACGGAGGCGCCGCGCTCTTCTCGCCGGCCGCGCGCCCCCGCTTCGACGGCATCGAACTGGCGGACTCCGTGGCCATCGATCCGCACAAGTGGCTCTTCGCTCCCTACGACTGCGCCGCCCTCCTGTACCGCGACCCGACGCTCGCAAAGGCGGTGCACACCCAGGACGCCGCCTACCTCTCGGTGTTCCACACCGCGCCCCGTCGCCCCGGCCAGCCCCCTGCGGGCGGGCGTGGGGGTGGCGAGGACCCGTGGAACCCGACCGACTACGCCTTCCATCTTTCTCGGCGCTCGAGGGGCATGCCGCTCTGGTTCTCCCTCGCCGTGCACGGCACCGACGCCTACCGCGACGCGGTCGAGGCCGCGCTCACCACGGCGAAGGAAGCGGCCGCGCTCGTGGGGGCTACCCCCTACACCGAGCTCGTGCGGGAGCCCGAGCTCTCGATCGTGCTCTTCCGCAGGACCGGGTGGACGCACGCCGACTACGACGCGTGGTCGGCCAAGCTCCTCGCCGACCAGATCGCGCTGTGCGTCCCCACCACCTGGGAGGGGGAGCCGACCGCGCGACTTGCGCTGCTCCACCCAGAGACCACACTGGCGATCGTCCGGCAGGTGCTCGACTCGATGGCCTGACCGATTCCGGCCGCTCGCTTCAGGCGTCGGCCGTGTGGCGGTACACGTTCGTCGAGCGTTGCTCGAAGCCCATCCGGGTGTACAGGCGGTTCGCAGCCTCGCGCTCCGGGCGCGAGGTGAGGTCCACCGTGCGGGCTCCGGCCTCCCCGGCGCGTCGGAGCGCCGCCTCGACGAGCCCCGGGCCGATGCCCCCGCCGCGGGCGCCCTCGTCGACCACGACGTCCTCGATCCACGCACGGACCCCGGTCGGGATGCGGAACACCACGAGGGTGAGCGATCCCACGATCCGGTCGGAGAGGTCGCGGGCGACGAGCAGCACGGTCGCGGGCGAGCGGACGATCTCTTCGAGCTCGGCGCGTCCGGGTGCGGGGGCACTGCGCGAGAGCTGTGGGACCAGCGCGGCGAACGCGTCGACCAGCTCGTCGTCGACCCAGGTCTGCTCCTCAACCCTCACCGCGCTGCTTCTCGCCAAAGCGGCGCACGCACCCGGTCGTAGAAGACGTCTCGGTGCTCGCCACGGACCGCCGCGAAGACGGGCTCACCCCACCGCTCGTACCCGATGAGCGGCGAGGGGAGATCGTCGGGCGTGAACCAGCCCACGTCCCGACACTCGAGGGGATGCGCTTCGAGCGTCCCACCGACGGCCTTGCAGTGGAAGACGAGTGAGTAGAGGGGGATCCTGGTGAAGCCCAGACGGAGGCCGTCGAGAACCGCGATGAGGCGGACGGGCTCCACCTCGACGCCGGTCTCCTCCCGCACCTCCTTCACGACCACCTCGGCTGCGGAGTACCCGACGTCGCACCAGCCCGTCGGGTAGAGCCATGCCCCTGAATCGGACCGCTGGATGAGGAGGAGCTCACCGCGGTCGTTGCCCACCGCGGCGCCGACCGCCACCTTCGGCGTCACGTAGCCGGGGACACCCTCACCGACCTGGGAGAGCCACTCCTCGACGAGCCCCTCGGCATCCTCGAGTGACGCCGGGTCCTCCGACGCGGCGACGCGGATGTCGGCGGCGACGCGCAGAATCTCCTCGAACCGCTCGCGCTCGTAGAGGCTCTGGGAGAACCCGAGGCCGGTGCGCGCCGTCGCGGCGAGGCTCTCGGCCCACCGCAACAGCGTACGGGTCGGCACGACCGGGTCCACGGCGCGACGCTACCCCCTGCGTGCCGCCACAACGGCCGCTGCGCCAGCAACAATGGGCACATGGCCGTGAACGCGGATTGCCGTCACTACGTGATGCAGAGCACGCCTGGAGGCGAGAAGGTGGAGCGCTGCAAGCTCGGGGCCAACGACCCGCTCCCGTTCTCGTGTCCGGAGGGCTGCGTGTTCTACGAGGCACGGCGGGTGTCCTCAGCGGGGTGGCAGATCCCGCGCCGGGACCGCGGCTGAGCCCGCACGACGGCTGATCCCGGACGACGGGTGATCCCGGACGACGGGTGCCCCGGGCAGGCTGGCCCGGGCAGGCTGGCCCGGGCAGGCTGGCCCCGAGCAGGCTGGCCCCGAGCGGAACTGAGCCGAGCGGAACTGAGCCGCTCGGGGCCGGCCCCGAGCGGAACTGAGCCGAGCCACGACGCGGCCTGGAGGCCGCTGAGACAAGCGGGGGAACCGAGAGCGATTCGGCGACAACGCTCTCAGGATGCGGACGGTCAGGAAGGGCATCCCACGAGACGGCTGCCGGCCGCGTCGGCCAGCCACAACCCCAATTGCGCGCGCACAGCGATTCTCGGGGCTCAGGGGTGTCAGAACGCGGCGGACGCAGGCGTCGGGACCGCGGTCGTGGCCCTCATCGTCGTTTGGGCCGTTGGCGATGTCATCCTCGGCACCATCTGGCTGGTGACGCGAGGGCGAGAGTGTCCGGCGTGCGGCCGGCGTGTGAAGCGAGGGGTGGCCACCTGCGGGGGGTGCGGCTACGACTACTTCACGCGACCCGCCTGACGGGGGGTGCCCTCAGCGGCCCAGTGTTCAGGCCCGCGTGGACCGGCTGAGCAGCCGATTCATGCTCCCCGAGCGGAATCCTTCGAGATCGAGCGAGACGAAGTCGTAGCCCGCGGCCTTCACCGCGGCGACGAGCTCCTCGCGCTTTGACCAGAGCGTGTCGAGCTCATCCTCTGCGACCTCGACCCGGGCGACGGCGCCGTGGTGACGGACCCGGAACTGCCGGAGGCCGAGCGCACGCAGCGCAGACTCCGCGGTCTCCACCGCACGGAGCGTCGGCGCGGTGACCGGGGTGCCGTACGGGAGGCGCGACGCGAGACAGGCACCGGCGGGGCGGTCCCACGTTCGGAGCCCCAGCTGCTTCGAGAGTTGGCGGACGTCCGCCTTCGAGAGGCCCGCCTCGACGAGGGGGAACCGCGCTCCCGCAGCGGCCGCCGCCCGCTGGCCGGGCCGGTAGTCCCCGAGGTCGTCGGTGTTCACGCCGAGGACGACCGTGGAGGAGCTCTCCGCAGCGAGCGGGCCGAGGACGGCCATCAGCGCGTCCTTGCAGCGCGCACAACGATCGGGACCGTTCGCCACGTAGACGGGGTCGTCCATCTCGGCCGTCGCCACCGTCCGCCAACGGAGTCCCCACTCTGCGGCCAGGTCCCGGCAGTGCGAGACCTCGTCGGACGCGAGCGACGGCGAGACCGCCGTCACGCAGAGCGCACGGTCGCCGCCGAGAAGGCGGTGCGCGCGGTGGGCGAGGAAGGCGGAGTCCGCCCCCCCGCTGAAGGCAACGACGACGTCGCCCATCTCCTCGAGCACCGCGTCGAGTCGCGCCAGCCTTGTCCCCGAGCTCATCGACCCGCGGAGGTGAGCACCGTCTCGAGATCCGCGACCATGCCGGAGTAGAAGGGTCCGAATTCCGCGTACCGCGCGGAGGCCTCGTCGAAGCGCATCTGGTAGACGCACTCCTTCAGGTCGCCGGGGTGCACCGCGAACAGGGTGACCCCCCACTCGAAGTCGTCGAGACCCGTCGAGCCCGTCACGAGCTGGAGCACCCTGCCGTGGAACGTCCGGCCCACGCGGCCGTGGCCCACCATCAACGCGAGGCGCTGGTCGTAGTCCAGCGTGTACCAGTTGTGTGCGTCGCCCCGCCGCTTCGACATGGGATAGAAGCAGAACGCCGGCTTCCCCTCGGGCGGGAGCTGCGGGTAGAGCCGGGACTGCTTCAGCTCGTCGGGCAGCCTGGCGGCGTACTCGGACACCTCGGTCAGCGACACGTAGGACGAGGCGATGTCGAGGCCCGCGGCAGCGACCGCGGTCTGAAACCGCCGGAGCCTCCACAGGTCCGGCCCGAGCACCATGAGCGCGACATCCGCCTTGTGGCCGAGGATCGACGCAGCGACGACCTGGTCACCGGCTTTGCGCGCGACGGTCTCGGCGTCGAGGACCGCCGCGATGTCGATCGCACCACCGGCGCGGCAGAAGAGATGCAGCACTCCGACCCCCGTGCCGGGCCCAAGAGAGAGCTCGGCCCCGGTCAGCTCGACCCCGGTCCTGTTCATCTCGCCCGGCTCATCGGGGCGCCGAAGGCTCGGCCGCGACTGTGGTCGTCGTGTCGGGTGCGTAGGTCATCAGGCGCCAGTGTACGAACTTCCCGGGCGGGCCCGGGGAGCGCCCCGAACGCGCCGCGAGGACACCCCGGAGGGTGCCCTCGCAGGCGGTGCGTCCGACGGCCCCCGGTCCCCGCCCCGGGAGGCGGGGGTCGGGACGCCGTGTGAAGGAGGGAACGGGAGGGACTAGAAGTCCTCCATCCCCCCGCCGGGCATGGCGGGGGCCTTCTCCTCGGGCTTGTCGACGATGACGGCCTCGGTGGTGAGGAACAGCCCCGCGATGGAGGCGGCGTTCTGGAGTGCCGAGCGGGTCACCTTCGCGGCGTCGATGACGCCCGCCTCGAAGAGGTCGCCGTACTCGCCGCTCGCCGCGTTGAGCCCCTCGGCGCCCTTCAGGCCGCGCACCTTCTCCACCACGACGCCGCCCTCGAGGCCGGCGTTCACCGCGATCTGCTTCAGCGGCTCCTCGACGGCCCGTGCGACGATGCGCGCACCGGTCGCCTCGTCTCCCTCGAGCTTGTCGGCCCGCTCCGAGATGAGCGCCTGGGCACGCAGGAGGGCGACACCGCCACCGGGCACCACGCCCTCTTCGATCGCGGCCTTGGTCGTGGAGACCGCGTCCTCGATGCGGTGCTTCTTCTCTTTGAGCTCGACCTCGGTGGCCGCGCCGACCTTGATCACGGCAACGCCGCCCGACAGCTTGGCGAGGCGCTCCTGGAGCTTCTCGCGGTCGTAGTCCGAGTCGGTGTTCTCGATCTCGGCCTTGATCTGGTTGATCCGGCCCTTGATGTCGGCGTCGGAGCCGGCACCCTCGACGACCGTGGTCTCGTCCTTGGTGACGACGACCTTGCGGGCACGGCCGAGCAGGTCGAGGCCGACGTTCTCGAGCTTCAGACCGACCTCTTCGGTGACCACCTGGCCACCGGTGAGGATCGCCATGTCCTGGAGCATCGCCTTGCGGCGCTCGCCGAAGCCCGGGGCCTTCACCGCCACGCTCTTGAAGGTGCCGCGGATCTTGTTCACGACAAGGGTGGCGAGGGCCTCGCCCTCCACGTCCTCGGCCACGATGGCGAGCGGCTTGCCACTCTGCATCACCTTCTCGAGGATCGGCAGGAGGTCACGCACGGCCGAGATCTTCGAGCCGACGAGGAGGACGTAGGCGTCCTCCAGGACGGCCTCCATGCGCTCGGGGTCGGTCACGAAGTACGGGGAGATGTAGCCCTTGTCGAAGCGCATGCCCTCGACGAGGTCCATCTCCATCCCGAAGGTCTGGGACTCCTCGACGGTGATCACGCCGTCCTTGCCGACCTTGTCGATGGCCTCGGCGATCATCTCGCCGATCTCGGTGTCGGCCGCGGAGATCGCGGCGACCTGGGAGATCTGGCTCTTCGACTCGGTCTCCTTGGCGATCCCGTGGATCGCGTTGACTGCCTCTTCGACACCGGCCTCGATGCCCTTCTTGAGGGACATCGGGTTGGCGCCGGCTGCGACGTTGCGCAGGCCCTCGCGGACCATCGCCCACGCGAGGACGGTGGCGGTGGTGGTGCCGTCACCGGCGACGTCGTCGGTCTTCTTCGCCACTTCCTTGACGAGCTCGGCCCCGATCCTCTCGAAGGGGTCCTCGAGCTCGATCTCCTTGGCGATCGAGACACCGTCGTTGGTGATGGTGGGCGCGCCCCACTTCTTGTCGAGCACGACGTTGCGGCCCTTGGGGCCGAGGGTCACCCGAACGGCGTCGGCCAGCTTGTTCATGCCGGTCTCGAGCCTCCGCCGGGCGTCTTCGTCGAAGGCGATCAGCTTGGCCATGTAGGTCAGTCCTCCGTGAATGTGGTCTCTGGATGAGGTCCGGTTCGTTCAACCGGAGACTCTACCAGAACGGTTGGCACTCTCGTTCGTCGAGTGCCAACAGCAAACCACGCGCGTCCCGTGGCGTCAACCGCCCGGCTGCCCGGGGGGCGAAGCCGGGACGACCGGGACGACCGACTACCGGGACGACCGACTACCGGGACGACCGGGACGACCGGGACGACCGACTGCGGGAACCTCCCGCCTATCCCCCCGCCACCGCCGGCACGACGGACACGGTGCCCCCGTCGGGGACCGGGGTGTCGAGGCCCGACAAGAACCGGACGTCCTCGTCGGCCACGAAGACGTTGACGAAGCGCCGCAGGCTGCCGTCGTCGCCGAAGAGTCGCTCGCCAAAACCCGGATGGAGCGCGACCAGGGCCCGCAGCGCGTCCCCGGCCGTCGCCGCCTCCACGGCGACCTCGCCCCTGCCCCCGGTGAGGGCACGAAGCTGGGTGGGGACGCGGACGGTCACCGTCACCGCAGCACCTCCCCGTCGTCGCCGACGGCCGCCTCGAACGCGCGGAGCGTCGGCGCGACGGTCACCGCGGGTCCGGCCGTCTCACCGAGCGCCTCGACGGTCTTGAGGCCGTGACCCGACACGATCGCCACGACCCGCTCGTCGCGACGGACGACGCCCGCTGCCGCGAGCTTGGCGAGCGTCGCGATGGTGACGCCGCCGGCGGTCTCGGCGAAGATCCCCTCGGTGCGGGCGAGCAGCCCGATGGCGTCGAGGATCTCGGGATCGCTCACCGAACCCACGGCACCGCCCGACAGGTGCACGGTCTTGAGGGCGTAATAGCCGTCGGCCGGGTCGCCGATGGCGAGCGACCGGGCGATCGTCGAGGGCCGCACGGGCACCACGTCGTCTGCGCCTCTGGCGAACGCCGTGGCGACCGGGGCGCACCCCTCGGCCTGGGCGCCCGAGATCCGCACGCCGGGCGCACCGGGCGCGCCGGCACCAGCAGCGTCGCCACGGCCACCGCCACCACCGTCGCCACGGCCACCGCCACCGCCGTCGCCACCACCACCGCCACCGCCACCGAGCAGCCCCACGGCCCGCAACTCGGCGAACCCCTTCGCCACCTTGGTCAGCTGGCTCCCGGAGGCAACCGGGACGATCACGTGATCCGGGGCTCGCCAGCCGAGCTGCTCGGCGATCTCGAAGGCGAGGGTCTTCGAGCCCTCGGCGTAGTAGGCGCGCAGGTTCACGTTGGCGAACGCCCACGACCCGTGCTCCGCCGCCAGCTCTGCGCACAGGCGGTTCACGTCGTCGTAGTTGCCGTCGACGGCCACCACCGTGGCGCCGTAGACGGCGGCCATGGCCAACTTCGCCCGCTCGAGGTCCCTCGGCACGAGCACGACGGACCCCATTCCCGCCCGGGCGGCGTGGGCCGCGACGGACGCCGCGAGATTGCCCGTCGACGCGCAGGCGGCCACCTTGAACCCGAGCTGGCGTGCCTTGGTGAGCGCCACCGACACGACACGGTCCTTGAACGACCCCGTGGGGTTGACCGTGTCGTCCTTCAGCCAGAGCTCTCCGAGGCCGAGCTCCGCGGCGAGCCGCTCCGCCCGCACGAGCGGGGTCCACCCGGCCCCGAGCTCGACGGGCCGGACGTCGTCGACGGGGAGGAGCGCGCGGTAGCGCCAGATGGTGGGCGGCCCCGAGGTGATCTGCGCACGGATCGGCGCGGCGGCGATCGCCTCGTAGTCGTAGGTGGCCTCGAGCGGGCCGAAGCAGTAGTCGCAGGCGTTCAGCGCCTCGAGCGGAAAGGTGCGGCCGCATTCACGGCACGACAGCGCGGTCACGAAGCTCATCTGGCCTCCTCATCGGTCGGGCATTGGCACCTGGTGCTGTGCACTGGTTGCCGCGGCGTCAAAGGGCCCGTCCCTCAGCCGCTCTTGATGATCGGAACCATGATCGCCGCCGACCCCACTTCGGCGCAAGTCGGGCCGAGTGGCGCAGGGGCTGCACACATGGACGAAGATCGAGGCGTGGACGACCGAGACGTGGACGACGTGCGTACCTTCCCCCGTGACGCCTTCCCCCTCGAGGCTGTCGTGGCGGCCAAGGGGGGCCGGACGGTGTCGGTCTGCGTGCCCGCGCACAACGAAGCCGCCACCGTCGCCCGCGTCGTGACCGCCGTCCGCGGCCCGCACGCCGGCGCTGCCGGAGGTTCCGGCCTCGTCGACGAGGTGCTCGTCGTCGACGACGGCTCGACCGACGAGACGGCCGAGGCCGCCACCGGTGCCGGGGCCCGGGTCGTGCGCCTCCCCCGGCGCGTGGGCAAGGGCGGCGCCATGCGGGCGGCGCTCGAGGCGTCGGCCGGCGACGTGCTCGTCTTCCTCGACGGCGACGTCGAGAACACGACGGATGCCTTCGTGACGAGCCTCCTCGGGCCCCTCTTCCGCGACGCCGGCGACGTCGCGCTCGTGAAGGGCTACTACCAACGGCCGATCGGCGACACACCCGCCGGTGGCGGGAGGGTGACCGAGTTGGTGGCCAAGCCGCTGCTCGAGGTGCTCTTCCCCGAGCACCCCGGTCTGCGCAGTGTCCTCCAGCCGCTGGCCGGCGAGACGGCCGCCCCGCGCCGGGTCCTCGAGAAGGTCGGCTTCGCCCCCGGCTACGGGGTGGAGATCGGGCTCCTCGTCGACGTCGTTGCACGGTTCGGGACCGGGGCCGTCGCCCAGGTCGACCTCGGCGTGCGGGTGCACCGGAACCGGACCCTCGACGAGCTTCGCCCCCAGGCTGCCGAGGTGCTGCGGGCCGCCCTCGAGCGAGCCGCCCTCGAGGAGCCCACACTCGAGGGGGTCACACTCGAGGGGGCTGCACCCCCGGGCGTCCCCGGCCGGCCGGCCCGGTAGCGTCGTCACCCGTGCAGGATGTCCGGGATGTCGTCGTCGTCTCGAACCGGGGGCCGCTGTCCTTCCGGACGGGGGACGACGGGACCCCGGTCCGGGCCGGCACCGGCGGGGGCCTCGCCGCAACGTTGCACCCCTTGTTGCGCGGGACGGGGGCGACCTGGGTGGCCGCCGCGATGAGCGAGGCGGACCGGCGGGCGGCGGCCCTCGGGCTGATGCGGGACGAGGGCCTGCGGGTCGTCTCCGTCGAGCCGGACGTCGCGGCCTACGACATGGCCTACAACGTGGTCTCCAACGCGACGTTGTGGTTCTGCCACCACCACCTGTGGGACCTCCCCCGACGACCGCGCTTCGACCGGCGGTGGCGGGAGGCGTGGGATGCCTACCGGGAGGTGAACCGCGACTTCGCGGAGGCGGTCGCCGAGCAGGCCCCCGAGGGGGCTCGCGTCCTCGTGCAGGACTACCACCTCTCGCTCGTCGGGGCCACGCTCGCCGGGCTCCGCCCCGACCTGCGCACGTCGCACTTCTCCCACACGCCGTTCGCCGATCCCGGGATCCTGCGGACCCTGCCGTCGTACGCGGCGGGTGAGCTCCTCTCGGGGTTGGCGGGCTTCGGCGCCTGCGGCTTCCACTCGGCGAGGTGGGAGGCGAGCTTCCGGGGTGCCTTCGACGACCCGGCGCTCCTCGCCGACGCTTCGGTAAAGGCCGCGCCGGCGACCTACGTCGCGCCGCTCGGCCCCCACCCCGAGTCCCTCGAGGCAGAGGCCGCATCCGACGAGGTGGCCGACGCGCGCCGGCGGCTCGAGGAGCTCTACGGCGCCCGGCGGCTCATCGTGCGCGTGGACCGCGTCGAGCTGTCGAAGAACATCCTGCGCGGGCTCTGGGCGTTCGACGAGCTGCTCGCGACGCGCCCGTCGTGGCGCGGCGCGGTCACGATGCTCACGCTCGCCTACCCCTCGCGTGAGGCCCTCGCCGAATACCTCGCCTACCGCGCAGAGGTGGAGCACACGGTCGAGGTCGTCAACGAGCGCTGGGGCACCGCCGGCTGGACGCCGGTCGTGCTCGGCGTCGCCGACGACCGTGCCCGTTCCATGGCGGCCCTGAGCGCGTACGACGTCCTGCTCGTGAACCCCGTGCGGGACGGCCTGAACCTCGTGGCGAAGGAGGGGCCGCTCGTGAACCGCGCCGAGGGTGTCCTGGTGCTCTCCCGCGAGGCCGGAGCCTGGGACGAGCTCCGTCCCGCCGCCGTCGGGGTCAATCCCTTCGACGTCTCCCAGACGGCCGCGGCCCTGGACACGGCGCTCTCCATGGACCCGGCAGAGCGGGCAGCACGTGCCGCACAGCTGAAGAAGATCGTCCTCGCCCAGACCGCCGCCGACTGGCTCGACCGCCAACTCGAGGTTGCGGCAGGCATCCGGGTCGCCTGAGCGCGGCCCGCGCCACTCGGCCCGACCGGAACGTCAGCCGACGGCCGACAGCGCCCGGTCGAGATCGGCGAGCAGGTCGTCGACGCACTCGAGGCCCACAGAGAGCCTGAGCAGCGCCGGGTCGACCGCGAGGTCGGATCCCACGACGGACGCGTGCGTCATGCGGCTCGGCTGCTCGATCAGCGACTCCACGGCCCCGAGGGACTCGGCGAGCGTGAAGAGCTCGGTCGACGCGGCGACCTCGAGCGCGGCGGGCTCCCCGGCGCGGACGGTGAACGACACCATCCCGCCGAAGCCGCGCATCTGGCGTGCGGCGACGGCGTGGCCGGGATGCGACGGCAGGCCGGGGTAGTAGACGGTCCCGACGGCGTCGTGGGCCGAGAGCATCGCCGCGACGCGCGACGCGTTGGCGCAGTGGCGGTCCATGCGCACCGCGAGGGTCTTCACGCCGCGGAGCACGAGGTAGCAGTCGAAGGGGCTCGGCACGGCGCCGACCGAATTCTGCAGGCGCGCCAGGGTCGCGGCGACGTGCGAGTCGTTCGTGGCCACGAACCCGCCGACCACGTCGCTGTGCCCCCCCAGGTACTTGGTGGTCGAGTGCACGACGAGGTCCGCGCCGAGCGCGAGCGGCGACTGGAGGTACGGCGTGGCGAAGGTGTTGTCGACGACGAGCGTCGCGCCGCGGTCGTGGGCGAGGGCGGCGAGCGCCGAGATGTCGGCGATCCGCAGGTAGGGGTTCGACGGCGTCTCGATCCACACGAGACGCGTCTCGGGACGCCACGCGGCCTCGACAACCCCGAGGTCGTCGAGCGCGACGGGCGTGAAGCCCAACGCGGTGTGCACCTGCGCGAGGAGCCGGTGGGTCCCGCCGTAGACGTTGTCGCCCACGACGAGGTGGTCCCCCGGCTCGAGGGTCCGGAGCACGGCGTCCTCGGCGGCGAGCCCGCTCGCGAAGGCGGTCCCGTAGGTGGCGCCTTCGAGCGCCGCGAGGCAGGCCTCGAGCGCCGTGCGGGTCGGGTTGCCGGTCCGGCTGTATTCGAAGCCCTGGTGCTCCCCGACCGCCGACTGCGCGAACGTCGTGGCGAGGTGGACGGCCGGGACGACCGAGCCGGTGGTCGCGTCGGGCGGCTGCCCGGCGTGGATCGCAAGGGTCTCGAACCCGGCCATCTCAGGTCCGCTCGAAGTAGGACAGCAGGTCGGAGCGGGTGAGGATGCCGACGGGGTGGCCGCCGTCGAGGACGAGGACGGCGGGAGACGCCTGGAGGCGCTCGGCGACGTACTCGGCGGTCTCGCCCAGCCCTACGGTCACGAGCGGCGGGTCCATGACGGCGCCGACGGGCTCGTCGAAGGCCTCGGGGTGGCCGAGCGTGCGCTCGAGCAGCAGCCGGTCGGTCACCGAGCCGACGACCTCGGCGAGCGCGAGCGGCGGCTCGGCCTTCACGACCGGCACCTGGGAGACGCCGTACTCGTCGAGGATCGCGATCGCCGTGCGCACGGTCTCGTCGGGGTGAACGTGGACGAGCGACGGGATCCTCCCGTCGCGCGCCGCCTCCTTCGCGGCCAGGACCGCCTCGGCGGTCGCACCGTGCGCCCTGACGAAGCCGTGGTCGGCCATCCAGGCGTCGTCGTAGAGCTTGGTGAGGTAGCCACGTCCCGAGTCCGGGGCGAGGACGACGACGACGTCTGTGGGACCGAGGGACTTGCCGACCTCGAGCGCTGCCCAGACCGCCGTGCCGGTGGAGCCCCCGACGAAGATCCCCTCCTCCCGCGTGACCCGGCGGGCCGTGAGGAACGAGTCCCGGTCAGAGACGGCCACGACCCGGTCGACGACACCCGGGTCGTAGGTGGTCGGCCAGAAGTCCTCCCCGATGCCCTCGACGAGGTATGGCCGCCCGGTGCCGCCCGAATAGATCGACCCCTCGGGGTCCGCGCCGATGACCTGCACCGCAGGGTTCTGCGACTTGAGGTAGCGGCCGACGCCGCTGATCGTTCCGCCGGTGCCGACGCCGGCCACGAAGTGGGTGATGCGGCCGGCGGTCTGGCGCCAGATCTCCGGACCGGTGGTCTCTTCGTGGGCGCGGGGGTTCGCCGGGTTCCGGTACTGGTTCGGCTGGAAGGCGCCCGGCGTCTCCTCGGTCAGCCGGTCCGCCACCGAGTAGTAGGAGTCGGGGTGCTCGGGCGGGACCGTGGTCGGGCACACGACGACCTCGGCCCCGAACGCGCGGAGAAGCTGGCGCTTCTCCTCGGCGACCTTGTCGGGGACGGTGAAGACGCAGCGGTACCCGCGTACCGCCGCCAGCATCGCCAGACCCACCCCCGTGTTGCCCGACGTCGGCTCGACGATCGTCCCCCCTCGCAAGAGCAGCCCGTCGGCCTCGGCGGCGTCGAGCATCGCCCGGGCCGGACGGTCCTTCACGCTGCCCCCGGGGTTGAGGAGCTCGAGCTTCGCGAGGAGGTGGCACGGCACGTCACGGCCGATGCGGTCGAGCCGCACGAGCGGCGTGTTCCCCACCAGTTCCAAGACACTGTCGGCCGCCTCCATCGGCGGGCCCGGGTCGCGGATCGGGTGCACGGTCACGCCCGGCGGCGCCTCGACCGGGTCGTCGGTGAACAGCACCGTCGGGAACCCGGCCCGGTGCACCTCCTCAGCGATACGGACGGCGAGCGTCGGGGCAGATCCCGTACCTTGCGAGCTCGCCGGTTCCGACGCACCACCCGCGACGCGCGTGCCTCCGGCGGCCGTGCCACCGACATCGCCGACGACGCCCACGAGCCCGGGGATGATGCCCCGCAACTCGCCGACGAGCGACGCGGAGGTGTGCACGGCCGGCACGTGGACGACTCGGCGGGCCCGGGCAGCGAGCACCGGCGGCGCGGCGGACGGCTCCACGACGACCAGGACGTCGACCCGCGGCGGCTGCACGCGCCCGATGATAGGGCGGTCGCCGGGACGAGAGACCGCCCTACCCGGACGGGCGCGAGGGGGCGCGCAGCGCGAACGAGCCGGGCCAGGCGGGGCTCGGGCCAGGCGGGGCGGGGCAGGCGGGCCCCGGCTCAGGCGCTCAGGCGCTCAGGCGCTCAGGCGCTCACCCCGACGCGATGGCCTCCAGCAGCGCGACGGCCCCTTCCGTGCCCTCCACGGCGAGGTCGGCCATGGCGACCACCTCCGGGGCGCTCTCTGCGTCGACGACGGCCACCGTGACGGTCGTCGCGCCCGCACGGCCCAACGCGACGACCGCCTCGAACGCCGGGAGGTCGCCGAGGTCGTCGCCGAAGCACCCGACGACGGAGTGGCCCGCACCGAGCCGGGAGACGACGGTGCCCTTGTCCGCGGCGGCCGGAGGGCGGAGCTCGACCGACATGCGGCCGGGTTGGGCGCGGAGCCCGGACCGGTCAGCGGCCCCGGCGACGGTCGTCCGCACCCAATGCTCCTCTCCCGGCGCCCGCCGCCAGTGCACCGTCACCGACAGGCCTTTGGCTTCTACCTCCACGCCCGGCGGGGCGACGCGCGCGAGCGCCTCGGTTGCGTCGGCGACGCGGCCACGCCACGCCTCCGCTTCGGGGTCCCGGCGGAGCCGACCGTCGCCGCCGATCTCCTCCATGCCGTAGAGGCCGGCGAGATGGATGCCCGACGGTCGTCCGAGCGCGGCCTCGAGGTAGGACACGGGGCGCCCGGACACGACGGCCACCACGGAGAGGCGCGCCCCGAGCCGCTCGAGCATGTCCGGCACACCAGGGACCGGCAACGCAGCGGCGGGGTCGTCGACGATCGGCGCCAAGGTGCCGTCGTAGTCGAGGAAGAGCGCGGCCTCCCCGGGTCGGTCGCGCAACGGCACGAGGAGCGCAGGGAGGTCCGTCACGGCAACAGTGTTGACAGGAGCCCGTCGGAGCGACCGAGTGCGACCGCGTCCGCGCTCAGCCGGAACCGGCGGGCATCTTCGCAGCGAGATCGTTCCCGGCGACGACGACGACGTCTGCGTTTGTGCTGCCGAGGACCGGGACGACGCCGCCCAGCGGCCGGACCCCCGAGGACGCGACGCCGATGGACGCAGCGACGGCGAGCGCGTCCTGCTGCATTCCGGTCGCGTAGTAGACGCTCGACGTCGACTCGGCTGTGCTGGCCGTCATCGGTGTGAGGGTGCCCCACCCGAGCCCGGCGAGCTTGCTCGAGTAGTACCCGGCGACGCCGTTGGTCTGACTCGCGTTCGCGACGAGGACCTTCACTGTGCGGTTCGGTTGGAGGCCGGATGGGGCGGTCGTGGTCGGCGGCGCGGTGGTCGGCGGCGCGGTGGTCGGCGGCGTCGTCGGTGTGTGCCCCTTGGGGGTTGTGCTCGGGGTTGTCCCTGAGGTGGCGGCCGACGCCGGCGCATGATGACCGCCGCCGAGGTCGACCAGGTACACCCCGAGGGCGACCGCGACCACGACCACCACCAGCGCCTTGAGCGGGGACCATCCCGGCGGGCCGTCGGGCCCGCCCACTCGGGATGGCCGCGGCTGCGGTCGCGCCCCCCGCGCCGTTGTGGCCGGCGTCACCGACCCAGCCTGCCAACCACGGGACCCGCCTGCAAGCCGCTCAGCGCGGGGCCGGGTCCTCCCCGGTCGCCTCGGCGCGGCGGCGTGCAACCTCGAAGCAGGCGACCGCAGCCGCCACGCCGACGTTCAGCGATTCGAGCGCACCGTGCTGGGGGATCGAGACCACCACGTCGCAGCGGCGCCGGACGAGTGGTGCCAGTCCGCGCTCCTCGCCCCCCACCACGAGGGCGACCGGCCCGTCACCGACGCCTACGTCGTAGAGCGAGCGCGGCGACTCGGACGCCAGGCCCAACGTCCAGACTCCGAGCGCGCCGAGCCGCTCGAGGGCGTTGGGAATGCCACCGACGAGCGCGAAGTCCAGGTGCTCGATCGCGCCCGCGGCGACCTTGGCGACCGTCGGTGAGAGGTGCGCTGCCCGATGACGCGGGAGGACCACGCCCGTCACCCCGGCGCACTCCGCGCTGCGGAGGAGCGCGCCCAGATTGCGCGGGTCCGTCACGCCCGCCACCACGACGAGGAACGGTGGGGCAGCACGCCGGCTCCGGCGCCCGTGCGCGCCGGCGAGGTCGTCGAGGTCCACCGGGTCGATCGGGCGCGCACGGGCGAGCACCCCCTGCGGCGCCTCGGTCCTCGCCGCCGCGTCGAGCCGCGCGCGCGAGACCGTCTCCACGCGGACCCGGCGCCGCGCCGCGAGCTCTTCGATCTCGTCGAGCTGCGCCGACGGGTCCAGACCCTCGGCGAGCCATACCTCCCGGACGATCCGGCGGCCCGCCGCCAGCAGTTCTCGCACCGCGCGCCGGCCCTCGACCTGGTCACCCCCGAGCCCCCCGCGCCCGTCGGCGCCCGGACCCGACCTTCGGGCCGAGCCGTGCCGCCCGACCGGGTCGCCACCGCGTGGCGCCGGACCACCTCGTCGCGGGTCGGGACCGCCGCGCCCCGCACCACCCGTGCGGCCCGGGCCTTGCGGGCGCTCCGGGCGCTCCGGGCGCTCCGGGCGCTCCGGGCGACCCTGGCGCTCCGGGCGCTCCGGGCGACCCCGGCGACCCTCGCGCTCCGGGCGCTGCGGGCGCTCCGGGCGACCCCGGCGTCCCGCAGCGCCCGTGCGGTCGGTCTGACCGGCGCCGCGTGGTCCACGGCCCGGTCGGCCACGGCCGCCGCCACGGGGGGTCATCGTGCGTCGAGGAGGACGACTGCGAGACAGGCGATGCCTTCCGCACGTCCGAGCGCGCCCAACCCCTCGGCTCGAGTCGCCTTGACAGACACCGGAGCGCCGACGACCGCGGAGAGCCGCTCGGCCATCTTCGAAAGGGCCGGGCCGAGTCTCGGACGTTCCGCGACGACGGTGCAGTCGGCGTGCAGCGCGACGAGGCCGGCAGCCGACACCTTGTCGACCACGCCGGCAAGCAGGCGCATGCTGTCGGCGCCGGAATAGCGGGGGTCGGTGTCGGGAAAGTGCCGCCCGAGATCGCCGAGCCCCGCTGCACCGAGCAGGGCGTCGCAGAGCGCGTGCGCGAGGACGTCCGCGTCGCTGTGTCCGGCGAGGCCGGGGGCCCCTTCGATGACGACTCCGCCGAGGACGAGGGGACGTGTCGAGTCGTCGGAGAACGGGTGGACGTCGAGTCCCTGCCCGACCCGAAGGCCGGCACCACCGGTCACCAGCCGCCGCCGTCGACCAGGTGCTCCAAGAGCGCGAGGTCCGAGGGCAAGGTCAATTTCACGTTGTGCGGCTCGCCAGGGACCACCCGCACGATGCCACCGATCGCCTCCACGAGTGCCGCGTCGTCGGTCGCATCGCCCGCCGTCGCGTGCGCGCGGCGCAAGACTGCGGCACGGAACGCCTGGGGCGTCTGCACCGCGACCAGCGAGGTCCGGTCCACCGTCTCGGCCACCGTCGTGCGCTCGGCGTCGACGCGCTTCAACGTGTCGGCGACCGGCAGCGCGCAGACGACCGCATCGGCCACCGCCCGCGTGTCTTTGTCCGCGCGGCGCTCGACGGCGACGGTCTCGAGGAGCGGGGCGATGACCGCGGCGAACAGCGCGGGCGACGCAAGGGGTCTGGCGGCGTCGTGTACGACCACGATCTCCGCCGACTCGGGCACGCTCGCGAGGCCTAGGCGCACCGACGCGGAGCGCGACGGGCCGCCCGCGACGACGGCGTCCGCCCCGAGCGACCGGGAGCGCCCGACGTCATTCGCGGGAACGACGAGCACGACCCCGTCCGTCGCCTTGCGCGCCGCGGTGACAGACCACTCCACCACCGGGCGACCAGCGAGGGACTCGAACTGCTTTCGACCGCCGAAGCGCGACCCGGTACCCCCCGCCACGACGACCGCCCACACGGCTCCGGCCCCGGCGCCGTCCGAGGTGGTTACGGCAGGGCCTCGTTCAGTCGCTGCTCGGCCGTCTCCTCGTCGACGCCGAGGGCGAAGGTGAGCTCGGACACGAGGATCTGGCGCGCGCGGCTCAGCATGCGCTTCTCCCCGGCGGAGAGGCCTTTGTCCTTGTCCCGGATCGAGAGGTTCCGGACCACCTCGGCAACCTGGTAGATGTCGCCGGAGCGGAGCTTCTCGGAGTGGTTCTTGTAGCGACGGGACCAGTTGGTCGGCATCCGCGCCTCCTTCTTGCGGAGGACGGCGAAGACCTCTTCGACTTCTTCGTCGTTGATGACCTCTCGCAGCCCAACACCCTCGGTGTTGTCGGCGGGGACCATCAGGGTGAGGTCGCCATAGGCGAGGCGGAGAACCAGGTACTCGCGCTTTTGGCCGAAGGCCACCTTGGTTTCCCGCTTCTCTACGACGGCGGCACCGTGATGCGGGTAGACGACCTTGTCACCGACCTTGAACACCGGACTCCTCGCTGCACGTCTCGACGGTGGGGGCGGCGGCGGCGCCACTGGGCGGCGGCAGCTCCACGCTGCCGGGCCCAAGCGGGACCGGCGACCAGCCATTGTACCGGATCACCGACGCGTCCCGTACGGGCCTCGGCGCCGTCGGACGATCGATTGCCGATTGCCGATCCCCAGTTGTCGACATTCCCGCGTCGTGCGATCAGCGGTCCCCCAGTCAGCGGTCCCCCAGTCAGCGGTCCCCCAAGTCACGGCCTCCGACGACCGCCGCCCGTCCAGTGGTCGTCTCACCCGTCGGACCGGTAGCGAGGACCGCGGGCTCGCGCACGAGCATGGTCTCGTCGTGAATCGGGATCCCGGAGTTGCCGACGAGCGGAACCTGCGGCTTGCGCGCCCATGCCCGCGTTGGTAAAAGGCGAGCGCGCGGAGGTCGTCACTGCCGATTCCCTCACCCTCGCTGAGCGCGTCCAGCGTCAGGAGCTCCGCCTCGCCTCCGTCCACCACGAGCGTGGCGCTCCCGAAGACCCCACCGTCGCTCACGTCGACGAGCACCTCTGCGCACACGAGGTCGCAGAGCCGGTCGCGCGAGGCGATTCTCGGTCGACCCCCACCACTCGGCGAGGAGGCGGGCGATTGCGGGCGCTCCTCGTCGAGGACGCGCCGGATGACCGACGGTCACTCGTAGCGCTCGAGGATGCTCGCCTCGACCATCCTCGACAGCCCGTCTCGCACCGACCGGGCTTTGGCCTCCCCGACGCCTCCGACCTTCTCGAGGTCGGCGAGCGACGCCTGCATGAGTTGCGGGAGCGTGATGAAGCGCTCGACGATTCCCTCGATGATCGCCTCGGACACCCGCGGCAACCGGTGGAGGAGGCGATACCCGCGGGCCTCCACGGCCACGTCGAGCACGCCAGGAGCCGGGTCGAATCCGAGCACCGTGGCGACCGCCGTCCTCCCCAGCAGCTCCTCGTGCCCCAGACCGTGGAGGAGCGCGAGTGCGGCGTCGGCGCGGGCCCGGAGCGCGGCAGCGCGCTCGTCGCGCCCATTGTCGCGCCCAATGTCGCGCCCAGGGGTGTCGCCATTGGCCGACGGCTGCCCGAGCGCTCCCCGCGCAGCGCCGGATGCCGATGCGCCAGCTCCGGCACCCGATCCGCTTCCCCCCGTCCGGGACTCCGCCCGAGCGACGACGTAATCGAGCGCGACGAGCCGCAGCGCCTCTTCGACGCCGGCGCCGAGCTCTTCGATCTGCAGGCGGATGAGCCTGCCGTCCTCGCCCAGCTCGACGAGATAGCCCTCGATTTCGTCGGCGAAGCGCACCACCATCTCGCCTGGCTGGAGCACGGCCACGACGTCGTTGACCGACACGGTGTCTTCGACCTCGAGCGTCGAGAGGAGCGCGAGCGCGAGATCGAACCGAGACTTGAACCGCTCCGCGGCAGCGATGGCCTGGGCCGCGCGATCGATCAGCCGCCCTGGATGCTGCAACACGTGCCGTGCCGCGCCGCGGTAGACCGTGATCGTCGCCAGCGCCTCGGATACCGTCACCACAGGAAGGTCGAGTGAACGCGCGATACGTTCCGCCGTCCTGTGCCGGGTGCCCGTCTCGCTCGTCGGGATCGATGCACGGGGCATAAGGTGGACGTTCGCCCGCGCGATGCGCGTCATGTCGCTGGTGAGGACGATCGCGCCGTCCATCTTCGCCAGCTCGGAAAAGCGCTGAGGCGTGAATTCCGCGTCGAGGATGAACCCGCCCGTGCAGATCGCGAACACCTCGGGGGTGTCACCGATCACGACGAGCGCGCCACGGCTTGCCTGAAGGACACGGTCGAGACCGTGGCGAAGCGGGGTGCCGGGGGCGACGAGCGTGAGGGCCTCGAGCAGCGCGTCGCCGTGGTCTGCCACTTGTGCATCGTACCGGGGGCTTGCGAACGCGGCCCGGTCAAAGCGAGCGACCGGCGGCGACTTGCTCGGCACCTCGACGTTTCGGCGTGGGCACGGACTGCCCCCCCGCCGCACGTCCGCGGCACCCGAGCGAGACGCGAGGTGACGGCGTCGCCGGTGATCCCACGCCGCACGCGGCCATGATCGCCGCCGCCCGCGGGACGTCAGTCGGAAGAACCGCTTCCTGCAAGCTCCATCGGGGGCGGCTCGACACCTTCGACGGCCCTGAAGACGAGGTGCGGGCCGTCCTGCCCGTCGCCAGGCTCAGGGTCGACGTCCACCACGATGGTCTCACCGACGCGGAAGTCCTTCCACAAGATCCGCTCGGACAGCGGGTCCTCAACCAGCTGCTGGATCGCACGGCGGAGGGGCCGCGCCCCGAGCTGCGGGTCGTACCCCTTCTCGGCGAGGAACGCGCGGGCGGCCGGGGTGAGCTCGAGCCCGAGGCCCTGGCCCGACAGCTGCTCCTTGGTTCGGTTCACCATTAGGTCGACGATCTCCATGACCTCGGCCCTGCTGAGCTCGTGGAAGACGATGATCTCGTCGATGCGGTTCAGGAATTCGGGGCGGAAATGCGCCTTGAGGGCGTCGTGGACCTTGGACTTCATCTTCTCGTAGGTGACGGCCTCCGAGGTCTTCTGGAAACCGACGGACGCCTTGCGGAGATCCGCCGTGCCCAGGTTCGACGTCATGATGAGCACCGTGTTCTTGAAGTCGACCGATCGTCCCTGGGCATCGGTCAGGCGCCCGTCTTCGAGGATCTGGAGCAGCGCATTGAACACGTCAGGGTGTGCCTTCTCGACCTCGTCGAACAGGACGACGGAGAACGGCTTGCGCCGCACCGCCTCGGTCAGCTGTCCACCCTCCTCGTAGCCGACGTAGCCGGGGGGCGATCCCACCAGGCGGGACACCGTGTGCTTCTCCATGTACTCACTCATGTCGAGCTGGATCAGCGCGTCCTCATCGTCGAAGAGGAACTCCGCGAGCGTCTTCGCGAGCTCGGTCTTGCCCACCCCGGTCGGGCCGAGGAAGATGAACGACCCGCTCGGACGCTTCGGGTCCTTCAAGCCCGCGCGCGTCCTGCGAATCGCCCGGGCGAGCGCCTTCAGCGCCTCTTCCTGCCCGATGACCCGCTTGTGCAACTCGTCTTCCATGCGGAGGAGCTTCGCGGTTTCCTCCTCGGTAAGGCGATACACGGGGATCCCGGTCCAGTGCGCCAGAACTTCGGCGATGACCTCCTCGTCGACCACGTCGAAGAGGTCGACCCCCTCAGCGCGCCACTCGGCCTCCATCGCCTCCTTGCTCTTGAGACGCTCGGTCTCCTGCTCGGCAAGCTTCTTCGCCTGCTCGAACGCACCACGGCCGATGGCGGATTCCTTGTCCTGGCGCAGGCGACCGATCTCCTCCTCGAGCTTCTTGTAGCCCGGAGGCGTGGTCATCCGCCGGATCCGAAGTCGACTACCGGCCTCATCGATGAGGTCGATCGCCTTGTCGGGCAGGAACCGGTCGGCGAGGTAACGGTCGGCGAGGTTCGCCGCGGCGACGAGTGCCTGGTCGGTGATGGTGACGGCGTGGTGCGACTCGTAGCGGTCGCGTAGGCCCTTCAGAATGTCGATGGTGAGCGCCACGGACGGCTGGTTCACCTTCACCGGCTGGAACCGCCGCTCGAGCGCCGCATCCTTCTCGAGGTGCTTGCGGTACTCGTCGAGCGTCGTCGCACCAACCGTCTGGAGCTCGCCACGCGCCAGCATGGGCTTCAGGATCGATGCGGCGTCGATTGCTCCCTCGGCGGCACCGGCCCCGACGAGCGTGTGGAGCTCGTCGATGAACAGGATGATGTCGCCCCGAGTGCGGATCTCCTTCAAGACCTTCTTCAGACGCTCCTCGAAGTCGCCGCGGTACCGGCTGCCGGCGACGAGCGCCCCGAGGTCGAGCGTGTAGAGCTGCTTGCCGACG
The DNA here is from genome assembly GCA_035534455.1 of Acidimicrobiales bacterium. Lineage (GTDB taxonomy): Bacteria > Actinomycetota > Acidimicrobiia > Acidimicrobiales > RAAP-2 > JAJYVT01. The sequence continues at coordinate 32,064 of DATLRV010000048.1, forward strand.
AGCGTCTCGGGCACCTCATTGGCGACGATCCTCTGGGCGAGGCCCTCGACGATCGCGGTCTTCCCCACCCCGGGTTCGCCGATCAGCACGGGGTTGTTCTTCGTGCGGCGGGACAGGACCTGCATGACCCGCTCGATCTCCTTCTCGCGCCCGATGACCGGGTCGAGCTTTCCGTCGCGTGCGAGCTGGGTGAGGTTCCGTCCGAACTGGTCGAGAACCGGCGACCCCGAGGGTGCGTCACTCGAGGACGCGCCGGCGCCGGCGCCGACGGCCTCCTTGCCCTGGTACCCGGACATCAGCTGGATGACCTGCTGTCGGACGCGCCCGAGGTCCGCACCGAGGCTCTGGAGAACCTGCGCCGCGACACCCTCGCCTTCGCGCACCAGGCCGAGCAGCATGTGCTCCGTGCCGATGTAGCTGTGGCCCAGCTGCAATGCCTCGCGCAAGGAGAGCTCGAGGACCTTCTTGGCCCGGGGCGTGAAAGGCGGTGACCCGCTCGGCGCGCTGCCCGCCATGCCGATGGTCTCCTCCACCTTCTCGCGCACCGCTGTGAGCGAGATGCCGAGCGACTCGAGCGCTTTCGCCGCGACGCCCTCACCCTCGTGGATCAATCCCAAGAGGATGTGCTCCGTCCCGATGAAGCTGTGATTGAGTAGGCGCGCTTCCTCTTGCGCCAACACAAGCACTCGCCGTGCCCGGTCGGTGAAGCGTTCGAACACGTGACCGCCTCCGTAGTGGCTCGTTCCTAGAGATGCAGTGTACCCGGAGGGCCATTCGCGACCGCCGCGCGCCGCTTCGTTCGGTTCCCGGCACGACCACCGGCACATCCCGGACGTCCGCTGGACGTCCTCTGCGTCATATGCCCAGGTCACCAAGGGCACCGGACCTGCACGCGGTCGCTTGTGCTTCCGAAGTGCCGACGTTGCGCCGCGGGCAGCGTGACAATCCCTGCTCACGCCATACCTGGAGCCCCCATCGAGCCAGCCGGGATCGGCCCCCCGGCGTGTCCGAGCGACCTTGCTCAGCCTCGTCCCCGCTTCGCCACGGGCGGGGGGAGCTCCGTGGCTCCGTGGCTCCGTGGCTCCGTGGCTCCGTGGCTCCGTGGCTCCGTGGCTCCGTGGCTCCGGGCTCCGGGCTCCGGGCTCCGGGCTCCGGGCTCCGGGCTCCGGGCTCCGGGCTCCGGGCTCCGGGCTCCGGGAGCCTGACGGCGGCGGGCGGGCCGACCGCCGGGGCGCGGGGAGCCGTGCGCCGAGGGTGCAGGCGGCGCGAAGAGAGGTGCGCGGCGGCGAGCCGTCCGAGGACTTCCACTACGGCCGTGGCGGCACGCGGGGACCAGGAAAGTGTTCTGGTTGAGCAGGAGTCGCGTAACGTGCTGGTCGTGAACGCCACGAAGGCCCTCGACCTCCCCATGGTCGACGAGGACCTGCAGCGCCTCGAGCCCCTGCTCGCGGGCTCGGTCATGACTGGGGACAGCTTCCTCGACGACGTGACGACGCATCTCATCGCTGCGGGTGGCAAGCGCCTCCGTCCCTCACTTGCCCTCGTGGCTGCGACGCGGGGGCAACGTGCTGCGTCCCAAGACGACCTCCTCGGCGGCGTCGCCGTCGAGCTCGTCCACCTCGCCTCCCTCTACCACGACGACGTGATCGACGAAGCAACCGTGCGACGCAACGTCGAGAGCGTGAACAACCGGTACGGCAACCTCGTCGCCATCGTGGCCGGCGACTACCTCCTCTCCCGCTCCGCGGCCATCGCCGCTGCGCTCGGCACGGAGATCGCGGGACTCCTCGCAACGACGCTGGGGCAGCTCTGCCAGGGACAGGTCGTCGAGGTCCGGTCTTGTTTCAAGACCGACAGGAGCGACGACGACTACTTCGCGGCGATCACCGGCAAGACCGCCGCGCTCATGTCTGCGTCGTGCCGGATCGGTGCGCTCACGAGTGGGGCCCGGCGCGACGAGGTGGACGCCTTCACCCAGTTCGGACGCGCGTTCGGGATGGTCTTCCAGCTCCGCGACGACGTCCTCGACATCGTCGCGGAGGACGGCGAGCTGGGGAAACCCCCCGGGCAGGATCTCGCGGAAGGCGTGTACACGCTGCCCGTCCTGCTCGCGCTGCGCGACCCGGACGCGGGGCCGGAGCTGCGGACCTTGCTCGGGCAGCAGCTCGCTCAGCCCGAGCGCGAGAAGGCTCGCTCGATCGTGAGCGAGTCGCACGCGGTCGCTGCGACGGTGGCGGTCGCACGTCAGCACCTCGAGCAGGCCGTGGCTGCGACGGAGGGGATCGGACCCCGCCACGTCGCGACGGGGCTTACGCGGCTCGCGAGCTCGCTCGTCGACGACCTCCCCGGCTGACCCCTCCCTCACGGGGCCGTCGCCCCCGACCCCTTCCAAGTGATGGGTCGCGACTTGCCCTTCATCGCCGAGCGTGCCCTGCCGAGGGCGCCGGCCGGCGGCGGCTACCCCGGTCGGATCTCCTCCATGCGCCCGATGGCGTCGGCATCCTCCGACCGGTCGCGCTCGGGCGACGCCTCTGCGCGCTCGGCGCTGGCGGCATCCTCGACACCATCGGCCCTTCCGGACGCGGCTGTCCCTCCAGCACCTTCGGTGCGCTCCGGGCGCATCATCGGGAAGGAGATGACCTCCCGGATGTGCCCGACGTCCGAGAAGAGCATCGCGAGCCGGTCGATGCCGATTCCGAGCCCCCCCGTCGGCGGGAGGCCGTGACGAAGTGCGCGCACGTAGTCCGTGTCGACCGCCATGGCCTCCTCGTCGCCCGCTGCCCTGGCCACAGCCTGCTCCTCGAACCGCGCGAGCTGCTCGTCCGGGTCGACGAGTTCGCTGAAGGCGTTGCCGAGCTCGCGCCCAGCCACCACCGGCTCGAAACGCTCAGCAAGCAACGAGTCCTCGCGGTGCACCCGAGCGAGCGGTGACACCTCCTTCGGGTAGTCGTGCACGAAGACCGGCCCCCAGAGGTCGCCCTCGGTCGTCTTCTCGTAGAGCTCGAGCATGAGCTTTCCCGGCCCCCACGCGTCGCCGACCTCCACCCCGGCCTCACGCGTCCACTTCTCGAGTGTCTCGCGCGGCGAGTGCACGCTGACGTCGTGACCCGTCGCCTCGCTCACGAGCTCGCTCATCGTCGCCCGCCTCCATGGGGGCGTGAGATCCAGCGGCCTGCCCTGGTAGACGAACGAGGACGTGCCGAGGATGTCGAGTGCGAGCCCGGAGACCAGGTTCTCGACGAGCTCCATGATGTCCCGGTAGTCCGCGTACGCCTGGTAGAGCTCCATCGACGTGAACTCCGGGTTGTGGCGCGGCGACATACCCTCGTTTCGGAACAAGCGGCCGATCTCGAACACCTTCTCGAACCCGCCGATGACGAGTCGCTTCAAGTAGAGCTCGGGGGCGACCCGCAGGAACACATCCATGTCGAGCGCGCGAAAGCGGGTGACGAACGGCCGTGCGTGGGCACCGCCGGGAATCGGATGCAAGATGGGCGTCTCGACCTCGATGAACCCGAGATCCCACAACCGCTCGCGCATCCGGCGGACGAGTTGGCTGCGCAGCAGCAGCACGCTCCGACTCTCGGGGTTGGACCACAGGTCGACCTCGCGCTGGCGGAACCGAGTCTCGACGTCGGTCACCCCGCGCCACTTGTCGCCGAACGGACGGCGGGCCTCAGCGAGCACTACCCAGTCCGCGACCTTCACCGAGAGCTCGCCGCGGCGCGTCCGCACGACCGCGCCGCGTGCGCCGACCCAGTCGCCCAGACGGAGGCGGCTGAACGCGTCGAAGTCACGGGTCGTCGACTCGAGCGCGAACAACTGGACCGCGCCGGAGGAGTCCCGGAGCTCTGCGAAGGCCAGCTTCCCCTGGGGGCGCGAGAGCATGATGCGCCCCGCCACGGCCACTTCGTCACCGGACTCCTCGCCGGCCGCAAGACCGCTCCAGCGTTCGACGACCTCGGCCGCTGCGGCGGTCTGCTCGAACCGGTAGGGGACTGTCGTCACGTGCCTCGCACCCCCGCTGAGACGTTGCGTTCATAGACCAAGCGGAGCCCGTGCAAGGTGAGCCAGGGCTCGACGTGCTCGACGGTCTCCGAATACGGGGCGACGAGCTCGGAGAGTCCGCCCGTCGCGACGACCGTGGCGGTGCCGAGCTCCGCGGTGATGCGACGGCACATGCCGTCGACCTGCGCGGCGAACCCGTACAGCGCGCCGGACTGAATTGACTCGGCGGTGGAACGGCCGATCGCCGAGCGCGGCTCGACGAGCTCCACACGCCGCAGCGCGGCCGCGTGCTGGAAGAGCGCCTCCATGCTGATCGCGATCCCCGGGGCGATCGCCCCGCCGAGGTACTCGCCGGCTCCGGAGATGGCGTCGAAGGTCGTCGCAGTCCCGAGGTCCACCACGACGCACGGGCCGCCGTAGAGATCGAAAGCACCCACCGCGTTCGCGACACGGTCCGCGCCGACGTCCTTCGGGTTGTCGTACAGCACCGGCATGCCGCTCCTCGTGCCAGGCCCGAGCACGACGCAGGGCACGTCGCCGAACCAACGGGCTGCAGTCTGCCGCAACTCACCGGTCACCGATGGCACCGAGGAACAGATCGCGAGGCCGTCCACCGTCTCCGCGATGTCGATTCCCCCGAGGTCGAGGATCTGGGTGAGCAGCACCGCGTACTCGTCGGGAGTACGCGTCGGCACGGTCGACAGCCTCCAATGGTGGGTCAGGTCGCGCCCGTTCTGGTGCTCGGCGCCGATGCCGAAGCCGACATCGGCAACAGGCAGCGCCTCGCGCTCCTCGGGCGTCATCGCATAGAGCCCGATGACCGTTTCGGTATTGCCGACGTCGATGGCGAGAAGCACCGCTCAATTCTCCACGATCAGGTCGCTGGTGCCACCGGGCCGTCGAGGGTCGCCCGGAAGGAGGTCTTCGGTGGCCGCGCCGGCGCGTGCGGCGCGTGCAGCGCCTGCAGCGCGTGCAGCGCGTGCAGCGCGTGCAGCGCGTGCAGCGCGCGTGCCTTCGAGCGCCTGACGGCGGCGCCAGCTCTCGAGCGTCTCGGGGAAGTCGGCCCGAGTGTGGGCACCCCGGCTCTCCTCCCGCCGGTTGGCAGCAAGGAGGACCGCGCGGGCGACGTCGACGAGATTGGCGAGCTCGCGCCACTCGACGACCAACGGCCGCCCGCACGCGATCCCGGCCACCTCGTCGAGAGCCTCTGCCGCCCCGGCGAGCGAGGCGGCGCTGCGCACCACCCCTGCGCCGGCCGTCATTCCGGCCTCGAGCCGAGCGCGCGCCTTCACCGCGTCGGCGGTGCCGGCTCGTTGTCCCTCGGGCGTCCGGGCTGAGGCACCCTCCCCGTCTGCCGCACTCGCCGTCCCTGCCAGTCCCGCAGCTCCCGCCACGTCGGCCGAAGTGACGTCGAACGGCACGATCTCGACAGGGATCTCCCCCGACCCCTGGAGCGCACCGAGCACCCCGGTCTTGGTCGGCCCGGCGCCGCCGGCGATCGCCTCAGCCACCCGGGCACCGAAGACCATGCCCTCGAGGAGCGAGTTGGAGGCGAGGCGGTTGGCACCGTGGACGCCGGCGCACGCCGCCTCGCCCGCGGCCCACAAGCCGTCGAGCGACGCCGCGCCCCACAGGTCCGTGACGACCCCTCCGGAGAGGTGGTGCGCCGCGGGAGCCACCGGGAGCCAGTCCCGGGCAGGGTCGAGCCCGGCCGCGCCAAGCGACGCGGCGATCGTCGGGAAGCGTTCGCCGAACCGCTCGAGCCCGGTCGCGTCGAGCCACAGATGGTCGACGCCTTGCTCGCTCATCCGGGCCGCCATCGCGCGGCTCACGACGTCGCGCGGCGACAGCTCGTCGCAGAACCGGTCACCGTCCCGGTCGCGGAGGAGCGCGCCGTGCCCCCGCAGCGCCTCTGAGAGGAGCGGGCGCGGCATGAGCGGGTGGTGGAGCGCCGTCGGGTGGAACTGCACGAACTCGACGTCGGCCACCGGCACACCGGCGCGAAGCGCCATGGCGATGCCGTCACCCGTCGCCTCGGCCGGGTTGGTGGTCACCGCGAAGAGTTGGCCTGCTCCACCCGTCGCGAGGACGACCTGGGTCGCGAGGACCTCCATGAGTGCGCCGTCGGGGGCGAGGGCGAGCACCCCGCGGCACCGACCCCCCTCGACGAGGAGCTCGAGGGCGAACCACCGCTCCAGTACGGCGGCGGCCTCGGACATCGTCGCCGCCACGAGCGCGCGCTCGACTTCTGCACCGGTCGCCGCTCCGCCCGCGTGCACGATGCGCGGTCTCGAGTGACCGCCCTCGCGTGCGAGCGAGAGCGAGCCAGATGCCTCCCGGTCGAAGCGGGCGCCGAGCGCGATCAGCTCCTCCACGCGTGACGGTCCTTCGTCGACGAGGACCCGAACGGCATCGGCGTCGCACAGGCCTGCCCCGGCCTCGAGGGTGTCGGCCAGGTGCAGATCCGTCGAGTCCTCGTCGCCTCCGAGCACGGCGGCCACCCCGCCTTGCGCCCAGCGCGTCGTGGACTGCGCCAGCTCGCCCTTGGTGAGCACGCCGACGGAGAGGCGGGGACTCGCCTGGCACAGGCGCACCGCCACCGAGAGGCCGGCGACTCCGCTGCCGAGGACGAGCACGTCGAACGGCCCGGTTCGTCCCGTCGCCCCCTCCCCCATCCTCGTCACCGTCCCGCTCCGGCCATCGGCCTTGGGCGGCGTCGTCGGGTCACCCCGCCACCCGGCCGGGCTGGCCCACCTCGGCAACAGGCTGGGGCGCCTCGGCAACAGGATGGCCCACGTCGGCAAAGCCCTGGGACCTGGGCTCCGGCGTGCGCCGTGCCGGTCCCGGGGGGCGTAGCTCCCACGGACGCGGCGCGGGGCAGTTGTCGATGAGCCGGACGGGTCCGATCTCGGCGGCGACGAGGAGCCGGATCGCTCGGGGATCTCGCAGGGAGACCGGCACGGTCAGGTCCGCCGCATCCACGGCTGCTGCGTAGTCGAGGCGCGCCAAGGGCTCGCCGTCGACCACGGCGCCCATCGTCGCGGCGACGACCTCAGGGCGATCCTCTCCCCCGGCCTCTCCTCCGGCGACTGCGGCACGGCCCGCCCCGAGCGCCCTCCACAGCACCCGGGCGGCACGGCGCTCGTCCCCGGTGAGACGTGCGTTCCGGCTCGACAGCGCAAGTCCGTCGGGCTCACGCACGGTCGGGCACCCCACGACCTCGACCGGCATTCCCAGATCCAGCACCAGGCGGCGCACGACCGCGAGCTGCTGGAAGTCCTTCTCGCCGAAGTAGGCGGTGCAGCGGCCTGCCAGCGAGAAGAGCCTCGCGACGACCGTCGCCACCCCGTCGAAGTGCCCGCGACGTGCGGCGCCTTCCCAAGGTTCGGCGAGGGCGGCGACCGAGACGGTGGTCGCCGACCCCGGTGGGAACATCGCCTGTACGTCCGGGGCGAACACGGTCCGCACGCCTGCGTCCGCACAGATCCGAAGATCCTCGTCCAACGTGCGCGGGTAGTGGGCGAGGTCCTCGACCCGATCGAACTGCCGCGGGTTGACGAAGATCGAGACCGCAGCGTGCGGGTGCGCCGCCACGGCCCGCGCGAGGAGCGATCGGTGCCCCGCGTGCAGGGCGCCCATCGTCGGCACGAGCCCGACGGTCTCGGCGCCCTCCCGTGCACGCTCGAGCAGGCCGCGGAAGGCGATCGGGTCCTCGATGACCTCCACGGCTCAGGTGCGCGCGGCCCGGACGGCGGGTACCGCTGGCGAGATGCCGCCGGCAGGCTCGTGATCGGGTGGCTCGACGCCCTGGCGCTCGGCGGTGCCGGACGTCCCGGCCGTGCCGGGAGCGGACCCGTGGCCGGCACCCACGGTGAGGTGGAGGGCGAGCCCGACGCCGGCGCGGTAGGCGGCGCGCTCCGCTGCAGGGATCGCGTCGAGGTGGCGGGCCAGGGTCTGCCAGTCGCCGCGGGCGGCCGGGCCGGTGAGCGCCCGGCGCGGCCCGACCCGGCCGGCGTCGTCGACCGCGGCGCGGGCGAGCGGAAGGAACGCCTCGAGCGGCAGGCCGATTGCACCGGCGATGCGCTCCACCTGTCCGAGCAGCGCGACGACGTGGTTGGCGGCGACAGAAGCTGCGGCGTGGTAGGTCGCCCGGGCATCGTCGGGGACCTCGACCGCGGTGCCGCCGAGGGTCGTGGCGATGTCGCTCGCCGCCGGGTCACCGGCCACCGCGAAGGTGATCCCCGACCGCAGCCGCTCGGCTCCGGTCTCGGCGTCGGGCAGCGCGACCAGCGGGTGGAGCGCGGCACGGCGAGGGTGCGGCGCGAGGACGTCTGGCCCGAGGGATCCGGCGAGGTGGACGACGACGGTCGCCGGGACGGGGCGGACCGCAGCCGCCACGTCGGCCAGCGCGTCATCGGGAACCGCGAGCACGAGCACGTCGGTGCCTGACGCCGCCGCCGTCAGGTCGTCGCCTCTTCCGAGAGGCGGAAGGACCGTCCAACCCGCCTCGGCGAGCGCGCGTGCCAGTGACGTGCCGGCCCGGCCAGGGCCGATGATCCTGATGATGGGCACCGACTCCTCCTTCAGCGTTCCAGCCCCTCTTGGGTGCCGGTCGCATGTGGCGATCGGGTCGTCGCTCAGAGTGTACCGATCCGCCGGACCGATCCTTCGGCCGCCTCGAGGGCCTCGACGGGGACGAGGTCGGGCGCGACGTCCCGCAGGGGGGCGAGGACGAACCGGCGCTCCCACATTCGCGGGTGAGGCACTCGCAGGTCCTCCTCGTCGACGTCCTCCCCTGCGACGAGGAGCACGTCGGCGTCGAGGGTACGAGGCCCGAACCGCACCGTGCGGACCCTCCCCGCCGCGGCCTCGAGGGCGCGACAGCGCTCGAGCAGCTCGCGGGGACGGTCGCTCGTGCGCAGGGCGACGACGACGTTCAGGTAAGCCGGCTGGTCGTCGGGGCCACCCACGGGTTCGGTCTCGTAGAGGGGGGACACGGCAACGACGTCGCCGTCGGACCGGAGCGCCTCGACCGCCCGAGCGAGCTCGCCGCGACGATCGCCGAGGTTGGAGCCGAGACCGATGTAGGCACGCCGCGCCGGGTGGCCGGATCCCCGGCGGCCCTCAGGGCCGGCGCACATCGACGACACGCACCCCGATCGATCCGACATCGACACTGACGGGCGGCCGCAGCTTGCGCACGACGACGTCCACGCTCGTGATGCGTGCGGCGTCGTCGAGGACGCGGCGGGCGATCGCCGCGGCCAACGCCTCGAGCAGGGAGAACGACGTCTCGGTCACGACCGCCGCGACCGCCGATGCCAGTGCGCCGTAGTCGACGGTGTCGGCGAGCGCGTCCGAACGGGCGGCCGCCGAGACGTCGAGGGTCGCGTCCACATCCACGGCGAAGGGCTGCGCCGCCGCGCGCTCGTGCGCGAGGACCCCGTGGACCCCGAACGCCCGCAGGTCCCGGATCTCGATGCGACCGTTCACGGTCACCTCACACGGGCTGGCGCGGTGGCAGCGCTGCCGCGGCGACCACGAGCTCCCGGCCGCCCGATCCCATCTGGTGGCCGACGAGGTGCTCGACGAGCGCGATCGCCTGCGGCTCGGCCGGGACGCGGCCGGTCCACACGAGAAACCCGGCCGCGACACCCATCACCCGGTCCCCGAGCTCCTCACGGTGGACCAGCACGCGCTCGCTCTCGAGCAGCGCGGCGTCGAGCGCGTGGTAGCAGTCCGACAGCACGGGTCGGGGGTCGATGCCGGGCAACAACGGGAAGTGGGCGTGCGCGAGGCGCTCGTCGTCGTAGGCGTGGAGATTGTGCTGCGACGGGAGCAGGGAGATGATGCGCGAGAAACCCTGCGCCCGCAGCCAGATGAGCTCCTCGGTGCGACGGACCCGGCGGTGGTTGGGCGCGAACCCACCCGGGCGCTCGCTGAGCGCGAGCTGATCCCGGATGACCCACGTGAAGTTACGCGGCGGGATCCCCGCCGCCCACTTGCCCTTCACCGTGGTCCCGCCGTCGCGCTCCGCCGGGAAATCTGGTCGGCGGTGCCCCCTGTGCCCCAGGCGGCGCGCGTCGTCACCAGCGTCGACGCCCGAAACGTGTCGGCGACGTCGTGGACCCGGACCATGTCGGCACCGGCGAGCATGGCCCACACGGCGGTCGAAAGCGAGGCTTCGAGGCGGTCGTCCCCCTCGAGCGGCCGGTCCGGTGTGGGCGCCCCGTACCGGCCGAGGAAGCTCTTTCGACTGGTGCCCACGAGCACGCGCACACCCGAGGCGGCTGCCGCCGCCGCAAGCTCGGGCAGCGCGGCGAGGAGCTCGACGTTCTGCGCCCCGGTCTTCGCGAAGCCGATCCCGGGGTCGACCCAGACCTCGGCCACGCCCGCGGCGCGCGCCGTGGCAGCACGCCCGAGCACGTGGGCGTGCACCTCTCCGACGACGTCGTCGTAGTCGGTGAGTGACTGCATCGTGCGCGGGGTGCCGCGCCGGTGCATCGACACCCAGCCCACGCCGAGCTCGGCCGCCACCGGCCACAGCGCACCCGACACGTCATTCACGAGCGTCGCCCCTGCTGCCACCGCGGCGCGCGCCACGGCCGGCTTCGTCGTGTCGACCGAGATGCGCACGGTGCCGGCAAGCTGGTCGATCACGGGGAGGACGCGCCGGAGCTCCTCGGCCTCGTCGACGGGGTCGGCTCCGGGCCGGCTCGACTCCCCTCCGACGTCGACGACGTCGGCCCCGTCCGCGACCATCTGCTTCCCGTGGCCCACGGCGTCGTGGGGCCGCAGGAAGCGACCCCCGTCGGAGAAGGAGTCCGGCGTGACGTTGAGGATCCCCATCACAAGGGGCCTGTCGGCCACCGTCAGCATCGGGCCAGCGTAGGCGAAGCGTCCCGGCCCGGCCGCGGGCGGCGGCGGCCCTGGGTGGCCCGGTCGAGCGAGCTCAGGGCCTCCCGCGGATGAACTGCATCGCCTCGGCGCGGGTCGCGGGGTCGCGCCGGAAGAGCCCGCGCACCGATGACGTCACCGTCAGCGTGCCGGGCTTCTTCACGCCCCGCATCGACATGCAGAGGTGCTCCGCCTCGACGACGACGAGCACCCCGCGCGGCTCGAGGACCTTCTCGATCGCCTCGGCGATCTGGGTCGTCATGCGCTCCTGGACCTGCAACCGACGCGCGTACCCGTCGACGAGGCGAGCGAGCTTGGAGAGGCCGGTGATGCGGCCGTCCTCGGCCGGGATGTAGGCGACGTGCGCGCGCCCGATGAACGGCACGAGGTGATGCTCGCAGAAGGAGGCGAACGGGATGTCGCGCACCATCACCATCTCGTCGTGCTCCGCGGCGAAGGTGACGGTGAGGTGGCGGGACGGGTCCTCGTCCAGCCCGCTCAAGACCTCGCCGAACATGGCGGCGACCCGACGGGGCGTCTCGAGGAGCCCTTCACGGTCGGGATCCTCACCGACACCGGCAAGGAGCTCGCGGACCGCTGCCTGGACCCGAGGGACGTCGACGCTCATGAAGGTGTCAGGCCTGCTCCGCACCCACGTTGAACGCGTGCACCCCGCGAAGGTTCCGGTACCGCTCCGCGGCGTCGAGGCCGTAGCCGACGACGAACTCCGACGGGATGGTGAACCCGACATAGCGGAGGTCGAGATCGACCCGCTGCTCCCCCTCCTTCACGAGCAACGCGCATACGTCGACCGTGGCCGGCCGCCTCGCGTGCAGGTAGCGACGCAGGTAGTTGAGGGTGAGACCACTGTCGATGATGTCCTCCACGACGAGCACGCGCCGTCCGGTGAGCTCGGCGTCGAGGTCCTTCACGATGCGCACCACGCCCGACGACTGCGTGGCGCTTCCGTACGAGGAGACCGCCATGAAGTCGACGTCGACCGGGAGATGGATCGCACGGCACAGGTCGCTCATGAAAAGCATGGCGCCCTTCAGCACGCCGACGAGGAGCGGCGGGTCGTCCGCGAAGTCCTCGGTGATCCGCTTGCCGAGCTCCTCGACCTTGTCGGCGATCTCCTCGGCGCTCACGAGCACCCGGCCGACCGAGGGACGCGCCCACGAGGGAACGTCGATGGTCGCGTCGCGCTCACCCGTCGGCATCGGCGAGACCTTAGCCACTCCCCTGACGAGGGGAGCCACCTGCGGCGCGGGCGGTCTGCGGCGGTGCCGTCGTCCGCGCGACCTCGGGCGGGGTCACGCGCAGCCGCCCACCCGAGCGCCGAACCCGCCAGCCACCGGTGAGCTCGGTTCCCACCACGTCGCCGGCCGCCACAGAGAGGACCCGGCGCACCTCGGCGAGCGTCGGGGGGTGCCGGTCTGGTCCCGAGAAGCGCGCGGGGCGGCCGCCGGCCTGCGCGGTCGCCCCCACCTGGCGCAGCCACCGCCGCACCGCCCGGCCAGCCAGCGCCTCGGGTGCCGCCGAGACGTCGGCGGCCACCGACGCGTCCGGGACCTCGGCCGCGGCGAGGGCGTCGAGCAACGCCTCGTCCGCGGCGGCAAGTGAGGCGAGGCGGGCCAGGAGAGGGACGGGGTCGCGCCCGGCGAGGTCGGCGCAGAGGGGAAGGAGCTCGTGGCGCACCCGGTTCCGCAAGTGCCGGGGGTCGTCGTTGGACGGGTCTTCGACCCAGCGGATCCCCGATGCCTCGCACACCCCACGCGTCTCGGCGCGCCGGAGCGCGAGCAGCGGGTGGCGCTCGTCCGGCCGCATGGCGGCGAGGCCGGGGGTTCCGGTCCCGCGGAGGAGGTTGCACAGCACCGTCTCGGCTTGGTCGTCCATGGTGTGGCCGGTCGCCACGTCGGGGGGAAGGACTGCGAAGCGCGCCGCTCTGGCGCGGGCTTCGAGGTTCGGTCCGGCCTCGACGTGGACGCGCGTGGACCTGAACTCCGCGCCCAGGCGTGCCGCGGCGTCTCCGACGAGGTCCGCCTCGCGCGCCGAACCCTCGCGGAGTCGGTGATCGACGTGGATCGCGCGTACCCGGCAGCCGGCGAGCACCGCGAGGACGAGAAGGGCCAGGGAGTCGGGGCCGCCCGAGACGGCGCAGTCCAGCTCCGTGCCCGGTGGCGGGAAGGTGCAACGCCGGAGGAGGTCCTCCGGGCGCAGGCTCACGTGACGTCCCGGGTGGCCTCCACGCGAGCGATCCACCGCTGCGGTTCGCGGATCTCTGGCAGCGTGGGCAGCCACTCCGGCCCGCGCCAGACCCGGTCCATGAGCTCACGCCCACCGTGCCCCTCGACGGCGTGGATGAACTCTTCTCCTTGTTGGTACTGGCGCAGCTTCGCCTCGAGGCCGAGCACCTGCTGGAGCACCTTCGCCGGCCCCTTCACCGACTGGCGGCGTTCCCGGAGCACCTGGCTGAACCGCGCGGCGCCCGGCACGTCGGCCGCCCCGGCACGGTCCATCGTGACGTCGCCGTGCCCTTCGAGAAGGCTCATCATCGCCTGGAGGCTGCGGATCGCGCCGAGCTGCTGCTCGCTCGCGACGACCCCGAGCACGCCCGCGTCGTCGAGCGGACTTTGGCGGGAGCGCAGCTGCTCGGCGGCCCGGCGCACGATCTCCGCCACGCGGGCGGGGTCGGCCTGGAACGGTTCGATCGCCTGGTCGACGAGCGAGAGGAAGTAGCCCCGGAGCCACGGCACCGCCGTGAACTGGCAGCGGTGGGTCACCTCGTGGAGCGCCAGCCAGAGCCGGAACTCTTCGGGGGGGAACCCGTGACGCTCCTCGAGCTCGACGACGTTCGGCCCGACGTAGTACAAGAGGTCCTGGTCCTCGGCCATCTCCTCGGTGAGGAGCAGGTCGTACTGCCCGAGGACACGCGTCGACATCCATGCCAGGACCGCCCCGAGTTGGGCGCCGCTCGCGGAACGGCCCGCGCCGGCAACCCTGCTCGCGATCGGCTCGGGGAGGTCCACGAGCCACGACGGGCGCGTGCTGGAGCGCCGCCGCTCCTCGCGCTTCTCCTCCCGCTTCCGCTCGAACTTGGCGAGGGCGGGGTTGAGCAACCGCTGGAACGAGGCGACGTTGGCGCGGGTCCACCCCACCCGGTCGGTGACGACCGAGCGGGCGGGCGTCGGCGCGCGCCAGCCCGTGGACTCGCCGACGAGCTGCTCGGCCTTCGCCGTCACCGTCGCGAACGAGCGCGCCAGCTCGTCGGCGTCGTACCGCGTCGGCGACGGCCGGCGGTTGATCGCCCACGCCGCGACCCGTTCGGCAACCCGCCAGTCGACGAGGCCGGGCTCGCGGGCCTCCGCGCCGTGCCCCCGGTGCTCCCCGCCGCCGGCGCCGTTCGCCGCCGGCTCCGGCAGGGAAGCGCTCACGCCTGACCTGCGACGGGGCCCCGAGCCTCCTCGGCGGCGATCGCCGCCGCGACCCGGTCGATGAGGGAGTCCGGTACGCGGTCCTTGCACCGGCTCGAGATGACCGCCCGGAGCTCGGCCTCGAAGCCCGCCGCGTCCGCGCACGGGCCGCACTCGTCGAGGTGCACCGAGATCTCGAGCCGGCGCTCCTCGGTCAGCTCGCCGTCGAGATAGACGTACAGCTGGCGGACCGCCTCCATGCAATCCACGTCGGAGGCGCCCTCCCCGGTGCACCTGCCTCGTTCCTCGTCGCCGTCCATCGGTCTCCTGTCCATTCGTCGCCTGGGCGGTCGTGCCGCCCGGCCCCCCGCGATGGCGTCAGGACGACGCCGCGGGACCCGCGCCCACGAGCCCCCGCGCCTGTGCAAAGTCAGCCAACGTCTTCTGCAGCGCCCTTCTTCCCCGGTGGATCCGGCTCATGACGGTGCCGATCGGAACGTCGGTGATCTCCGCGATCTCCTTGTAGCTGAAGCCCTCCACGTCGGCAAGGAGCACCGCGATACGGAACGCGTCCGGGAGCGCCTCGATCGCCCCCTTGACCTCCTCGTCGGTGAAGCCCTCCAGCGCCTCGTCCTCTGCGCTCCGACCGGTGCCGTCGCCTGGGCCAAGGCGGTGGTAGAGGTACAGGTCCTCCACGTCTTCCACGTCGCTCACCTCGGGCCGGCGCTTCGCCGCCCGGTACGAGTTGATGTACGTATTGGTGAGGATGCGGTAGAGCCAGGCCTTCAGGTTCGTTCCCGCGCTGAACGACTCGAATGCCCGGTACGCCTTCAGGTACGTCTCTTGGACGAGGTCCTCGGCGTCGGCGGCGTTGCGCGTCATCCGGAGGGCGGCCGAGTACAGCGCGGGCATGTGCTCCATCGCCAGGTCGGCGAACTGAGCACGGTCGGCCATGAGGAAGACCCTACCCAGCGGCCGGGAAAGCCGGCGACCACCCCCGCCCCCGGCCCGACATCCCCCGCCCCAGACACCCCCTCCGCCGAGGCGACCTCACTGGCCCCGTGCCTGGTCGAAGGCCGGTTCTCCGGTTTCACGCCTGAAAAGGTTCCCCGCCGCCCCCGCTAGCCTCGGTCTCCCATGACGACCCGACCCCTCTCGAGCGCCGCAGGCGCGCAACTGTCGCGTGCCGGCGAGATCGAAGTCCTCGTGTGGCCCTGGCTCGCGGAACTCGGCGTCGAGGCCGTCGTGACGACGCGCGAGTGCGGCGTGTCGACCGGCACCTATCGCGCGCTGAACCTCGGGCTGCACGTCGGCGACGACGCCGACGCCGTCGTCGAGAACCGGCGGCGCGCGGCAAGCGCAGTCGGTGCGACTCTCGACGACCTGGTCTTCGCGCGCCAGGTCCACGGCGTGCGCGCGACGATCGTCGGAGCGCGCGACGCAGGTCGGGGAGCGCGCGAGACCGACGGCGCGATCGAGGGCTCCGACGCCCTGGTGACGGCCGACGCCGGTCCCGTGCTCGTCACGCTCGTCGCCGACTGCTCTCCGATACTCCTCGTCGACCCCGTCGCCCACGTGCTCGCCACGGTCCACGCGGGATGGCGCGGTGCGGTCGCAGGGACCGTGGGCGGGGCGCTCGAGACGATGGCGACCATGGGGGCACGACCCGAGCGGACGGTGGCGGCGATCGGCCCCACCGTGTCGCCGAGCACCTACGTCGTCGGCTCGGAGGTCGCCGAGGCGGTGGACGACGCGTTCGGCGGCGACGCCCACGAGGTGCTGTGGCCACACGGCGACCGCTGGCGCTTCGACGTCGCCGGCGCCAACCGGCTGCGGCTGCGCGCCGCGGGAGTCGCGGAGGAGCGGATCTCCCACTCCCCGTTCGCCAGCGGAGACGGGCCCTTCTTCTCCGACCGCACGACCCGCCCCTGCGGCCGTTTCGGCCTCCTCGCGCGTCTGCGGTGAGCCCCCGACCCCGCTCGTAGCATTGCCACGACGATGTGCGCCGACCGGTTCATCTACGAAGGCTACGAGCTCGACGCCGGCGGGCGACGCGTCGTCTGCCGCTATGCCCTCGGCCCGCACCGGTTCACCGAGGAGGTCACGTTCTCCCCTGCGTCTCGGACCGACGCACCCGCGGATGCTGACGAGATGTGGTCCGCCGCGTGGGACTCGGCGGCAGTCGACGCGGCGGCCCGCATCCTGTTTCTCCTCGCGGGTGTCTCGTACTACAAGACCGGCGCGCCTCCGGTGGTCGATCTCGGCACCCTGGCGACGACCGCCGCGGAGCGCGCGTTCCTCCGGACCTTCTACGTCGAGGGCCTGGCAGAGTTCGCCTACCGCAACGCTGTTGACCTCTCCGGGCTCGAGATCGTGGGTGACGACGTCGCCGGGCGCCCCCCGGTCGGCGCGGCGCTGACGACAGCGAGACCGCTCGTCCCCTTCGGCGCGGGGATCGACTCGATCGTCACCGTCGACCACATCGCCCGGCGAGGGGTCGACCCGTCGCTCTTCGTCGTGAGCCGCGCCGGGGACCGGTTCGCGGCGATCGAGGAGGCCGCCGCCGTGACGGGGCTCCCGGTCGTGCGCGCCGAGCGCCGCGTCGACCCGTCGGTGCTGCAGTCCGCGGCGAACGGGTTCCTGAACGGACACGTGCCGGTCACCGGGATCCTGTCCGCCATCGCGGTCGTGGCGGCGGTCCTCGGTGGCCACGACGCCGTCGTCATGTCGAACGAACGGTCCGCGTCCGCACCCACGGTGTGGGACGGTGGCCGCCCGGTCAACCACCAGTGGTCGAAGAGCGCCGAGTTCGAGACGGCGTTCCGAGGGATCCTGGCCGGGTCTCTCTCCCCCGCGCCCGAGTACTTCTCGTTGCTGCGTGCCCGCTCGGAGCTCTGGGTCGCCCGCGAGCTCGCCGGCCTCGACCGCTTCCACCCGGTGGTGCGGAGCTGCAACCGTGTCTTCGCCATCGACCCCTCGCGCCGGCTCGACCACTGGTGCGGCGCCTGCGACAAGTGCTGCTTCGTCGACCTCGTGCTCGCGCCCTACGTCGGAGCGGCCGAGCTGTCGACGATCTTCGGCGGGCACGAGCCGCTCGCGAACCCGGCGCTGTCGGAGCGCTTCCGGGCGCTCGTCGGCACCGGGGACGGACCGAAGCCGTTCGAGTGCGTCGGTGACGAGCCGGAGTGCCGGGCGGCGACGGTCCTCGCGGCTGCCCGCCCGGACCGGGCAGGGACAGCGCAACTCGAGCGGCTCGCCGCAGAGGTGCTCGCGGCGACAGCGCTCCTGGCCGACCCCGCGTCACGAGCGACCGTGATCCAGCGTCTCCTCGCCGCCGGAGGTCCCGACGCCGTGCCGGCGCGCTACCGCGACGAGACCCGCGCCGCCGCGCGATGAGCGCAGGCGGACGGAGGGCGGGCCCCCCTGGCCGGCCGGCGATCGGCTGGTCGGACCTGCGCGGCGCACGTGTCGGGCTGTGGGGTCTGCGCATGGAGGGCGCGGCCAACCTCCGGCGACTCCGCCGGATGGGCGTCGTGCCCGTCGTCGTCGACGACGCGCCGGTGGCGCCTGCGTTCGGGGGGCTGCGCGTCGTCTCGGGGGACGCGGGCCTCGACGCGCTGTGCTCGTGCGAGGTCGTCGTGAAGAGCCCGGGGATCAGCCGGCACAGCGAGGCGGTGCGCACGCTCGTCGACGACGGGATCCCGGTCGCCGGCGGCCTCGGACTGTGGCTGCACGACGTCGACCGGTCCCGGGTGGTGTGCGTGACCGGGACCAAGGGGAAGAGCACGACCGCGGCGCTCGCCGGCCATCTCCTCCGCGGGCTCGGCCTGCGCGGTCTCGTCGCCGGCAACATCGGCGTGCCGCCGTGGGATCCCGACGCCGGCGAGGACTGGGACGCGTGGGTCGTCGAGACCTCGAGCTTCCAGGCCACGGACGTCGCGTCCTCGCCGCCGGTGGTCGCGGTGACCTCCCTCGCCCCCGACCACCTCGACTGGCACGGGTCCGAAGACGCCTACTACACGGACAAGTTGTCGCTGTGCAGCCAGCCCGGGGCCGCGCTCACGATCGCCGACGCCTCGAGCGAGGTCCTCCGTGCGCACGCCGCGCTGCTCGGCCCGGAGGTCTGGTGGGTCGCCGAGGGCGATCCGGAGCTCGAGGGGCCGTGGACGGGAGCCCTCGGGCTGCCCGGCCGGCACTACCACCGGGACGCGTTGATCGCGCGGGCCTGCCTCCTCGGCCTGGGCATCCCCGATGCCGCCGACGACGCGCTGGTCGCCAACGCCGCAGCGGGCTTCACGCCGCTCGAGCACCGGTTCCGCCCGATCGGCACGGTCGGGGGCGTCGAGTTCGTCGACGACTCGCTCTCGACGAACGTGCTGCCCACCCTGGCCGCCCTCGACGCCCTCGGCGACCGCCCCGTCGCCCTTCTCGTGGGCGGCCAGGACCGGGGTATCGACTACGGGCCGCTGGCGGAGGCGGTCGCCTCCCGGCGCGGCGAGACGTTCGTTGCGACGCTCCCCTCGGCCGGGCCGCGCATCGCCGCGCGCGTGCGGCGTGCCGGCGTGCCGGCGACGGACTTCGACGACCTCTGCGCCGCGACGGCCGCGGCGTTCTCCTGGGCGCGGGCGCACCCGGGCGGCGGCGACCGCGGCGTCGGCGGCGACCGCGGCAGCGGCGTCGGCGGCGACCGCGGCGTCGGCGGCGGCGACCGCGGCAGCGGCGGCGACCGCGGCGTCGTGCTGCTCTCCCCGGCGGCGCCGAGCTTCGGCCAGTTCCGCGACTACCGGGAGCGGTCTGACGCCTTCGAGGCCGCGATGCGCGCGTGCCGCGAGTCGGTGACCGCCTCAGGCTCTGCCGATCCCCTCGCTACGGACCGACCAGGACGTGAGGGTTCATGATCCCGGCGGGATCGAGCGCGCGCTTGAGGGCGGCGAAGGCGCGCAGCTCGGCTTCGCTGCGGTTGAGCGACAGCCACCGGCGCTTGGCCGTGCCGATGCCGTGCTCCGCGCTGATGCTCCCCCCCACCTCGGCTACCGCCCTGAGCACCGTGTCGTCGACCCGCTCGTCGTCGGGCGCCAGGCCGGTGACGTTGACGTGGACGTTGCCGTCGCCAACGTGGCCGAACAGCCACACCGACGCGTCGGGCGCGACGGTGCGGACCACCGAGGGCAGCCGGTCCACCATCTCGGCGAGGACCCCGTTGGGGAGCGTCACGTCCAGCTTGTGGGGTACGCCGAGCGAGTTGACCGCCTCGGTGTGCCCTTCGCGGTAACGGAACAGGGCGTCGATCCGCCGAGGCTCGACCGCGACCGCCGCGTCCTCCACCCCGGGGAGCGCCGCCACGGCTGTCGTGAGGTCCCCGGTCGGGTCGGCCGTGCCCGACGCCTCCACCAACAGATACGCCTCGTGCGGGCCGGCGAGCGGCGGCGGCGAGCCCGTGACCCGGCACACGAGGTCGATCCCGTCGCTCAGCATCAGCTCCGCCGCGGACAGGGCGGGCAGCGTCCGGCGGAGCTCGAGGGCGGCGGCGACGGCCGACGACGTGTCCTTCATGCCCAGGATCGCCGCGACGCGTTGGGGGGCTGGAGGGACGAGCCGGAGGCGCACCGCGGTCACGATGCCGAGCGTTCCCTCGCTCCCGCACAACAACGAGTGCAGGGCGTAGCCGGTGTTGTCCTTGAGCAACCCACCCAGGTGCTCGACCACGTCGCCCGTGCCGAGGACCGCCTCGACCCCGAGCAGCTGCGCGCGCGTGTCGCCGTAGCGAAGGACCCGCAGGCCCCCCGCGTTCGTCGCGACGTTGCCCCCGATGGTCGCGCTGTCGCGGCCGCCGAGGTCGACCCCGTAGGCCCACCCGGCGTCGCGCGCGGCGGCCTGGACGTCCGCCAACGTGACGCCGGCCTGCGCGGTCAGCTGCCCCGCCGCCGCGTCGACCGGTCCGACCGCGGCGAGCCGGCGGAGGCTGACCACGACCTCGCCATGGAGAGGGACGCTGCCACCGACCATGCCGGTGTTCCCGCCCTGCGGCACGATCGCGACGCCCTGGTCGCGACAGCGGGCCACCACCTCGGCGACCTCGTCGACCGAGCCGGGGCGGACGACGGCCTGCGTCGCGCCGATGAAGCGTCCCGTCCAGTCGCGTGCGTACGACGCGACGACGTCGGGGTCGGTCAGGACCTGCGCGGCGCCGACGACGTCTTCGAGCGACCCCACGAGGGCCGGGTCAAGCGGCACGGCCGCCGGGGTGCGGGTCGGAGCGGTCACCGAGAGCCTGGGGTGGGACTTGAACCCACGGCCTGCGCGTTACGAGTGCGCTGCTCTGCCGACTGAGCTACCCAGGCAAATGTTGGTCACGAATGCGGACACGAACGACGCGGGCCCAACTGTACGCGAGGCGCCATCGTAGACGACCTCAGGGAGTGCGATCGACGACCGGCGACGCACCCGGGGACGCTGCGGAGCCCGGGGCTCTACCGGGATGCTCGTGAGGCGACGGATCAGCCGGCAATGTCTGCAATGTCAGGAGCCTGGAGATTCCTCGTGGTCTGGGAGCGGGTCTGGGCGCAGGTCTGAGCGCGGGTCTGGGCGCGGTGTCGCCCGCGGGGAGATCCCGGCGGTTCTCAGCATCCTCCGGAGGTCGACGACCTGCTGCGCATCCAAGTCGTGATGTCGCGGACTGTCGACCGTCTCGGTTTCAGATCCGAGGGTCACCGTGTAGCGACCACCAGCCTCTTCCGTGACGGTGGCGACACTGCGAAGAAGGGACAGGACGTCGTGCCACTGGATGTTGTGGCCCACCGGATGGTTGAAGATCTTCTCGATGGTGGCCCGATGGTGCGCGTCGAGTTCTGTGTTCTTTCCCATTTCACACCCTTCGAGGGTCATGGTCGTCCCAGCGTTCAACGAGGCGTGATGTCTCAGTCCGTCGAAGCCCCGTCAGACTCGTTGGAGCGCGCGATCGGAGCGTCGAGGTCCCAGCCGTCTTCGTCCTCACGTCGGGAGCGGCCGGGTCGCGAAGGCCCTCCCATCCCGTCGGGGTCGTCGCCGCCGCCCTCGAGCGTGACCATCTCTTCGGGGTCGTCGAAGCCGGCCCCGGTCTCCTCGAGCTCTCGCTCGTCCACCTGGAGCGTCGGATCGAGCGACGGATCGTTCTCAATGGCTTCGATCAGTCCCGGGTCCGTCCTCGAGCCCTCGTCGAGCGCCTCGTCACCCTGCTCGAAGGCTTCGGTACCCAACCGTTCGTCGGGTGACCAATCGTCGCTCTGGCTCATGATGTCGTTCTCCGATGCCGGTAGGAGGCGTCGACGAGATCGTATGCCCTGGCGTGCCGCGTCCCTCCCCGGCGATCTGGTCAGTGATGCCGGAGTCAGTGATGCCGGAGAGGGAGTTTGGACTGACGGGCCCCCGGCCGAGTCCTGCCTGCTGGTAGGTGTCCGGAGTCATGCAAGACATGCCGGGCGCCCCTAAACCCGTGTCGGAGCGACCTCGGGGCGGAGCGACCTCGGGGCTCGGCCTCCTCGGGGCTCAGCCTCCTCGGGGCTCAGCCTCCTCGGGGCTCAGCCTCCTCGGGGCTCAGCCTCCCAGCTGTCCGAGGCGCACGAAGAGCGCCTCGAGCAGGAGCGTCTCCTGCGCGTTGCGGCGGAGCGCCACCGCTGCGTCGGTTACGAGGGCGACCGCCGCCTCGTCACCCTTCGCCTCATCGGGACGGAGGGACCGGGTGTCGGATGCCGCAGACGACGGCGGCGCCACCGAGTCGACGAGGCGGTCGCGATACGCCCGCGCGAGCACGCCCAGGCCGGTGCGCAGCTCTTCGGTGCGCCAGCGCCGCTCCTCACGGTGGTGCCGGTCCAAGAGCTCCTTGCGGCCCGGCAGCCCCCGTTCCCCCATCGCCTTGGCGTCCGCCTCGAGCGCGGCGAGCGCCGCGTCGTGCTCAGCACGCAACGGGGCGAGCGCGCGGTCGGTGGCCGCCAGCAGCTCCCGGGCGAGGGCGCCGGCCACTGCTCCGTGCCCGTCGAGGCGCCCCGGGATCGACCGCCACAACGCGAGCCGGTCCGCAAAGCCCGGGTCGTCGGCGAGCAGGCGCGCACGATCGACGTCGCCGCCCGCACCCTCGGCGACCAGCCGCGCGCGGGAGGGGTCGACCCCGCGACCCACGAGCCACGTCGCGAGGGCAGTCGTCGAGACGGGCGGGAACAGTATCTCCACGCAACGGCTCGCCACAGTGACGAGGGCGGGCGGGACATCGTCGGCGAGGAGCACGAAGACCGTGGTCGCCGGTGGCTCCTCGAGGGTCTTCAAGAGCGCCGGCGCCGCGCGCTCGGCGAGGTGGATGTCACCCGCGACGAGCACCTGCCGGGCGGCCTCGAGCGGGCGGCGCAGCGCGAGCGTCCCGAGGCGTCGGGCGTCGTCCACGTCGATCGCGGCGCCGGTCCGCTCCACCGTGACGAGATCCGGATGCGTGCCGGCGAGCACCCTGCGGCAGGTGTCGCAGCTGCCGCACCCCCCGTCGGGGCACAGCAATGCCGCGGCGAACCCCCGCGCGGCAGCTCGGGATCCCGACCCCGGTTGGCCGACGAAGAGGTAGGCGTGGACCGGTTGGCGCGCCGCCGCTCGCAGGGACGCCACCGCGCGCGGCTGGCCGACGACGCCGTCGAACAGGGCGGGGTTGGGCCGTTCGCCGGGACCGCCGGGGGGGCCGGTGCGGCCGTCGGGCGGGACGTCGGGCGGGCCGTCCAGGGCTTCTTCCGCCGCAGTCACCTCGTTCCCCTGCCCGAGGAGAGGGTCGGCCACCGCTGCATCACCACGCCGTGGACGAGGGCGGCCACCGCGTCGACGTCTGCGTCCCCGTCGATCACCGCCCACCGCGCGGGATCGGCAGCCGCGAGCTCGAGGTACCCGGCGCGCACCCGGGAGAAGAAATCCTCGTCGAGGCGCTCGAGCCGGTCGGCCGACGAGTGGGCGAGCCGCCGGCGCGCGACGAAAAGCGGGACGTCCACCACGACGGACAGGTCGGCCTCGATGCCGGCGGTGGCCCACGCCACGAGTCGCCGGAGCTCGTCCACCGGGATGCCCCGGCCGTACCCCTGGTAGGCGAGCGTCGACCCCGAGTACCGGTCCGTGACGACCAGGCGCCCGGCATCGAGCGCGGGCCGGATGACCTCGGCGACGTGCTGTGCGCGGTCTGCCGCCATGAGCAGCGCCTCGGTACGCACGTCGGGGGCGGAGTGGTCCGGCTCCAGCAGGAGCCGCCGGAGCGCACTCCCGAGCTCGGTCGCGCCAGGCTCGAACGTGAGCTCCGCGCCGAGCGACGACGCCAGGATCCTCGCCTGCGTCGACTTGCCGCTGCCGTCGACGCCCTCGAGCGCCACAAGGCGCCCGTGCCCGGGCGTCACTCGCTCGCCGCCTCCGGGGTGGCACCTGTCGACGCCGGGGCCTTCTTCGCGCCGACCTTCTTCGCGCCGGCCTTCTTGGCCCCGGCCTTCTTCGCGCCAGCCTTCTTGACCACAGCCTTCTTCGCGCCGGCCTTCTTGGCCACAGCCTTCTTCGCGCCGACCCTCTTCGCGCCGGCCTTCTTCGCGCCGGCCTTCTTGACCACGGCCTTCTTCGCGCCGGCCTTCTTGGCCCCGGCGCGTCGCCGGGTCGACGGGCCGGCCGCTCTGCGGTCGGCGAGGAGCTCCGCCGCACGCTCGATGGTGACCGTCATCGGGTCGTCACCCTTGCGCAGCGACGCGTTCGTGGTGCCGTCCGTGACGTAGGGGCCGAAGCGCCCCTCGCGCACCACGATGGGCAGTCCGGTCCCCGGGTCCGCACCGAGCTCGCGCAGCGGTGCCGCCGACTGGCCGCGTCCTCGCCGCTCCTTGGGCTGGGCGAAGAGGGCCAGCGCCTCGTCGAGGGACACGGTCAGCAGTTGCTCCTCGGACGAGAGGCTCCGGGTATCGGTGCCGCGCTTGAGATAGGGCCCGTAGCGGCCGTTCGTCGCAAGGATCTCCTCGCCGGTGCCCGGGACGGTACCCACCGTGCGTGGGAGGCGCAGCAGCTCGAGCGCCTGATCGAGCGTGACGGTCGCCGGTGACATCGACTGGAAGAGGGAGGAGGTCCGGGGCTTCTCTCCGTCGGGCGTGGCGGGACCGAGCTGGACGTAGGGGCCGAACCTCCCTGCCCGCACCTGCACCTCCAACCCGGTTTCGGGATCGGTCCCGAGCACCCGGTCGCTCGACGGTGCATCGAGGAGCTCCTCGGCCCGCTCGATGGTGAGCTCGTCGGGCGCGACGTCCTCGGGGATCGACGCGCGGTCGTCGCCGCGCTGGAGATACGGGCCGTACCGGCCGACGCGCACGACGATCGGGCGCCCCTCGGCGTCGTTGCCGATCGGGATCGAGTTGACCTCCCGGGCGTCGATCACGCCGAGGTGGGCGGCAACCGCCTCCTTGAGGCCCAGGCGGACCGTCTCGGACTCGGCGGCGGCCTTCTGGGCGTCCGTCGCGCGGTCGCCGCGGGGGCGGTGCCCGTCGTGCCCCGCTTCCGCTCGGTCCTGGCCGAAGTAGAACCGGGTCAGCCAGGGGAGGGCCTCCCAGCGTCCGCTCGCGATCTCGTCGAGGTCGTCTTCCATCGCGGCCGTGAAGCCGTAGTCCACGAGATCGGGGAAGTAGCGCTCGAGCAGACCGACCACGGCGAAGGCCGTGAAGCTCGGCACGAGGGCGCTCCCCTTCTTCCAGACGTAGCCCCGGTCCTGGATCGTGGCTATGACGCTCGCGTACGTGGACGGCCGTCCCACACCGAGCTCCTCCATGGCCTTCACCAACGACGCCTCGGTGTAGCGCGCCGGTGGCTGGGTCGCGTGCGAGCCCGGGACGAGCTCGAGGGCCCGGACCCGGTCGCCTTCGGCGAGTCGCGGCAGGACGACCTCGCGGTCGGCGAGCTCGGCTTCGGGGTCGTCCTCGCCCTCCACGTAGGCGCGGAGGAAGCCGGGGAACGCGATGACTCGCCCGCTCGCCGAGACCTCCGCCTCCAACCCCCCCAGGGAGGGCGCTCCCTGCGGCATCGCGGCGACCATGCGGACTTGGGCGCTCGTTCCGGTCGCGTCGACCATCTGGGAGGCCACGGTCCGCTTCCACACGAGCTCGTAGAGCCGGAGCTCGTCCCCGTGGAGCGTCTGGGAGGCCTCGTCGGGCGTGCGGAACACGTCACCGGCGGGCCGGATCGCCTCGTGGGCTTCCTGCGCGTTCTTCACGCGCCGCTCGTAACGCCGGGGCTCGGGCGGCACGTACCCGGGGCCGTAGAGGGTGGTCGCCTGGGAGCGGGCCGCGGCGAGCGCCTCGTCGGAGAGGGTGGTCGAGTCGGTCCGCATGTAGGTGATCCAACCCTGTTCGTAGAGGCGCTGGGCGACCTGCATCGCCCGCTGTGCGCTGAAGCGGAGCTTGCGGCCCGCCTCCTGTTGGAGCGTCGAGGTGATGAACGGGGCTGCGGGCGACCGGCGGAACGGGCGCTCGGAAACCGAGCGAACGGTGAACGTCGCGTCCGTGAGGCCCTCGGCCAGCGACCGGGCGTCGGTCTCCCCGAGCACGCGAACCCTCGTGGAGGCGACGCCGGCATGCTCGTCGAAGTCGCGGCCGGTGGCGACGGGCGTCCCGCCGAGCGCGACGAGAGTGGCGGAGAACTGTGCCGGCTCCGCGGACGTCTCGTCCCGGCCGCCGCCGTCTGCGCCGTCGCCCGCCTGGCCGGTGCCCGGAGAGGCGAAGGTCCCCTCCACCCCCCACCAGGTCGCGGAGCGGAACCGCATGCGCGCCCGCTCACGTTCGACGACCATGCGCGTCGCGACGCTCTGGACGCGACCTGCCGACAGGCGCGGCATGACCTTGCGCCACAGGACGGGTGACACCTCGTAGCCGTAGAGCCGGTCGAGGATCCGCCGGGCCTCCTGCGCGTCGACGAGCCGGCGGTCGAGCTCCCGCCACTCCTGCACTGCCCTGCGGATGGCCACGGGGGTGATCTCGTGGAACACCATCCGCTTCACCGGCACGCGGGGCGCGAGCACCTCGGTCAGGTGCCACGCGATCGACTCTCCCTCGCGGTCTTCGTCGGTGGCGAGGTAGAGCTCGTCCGCCTCCTTCAGGCGAGCCTTCAGGGTGGCGACGACGGACCGCTTCTCCGGCGAGACGACGTAGAGCGGCTTGAAGCCGTTGTCCACGTCGACGCCCAGGCGCGCCCAGTCCTCTCCCTTGTACGCCGCCGGCACTTCGTCGGCGCCGCGCGGCAGGTCCCGCACGTGCCCGACCGACGACTCGACCACGAAGTCCGGGCCGAGCATCCGCGAGATCGTGCGCGCCTTGGCCGGCGACTCGACGATGACGAGCGCCTTACCCACCGACTGCGCTTCCCTCGAGCGCCGGGTCCACCGAACCACCCCTTTGTCTCATGACGACGACAGGCTCCCGGCTCCGCCAGGCCATGTCAAGGCATCCCCCGGCTCGATTCGGCCGGGTCGACGCGAATCCTGGCCGAGGGGATCCGCCGGTCAGTCCGCCGCCGCAGCCGGTCAGTCCGCCGCCGCGACCGTCGAGGCGGGCGGCGTCGTCGCCACCGCCACGTCGCCCCCAGGAAGGCCGACGTCCATGCCCGGGGCCTTGCGCTTGGAGAACGCGACGGCCGCCAGGAGCACGACCAGGGCGACGCCCGAGATCACGTACCGGACGTCGCTGTTGCGCAGCGTGATGACCGCGGGGAGCACGAGGAGCGACACCAGGTTCATCACCTTGATCAGCGGGTTCAGCGCGGGGCCGGCAGTGTCCTTGAACGGATCACCCACCGTGTCGCCGATGACGGCGGCCTTGTGGGGGTCGGAGCCCTTGCCGCCCTCGTGGCCGTCCTCGATGTACTTCTTGGCGTTGTCCCACGCGCCACCCGAGTTGGAGAGCGTGTTCGCCATCAGCTGGCCGGTGAGGATGGCCGCCGCCAGGAAGCCGCCGAGCGCCAGGTAGTTGATCCCGAAACCGACGATCACCGGCGACAGGATGGCGAGCAGCGCCGGCGTCGCGAGCTCCCGCTGCGCGGCAGCCGTGCAGATCGAGATGACCCGCCCGTACTCGGGCTGTTCGGTGTAGTCCATGATCCCGGGGTGCTCGCGGAACTGGCGGCGCACCTCCTGGACCACGGTCCCCGCCGAGCGGCCGACCGCCCGGATCGCGAGGGCCGAGAACAAGAAGGCGATCGAACCGCCGATGAGCAGCCCGACGAACGTCGTCGGGTTCGACACGTTGATCTGCGTGAGCGGGTTGTGGAACAGCGTCGTCGGCGACAGATGGAGCTGCGTGCCGACGGTCTCCACGAACGCGGCGAACAGCGCGACGGCCGCGATGACCGCGGAACCGATCGCGACGCCCTTGGTGATCGCCTTCGTCGTGTTCCCGACCGCGTCGAGGCTCACCATGATCCGCTCGGCTTCCCCGGTGAACTCGCCGGACATCTCCGCGACGCCGGCCGCGTTGTCCGACACCGGACCGAAGCTGTCCTCCGAGACCACCATGCCGGTGGTCGCGAGCAGCCCGATGCCGATCAGCGCCACGAGGTACAGCGACAGCTCGATGTTGCCGCGACCCAGGCCGATCGCCACGCCGATCGCGATCGCGATCGCGATGATGGCCCACACCGACGATTCGAGTCCCGTCGAGAAGCCCGACAGCACGGTCGTCGCGGGGCCCGTCCGTGCGGACTCGGCGATCTCGTGGACCGGCCCGCGTTCGGTCGAGGTGAACTGCTCGGTGATGAGACTGAGGACGAGGGCCAGCCCGACGCCGGTGAGCACCGCCCAGAAGACGGTCAGGTCGTGCACGTAGAAGTCGGCGACGAAGAAGGCGCCGATCACCGTCAGCAGTGCGGCGAGCCAGAAGCCCCTGTTGATCGGTGCCATCGCGTTGCGGTCCTTCGCGCGGGCACGGACGGTGTACACCCCGATCATCGATGCGACGATGCCGATCGCCGGGACGATCAGCGGGTAGATCACCGCCGGCGTGGGGTCCGTCGAGTGGCCGGCAAGCGTGCGAAACGCCGAGTAGCCGAGGATCAGCGACGAGATGATGGTGATCTCGTAGGACTCGAAGAGGTCCGCGGCCATCCCGGCGCAGTCCCCCACGTTGTCGCCGACGTTGTCGGCGATGGTCGCCGCGTTGCGCGGATCGTCCTCGGGGATGCCTGCTTCGACCTTGCCCACGAGGTCGGCGCCGACGTCGGCCGCCTTGGTGAAGATCCCGCCGCCCACCCGCATGAACAGGGCCAGGAGCGAGGCGCCGAAGGCGAAGCCGATGAGCACGGCCGTGGCGGTGTTCTGGAAGATGAGGACGATCGAGGTGGCCCCGAGGAGCCCGAGGCCGACGCAGAGCATGCCGGTGATCGCCCCGGTGCGGAACGCAACCTGCAGGGCGGCGGCCATCTTCCCGCCACGCGCGGCCGCTGCAGCGGTCCGCACGTTGCCGCGTACCGCCATGCTCATCCCGATGAACCCGGTGAGCCCCGAGAAGGCCGCGCCGAAGAGGAAGCAGATCACCCGGTAGATGCCGGCCTCGCCGAAGGAGAGGGCGACGGAGCCGTCCGGCCGGGTCACCTTGGTCGCCGTGAAGAAGATGAGGACGGCGAGCGGGACGACGATGATGGCAATCGTGCGGAACTGGCGCCGGAGGAAGGCCTCGGCGCCTTCCTGGATCGCCTGGGCGATCTGGCGCATCTTGGGGGTGCCGGTGTCGGCCGCGAGGACCCCTCGCATGAGCACGACGCCGGTCCCGATCCCGATCAGGCCGGCCACCAGGGCCAGGATCAGCCAGATCTCGTCGGCGGAGCCCAAGTGGAAGGCCTGATAGCTGCCCTCCGCTACGACGGGGTGCGGCATCCTCGGTGTCCTTTCCTACCTTCGTCGGTCCTGCGTCGTCCGTCCTTGCGCCGAGGGACCCCGACGCGGTGCTGCGCTTTTGTCCTGCGTTCTTGAGTCTTTCCTCGCTCCGCCCCTCGTAGTGGCCCTCCCTCCGAGGTCGGCACGAGCGCGGCCGCCGGAGAGGCCATGCGGGAGGACGCCGGAGGGCGCGGTCGCCCGAGGCGCAGGGCACGATAGCCACCTCTCGGCGCACCGGCAAGAACCTGACGCCGGTGACGGGGTCTGCACGCCCGATGGACGGCGCCGCCCCGTCTCATCCGGTCGGCGGCATCCGGTCCGCGGCATCCGGCCCGTCTCATCCGGTCGGCGGAGCCAGCGGGCCGTCACCGTCCCGCTCGGCCACCAGCTCGTAGTCCGGGTTCAGGATCGCGAGCCTCCGCCCCCATGCGCCGACCATGCCCTCGGCCACGAGCCTCGCGCCCGGCTCGATCCCCGGAATACGCGGCCGACCCTGGAAGACGAGGAGGATCCCGCCCGTGCGGTCGGCGAGCGTGGCTTCGAGGTTCGACGTGCCGGCGCGTGGCTGGACGGTGACGGATTTCACTCGGCCCGCCACACGAACCCGCTGGCGCCACTCGACCTCGCCGATCGGGCGGGTGTCCGCCGCGCGTCGGGCGAGCGCGAGATCGGCCCCGGAAAGCGGCTCGCGTTCACGCTCCTTCCGGTCGCGTTCCTCCCGGCGCTCCTCCTTGCGTTCGGCACGCTCGGCGCGCTCGGTGGCCTTCCTCGCGGTCCGGTCTTCCTCTACACGGTCGGGTACACGGTCGGGGCCTTCCTGGCCGGGGGGCTCGAGGCGGGCCACTTCTCCTTCTTCTCCTTCTTCTCCTTCTTCTCCTTGTTCTCTTCGTTCTCTGGCTCCTCCCCCTTCGCGTGCAGGTGCCCGCTCGCCCGATCGCCCGGGCGTCTCGGCGTCCGTAGTTTCGGCGCCCCTGCCCTCGGCGGCCCTGCCCTCGGCGGCCGTGCCCTCGGCGGCCGTGCGCTGGGCGGCCGTGCGCTGGGCGGCCGTGCGCTCGGTGCCCCTGCCCTCGGCGGCCGTGCGCTCGGCGGTCATGCGGCGGTCGGCGATGCGGCGGGCGGCGGCAGAGCGCTGCACGCCGCGCCCGGGGACACCGCGAAGGTTGTAGGGGACGATGGTTGCGCTGACGTGCGGGACCAGGCTCACGACCCCGGCGATCTTGTCCGCCGTACGGTCGTGGAGCAGCCGCTGCCAACCCCATACGAACCCACGGCGCGGCAGCAGGACGGTGCACTCGGTGTCGCCGTCGGCGACGGTGTCGGCCACGAGCTCGAGCGCTGCACGTCCCAGCCGGCGGTCGGGCGTGTCGACGACGTCGAGCGGCAGCCGTGCCAGCCCGAGCCGTCCCCACTCCGCCTCCAGGCTCGTCGTGGCGCGGCTGTCGATGTCGAAGTGGACAGCCCGGAGCTCGTCAGGTGAGAGCGTGCGCGCGTACTGGATCGCCCTGGCGGTCGCCATGTCGAGGTCGTCGACGAGGACGATGACGACGTGGCGCCGGAGGAGCGGCGACTCGGTGACCTTCGCGGCGCTCACCTCGAGGACCTCGCCCTCCTCCTGGTACTGCTTGTGGAGCCGGAGCAGGGCGAGGAAGCCGAGTGGGAGGATGACCACGATCGCCCAGGCCCCCTCGGTGAACTTGGTGACGATGATGATCGCGTCGACGATGCCGGCCAGCACTCCCGCGGTGCCGTTGATCACCGCGCCGCGCCGCCAATGCCGCTCGCGGTGGCGCAGGTGGTACCGGAGCATCCCGAGCCCGGCCATGGTGAAGCCGGTGAACACGCCGATGGCGTAGAGCGGGATGAGACTGTCCACCTTCGCTTGCGAGCCGATGAGCAACAAGACGGACACCACCGTGAGGGCGATGATCCCCGTCGAGAAGACGAGGCGGTGCCCGCGCCGGTTGAGCTGGCGCGGGAGGTAAGAGTCCGCCGCAGCGAAGCTCGCGAGATAGGGGAAGCCGGTGAAGCTCGTGTTCGCGGCAAGGACGAGAATGAGCATCGTCGACGCCTGGAGGAGGACGAACCCCGTCTGGCCGAGTGCGCCGGTGCCGTAGACGTACTTGGCGATCTGCGCGATGACCGTCGGGGTGCCGGAGATCCGGGGCGCAGGATGCGTCAACGCGGCGAGCGAGCTCATCCCGAGGACGAGCGAGCCGAGGATCGTCGCCATCCACATCATCGTGATCCGGGCATTGCGCGCCTCGGGCTGGCGGAAGATGCTCACGCCGTTCGAGATGGCCTCGGTCCCGGTGAGCGCCGAGCCGCCGGACGCGAACGAGCGCAGGATCACGAAGAGGCCCGCCCCGTAGAGAAGGCCGCTTCCCGGCGCGCCTACGTGGAACGCCCCGGCGACGTGGATCGAGTGGGTGACGAGCTGGCCCGCCAACGCGCGGTACGTGCCCACCACGATCAGCACCGCCATGTTGGCGACGAAGAAGTAGGTGGGCACCGCGAAGACCCGTCCGGCCTCCCGGACGCCCCGGAGGTTCGCGTAGCAGATCAACACGACGAGACCGACGGAGATCCACGTGGTCTCCGGCGCGAGCGACGGGAAGACGGACGTCAGCGCGGCGACGCCGGCGGCGACCGACACCGCGACGGTGAGGGTGTAGTCGATGAGCAGGGACATCGCCGCGATCTGCGCGATCCGCGGACCGAAGTTCTCGCGCGACACCACGTAGGCGCCCCCGGCCTTCGTGTACACCTTCACGACCTGCAGGTACGAGAGGGTGACGAAGGCCAGGACGACGATCACCGCGATGGTGATCGGGACGACGAGCGAGAAGGCGGCGACACCCACGATCTGGACGAGGGGGATGAGCGCCTCTTCCGTCGCATACGCCGAGGAGGAGATGACGTCGGACGACAGGACGGCGAGCGCCGTCGGGCGACCGAGCCGCTCGACGGCGAGGCGGTCGGTAGTGAGCGGCGGTCCGAGCAGCTTGTTCTTCAGCCGGTACCGGAACGCCTCGGGGTAGCCCGCCGCAGAGTCGACCGGGATCGCCGAGGGCCGTGTCATCGACGTTGGATGCGGCGGCACGACGGTATCCGCTGCGTGCGGTGCCACCGGGCCGCGGAGCGTGGGCTGACGCCCGACCGGGTCGGTCCCCTCCACCCCGCCACCGTCAGCGCCGCCGTCAGCCCCGCCACCGTCAGCGCCGCCGTCAGCCCCGCCGTCACCGGCACCACCACCCGCGTCCCCGAAGACCGCGCCGGCGCGCTCTTGGTGCCAGGGTCCCCCGAACGCGTCGGAGCCGTTGCCGGGATCGGGCATCCGCGCAAGCGTAGAGCGGCGGCGGCGGCGTCCGTCCCCGTCATCCACGCCGGTATGCGTGCTCCATGCGTCCGTCTTTACACGCGGCGGCGATCCGTGTAGCACTTGCCGGATGCACGTCGTGGTGGTGGGCTGCGGCCGGGTCGGATCGGGGCTCGCCGTCTCCTTGACCGGTGAGGGGCACACCGTCGCCATCATCGACCGGAACCCGCGCGCCTTCCGGCGGCTCCCCGAGGACTGGAGTGGGCAGCGGGTGCACGGTTCGGGCTTCGACCGCACGCACCTCGACATGGCGGGCGCGGACCGGGCGAACGCTCTGGCAGCCGTGACGAACGGGGACAACAGCAACATCCTCACCGTGCGCATCGCTCGCGAGACCTACGGCATCGTCCACGTCGTCGCCCGCATCTACGACCCTCGCCGAGCCGAGATCTACCAGCGCCTCGGCATCCCGACCGTGGCCACCGTCACGTGGACGATCGACCAGGTCCGGCGGCGGCTGCTGACGAGCGAGGTCGCCACCGAGTGGTCCGACCCGTCCGGCAAGCTCCGCCTCGTCGAGAGGGAGCTCCCTGGCGCATGGGCGGGCCGGCGGCTCGGCGACATCGACCTTCCCGGGGAGATCTCCCTCGTGGCAGTGACCCGCGCGGGTGTGCCCCGCGTCCACGCCGACGACCTGATCGGCCAGGAGGGCGACCTCCTCCATCTGGCGGTCACCCAGGACGCCGTGGGCGAGCTCGAACGGCGCTGTGGCGACGGCGGCGGGGCGACAGGGCCGGCGGGGCCGGCGGGACCGAAGGGACGTCGATGAGGGTCGCCATCGCGGGAGCGGGGAGCGTCGGCACGGCGATCGCGCGGGATCTCCAGGCGAACGGCCACGAGGTGCTCGTCCTCGAGCAGGATCCCGAGCTCGTCCAGGAGCGGCGCGACGAGGTGCCGGGCGTGCACTGGATCGCGGCCGACGCCTGCGAGGTGTCGTCGCTGGACGCCGCGGGCTTCGCCTCGGTCGACGTTGTCGTGGCCGCCACGGGGGACGACGAGGACAACCTGGTCGTGTCGCTGCTCGCGAAGCAGGAGTTCGCGGTCCCCAGAGTCGTTGCCCGGGTCAACAACTCGAAGAACCAGTGGCTGTTCAACGAGAGCTGGGGCGTCGACGTGTACGTCTCCACGCCCCAGCTGCTCACGGCTCTGGTGGAAGAAGCCGTCTCGGTCGGGTCATTGGTGCGCCTCCTGCAGTTCCAGGGCGGGACCGCGCACCTCGTTGAGGTGACGCTCGCACAGGACTCCCCGGCCGCCGGCGTGGCGATCGCCGACCTCGGGGTGCCCCGCGACGCCACCGTCGTGGCCGTCGTCCGACGGGACCGGCTCGTCGTGCCACGTGGGGACACGGTGCTGCAGTCGGGCGACGAGGTGCTCGTGCTCGTCACGAGCGACGTCGAGCCGACAGTCCACGCGCTCTTCATCGGCAGCTGACGGCCCCCGTGCGCACGCGGCGCACGCGGCGCGCATGCGGCACGCATGCGGCACGCACGGCGCGCACTCAGCGCCATTGGCACGGCATGGCGGGTGGGGCACCGTACGATTGGCGCGTGAGAGCGGCGTTCTTCGACCTCGACAAGACGGTCATCGCCAAGGGGTCGATCCCGGCCTTCGGTCCGCCCTTCCGTCGCGGCGGGCTCGTGAACCGGCGCGTGGTGGTACGCGCCTTGATCGGGCAGCTGATCTACCTTCACCTCGGCGCGGACGAGAACCGGCTGGCGCGCATCCGCGAGTCGATGCTCGCCGTCACGAAGGGATGGCCGCGCGACCGGGTCCGGGAGATCGTGAGGGAGACCCTGCTCGAGACGGTGGAGCCCCTCATCTACAAAGAGGCGCTGGAGTTGATGGAGGCCCATCACCAGGCAGGCGACCGTGTCTACCTCGTCTCGGCCTCACCCGAGGAGATCGTGGTGCCGCTCGCCGAGCTCCTCGGCGCGGACGGCGCGATCGCCTCGGTCGGCGAGGTCGACGGGGAGGGGCGCTACACCGGGAAGATGGCGTTCTACGCGTCCGGCGAAGGGAAGGCCGACGCGATCCACGCCCTCGCGGCGCGGGCCGCGTTGGACCTCGAGTCGTCCTCGGCCTACTCCGACTCCGCGACGGACCTCCCGATGCTCGACGCGGTGGGGCACCCGGTGGCGGTGAACCCCGACCGCGCGCTGAGCAAGGTCGCGCGCGAGCGCGGCTGGGAGGTCCGGCAGTTCACCAAGCCGGTGCGGTTGCGGAACCGGATGACCGTCCGCACACCGGTGCTGACGACCGGCGTCGCGCTGGCGGCCGGGGCGGTGGCGCTGTGGTGGCGGAGCCGCCACATGCGCCCGAACGACCAACTGCGGAGCGAGCGGCGCGCTGGGGCAACCGCGCTAGGACCGCTGAGACCGGTGGGACCGGTGGGACCGGTGGGGCCGGCCACGGAGCACGGTGTCGGCGTGGCGCGCTGGCGCGCGGTGCTGGCGAACCACGCGCTCTGACCGATCGGCGATCGGGGCGTGCGACGCGGTGGGCTCAGGCGGCCCGTAGGCGACGAGCCGCGACGACTCCGACGGCGACGAGGACGGCGAGGAACAGAAGCTTCTTCATCGCCCCGATCGTAGTCCCCGGACGGGACGCCGCAGCCCCAACGACGGGACGCCGCAGCCCCACGGACGGCGCGGGCGACGGCGCGGGACGGGACCGCGGGCGGCGCTCAGACCGTGAGCAGGTCCCGGGCGCCGGTGTCCGAAGACGGGTGACGAAGCTTGGACATCGCCCGTGCCTCGATCTGGCGAATGCGCTCGCGGGTGAGATTGAAGTGCTCCCCGACCTCCTCGAGCGTCCGAGGCTCGCCGCGGTCCAGGCCGAAGCGCAGTCGCAGGATCTCCCGCTCGCGCTCGTCGAGCGGTGAGAGCAGGCGGCCGATCTCCTCGGGGAGGAGCGACACCGCGGCCACCTCGAAAGGCGACTCCGCGGAGCGGTCCTCCACCACGTCCCCGAGCTCTGCGTCTCCGTCCTCACGCAGCGGCTCGGAGAGGGACAGCGGCTCCGCCCGGAACCGCAACGCCTCCACCAGCTTGTCCTCGGGCATCTCGACTTCCATGCCGAGCTCGGCGAGCGTCGCCGGCCGCCCGAGCTTCAGTTCGAGGCGCGCCTGGGCCTTCTGGACACGCGCCAGCGTGTCACCCGCATGGACCGGCAGCCGGATCGTGCGGCCGGTGTTGGCGATGCCGCGCGTGATGGCCTGGCGGATCCACCACGTCGCGTAGGTCGAGAACTTGAAGCCCTTGCGCCAGTCGAACTTCTCGACGGCGTGCATCAGGCCGAGGTTCCCCTCCTGGATCAGGTCGAGGAGCGGGAGGCCCGACGCCTGGTACTTCTTGGCGATGGAGACCACCAGCCGGAGGTTCGACTGGACGAAGGTCTGCTGCGCCCGCTCGCCGGCGTTGATCACCCGGCGCAGCTCGCGCTTCTTCGTCGCCGGAAGCGCCTTGGGGGCCTTGCGGGTCTCCTCCTCGGCGTCGCGGCCGGCTTCGATGGCCTGCGCGAGCCGGACTTCGTCGTCCTTGGTCAGCAGGGGGTACTGACCGATATCGGTCAGGTACAGACGTACGAGATCCTCGTCGTCGCGTTCGATGCGTTCCTTCGCCAAAACCCGTCCCGAGCCTTCCCGTGTAGCACGTTCGGCGCCGGCCGGGCATTTCGGCTCCCGCGCCGGCCCTACGTGGACCTCGACTCCTGTGCGGGCACAGGGAGCCGGTGAAGTGATTTTACAGGGGGGGTCAAGTGCCACCCCGCACCTTCTCGCCCTTACCCGGCGAAATTGGCCTCCGACCAGGTGAAAAGGGTGCCCTCCCTCCCTTGGTGCAACACCGGGTCCCCCAACGCACGGGTCCATTCAGCGGCCAGCTGGGCATCCGCCGGATCGCCCACGACCTCGTCCGCGAGGGCTTGCGCGGCGGCGAGCTCCTCCTCTTCGTCGCGCACCACGAGCGTGAGCGCTCGGATGGCCGGTCCGTCGGCAACCGGCGCCAGTCCGTCGCCGTACTCCCGATAGGACACGAGGAGAAGCGGCAGCACCACCCGGGCGAGGCCGACGAGGAAGCGGCGGCCGGCGGTCTCGTCGTCCCCCTCCCACGCCCCCGGCGCCAGGCGGGCGAGCAGCGTCGATGCCGTCCTGCCCACCGGGCGCGTGAGCTGCTCTGGGTCGACCCCGGCGAGGACCGGCAGGCGGGCCTCCCACAGCTCGGCGTGCCAGGCGTGCTGCGCGCTCGCCTCGAAGCAGAGGACCCGCGCCGCATCGGGGAGATCGGGCGCGGCGGCCCACGTCCCGGTCAGCTCGAAGAGGCGGCGCTCCACCCAGCAATAGGCGCCGTGGCGCACTGCGGCATCCGCGTGCGTGAGGGCGTGGTCGGCGACGCGGGCGCCGGCCGGGTCGGCGGCCTCCGGCTGTCCGGCGCCAGCCATCAACTGTCCGCCGGGACCCGGGGCGCGGGGCGGTATGCGTTGGTGATCGGCATCCGGCGGTCGCGCCCGAAGGCCTTGTTGGTGATCCGCACGCCGGGCGCCATCTGCCGACGCTTGTACTCGGCGTTGTCGACGAGCCGCACGATGCGCTCGACGAGCCCGGGATCGACCCCGTCGGCGACGAGGTCGGTCGCCGTGCGGTCGTGCTCCACGTACGCCTCGAGGATCGGGTCGAGAAGCTCGTAGGGCGGGAGCGACTGGTCGTCGCGCTGTGTGGGCCGCAGCTCGGCGGACGGCGCCTTCTCGAGGACGGCGCGCGGGATGGGCTCGGGCGCACCCGCCGAAGCCGCCCGTGCGTTCCGGTACCGGCACAACTCGTACTCGAGGGTCTTCGGCACATCCTTGATCACCGCGAAACCGCCCGCCGAGTCGCCGTAGAGCGTCGAGTAGCCCGTCGCCATCTCGCTCTTGTTGCCCGTCGTGAGGACGATCCAGCCGGTGGCGTTCGAGATCCCCATGAGCACGACGCCCCTGATGCGGGACTGGAGGTTCTCGTCGGTGATGCCGGTGGGCGGCGACGAGAGGGCGGTCTCGAGCTCCTGGGCCATGCACCGGTGGGCCGGATCGATGGGCACCACCCGAACGTCGATGCCGAGCCGTTCGGCGAGCTCGCGCGCGTCGGCCAGCGACCCCTCGCTCGAGTACCTCGACGGCATGGCCACCCCGTGGACGTGCGCGGCCCCGAGCGCGTCGGCCGCGACGACCGCAACGAGCGAAGAGTCGATGCCTCCGGACAGCGCGACGACCGCATCGGAGAAGCCGTTCTTCCCGAGGTAGTCGCGCGTCCCGAGGACGAGCGCGGCGTACACCTCGGCAACGGGGTCGAGGGGGTCGCGGACCGGCGGGTTCACCCGGGGCGCCGGAATTCGACGGCCGCCGACGCGGGGATCCTCCCCGGACGGCGGCGCCGGCTTCCCGGCGGGGAGGTCCACGAAGGGCGCGCCGGATGCGGGACGCACCGGCACGGGCAGGTCGACGACCACGAGGTCCTCTTCGAACTGCGCGCCGGCCGCCACGAGCGACCCGTCGGCGGCGATCGCGAGGCTCGCACCGTCGAAGACGAGCTCGTCCTGACCGCCGACGAGGTTGACGTAGACGATGGCGCAGCCGGCTTCGCGCACGCGGGCGCCGAGCATCTCGAGGCGCTCGGCGCGCCGCCCCCGCGAGTAGGGGGAGGCGTTCACGTTCACGACCAGCTGCGCGCCGGCGGCGCCGAGTGCGGCGACTGGGCCGGCGTCGGGCCAGACGTCCTCGCAGATCGACACCCCCACGATCGCCCCGTCGACGCCGAAGAGCTGGGACGGCACGTCCCCCGGGGTGAACCACCGCTGCTCGTCGAAGACGCTGTAGTTGGGAAGGAGCCGCTTGCGGTAGACGCCGGCGACCCTCCCCCCGGCACACACTGCGGCGGCGTTGGCGAGGTGGGGCCGGCGGTGGGTCCAGGGGTCCGCCCTGGACTCGGCGCCGGTGGCCTCCTCGCCCACCATGCCCCCGAAGTCGCCGGGGAGGCGTTGGACGTAGCCGACGACCGCCACGCAGTCGCGGGTCGCCCGCGCGACCTCCTCCAGCGCCTGCTCGGCGTCGGCGACGAAGCCGGCCTTCAAGAGGAGGTCCTCGGGCGGGTAACCGGTGATCGCGAGCTCCGGGAAGACGCAGAGCCGGGCGCCGGCGCCCTCGGCGCCCGCGAGCGCGCCGAGGATCCGCCCGAGGTTGCCCTCGAGATCGCCCACGACCAGGTCGAGCTGCGCCATGGCGACCCGGAGCGTCATGGGCGTCAGCCTACGGCCGGCGCGCGCACCCGGATCCGAGCCCGCGCGGTCGCGGATTCACGCGCTGTTCACACGCCGGACATCGGCGCGCCACGGGGCGCTGCTCTAATTGCCCCGGCAGGCGGGGACGTGGGGACCCCAAGCGCCGGCAACACGACGTGATCATCGGCAGACAACGGTGACAGGCAGAAAGGACGGCGGCCCGTGGGCTACCAGGCCGAGTACATCTGGATCGACGGGACGGAGCCGTCGCCCCTCGTGCGGAGCAAGACGAAGATCATCGCCACCGGCAAGAAGCCCGGGATCTGGGGCTTCGACGGCTCGAGCACCAACCAGGCGACCGGGGCCAGCTCCGACTGCGTCCTCCAGCCGGTGTTCGTGTGTGCCGACCCCCTGCGCGGGGAGGACAGCGTGCTCGTGATGTGCGAGGTGCGCAACGTCGACATGGAGCCGCACCCGACCAACATGCGTGCCGCCTGCGTCGCGACGGCCGAGCGCTACGCGTCGCACGAGCCGTGGTTCGGCTTCGAGCAGGAGTACACGTTCCTCCAGAACGGGCGCCCGCTCGGGTGGCCGGCGACAGGCTTCCCCGCGCCCCAGGGCCCGTACTACTGCGGCGTCGGCGGCGACAAGATGCCCGGTCGCGAGATCGTCGAGCGCCACACCGCGGCGATGCTCCGCGCGGGACTGGCCATCGAGGGCACCAACGCGGAGGTGATGATGGGCCAGTGGGAGTTCCAGATCGGGATTCTCAGCGCGCCCGAGTGCGGCGACCAGCTCTGGGCGGCGAGATGGCTCCTGTTCCGGGTCGCCGAGGACTCCGGGGTGTGGGCCACGCTCGAGCCCAAGCCCATCCTCGGGGATTGGAACGGCGCCGGCTGCCACACGAACTTCTCGACGAAAGAGATGCGGTCACAAGACGGCTGGGACGCGATCGTGGCTGCCTGCGAGGCACTCGGAAAGAACGTCGACGAGCACGTCGAAAGCTACGGGTTCGGCATCGAGATGCGCCTCACCGGGCACCACGAGACCCAGCACTACTCCAAGTTCAGCTACGGGGTCTCCGACCGCGGCGCGTCCGTCCGGATCCCCTGGCAGGTCGCCCAGGATCGCAGCGGCTACATCGAGGACCGCCGGCCGAACGCGAACATCGACCCCTACGTGGTGAGCCGCCTGCTGATCGACACGGTGTGCGGCGCGGCGGAGGGCGACAAGCGGTAGGGAGGCGGCAGGTGCAGAGCCAGCGCGACTACGTCCTGCGGACGGTCGAAGAGCGCGGGATCCGCTTCGTCCAGCTGTGGTTCACCGACGTGCTCGGCACGTCGAAGGCCTTCAACATCACCCCGGCCGAGCTCGAGAACGCGCTCGACGAGGGGATGACCTTCGACGGGTCCGCCATCGACGGGTTCTCGCGGGTCCAGGAGGCCGACGTGCTCGCGCGCCCGGATCCGAAGACCTTCCAGCTCTTGCCCTGGCACGGCCGCGACGAGACCGTCGCGGCCGTCTACTGCGACATCTTCAACCTCGACGGGACGCCGTTCGAGGGGTGCCCACGGCACACGCTGCGCCGGACCCTCGAGCGCGCCCGGGACGCCGGGTACACGTTCTTCGTCGCGCCCGAGGTCGAATTCTTCTACTTCGCCGACGCCGACGCAGCGGCGGGGCCGAGGCCACTCGACGCGGGGTCCTACTTCGACCTCTCGGTCGACGACCGCTCCAGCGAGGTGCGGCGCCGGACGGTGCTCCGGCTCGAGGAGATGGGGATCCCGGTCGAGCACGCGCAGCACGAGGACGCCCCGTCCCAGCACGAGATCGACCTGCGCTACACGGACGCGCTGACCATGGCCGACACGGTGATGACCGTGCGCCTGGTCGTGAAGGAGACCGCGCGCCACGAAGGCGTCCACGCGAGCTTCATGCCCAAGCCCATGGCCGGCGTGCAGGGGTCGGGGATGCACACCCACGTCTCGTTGTGGCAGGGAGAGCACAACGCGTTCGCAGATCCCTCCGACGCCTACGGCCTCTCGGACACCGCCAAGCGGTTCATGGCCGGACTTCTCCACCACGCCAGGGAGATCACCGCGGTGACGAACCAGTGGGTGAACTCCTACAAGCGCCTCGTGACCGGCTACGAGGCTCCCGTGCACATCGGCTGGGCGCGCAACAATCGCTCGGCGCTCGTCCGCGTGCCGGTCGTCAAGCACGGGAAGGAGGAGTCCACCCGCGTGGAGTACCGGGCTCCGGACTCTGCGTGCAACCCGTACCTCGCCTTCGCCGTGGTGCTCGCCGCCGGGCTCCGGGGCATCGAGCAGGGCTACGAGCTGCCGCCCGAAGCCGGGGGCAACCTCTTCGACCTCTCGGGGCCGGAACTGCGCGAGCTGGGCATCCGCGCGCTCCCCACCTCCCTCAAGGAGGCGGTCGACGAGATGGCGGAGTCGAAGCTCCTCGTCGAGACGCTCGGCGAGCACGTGTTCGAGTGGTTCATCCGCAACAAGCGCGCCGAGTGGCGTGACTACAACGTGGCGGTCACCCAGTTCGAGCTCGACCGCTACCTGCCGACCCTGTGACCCGGCCACCCCTGTGACCCGGGCACCCCTGTGACGCGGCCACCCCTGTGACGCGGCCTGCGGGCGGCGACGGCAAGACTGGGGAGCGTGGAGCCGCTCGTCTGCTTCCCTGAGCACGTCCCGCCGGTCGTCGGCGCGGCGCTGCGCGAGTGCGGGCTGGACTTCCGCGCGGCGCCGAGCGGCGAGTTCGCGGACGCCCTCGAGCAGACGGCCACCAAGGACGGCTGGGCCGGGGCGGTGGTGAGCGCCACGGACGACCTGTCCCGGGCGCTCGCCTTCTGCCGCCAGCTCCGCCGCAGGGAGGACCCGGTCAGCCCGCTCCTCCTCGTGATCGCTGACGACCAGCTCCGGGAGCTGCAGCTGCGCGACGACCTGTTCGACGACTTCTGCGTGCTGCCCTCCCGGCCGGCCGAGCTCGCCGCGCGGCTCGAGCACCTCTTGTGGCGCGCGGGCCGCTCGACGGCTCCCGACGTCATCGAGCACGGTCCGCTCGTGCTCAACCTCGAGACGTACCAGGCGGCGGTCGCCGGACGCGTCCTCGACCTCACGTACATGGAGTACGAGCTCCTCCGCTTCCTCGCCGCACATCCCGGCAAGGTCTTCACCCGCGAGACCCTGTTGAGCCGGGTGTGGGGGTACGAGTACTACGGAGGGGCGCGCACGGTCGACGTCCACGTCCGGCGGCTCCGGGCCAAGCTCGGCGAGGAGCACGCACACCTCATCCAGACGGTGCGATCGGTCGGCTACCGGTTCGGCCAGCCCGCCTGGTCACCCGTGCCCGGACAGGGGGGGACCGCGGGCTCTCCGTCGACGTCCGGTTCCCGGGTCGGCGAGGCGTCCACCGCAGCCGCGGACGGCGTGGGCACCGCACGCCGGGCCCCCCTGTCACAATGACCCCGAGAAGGGGGTCGACGTGGCAACGGCGCGTTTCGACTGGTCGGCGCTGCCGGCCGCAGTACGCCAACACCTGACGGGCGATCTCGGACTCGCGGGCGACGACACCGCGCGGGCCCTGGCGAGGCGCTTCGGGGCGGTGCCGACCGAGGCCTTCGTGAAGGCTGCGTGGGCGACGCTCCGGGACCGGTGGATCGCCAAGGACCCCGTACTGCGACGCTCGGTGGTCTCGGCGCTGCGCGCCCGGGGACTCGGCACCACCTCCATCACCGGCAACGGCGCGCGTGCGCAGGTGGACTACCTCTGCACCTGCCGGAGCTCCCCCGCCCTCCGGGCGATCGTCCTGGATCACCTGCTCGCCATCGGGTCGGCGCCAGTGCCCGCGCCAGTGCCCGCGCCAGCGTCAGCGCCCGCGCCGGCCATCGCGCCCATCCCCGCGACGCACGCAGCGGATCACTTCGTCGTGCCCGACACGCCCCTCGG
The DNA here is from genome assembly GCA_035534455.1 of Acidimicrobiales bacterium. GTDB lineage: Bacteria > Actinomycetota > Acidimicrobiia > Acidimicrobiales > RAAP-2 > JAJYVT01. The sequence continues at coordinate 74,846 of DATLRV010000048.1, forward strand.
GCCCGACGAGCTGCGCGAGCAGGTCCGGCGGGTGCTGGCCCAGGTGCTCGGCACCGACGACGTGCGCACGGACACCGAGGGGGACTTCCCCATCCCGACGCAACAGAGCGTCGCGTTCGTCCGCGTCCTTCCCGACGCGCCGATCGTGCGGGTCTTCTCGCCGATCCTCTGGGGGTTCGGCGCCCCGGCGGACATCCAAGAGACCGTCAACGACATCAACCGCCGCACCAACTGGGTGAAGGCCGTCTGGGAGCACGGCGCGGTCGTGCTGCTCTCGGACGTCGTCGGCAAGCCGCTCGCCGAGTCGCAGCTCGCGGCGGCCGTCCAGTCGGTCGTGCGCCGCGCGGACGAGCTCGGGCCGGTGCTCCAGGAGAAGTACGGCGGCACCACGGCCTTCGGCACGCCGCGCCCGGCCCGGCAGCCCCCACCGATCGGCGGCTACCTGTAGCGGCCGCTTGGACCCGTGTGGCTCGCGCTCAGCGCCGCGGCGCGTACGCCCACGCCTCGACCTCGATGCGGGCGCCCATGGGCAGCGACGCGACCCCGATCGCCGAGCGAGACGGCCGTGGCTCGGGCCACGTCTCGATCCAGATCTCGTTCAGCAGCGAGAACTCGGACATGTCCACGAGGAACACGGTCGTCTTGACCACGTCGGCCAACGTCGCACCTTCCTGCGCGAGCACGTGGGCGACGTTGGCGAGCACCTGGCGGAGCTGCCCGGCCGTGCCGCCCTCGACGAGCTGCGGCGCGCCGTCGGGTCCGGGGACCGCGCCCACCTGGCCGGAGGTGACGACCCAGTCCCCGGCGCGCACGACCGGGCGGTACGGGCCGACCGGCTTGCCGCCCTGCGCCGGGCCCGCGTCCGGCGCGCTCACCGCGCCATCCGCTCGTCCCGGCGCGTCGGCCACTCCGGCACGAGCCCGTCGGTGATCCAGGCCGCAGCGGCGGTCGCCGCGAACACGGCGTCCGAGCCGTTTACCGGCCATCGGTCCTCTCGGTGCATGGTGACGTCCACCCAGGGAGTGTCGCGCGCGGACAGCACGCCGTACGAACGGACCGTCAGGTCCTGGACCTCGCCGGCGTCGTCGACCGCGATCCCCTCGCGCCGGACCCAGCCGAGCGCCTGGTGCACCGCGCCGAGGCAGTAGGAGCGGAGCACCACCTCGTCGAGGACCTCCCCCGCCCAGACCTCCACGCGGACCGGCCCGTCCGGGCTGACCGACACGCGCGCCCGGCCGCCGCCCGGCGCCGTCAACTCGACGGGGGAGCCCGGCGGCACATCGCCCGCCTGGCGAATGGCGAGCACGGTCGTCGCGACGAGGGCCTCGGCCCACCCGGCCCCCCGCAGGTCCGCCGAGACCGGAGGACCGGCCACGTCGACGAGCTCGACCTCGAGCCCGGGCGCCACCGCAGCCACCCGTGCGCGGTAGCCGTCGAGGTCCGCGTGCGGCGTGCGGGCGACCCGCAGCACACCCGAGCCGTCGGGACGGATACCGAGCGCGACCGGCGGTCGCTTGGGTCCGCGCCGGGCGACGTCCTCTCGCGCCCAGACGACCCGGACCGGCTCGTCGCGCTCGTCGGCCAGCCGACGGGCGGTCTCGGCGACCGGCGACCGTCGCTTGCCCCCGAACGCGCCGCCGTTGGCGAGCGGGGTCGCGGGGCGCCCTCCTGGCACGCACCACGACGCATCCGGCTCGAGATAGGCGGGCTCGACCCACGTGGTGCGGAGGACGAGCGCCCATTCGCCGTCGGCGACGGACACCGGGTGGCGCAGCGGGACGGGCGAGTTCCGACCCTGCACCTTGCGTGCGGCGTGCCGGGCGTCGGTGAGGTCGGCCCCGACGGCGAGCGACCCGTCGGCGCGGGGGACGGCAGTCGCCGCCCCGGCCGGTGCCGTGTCGTCGGCGAATCCGGCGTCACCGAGCACCGTTGCGCGGGTGGAGGTCTGGAACGCCGGGCCCTCGAGCTGTGCCCGCCAGGACACGAGCAGGGGGTCACGGGGTGCTCGGGGTGGAGCGGTGGACGTGGCGTCGGCGGCCGCACCCGTGACACCGGGAACCGTGACACCGAGCACCGTGACATCGAGCACCGAGGCGGCGGCCTCGACGATGGACTGCCACCCCGTGCACCGGCACAGATGGGCCGCGAGTGCGGTGCGGATCGCCGCCTCGTCGAGCGGCCTGCCCCCGGTCGCCCGCCGTTCCAGGGCGGCGAGGCGCAGCACGATCCCCGGGGTGCAGAAGCCGCACTGGCTCGCCCCCGCCGCGACGAACGCGTCGGCCCAACGACTGGCGAGCTCGACCGGCAGGCCGTCGGTCGTGGTCACCTCCCGCCCGCGGACACGGCGCACGGGCGTCACGCAGGAGACCCGCGGCGAGCCGTCGACCCAGACCGTGCAACAGCCACACTGACCCTGAGGGCTGCAGCCGTCCTTGGGGGCGCGGATGCCGAGCGACTCACGCAGCGCGTCGAGGAGCGAGGCGGCATCGTCCTCGACGGTGACGTCGCGACCGTCGACGCGGAACGCGACGGTCATCGCGCGGGTCGCGGGCGCCGCCTCCCGGCACCCGGGGCGGTCAGCTGAAGGAGGAGCCGCACCCGCAGGTGCGGGTGGCGTTCGGGTTCTCGATGTGGAACCCGGCGCCCTGGAGCCCGTCGGAGTAGTCGAGCGTGGCACCGGTGAGCAGCTCGGCGCTGGTCGGGTCGACGACGACCTTCACCCCGGAGAATTCGCGGACGACGTCGTCGTCGTCCTGCTCGGAGTCGAAGAACATCTCGTAGCTGTAGCCGGAGCAGCCCCCGGGCTTGACCGCCACACGCAACGCCAGTCCGTCGCCGCCCTCCTCCTCTGCGAGGAGCTGCGCGACCTTGGCCGACGCGCTCTCGGTCAGCGTGACCGGGTCGGGCTTCTTCCCGATGCTGACCGACGTCGTCATCGTCGTCACGATGGCCTCCTTGGGGCTGCTCGCTGGTACGGCGACGCCATGTTATCGGTGCCTCCGGCGGGCCGATGCCGCGTCCCTGGGGGCCGGCGGGCCGGGGGGCCCCGGGCCTCGCGAGGCCGGGAGCCCCGGGTCCAGGCCATTAGGCTTCGATCGTGTCAGCCCCCGCGGAACCGCCCACCAGCGAGGACGTCCTGGCGCGCCTGCGTGGCGTGGTCGACCCGGAGCTCGGCGACGACATCGTCGACCTCGGGATGGTCCGGGGGGTCGAGGTGTCGGCGGCGGGCGACGTCCACGTCGAGGTGGCCCTCACGATCGCCGGCTGCCCGCTGCGTGCCCAGATCGAGCGGGACGTGCGCGGCGCCGTCGGCGCGCTCGGTGGCGTGCGGTCCGTCGACCTCTCGATGGCCCAGATGGACGCAGAGGAACGGGCGGCGGTCATGGCGCGGGCGCGCTGGAAGGCACGCGAGCACGCCCCTGCCACCGCGGTGCCGCCGCGGGCCAGGGTGCTCGCGGTCGCCTCGGGAAAGGGGGGCGTCGGCAAGTCGTCGGTCACGGTGAACCTCGCCGCGGCGCTGGCGCGCCGCGGACTGGTGATCGGGGTGCTCGACGCCGACATCGGGGGGTTCTCGGTGCCACGGCTGCTGGGCATGGAGGGCCGGCTCGAGGCGCGGGACGGCAAGATGGTGCCGCTCGAGCAGCGCGTCGGCGACGGCGCGCTCCGCGTGCTCTCGATGGGCTTCCTCGCGGAGGAGGACCGGGCGGTGATGTGGCGCGGCCTGCTCCTCAACCGCGCGGTCCAGCAGTTCCTCCAAGATGCCCACTGGGGCGATCTCGACTACCTCCTCGTCGACCTCCCGCCCGGGACCGGCGACGTCCAGATGGGGCTCGCCCGGATGCTCCCCCGCACCGAGATGCTCCTCGTCACCACGCCGCCCGTCGCCGCGCAGCGCGTCGCCGCACGCGCCGCGGACATGGCCCGACGGGGGTACCTGCGCGTGGCGGGCGTCGTCGAGAACATGAGCGACTTCACCTGTGCGCACGGGACGACGTACGCGCTGTTCGGCTCCGGCGGCGGCGAACGCCTTGCGGCCGGTCTCGGTGTGCCGCTCGTCGGGACGATCCCGATCCATCCCGACATGGCCGCGGCCGGTGACGAGGGCCGGCCGGTCGCGCTCGGCGACGGAGCGCTCGCGGCGGTCTTCGCCGAGCTGGCCCGCACGGTCGCCGAGGACATCGCCCCGGTGGTCGAGACGTCGGGCTGCACGGCACGGCTCCTCGATGCCGTCGCGGACGCAGCCGGCGCCCCCCGACCGGCTCAGGAGCCGGCGGCCCCCGTGCGCACCGCGGGGCGGTAGGTCGGGACGCGCGTGCCGGCGACCTCCTCGGCGCGCCCCTCTGCGGCGAGCTTGCGCAGGTGCGCCCAGAGCGAGAGCCGCGCGACCCCGAACAGGGACGCGTCGACGTCCGCGTAGACCGCGGGCACGAGCTCGTCGAGCGACGCGGGCCCGACGGCGTCGAGGGCCCGCACGACGAGCGCTTCTCGGGCGAGCCGGTGCGCGACCACGGCCTCGATCACGGCCCGGGGGGCGCCGAGCAGGCGACCGTGGCCCGGCGCGATGGCCTCGAGCGGCGGGTCGAGGTCGGCGACGCGACGCAAGCTGTCGAGGTACTGCGCCATGTCCCCGTCGGGCGGGGCGACCACGACGGTCACGCGGTCCATGACGTGGTCGCCCGAGAGCAGCACGCGCGGCTCCTCGAGGAGCCAGCACAGGTGGTCGCTCGCGTGGCCCGGGGTGTGCAGCGCGCGCAGCCGGAACGACCGGGTGTCGAGCACGTATCCCTCGCGCGCCTCGGTGTCCGGCGAGAACCCCCCGCGCGCCGCGTACCCGACCACTTCCGCCCGGGTCGCCACCGCCAGGCGGGCCGCGCCCGGCGCGTGGTCGGCGTGCGTGTGGGTCACGAGCACCCAGCGGATCCGGTCCCCGGCGGCGGCGGCCGCGCCGCGGACCGCGTCGAGGTGCGACGGGTCGTCAGGCCCCGGATCGACCACCGCGACCTCGCCGTGGCCGACGAGATAGGTGTTGGTGCCGGGTCCGGTCATCACGCCGGGGTTGGCGGCGGTGACGCGACGCAGACCGGGCATGACCTCGTCGACGCGACCCGGCGCCGGCTCCGGACCGCGGCCGGTGTCGGGCACCGGCGCCGGCACGGGAGCGGGTGTCGCGTCAGGCACCGGGCTCCTCGCACACCCCGCCAGTTGTCCGCTCCGCTGGACGGTTCGCCGCCCACGACGACCGCCGGGCCGCCTCGTCGAGGTCGAGCTCGCCGGCGCCGGCGCCACCCCCCGGCGCCGCTGCCGGATCGTCGTAGCCGGGGTCGCCCGGCAGGAGAAGCCGCAGCCCGCCGTCGTCTGTGACCACCCGGGGGAGCACCGTCGGGACGTCGCCGACGGATGAGGCCGCGTCCAGCAGCTCGGCCGTGGTGGCGAAGCGACCGATCGCCTGCAGGTTGCGGATGGTCGGAAGGATGAGCTCCATCTCGCCGGCACGGTGGCTGGCGAGCGCTTTCGCCGGGCGCACCCAGACGTCCGAGATCGTCTCTCCCGCGTCGTGTGCAGGAGTCTGGCCGGCGGGGGCGGGCGCCACGAAGAAGCGGGTGTCGTAGCGGCGGGACGACCCCTCTGGGGTGATCCAGTGGGCGAAGTAGCGGAGCGCGTCGAGGGAGAGCCGCAGCCCCTCGGACTCGCACACCTCGACGAACGAGCGCTCCCGCGCGTTGAGCGCTGCTCGGTGCCGTGCGAACCGGGCGGCGACGCCCGGGTCTGCGAAATCGACGGGGGCGCCGTCGGCGCCGCAGGCGTACAGCAGGCCGGCCTCTTCGAAGCACTCCCGGACGGCCGCGACCCAGTAGGCGAGCCCGCCCGTCGACACGCCCAGCGTCGCGCTGGCCACCTCGTCGTCCAGCCCCCTGACGGGCCACGACGCGCCGGCCCCGCCGTCGCCGGGATCGACCGCACCGCCTGGGAACACGTGCGCGCCGCCGACGAAATCCGCATGCAGGCTCCGCCGGAGCATCAGCACCTCGAGGGGCGCCGCGACGTGGGGACCGTCGCGCACGACCATCACCGTGGCCGCGGGCCGCGGGACCACCGCATCCGTCCGCCGGTCCTGGGTCACCACGCCACCTCGGCCTCGCCGCCCACATGGGCCACGACCGGCGAGGATACCGGCGCAGCGCAGGTCGCCCCGAATCCCGCCCAACCCGGGCCTGGTCTACGCTCGGTGCCCGCGCAATCCCGTGCGCGGCGGCGGGGCGGCACCGACCCCGATCGTGCGGTCGGGACCGCACTGCCTCCCACAGCACATGACCAAGGAACTTCGACGCCATGGCGGACAATGCCAGTGACAATCCCCAGCGCAGCGCGGCGGCCAAGGAGCGCAGCCGCCAGCTGAGCCGGCCGGTCAGCGGCAAGGAAGCCGCAAAGGCCCCGGCACGGGGAGGGCGGGGCCAGGGCCAGCCGGGCGCACAAGGCCGGCGTGGACCGGGGCGACCCGGCCAGCGTCCACAGGCCGGACGCGGTCCGGCACCCAGACAGACCGGCCGGGGCGGTCGGCCGCCGGGTGCCCGCCGTGCACCCGCTCGTCGTCCCTCGCACCCGGGGCGGTCCCGGGCGAGCCTGTTCGTCTGGGGTGCGATCGCGCTGGTCGTCGTGATCGTGGGCGTCGTCGTGGGCATCAGCCAGATCTCGTCGACAACAGACAAGGGGATCATCTACACGCCGACCCCCGTCTCCGCCGCCGTGATGCACGACCTCACCCATGTGCCGCTCTCCGCGTACAACTCGGCGGGCACCGGGATCGCGGGGCTCAACTACGTGCCCAAGGTGGAGACCGGCCAGAAGCCGCTCACGCTGCAGGGAAAGCCGGGCCTCTTCGTCCTGCTCGGCGAATTCTGCCCGTTCTGCGCGGCGGAGCGGTGGTCGATCATCACCTCGCTCTCGCGCTTCGGGACGTTCAGCGGGCTGAGGACCATGCAGTCCGCGCCGAAGGACGTCTACCCGAAGACCCAGACCTTCACGTTCAACGGCGCCACCTACACGAGCCCCTACATCTCTGCGAGGCTGCTCGAGGCCTACGGCCAGGAGAAGGCCACAGGCCACCGGCCGTTGATCCACAAGCCGACGAGGGCCGACGACGCGCTCATCGCCAAGTACGACATCAGCTCCACAACACGCTCGGGCAACATCCCGTTCGTGGACGTCGGCAACAAGGTGATCTTCTCCGGGGCGAGCTTCAACCCCCAGCCGCTCCAGACACTCTCACGCAAGACAATCGCCGCGGCCCTGAAGAACCCGTCCAACTCGGTCGGGAAGATGGTCCTCGGCACGTCCAACTACATGTCTGCCGCCATCTGCAGCATCGACGGCGGGAAGCCCGGCGCCGTGTGCTCGAGCGCCGGCGTCAAGGCTGCCGCGAGCGCGCTCAAGATCTCCGGCTGAGGACGGTCATGAGCGCCACGCGCACGAGATCCGGGTCCTCCGCCCGCACGACGAGACGTGAGCGCGCCGAGCAGCAGTCGCTTGCCGCCCGGGCACGCCAGCAGGCGCCGCGGGGCGGGATCGCCCACGCTCTGCGATCGGTGAGGTTGCCCGACCCCGACACACGCGGCGTCGTCGAGCCGGCCCGGTGGCGGACGTACGCGGCGCTCGGGCTCGCGCTCGTGGGGCTCGGCGTCTCCTGCTACCTCACCGTCGCGCACTTCTCGGGTGCCAGCCTCGTGTGCTCGGGCTCCGGGCTGGTGAACTGCGAGAAGGTCACCACCAGTGCCCAGTCCTACTTCCTGGGCGTGCCCGTCGCGCTGTGGGGGCTCATCTTCTTCGTGGCGATGACGGCCGTGAACCTGCCGGTCGCCTGGCGCTCGGCCGACCGACGCCTCCACGGGCTGCGGCTCGCGATGGGGGCCGGGGGCATCTGCTTCGTGCTCTACCTCGTCTCGGCCGAGTTCCTGATCATCAAGAACATCTGCCTGTGGTGCACGGGGGTGCACGTCGTCACGTTCCTCCTCTTCGTGCTGCTCATGATCACGGTGCCGCAGATGCTCGGCTGGGGCACACGATCGGCGCACGACTGGACAGGCTGACCGCCGCCCCCGGGCGCGCTCGTCGGAGATGACGACCAACGATCCCGCCGCGACGCACGACGCTCCCGCACCACCTCCCGACCCCTCGGAGGCTGTGCGCCGTCCGGCGACGTCGCTCCTCACCTGGGGGACCGTCGTGCTCGTGCTCGTGATCGTGATCGTGCTCGTCGTGATCAAGGTCACTGGCACCCCGACCACGTCGACACCCGGCGGCGCGGTGACACCGACCGCCGCGCCGCCGTCGGTCGTCAAGGCGGTCACCACGATCCCGGCGTCCGTCTTCGACACGGTCGGGGTGAAGTCGTCGGACGCGACGTTGACCCCACCGGCGCTTCTTCGCGGCCAGCCGCCGCTCACCGCCGACGGCAAGCCGGAGCTCGTCTTCGTTGGCAACGAGTTCAGCCCCTACTCCGCGGCTGAGCGATGGGCGCTCGTGGCGGCGCTCTCGCGTTTCGGCACCTTCGGGAGCACGCTGTACGCCAGCCAGTCCGGCGGCAACGAGGCGTTCCCGAGCACCCCGACGTTCACGTTCCAGGGCACCCGCTACCGCTCGAGGTACCTGAGCGCGGTGCTCGTCGAGCACTACGGCGACCAAAAGAACGGCGCGGGCACCGCCTACGCCGTGCTCGAACATCTCACCCCGAAGGTGCGGGCGCTGCTCGAGGCCTACGACCACCCGACCGCGGGCTCCTCCGGCGGGGACGTCCCGTTCGTCGACGTGGCGAACGCTGCCGTCGTGACCGGCGGGCAGTTCTCCCCCTCGGTCCTCCAGCAGCTGAACGTCAACGACATCGCCACCGGACTGACCGACCCGAAGGCGCCCGCGACCCAGGCGATCGTGGGATCGGCGAACTACCTGTCTGCGACGATCTGCAAGGCCGACGGCGAGCGGCCGAAGCGGGTCTGCCGGAGCCCCGGGGTGCGAGCCGCGGCAAAAGCGCTCGGGGTGCTGCCGTAGGGCGACCGGAGCGAGGGGAGCCTGCGGGGCCCTCAGCCGGCGCGGCGCTCCAGAAGCTGCTTGCGCTCCACCTCGTTGAGGCCGCCCCAGATGCCGTGGGGCTCACGGATCCTGATCGCGTAGTCCAAGCACTCCTCGCGCACGATGCAGCCTGCACAGATCCCCTTCGCACGCGTCTCGCGCTCGAGCCGCTCGTCCTTGCGCTCGGCGTACGCCGGGGGGAAGAAGGCCGTCGACTGGGGTCCCCGGCACGCCGCCTTGGCCTGCCAGGCTGCTCCTGCGCTCCGCATCGCCACCGAGACCGCCCCCCTTCACGTGCGTTGCCAAGAGTACTGGCCCGCTGCAAGTTCAAACAAGGGCGCTGACCAGGTCATTTGTCGGCGGACGGCCCCGCGTGCCGCCACGCGGAACTACGCTCGCCGGGGATGGACGTCGCGGCGTGGTGCGGCCAGAGCCGGGTTTGGGTCGTCGCCGGCAAGGGCGGCGTCGGGAAGACGACCATCTCCGCGGTCCTGGCGGCGACCGCCGCCGCGGCGGGGTTGTCGGTCCTGGTCATCGAGCTCGAGGGAAAGCACGGCCTCGGGGCCACGTTCGGGCGGCCGGGCCCGGTGGGCTACCCGGCCGTGGCGCTGCGCGGCGCGGGGCCAGATGCTCCCGGATCGGACGGCGGGCCCCCTCCGGGGGCGATCTGGGCCAGGCGGCTGACCCCGGACGACGCCCTCCTCGAGTACCTCTCCGACCACGGCCTCCAGCGGGTCTCGAGACGGCTCGTGTCGAGTGGCGTCCTCGACGTGGTGGCGACCGCGATTCCCGGCATCCGCGACGTCCTGGTGCTCGGGAAGGTCAAGCAGCTCGAGCGCGCAGCTGCCGCGGACATGGTCGTCCTCGACGCTCCGGCGACGGGCCACGCGATGACCTTCCTTACCTCGGCGAGCGGGCTCCTCGACGCCGCACGGGGCGGGCCCGTGCGGCAGCAGGCCGCTGACGTGGTCGAGCTGCTGCGGGACCCAGACCGGTGCCGGGTCCTGCCGGTGACCCTCCCCGAGGAGATGCCGGTGAGCGAGACGGTCGAGTCGGCACGACTGCTCGCAGACCGCGTCGGCATCCACCTCGGACCGGTCGTCGTGAACTGCTTCGAGGAGGGGCCGGCCGACCTGGCGGTGCCCTCGGCGGTCGCGGCCCGCGACGCCGGCGTCACGCTCGACGCGCCGACGCTCGGCGCGCTGGAGGCCGCGCGCACCTTCCGGCTGCGGCGCCTCCGGCTCGTCGACGAACAGGTCGACCGACTCGAGCGCGAGCTCCGGCTCCCCCAGCTCCGTATCCCACGCATCCCCGCGCCCGCGATCGGCCCCGACCAGCTCGACCGGCTCGCCGCGGCCATGTCGGGCGCCATCGAAGCGCTTCCCGCACCCCAGGGCGTCACATGAGTGGCGCAACGCAAGGAGCGACACCGGGAACCGGCCCGGCAACGGCCACCCCGGCCCCTGCCCCGGCCCCTGCCCCGGCCCCTGCCCCCGGGACGGCCCACCCTCCGAGCCTCGCCGAAGTCGTCGAACGCCGCTCCGTCATCGTCTGCTGCGGGCCGGGCGGCGTCGGGAAGACGACCGTCTCGGCAAGCCTCGCGCTGGAGGCCGCGCGCCGTGGGCGACGCGCCTGCGTGGTGACGGTGGACCCGGCGCGTCGGCTCGCCGACGCCATGGGGGTGGAGTCGCTGCCCAACGAGCCGATCGTGGTGCCCGGCGACTGGCCGGGAATGCTCCACGCGGTGATGCTCGACTCGAAGACCACCTTCGACGAGCTCGTCGAGCGGTACGCACGCACAGCCGACCAGGCCGCCGCGATCAAGGCGAACCGCCTGTACCAGAACCTGACGGGCGCCCTCTCGGGCACCCAGGAGTACATGGCGATGGAGAAGCTCTACGAGCTGGCCGGTTCGGACGACTTCGACGTCGTGATCGTCGACACCCCGCCCACGCGCAACGCCCTGGACCTGCTCGACGCACCGAGACGGCTCACGCAATTCCTCGAGAACCGCCTCTTCCGCGCGCTCATGGCGCCGACTCGCCTGTCGCTCAAGGCGTTGAACCTGGCGACGCAGGCGCTCTTGAAGACGATCTCGCGGGTCGCGGGCGCCGAGATCGTGCAGGACGCCGTCGCCTTCTTTCAGGCGTTCCAGGGCATGGAGGTCGGCTTCGACGAGCGGGCGCGGGCCGTGCGCGAGCTCCTCGCGGACCCCGCCACCGCATACGTCGTCGTCACCTCCCCGCGGGCCGACGCGGTCGAAGAAGCGGGGTTCTTCGCGTCGCGCCTCGACGAGCGCGGCGCGCGCACCGCGGCGCTCGTGGTCAACCGCGTGCACCCGAGGTTCGTCCCCTCCGGCGTCTCGCTCCCCGAGGCGCAGGCGGGAAGCGCGCTGCGCGTCCTCGTGACGAACGTGACGGAGCTCGACGAGGAGGCAGACGTCGACGAGAAGGCGTTCGCCGCGCTGGCCGCGGCGTCGGCCCCTGCCCCGGTGTCGTGCGTGCCGTTGCTCTCCACCGACGTCCACGATGTCGCGGGCCTCGGCGCCGTCGCCGACGCGCTGTTCACGGTCGGGGACCCGGCGGCGACGGGCGAGCCCCCGACGGGTGGCGTCGCGGGGGTCGGGTAGTCTCCGACCGTGGCCCGGATCCTCGTCGCGAGCGACGCGCCGAGCATGCGTCGTGAGCTTGCCTCGGTCACCGAGGGCCCCGAGGTCGAGGTGGTCGAGGCGTCGTCCGGCCCGGGCGTCGTCCGGCTGGTCCTCGACGACCCGCCGGACCTCGTCGTGGTCGACCTGCAGATGGGGAACATGGGCGGGATGGCCGTCTGCCTCGAGCTGCGACTCGAAGAGTCGTATCTCGACATCCCCCACGTCCCGGTGCTCATGCTGCTCGACCGCCGCCCGGACGTCTTCCTCGCGCGCCGCTCCGGCGCGGAGGGATGGCTGGTCAAGCCTCTGGACCCCATCCGGGTCCGACGAGCCACCCGCGCGCTGCTCGACGGCGGCACCTACCACGACGAGTCGTACCAGCCGGTTCCCGTGCTCGTCGCCTCTGCACTGCCGTCGCTGCCGGGCACGGGCGGCTGACGCGGCATCGTGGCGGGGCGCCGCGCCAACCGGCCTCCACCAGACGGCGAGGCGCCGCGGCGCCCGCGCCGGCGACTGCTGTGGCGACGCGGCGATACCGAGGCGCGCGGGAGACGAGCCCGTCGCGACGCCGCGTACGAGCACTCCGATGCGGCGGAGCAGGAGAGGGTCATCGTCGAGGCGCTCGGCGATCTCCGCGACATGGACGTCCGGGAGGTGATGACCCCTCGAACCGACGTCGTGGCGCTGTCCATCCCGGTGAGCGCGGAGGACGTGGCGAGAGCGGTGCGCGAGTCCGGCCACAGCGCCTACCCGGTCGTCAACGGCGGCCTCGACGATGTGGTCGGGGTGCTCTACGTGAACGACCTCTTCCGCACCCGGCGCTGGCGCGGCGGTCTCTTCGGACCCGACGGCGACCGCGCCCAAGGCGAGCTCCCCTTCACCCACGACGACGTACCCGGGTCCGCGGACAGCCCGCCGGCGCAGGTGACGAGCGCCCCGCCCCCCGCCCACCCGTCACCTGCGCACCAGCCGGTGGCGCCCCGGCCCTCGCCGGCCAAGACGGCCGAGGGGCGCGAACCCGCCGGCCTCTCGCCAATCGAGATCTCGCGGCGGGTCAGGCAGGCCTACGTCGTTCCCGAGTCGAGACCGATCCTCGCCGCGCTGGTGGAGATGCGCCGTCACCGACGCGGGTTCGCCGTCGTCGTCGACGAGTACGGCGGCGTCTCGGGAGTGCTCACCGTCAAGGATCTCCTCGAACCGATCGTGGGCGAGCTCCACGACGAGCTCGACGTCGACGAGGGACCGTCGATCGTGCGCGTCGACAGCGCCCGATGGCTCGTCGACGGCCAGACCAACGTGGACGAGGTGCGCGAGCGCTTGGACATCGCGGTGCCCGACGGCGAGTACGTCACCATCGGGGGCTTCGTCCTCGACGCGCTCGGGCACATCCCGGTCGAGGGGGAGAGCGTGCGGGTCGACGGCTGGGACCTCACGGTCCAAGAGATGGACAAGCGGCGGATCGCCGGCATCCTCGTCCGCCGCCGCCCCCCGCACCACGGCGGCTCGGTGGCCCCCGCGCCCCCGGCGGTCATGGGGCCGCCGGACGCGGCGACGGCGGGCGGACCCCGGACCGACACCCTGACACCGGTCGCCGAGACGCCGGCGCCGGACGCGCCATCCGACGGGGACGCGTCGCCCGGCGAAGGGCCCGAGGTGCTGGGTTAGGCTGTCGGTCTGCCGGGGGCGACCTCGGTGACGGGCTGTGGCGCAGTTTGGTTAGCGCGCTGCGTTCGGGACGCAGAGGTCCCCGGTTCAAATCCGGGCAGCCCGACCACATTTTCCCTGGTCAGAGGCCCTTTCGGCCTTCCGACTGGTTCGCTTGCTCGGGGCCATCGCGGTTCTATCGCGAGTGTCGCGGCGGAACACGCCCGCGAAGCTCGCTCCGAGGGTGTCGGCAGCCGTCCGATCCGCGGCCGATGTGGCCTGCGCGTACAGCTCGAGCGTGAGCCTGACGTCGGAGTGGCCGAGGCGTCGCTGCGCCGTCTTCACGTCCACGCCTCTGGCAACCATGATCGATGCGTTCGTCCGCCTCAGGTCGTGGAAGTTGGCTCCCGCGAGCCCCGCCGCCTCGACAGCCGGAAGCCAGATCCGTTGTCGGAAGTTCGAGTAGCTCATGGCCGCTCCGGTCGTCGACGGAAACCACAGCGCATCGCGATCTGCGCCCGTCAACTTTGCCGACACCATGTGGGCACCGATCCTTTGTGCCAGCGCGACGGGCAATGCCAGCGCGCGGATTCCCGCCTACGACTTCGGCGGCCCGGCCATGGACCGGCCGTGGCGGTCGCGCACGACGGCCTCGCTCACGGTGAGTCGCCGGCCGAGCACGTCGACCGAAGAGACTCGGATGCCTGCGACTTCGCCCCAACGCAGACCGAGCATCGCCGCGAGCCACACCATCATGCGGTACCGCACGTCGATCTTCGCGGCGATGGCGGCGACCTCCTCTCGACTGAGCGCGCGCGGTGCGCGCTTGACGCCCTTCGGGAGGTTGATCCGTCGACAAGGGGAGCGGACGAGCAGGTCTGCGTTCACTGCGTACGCCAGCATCGCTCTGAGCGTCCCGTACGTCCGCGCCACCGTCCTCGGTGCCATCGTCTCGCTCCAGCGGTTCACCAGCTGCTGCACGTCCGGCTGCCGGAGACCTCCGATGCGACGGGCACCGACGGCGGGGACGATGTGGACGATGTGGACGTCGATGGCGACCCTGTCCCGGGCGACGGTGCTCTCGCGCTTGCCTGGATTGCTCTCGAGCCACAGCTCTGCCAGCTGCGCGACGCTGATGCGGCCGCCCGCGGGCTCGACAAGCACTCCCGAGTAGCGGCGAACCTCTGCGTCCGCTGCCCACGCCTCGGCGTCCTTGCGACGCGCGAACGTCTTCATGACGCCTCGCCCATCCACCCAGACCCGGGCGTCGTAGCGGGACTCGCCACGCCTCGTCGTTCGTTTCACGATCTCTACCACGAGGGTCCTCCTTCGTCGTAGTGCCGCGGAAGCTACGCCGCCGGTGCGCGGCGCAGCGGTGGCCGACCACCGCGTTGCCCGTCCTTCAGCGACGATCGGAACGCGTCGAGTGAGTCGGTTGCGATCCGCCGAGCGGCGCCGACCTTGACTGCGTGTAGATCTCCGCGCTTCATCAGCTCGTAGACGGTCGAGCGCGAGACCGAGAGGAGCCTCGCTGCCTCGGGCACGGTCAAAAGACGCTGAGTTCCGTCGGTGACCACTCGGTCCTCCGAGCGGAGCATGGCGACGACGTGGCGTGCGATCACGGCGCCGAGATGCTCTGCGAACGCGCCGAGCCTCGCTTCGATGCGGGCATCGACGACCCGATCGAGCATCCCGAGCAGGTCGGCTTGCTCCGGGAGCTGGCCGTCCGGTGCGGTGGTCACTGCGGTCCCATTGCGACACGCTTGCGCTCGACGCGCTCGGCGAAGGTGATCCGGCTCACATGCTCGTAGTCGCGCAGATGCGGTGCTGCGGCCACGACCGTGTCGTCGACGTCGTCGGTCCCGACGACCGCCGCGAGAGGCCAGGTAGCCGGTGAGCCCCGGGAGGATCCTGGCGATCGACGCGGCGCGCCGGGCGGCGGGCGATCCGCTCGGCGCCGACACGGCGTTGCAGGAGGCTCGCCTGTTGGACCTTGCGCCACTCGGAGGAAAGCGGCCAGCGCGAGCGATTCGCATCGTCGTCACGGGGATCCCTCATCGTGAGCCACTCGCCGGTCGCGTACGCCCAGACGTCCCCGGCGGCGGCGAGGGCCTCGTCGACGCCCGAGAGCCCGAACTCGCCGAGTGCCTCCCTGGCGACCTCGAACTCGAGGCGCCAGACGGGCTGACCGGGCCGGTAGGCGTCGCCCCAGAGCTCGTGCCACCACGTCGCCCCCATTGGCTTCGACGTCGGCGGTCTTGTCGTAGAGGCGCGCGGTGATGGTCTTCGACTTGCGGGACCCGAACGTGAAGCCGGTGAACCTGCCGGCCATCTCGAACGTCGTCCGGGCGTCGGCTCTGCAGATGAAACGGGCGGCTTCTCCGGCGCTGACCTCGAAGCCCTGGAAGTCGCTGAACAGGTCGACCCGACTGACGCTCCAAGACAGCTGCCCGAGCGCTGGGGAAAGGACCGTGGTGAGTGCCTCGACGGTGCCTTTGGGCCCGAGCGAGTGCAGGGCTTCTGCGCGGGGCTGGACCCGAACGGTCGGGAGGTGGTCGCTCGTGGTCAGCCCGATCCGGGCCATTCGGTGCTCGAGGCAGTACCGGTAGCGGCCCCAGGCGTGGGGCGCCATCGCGAAGATCTCCTCCCCGATCTCACAGGGGGTCGCGAGCCGCACACGGTCTGCCCAGCGCCGGCGGTTCTCCAGGTGCTCGAGGAACAGCGGGCCGAGGATCGCCCTCGCCGAGAGGTAGAGGGCGTCGAACCCCGAGCAGAGCTCCCTGACAGACCCCGGGTCCTCGGAGCCAGCAACCCGCAGATTTGCGACTACGGAGTCACGGGTCGGCACAGGGCGAGAGACGGTCATGGCGCTCAGTACCCGAGCTCGCCGCGGTGGTAGGCGATCTGGCGCTCGACCTGGCCCTGCCAGGCCTGCTCGAGGTCGAGGGTGATCCAGGGAAAGCGGTAGTCATCGGGGTGGGCGCCGAAGGCGCTCCGGAAAGCCCTCACCTTCCGGAACACGGTGGCCCGGTGCCATCCCCCGCGCTCGAGGTTGGCGAATCCTCCTGCCAGGTGCCACGCCACCCAGAAGCCGATCAGCTCGGACTCTTCGAGGGCAGCGTGGGCGATGTCCTCGCGCACTGTGTCTGTGAGCTCTTCCGCCTCGTAGCCACGCCCGGGGAAGGCCTCGGCCAGGACGTCCTCGTCCAAGCGCGAATGGAACGCCGTCCAGCGTGACGCCGCGCGTCCAGAGCCTTCTGCGGACTCGGACTTCTCTTGGCGGTAGTCGGGGGCCGGGTGCGGCATGGACGGATATTGTCGCATGGATGCGACTGCTCTGTCAAGCCGCCTTCACCAGGCAATTTGCTACCAGGCCGGCTGCGGCCGGCCTCTCCCATGGTGCCTTGCGGTCGAGTTCCGGGCCCTCAAGGCACGTGGTCGCACCTTGGCCGTTGGGTTGTGTGATGTTCCGCTGCTCCCGTGGCCTTGACCGCCCTCGCCGGAGCCGGTGGCCCCGAAGTGCCGTACACTGTACGGCATGGCCACGACCCGGCTCGAGATGCGAGTCCCCTCCGAGTGCGCCGAGCTCATCCGCCAGGCTGCGGCTGCGCGCGGCGAGTCGGTGACCGGCTTCGTCCTCGACGCTGCGACCCGCGCCGCAGAGGCGGAGCTTGCAGTTGAGCGCGAGACCCTCGTGCCGGCCGACTTCTTCAAGGAGTTGCTGGTGGCGCTCAACGCAGACGTAGAAGCCCCGGCGGAGCTCGAGGCGCTCGCCAACCAGCCGCGCGCCTTCGAGCGGGGGTGAGCTACCGGTCCGAGCATCTCTCGGCACACCACCACCTCGATGACTTCTCGAGTGGGAACGATTCGCTCGACGAGTGGCTCATCCGGAGCGCGCTCCATGCGGACGCAGCGAACACCGGGCGGACCTTCGTATGGATCGACGAGGGCTCACCCAGGGTCATCGGCTACTTCACGCTCGCGGCCCACCTCATGCGGCGGGCCGACGTTCCGAACGCCGTCGGCCACGGCTCACCCGACACGATCCCCGCGGTGCTTCTCGCCCGCTTGGCACTCGACCGCTCCCAACAAGGGAGAGGCCTTGGTGCGCAACTTCTTCTCGACGCCCTCGAGCGTGCGGTGGAGGCGTCCCAGCGCGCGGCTGCCCGTCTAGTCGTCGTCGACGCCATCGACGAGCAGGCGGCCGCCTTCTACCGCCGCTACGGCTTCAGGCCGTGCCCCGATCCACGAAGGCTGGTGCGAAAGACGAGCGACATCGCTGCTGCGCTTCGCAGCACCCCGTCTGCGCCCTAGTAGTTGCGGAGGCGTATACCACTGACTGTCTCTGAACGTCAGTCCACGTAGGCGAGCAGGGTGCCACCGCCGGGTCAGACCCCGTGTCCCGGGAGAAGCTCTTCGGCTTGGCGAGAGCCGCCAGGCGTTCGGCTGCACAAGATGAGCACCTTTCCGCTCCAGACCGCCTCGGCGGTTGTCGCCTCGAGGAGTGCGCCACCGAGGCCGAGGTGCGACCCCTCAAGCGTCTTCCATCGCGGGTCTATCGCGGGTCCGACGCTGTCGTACTCCATATGGCGGTGTCCGGGATCATCGCGTTTAAGAGCGCGCGCCAATAGGCACCCGCGGCCAGCTCTGTCAAGCATTCCACCTGGCCGCCCACTTCACGAGCTTGACCGTGAGAATGAGCGTGATGGCCAGGGCGATCTGAGCAAGTCGGTGGGAGACGAACCGGTCGGTGTTGCGACGAAACTGACCGAAGTTGGAGAGCCATGAGTTCGAGCGCTCGATCGGCCAGCGGAGCCCGAGCGGGACCCGTTTTGGCTTGTCGGCCGTGCCGGTCTTGCGCCGTTCGGCGATGGCGAGGTCGGTGACGCCGCGGGCGACGCATTCGGAGCGGACGATGCCGTTGTCGTAGCCCCGATCGAGGTGCAGCGTCTCGATGTCGACAAGCAGTCCCCGGCTGGCCACCGCGTCGAGGGTGGAGGGAAGCAGCACGCAGTCGTTGCGATTGGCGCCGTCGGTCACCCAACCGATCGGCACACCGTTTGCGTCAGTGGCGAGCGACCACTTCCAACCGGTCTTCCCCCGATCGGTCGGGTTGGGGCCGGTTCCCTCACCGCCGGCCGGCGCCTTGTGCAAGGAACCGTCGACGGAGACCTCGGACAGGTCGAGGCCGACCACCTTGTCGAACGCGTGGATGGCCTCTTCGACCAGACGGTCGAACGCCCCGCAGGCGACCCACTCGTCTCTCCGGCGCCTCAGCGTGGTCTCGCTCCCCTTGCCGAGGCGCCCGGCGACGTCCCAGCTGCACCCGGTGACCAAGCGGGACAAGATGGCCTCGAAGCAGTCGCGCTCGGAGATCCGGGGGCGATGGCACCCGAGTGGATGGCTTGAAACCCCTGGTGGGGGCAGGTAGGCGGCAAAGGACTGCCAGACGGCATCGACGACGCCAGGGGCAAGTGCGAGCATGGATCCTCCACTGGTTTCGTTGGGTCGGGACAGCAGCCGGATCATGTCCGGTCCGACACAACGACCGGTGGACCTTTCTCCTGGTCATCAGCGGTCCACCGGTGACACACACTGGGCGAAGAAGATGGGCACCAAAGGAGGTGGCCCATGGCCAAGGTGCAGCGCAACGACCCGTGTCCGTGCGGAAGCGGCATGAAGGCCAAGCGCTGCTGCCACGGGCCAGTCAGGCACATCGACGTCCGCATCATGCCGGTCGAGCTATACCGGGATCTCATCTGCGAACTGGGCGGGACCACCAGGGTCGAGTTCGGCGCCCTCTTCGAAGAACTTCTGGCCCTTCCCGAGCTCGACCTCTCACTCCAGGTGCCGTTGCCAGCCTTTCGAACCCCAGCCATCGAACGGGCGGTCACTGCACTGCACAACGACGACGCCGAAGACTTCGACCAAGCCATTGCCGGCGTGGTGGCCGAGATCGACAGCGACCTGCTTCGACTCCTCCTCGCCCGAGCGGTCGTCATCCTTCGAGACGCCGGACGGATCGGGCGCAAGCTTGCCGCCGTCGCAGTGATCGAACTCGACAGAGAAGAGTCCGCCCTCTTGGCGTCCTCGGTCGCCCAATCGATCAGCGTTCTGGCTGGCGAACAACGGACTCCGAGCGGACTCTTGGTGGCAGCAAGCTAGGGCTTCGGCTCGGCTTATTGGCGCGCGCTCTAAGGCGGATGACCTGGACTTTCTGTCCGCAGCCGTCCGAATCCGTCCGGCCGTTGAACGCCTAATACGCATTCGGGACGCAGAGGTCCCCGGTTCAAATCCGGGCAGCCCGACCACATTTTCCCTGGTCACGAGTGCCACTCACGAGCGCGGGCATCCGCGCTACCTCGGCCACAGTGACGAGGCCCCGGTACCTGAGTAACGTGCCGACCGGCGGCACATCGCCACACGAATCAGGAGGGAATCCATGGCCGACGTCGTCGTGATCGAGTTCTCAGCGCCGGATGCGGTCCACATCTACAACGAGGTCAACCACATCCTGGGTTGGGACGGCACTCCCGACTCGGAGCATTGGCCGGCTGGCATGCTCAGCCACGTGGCCGGATCATCGGGCGACAAGTTGGTCGTCGTCGAGGTGTGGGAGTCGCAAGCGGCCCAAGAGGAGTTCATGCACTCCCAGCTCGGCCCGGCCTTCGCGCAGGCGAAGGTGCCCAACCCCACTCGGGTCGAGTGGTTCAGCAACGTCGCAGACGTGCATCACCACTGAGCTGCTGCAGCCACTGAGCTGCTGCAGCCAATGAGCTGCACCGTCGCAGAGGCCCGCTCGCTCCCTTTCGGAGTTGTGGCCGTCTCGCGGACGCGCGCCCACTCGGCGATCTCCTCAGCCAGCGTCTCCGTGAACCGCGAGCCATCCGCCACACGCCCTGCCCTGCCCCGGCTCGAATCCGGGCAGCCCGACCCGGATAGGCCCACTTCGCGGTCTCGGCCGCCCGCCGCGCTCCACGTCCGCGTCGACGCACGCGCACGGGTTCACCCAGTTCACCTTCGGTCCCCAGAGTTCACCTTTCGGACACCTTCATGTTCCGGTCAGGTCACGGTCGATCGGTATAAACGGCGTAGCGGGATCGCGCGACGAACGACCGAGTTTCGACCACGAGGGAGAGGTCTGTGAGCACCCTGGACGCCGCACTGGACGACGCACCGCTCAGCCGTTTCCATACCCGGGCGATCGTCACGGCGGGCATGGGGTTCTTCACCGACGCCTACGACCTCTTCATCATCGGCACGGCGACCACGATGATCGCCAGGCAGTGGAACCTGTCCTCGTCCGAGACGGGCCTCGTCAACTCGATCACCCTCATCTCCGCCTTCGTCGGGGCATTCGTGTTCGGCCGGATCGCCGACGTCCTCGGGCGCAAGAAGGTCTACGGGCTCGAGGCCGCCCTCATGGTGGGGGGTGCCGTGGCATCCGCCTTCGCGCCCGACCTTGTCGCCCTCCTCATCTTCCGCTTCGTCCTCGGACTCGGGGTGGGCGGCGACTACCCGATGTCGGCTGTCCTGATGAGCGAGTTCTCGAACCGCAACAACCGCGGGAAGCTCGTGGGTCTCGTGTTCTCGATGCAGGCGCTCGGCACCGTGACCGGCTATGTGGCAGGGCTGGCGCTCCTCGGGGCAGGAGTCCCCAGCGGCATCGCGTGGCGTCTTCTGCTCGGGTTGGGAGCCATCCCCGCGGCGGCGGTCATCGTCCTGCGGCGGCGAATGCCCGAGTCGCCCCGCTATCTCGCCCATGTCCAAGGCCGAGGCAGCGACGCGGCGGCGGCGGCCAGCTCATTCTCCGACGGCACCATCACCGCCGTCGCCGGCCCCGACGGCAAGGGTCGGCGCCTGTCGCTGTGGGAGTTCCTCTCGGACCGTCGTTACCTGACCATCCTTCTCGGGACGGCGGGAAGCTGGTTCCTCTTCGACTACGCCTACTACGGCAACTCCGTCTCGGCACCGCTCATCGTGAGCGGCGTGCTCGGGGCAAAGGCGTCGACAGACCTGATCCACGTGCTCGCGCTGCAGCTCATCGTGTTCACCGTGGCGGCGGTCCCGGGCTACTTCCTCGCCGCCTTCACGATGGACCGCATCGGCCACCGGAGGCTGCAGCTGATCGGGTTCCCCCTGATGGGGCTGGCGTTCCTCCTGATCGGGGTCGTGCCGGGGATCACGACGGCGATCGTGCCCTTCCTGATCCTCTTCGGCGCCAGCTACTTCTTCTCCGAATTCGGGCCGAACACCACCACCTTCGTCCTGCCCTGCGAGGTGTTCCCGACGAGCGCCCGCACGACCGGTCACGGCATCTCGGCCGGGTTCGCCAAGGTCGGGGCGTTCCTCGGCGTCTACCTCCTGCCGATCATCAAAGCCCACTTCAGCACCGCCGGTGCGATGCGGCTCTTCGCCCTCTTCGCACTGGCCGGCACGTTCCTCACCCTCCTCGTTCCTGAAGGCGCCCGGCGCAGCCTGGACGACCTCTCGCCGGAAGACGTGGTGGCCAGCGCAGAGGAGATCGTGGCGACGAGCGGACCCGAGGTGCCGGCCGATGCGGACGGCTCGCGCCCGACCGACGACGTCGAGGGCCTCGAGGAGCGGGAACCACTGCCGGCAACTTGAGCGGTTGTGGTGGGCGTGCCCCCGGCGCAGCCCGCGGGTACGCGGTGGACGCTCCGGCACCAAGGGTCGGTAATGTTGCCGGGGCCGATGGCCTCCGCGCGCTTCTCCGTGACGACGTGGCGTGCCCCCTCCCCTGCGTGGCCCCCTGACGTGACGACGGAACTGCTCTACCTGCGCGACGCCTACCTGCGGGAGGTCAGAGCTCTCGTCACGGGAGCGGACGGGAGCCGGGTGACGCTCGATCGGACCGTCTTCTACCCGACGGGCGGGGGTCAGCCGCACGACACCGGCTCGCTCGGCGCGGCGCGCGTCGTGGACGTGCGCAAAGAGGGCGGTGAGGTCTGGCACCTCCTCGAAGGGCCGGTTCCCGAGGTCGGCGCGTCCGTCGACAGCCGCCTGGACTGGGATCGGCGTCACGCGCTGATGCGGACGCACACGGCCCTCCACGTCCTGAGCGGGGTCATTTGGCACGAATGGGGCAAAGCGGTGACCGGCGGGAACATGGAGCCGCTCGCAGCGCGGATGGACTTCGAGTTCGACCCGCTCCCCGACGGCTTCGGTGCCGTCGTCGAAGCCCGGGTGAACGAGGAGCTGGCTGCGGCGCGGCCCATCGAGGTGCGGTTCGTCGACCGCGGCACGGCGCTCGCGGACGAGGACCTGATCAGGACGAAGGTGAACCTCGTTCCCGAGTCGGTGACCGAATTGCGAGTGGTGGACATCGTCGGCCTCGACAAGCAGGCGGACGGCGGTACGCACGTGCGACGCACCGACGAGGTCGGACGCGTCCGGGTCGTCAAGACCGAGTCGAAGGGGAAAGCGAACAAGCGCATCCGCATCGAGGTGCTGGACTGATGGCGCAGGGCGCTCCCGGCACCACGGCGGGCACCACGCCGCCGTCTCGTGTCGTGGTCACCGCCGGTCACGTCGACCACGGCAAGTCGACGCTCGTCGAGGCGCTGACCGGCGTCCACCCCGACCGTCTCGAGGAGGAGCGCCGCCGCGGTCTCACCATCGACCTCGGGTTCGCGTCGACGCTCCTCCCCTCTGGGATCGAGGTGGGGATCGTCGACGTCCCGGGCCACGTCCGCTTCTTGAAGAACATGGTCGCCGGCGTGGGCGCGGTGGACGCGACGCTGTTCGTCGTCGCCGCGTCCGAGGGGTGGAAGCCGCAGACCGAGGACCACCTCCGCATCCTCGACGTCGTCGGCATCCGCCACGGCGTGATCGCGCTGACCCATGCAGCGACCGTCGATGCGGCGCGCCTCGAGCGGGCCCGCAACGAGATCGACACCCGCGTGGCGGGCACGTTCCTCGAGGGCGCCCCGATCGTGGCCGTGGACGTGCCCGCGAGTGCGGGGATCGAGGGTCCCGCCGGGCTCCGTGCGGTGCTCGACGCGATGGTCGGCGCGCTGCCCCCGGCGCCGGACCGGGGACGCCCCCGGCTGTGGATCGACCGGTCGTTCGCGATCCGGGGGGCCGGAGCCGTCGTGACGGGCACCCTGGCGGGGGGACGTGTGTCCGTCGGAGACCACCTCGACATCGTCTCGTCGGCGACCACCGAACCCCTGCCGGTGCGCGTGCGCGGCCTCGAGAGCTACGGACGGCACCTTACGTCCGCCGAGCCCGGGCGCCGTCTCGCCGTGAACCTCGCGGGCGTGGACCGTCGCGCCGTGGCGCGCGGCGCCGCGCTCGTACACGCGCGCCAGTGGCACCGCTGCAGTGTCGCCGACGCCGAGCTCACGACCCATCCGAAGCTCGGACATCCCGTCTCGGCGCGCGGCGCCTACCTCGCGCATCTCGGCACGGGTGAGCAGGCGGTGCGTGTCCGGATCCTCGGGCGCGCTGGGGAGCTCCCCGCGGGGTCGCGTGGGAAGGTGCGGTTGTGGCTCACCGCACCCCTGCCCCTGGTGCCCGGCGACCGGTTCGTCCTCCGCGACGCCGGGCGCAAGGAGGTGGTCGGCGGCGGGACGCTGCTCGACGTCGCCCCCGTCCTCCCGGTCTCGAGGGCCGATCCGACCGTGTCGGTCGCACGCGTCGTGGCAGAGCGTGGCTGGGTTCCGGCGGACGAGCTCGAGCGGCTCACCGGAACCACCGCGACCCCGACGGTCGGCAGTTGGGTGGTCGACCCCGCGGCCGTCGAGCGCGCGCAGGCCTCTGTCGCGGCACGGGTCCGGGACGCCGGCGCGTCGGGGCTCGACCTCTCCTTGCTCGACGAACGCGACCGCGCCATCGCGAGGACCCTTTCCGACCTCACCGTGACGCACGGCATCGCCCGTGTCGCACGAGCATCCGGTACCGGCGCGACCGCGACGGCCGTCATCGCCGAAGAGCCGCTCGGCGCCGCGACGGACGCGTCGGCGCCCACCCGCCCGGGCGCCGCTTGTGCGACCAGTGCCGGCGGCGCCGGCGACGACGCGGACCTGCTCGACCACCCGTACCTCGCGGCGCTCCGTGCCGCACCGTTCGACCCGCCTCCCCCGACGGATGTCGCGCGCAACGACCTGCGGCGGCTGGTCCGCAGCGGTCTCGTCGTCGAGACGAACGGGCTCTGGTTCGCCGCGAGCGTCGTCGAGGACGCCGCCGCGCGCATCGCGGCGCTGCTCGTCCAGCAGCCGCAGGGCGTTCGGGTGTCGGACGTGCGAGACCTGCTCGGCGCGTCCCGGCGGACGGTTCTCCCGCTGCTCTCGCACCTCGACGGGGCAGGTCTCACCCGGCGCGACGGGGACCTCCGGACGGCCGGCCCGAAGCTCGGGCCACTCCCCACCGGGTCCGCCGGAGAGGGGCAGGAGAGGAGTGCACGGTGACCGAAACCGAACCAGCGAGCGGAGTCCCCACGGACGCGTCGAGTCGCGCCGCGCCGGTCGACTTGACGGAGTGGACGAGCTGCGGCGGCTGCGCGGCGAAGTGGGGGGCGGGGCCGCTCGACTCGCTGCTCGCGACGCTCGCGTCGCAGATCGCAGACCCAGCGCTCCTCGTCGGGCTCGCCAGCTTCGACGACGCGGCCGTGCTGGCGCTCACCGACGGGCTCGCCCTCGTGTCGACGACGGACTTCTTCCCGCCGATGGTTGCAGATCCTTCGGACTACGGGGCGATCGCGGCCGCCAACGCCTGCAGCGATGTGTTCGCTATGGGCGGGCGCGTCGTCCTGGCGCTGAACATCGCCGCGTTTCCCGAGCACCTGCCGCACCACGTGATCGACGCGATCGTGTCGTCGGCGGCAGCCGTCGTCGCCGAGGCGGGAGGTGTCGTGGCCGGCGGCCACACGATCCGCTCCGCCGAGCCGATCTTCGGCCTCGCGGTCCAGGGGCTCGTGCACCCGGATCGCATCCTCACCAAAGGTGCGGCGCAGGCCGGCCAAATCGTTGTCCTCTCCAAGCGCCTCGGGACCGGCATCGTCCTCCAGGACGGTGCGGAGGACGAGCGACGGGCGACGGTGGCCGGCATGCGGAGACTCAACAAAGAGGCGTCGCACGCCCTGCAGGAGCTCGGCGACGCCGTCGGTGCGGTGACCGACGTGACCGGGTTCGGCCTCCTTGGCCACGGCTGGGAAGTCGCGGACCGGTCCGGCGTCCGCCTGGTGCTCGATGCCGACGCGCTCCCGCTCTACCCCGGTGCAATCGAGGCCGCCGCACGTGGCGTGCGTACGGGCGGCGATCGGCGAAACCGCGAGCACCTCGTCGGGCGCGTGGAGTCGTCGGCGACAGCCGCGCGGGAGGCGCTCGCCTACGACCCGCAGACCTCGGGCGGACTGCTCGCGACGGTCGACCCCGACGCCGTCCGCGCCCTCGCTGACGACGGGTTCGTCGTGATCGGCCGCGTCGAGGACGGTCCCGCGGGGGTGCTCCTCGCGTGACGGAGACCGCAGCTGGCACCGGCGCGACGGGCGCACCGCTTCCTCGACCTCCCTCGGTGGACGCGCTGGCGCGCTCGCTCGCGTCGACCGGCCTGCCTCACCCCGTCCTCGTCGACGCGGCACGCGACGCCATTGCCACGGGTGACCCGACGACCGCCACGACACGCGCCGAGCGGTTCGCGACGACGCTCCTGCGACCGGTGATCAACGCGACGGGAGTGCTGCTCCACACCAACCTGGGCCGGGCGCCGGTCGCCGTCGCACGCCGGGCCGAGCCCGCCCGCTACGCCAACGTCGAGCTCGATCTCGGCACGGGACGCCGGGGGTCGAGGAGCGACCACGCCGCCCGTCTGCTGGCGCTGGCCGCAGGAGCCGAGGCCGCCCTTGTGGTGAACAACGGCGCTTCGGCGGTGCTCCTCGCGCTCAGCGCGCTCGCCACGGGCACCCGTGTCCCGGTGAGCCGGGGTGAGCTGGTCGAGATCGGCGGCGGCTTCCGAATCCCCGAGGTCCTCGCGGCATCCGGAGCGACGCTCGTCGAGGTCGGGACGACGAACCGGACCCGCCTCTCCGACTACCGCAGGGTGCTCGACCGCGAGGCGGCAGCGGTCGGGGTCTTTTTGAAGGTGCACCGCTCCAACTACCAGATGGTGGGGTTCACCGAAGAGGTGACGGTGCGCGAGCTCGCCACGCTCGGACGCCCTGTGCTCTTCGACATCGGATCGGGCCTCCTGGACGAAACCACGCCGTGGCTCCGCGGGGGCGCGCCGGTGTGGCTCCGCGGTGAGCCCGCGGCGCGTCAGGCACTCGAAGATGGCGCGGACCTGGTCACGTTCTCCGGGGACAAGCTGCTCGGCGGCCCGCAGGCCGGTGTGATCGCCGGGCGACGCGACCTCGTGCAGGCATGTGCACGCCACCCCCTCGCCCGGGCGCTCCGCCCGGGCGGCCTCGTCCTCGAGGTGCTCCAGGACACGGCGCTCGCCTACCTGCGCCGCGACGGCGACGCGATCGCGTTCTGGCGCATGGCCCAAGTCCCCGTCGACGAGCTCAGCCGGCGTGCGGCGGCGCTCGGTGTCGGCGAGGTGGTGCGGTGCCGATCGGTCCCCGGTGGCGGCACGCTCCCGGGGCTCGAGATCGACTCCGCGGGGATCGTGCTCCCCGGTGACCACACCGCGGCGCTGCGGCGGGGCCGGCTCCCGGTGGTCGCCAGGGTCCACGAGGGGCGCACGATCTGCGACCTGCGGACGGTGGACCCCGAAGACGACCGTGTCGTTGCGAACGCTGCGCGCGCCGCGCTGGGCGCGGACACGCCCTGATCCCGAGCCGACGGGGCGCGGACCGGCGACGCCGTGCGAAGGACCTCTGCCGCCGTCAGCGCGACCGCCGCCGCGCCGCACGGCGCAGGACGTCGCTGTAGACCTCGATCCCCTCGCGGCTGAGCCGCGCCTCCGGGCCGGACGCGATCGCGACCCGCTCCGGCACCACGCCCCAGATGGGGATGTGCTCGGACTCCCACCAGGCAACGGTCTGGTCGAGGTCGTGGGTGCCGAGACGGGCCGCGCAGACGACGACCCCGAAGGGGGTCTTGGACGGCACCATCTCGACGGTCGCGACCACTCGGGAGAACTCGACGCCACCGGCGCGGGTGGGGATCACGACCGCGTCGGCGCGTTCGATGGCGGCACGCACGATCCGCTCGTCGCCGGGCGGGGTGTCGACCACCGCGAGCCCGTCGTGCCCGGCCATCGCCCGCGCCACGGTCCGTTCCGAGGGCGCCTCTGCCAACTCCACGCCGTCAACCGGACGAGCCTCGAGCCACTCCGCGGACGACGCCTGCCGGTCCGAGTCGACCAGCACGACCGGATCGAACCCTCGCTCGACGGCGGAGGCGGCGAGGTACACGGCGGTGGTGGTCTTGCCCACCCCGCCCTTCACGTTGCTCACGACGATGTTCATGTGACGACCTCATCCGCCCAGCTTCGGCGAGGCGAGCAGGGGCGAGTGTGGCGCGCGTGGCCCGGCCGTGTCCAGCCGACCCGTGGACGGTGCTCTCGCCGTTTCCTGGAACACCGTTTCCTGGAACACCGTTTCCTCAAGCCCCGGTTCCTGAACCCCCCGTTTTCTGAACCGTCCCGGCGGGTAGCCACATGGCGGCGGCGGAGTCCTGGAAACTGCAACGGAGGTGCATATGATCGGCGGATTCGTAGCAAGCCTGGTCGTCTTCGCGGTCGGCGCCATCCTCGACTTCGCGGTGACCGTCAGCCCATATCAGCACGGGTTCGACATCCGCACGGTCGGGTTGATCCTCATGATCGTCGGCGCGATCGCCGGAATCATCTGCCTGGCGGCCCTGGCCGTGGGCGGAGGCGGGTGGCGGCGCCACCGGTCGGTCGTCGACGACGGCCGGGGCAACGTCGTCCGTCGGGAGGACACCTACATCTGACGAGTTCCTCGGCGGTGGTACCGCGGACGACTTGGTTGACAGGGGCCGTCCGCGGTACCATCTTGCCAACGGCGTGCGGGAACCGGAGGGGCAGCACCGGATGAGCGGTGGCCGGGCCGGCGGACGCGCCCGGCACCCTCTTCCCATCCTGGATCCGCGCGGGAGCGGCCGCGTCGGTTGCAGCCCCGGGTAGCGTCAGCGAGGTGCGCTTCAGCCTCTGGCCGTCGACGTCCCAATCATGGAGCGACTTCCGTGCGGCCGCGGTCCACGCGGCCGAGACCGGATGGGACGGGCTGTGGGCGGCGGACCACTTCATGCCGGCGGCATCCCCCGACAACCGGCCGATGCTCGAGTGCTTCACGGTGCTGGCGGGCATCGCGGCGAGCGTGCCCCGGTTGCGGATCGGTTCGCTCGTCGCGGGCAACACCTACCGTCACCCGGCGGTGCTCGCCAACATGGTGGCCACGCTCGACCAAGTGAGTGGAGGCCGTGTGGTCCTCGGCCTCGGCGCGGGATGGCAGGAGAACGAGCACGCCGCCTACGGCATCGAGTACTTCGACGTCCCCGGCCGCCTCGCCCGCCTCGAGGAGGCCTGCGCGGTGGTGCGGCACCTTCTCGACGTCCCGAGGAGCGACGTCCACGGGCGGTTCTACTCGCTGACGGACGCACCGGCCGAGCCGAAGCCGGTGCAGGCACACCTGCCGCTTCTCATCGGCGGCGGCGGCGAGAAGGTGACGCTGCGCATCGCGGCGCGTTGGGCGGACGAGTGGAACACGTGGGGTCTGCCCGATGTGCTCGCGACGAAGGGCACGGTGCTCGACCGACACTGCGATGCGATCGGTCGAGATCCCCGAACGATCGTCCACTCCGCGCAAGTGCTCGTCGCCGTCGAGGGCGGCGCACCACCGCGCGAGATGCCGCACCGTCGGGCATACCCGACGGCGTCGGGCAACGTGGGAGAGCTGCAGGACATGCTCCGCGCCTACGAGGAGGCGAACGTCGGTGAGTTCATCATGCCGGACTGGAACCTCGGCGTGGGTGCCTCCCGCGACGACGCCATGGACCGTTTCATGGAGGAGGTCGCGGCGCCCTTCCGCGACCACTGACGAAGATGGAACGTGCAGATCCGTCGTGTCGTACCCGGTGACGGCCCCGGGAGCCGGGCACCTTCGAGCTCGTCTCCATGTGGGTCGCCCCGCAGGTCCGCGGCAAGGGCATCGGGAATCAGCTCATCGAGGCGCCGGTGGCGTAGGCGCGCGCTACGAGCGCTCCGGGTTCTTCGTGACCGATCCGCCGGACCTGCCCGGCACGACTGTGCCAGGCGGAGATCGGGATGACGCGCCCGGTCGCGGTGTGAGCCTCGCCGCTCGACGGGGACGGCGGCTCTGGTGCGAGCGGCGGCCCGCTCAGCGAGCGAGCGCCCCCATGGGATCCCACGCGGGCAGGACGATCGGCTCCCCCCCGAGCGCCGCCCGCTGGGCGTCGGTGAGCAGGCTCTGGCGGGCGGAGATCTCGAAGACGTACTCGTCGAACCACGAGTCGTTCATCGTGTAGAAGCCGTCCTTGCCACGGTCCTTCCCCCAGCTGTTCTCCACGCGCCAGCGCCTCGGCCTGCCGTCGACGAGGTCGACGCCGGTGAACAACATGGCGTGCGTCATCTGGGTCTCGTGGTAGGCGAGCCGCTCCGCCTTGTCCAGCCCGAAGCTCGTGTCGTAGACGCCCGAGAGGTCGAAGAGGTCGGCGTCCCAGATGCCGTACTCGTTGCTCATCATCTTCCCCACGTCGCAACCGAACCACACTGGCTCGCCAGACTCGAGCACGCGGGCGGTGAGCTCCTTCATGTCAGGCATCTCGACGTTGAGGTAGGTGACCGGCGGCGCGCCCACGACGTTCCCGAGGTAGTCCACGGTGAAGGTTCGTCCGATCGGGCTCGTCGACCGCGGGTCGTGCACCAAGCAGACGTACTCGTCGAGCGGGAGGTCCACGTAGCGGCCCGCGAATTCCTGTGGCGTGATTGCCCCGTCCCGGTGGAAGGCATGCTCTGAGTCGATCCACTGCCATTCGAACTGGTCAGGCGGCGTGCCGAGGTGCATGCACAGCACGCGGTACACGACGGCGAGGATCTCACCCTTCGTCGCACGCGTGTCGTCGGCCGACCTAGCGGCCGACGCCCGCAGTGCCTTCGCTCCCTGGCGAAGCACGTACCGCAGCACCGAGTTCATCCTCGCGGTGTTCGATGAGCTCTGGGTCTCCGGCATGAAGGCCTTCGGGACGAGCCCGTGCTTCGCGACGATCGCGACGAACATGTTCCACTGGCCGCCGTCGCCGGCGACCGACTCGAGCAGGAACGCGACCGTGCGGTCGTCGACATCCCGGTCGGCCGTCTCGATCACCGCTTCGCAGAAGTAGTTCGCCCGCTCGAGCTTGTCCCAGAACATCGCGTAGTTCTGGGAGAATTCGAACTCCTTCAGGCCCATCTTCTTCATCGCGCCCACGCGGAGCAAGTTGAGCCCGGCGAACAGCCAGCACCGGCCGCTGCGCTCCTGGTTGGTGACCTTCCAGTCGTCGAGGGACACCGAAAGCGCGTGGTCGGTGGCGTTGACGATCTCGCGGTTGACCGCTACCTCGTCGAGCCCGACCTTGGTGATGGCGTTCTGCGCCAACCGGTACATCGGGTTCGCAGAGAATTCCTTGCGGAGCAGTTCGAGGTCTTCGCTGCCGAGTGTCTTGCGCATGTCGTGTCCTTTGAGCCGAGCCTCGCCTCCACCACCAAACTACCAAGCACCCGCGCGGACGAGAACCGGGCCCTGGGCTGGCGCGCCGACGCAGTGGACCACAGACCGCCCGGGGCGTCGTCCCGACGGCAGTGCGAGAGGCGGTCGGCGCGACGTCAGTGCGAGAGGCGGTGCACGACGGCCTGCCCCTCCCTTGGGCTAGCCGAACGCAGGGTGCAGTGCAGCATCTGGGACGTCACGCGACGCGAGGACGCCACGGAGAGCCGGTTCACGGTGCGCAACCGGTCCCACGTCGGCCAGGCCGTGGCGATGTCGAGCGCGGCAAGAAGCTCCCTGTGCCGCATGCCCGCGTCCCGGACCTCCGGCGCGAACGTCGACTCGAGGGAGCGGATCATCATCTCCTGCGTCGAGGCGAGCCTCGCCGCCATCCCGGGGTTGTGGGGCGCGAGCACCGTCACGTTGCGCCCGAGGTTCCCGATCGACTCGTAGAGCTTGGCGCGGAGCTTTACGGTGCGCTCGACCCGTGCGTCGAGTGGAAGGTGATCCGGCACGTGCAACGTGAACTTCCCGAAGAGGTCCGCGTAGAGCGTGCCCACGGTGTCGTGGAGGGCGTCGAGGTCCTCGAAGTGGTGGAAGATCAACCGGAGCGAGACTCCGGCGCGCTCGGCGATGTCCCGGGAAGTCGGAGGAGCGGGGCTCTCTTCCAGAAGGGACAGCGTGGCCTCGGCGATTCGGCGTCGCGTGCGCTCTCCCCGGAGGCTCGCCGACGACTTCGTGACCGGCTCGGTGAAGAGCAGGCCCGACTGACTAGGCATCGAGGCCAAGACGATCCTTCCAAAACGGGTGGCGGGCAGAGCGGCAGTGCCCGTCCACGCCAGATGACGCCCTGCCGGGCGACGTTCTGCTGCGGGTGCTCGCGCTCAGCAGCACCAGATCTCGAACGGTTGTGCCCCCGTTGCCTGGCTTGCGCCATGGGCGCTCGCGACCGGAATGGCGGCGAGCGAGAGGCCAGCGACGACCGACAACAGGGCGACGAGGCGAGCGACGACTCTCATGGCATCTCCTAGAGCGGGTTGACAGGGACTGGCAAGTGTCGTCAATGTACTTAGTCAACCAACACGGGTCAAGCGGCCCGGCCGTCGGGATGGCGCGCGCGATCTCGCCTTCGGGGCGCCCCGTGGCTCCGGGGGGATGCCTCAGGCGCCGGGAGCGGTGGCCTCGATCGCGGCCGGTCCGAACACGCGAGACGGCGACATTCCGAGGCACGCGGTGGCTGCCCGATATGCGTCGCGGGCATGGGCGGTGTCTCCGGCCTCGTCGAAGAGGGCGGCGATCTCGGTCCACAGGTGAGCGGCACGCCGGCCGGCACCCGCTCCCGTGAGGACCGCGACGGCCTGGCGGTAGCGGTCGATCGCGCCGCCCGGTTCCCCGTTGAGCGCGGCGACCCGGCCGTGGACCACGTAGGCGGCAGCGCCGTGCAAGCTCGGCTCTTCGCCGAAGAGCTCGAGGGCGCGATCCGCGTAGCAGACCGCCTGCTCGAGGTCGCCACGCAGCAGGTGTGCGCGAGCCCGCTCCACGGCGAGGTACCCGAGGTCGAACCTGCTGCCCGCGCCGGCCTCCAGTGCCTGCGCGGCGCGGTCCTGCAGCGATAGGGCGGCCGAGACGTCCGGGGCGTCCTGGCGGAGCAGCACGTTGGCATACGCGAGGCGGGCACGCGCAAGGAGGCGCTCACTCTCGCCCTCGCCTTGGAGCGCCACTGCGCGCTCGGCGTAGTTGAGCGCGCCGCCCACGTCCCCGCGGTCAGCGATCAGCTGGCTCGCGTTCCAGTACGCCGCAGCGAGCGACTGCGGGCTACCGGCCCGCTCCGCCCGGGCGACCGAGTCCTCGGCCAGGTAGACCGCCCGCGCCTCGTCCCCCCGCTCGTAGTACGCGGATAAGAGAGTCACCGCCACCCGGATCCCGTCGTCGCTGTCACGCAGCCCGAGGTCGGACAGGACGCGGAGCGCCGCTTCACCGAGGTCCACGGCGCGGCCCAGGTCCCCGACCTCCCGATAGCAGCGGATCAGCCCGATCACTGCCTGCATCCACCGCGGCCCGCCAGCCTCGACTTGCTCCCGGAGCGGTTCCAGGATCCCGATGGCCTGCTGCAACCGACCGGTCGCCTCCAGCGCGGCGGCTCTGCCGGCAAGCGCCTGCGTCAGAAG
This sequence comes from Acidimicrobiales bacterium, assembly GCA_035534455.1. Taxonomy (GTDB): domain Bacteria; phylum Actinomycetota; class Acidimicrobiia; order Acidimicrobiales; family RAAP-2; genus JAJYVT01. The sequence goes on from DATLRV010000048.1 coordinate 108,063, forward strand.
CTCGACGTCGCCAGCGTCCCGCGCGGCCCCCACGAGCTCGGCGAACTCGGCCTCCGCCCGCTCCGGCTCGCCTGCGCCCAACCGGTACTCGGCCTGCCGCAATGCCAGCCGCACGCGCTGCGCGCGCCGCTCGTCCACCCCGGTCACCAGGAAGTCGGTCGTGCACCCCACCGCGTGCGCCAAGGCGGCCAACAGCGGCGGGCTGGGGTCGCGCTGTCCGGCCTCGATGCGGGACAGGTAGCTGGGCGACACCCCCGCAGCGCGAGCCAAGGCCTCCTGGCGGATCCCTCGGCTCACGCGGAGCTCGCGCAATCGGTTGCCCAAGGACTTCGTCCCCGTGTGTTCCATCCGACGTCATCCTTCCAATCGACGGCTCGATCCCCCATCAGGGGTCGCCCGTCAACATTGTCGCATATCGTTGCCCCATTTTGCCCAATCTTCTCCCGATGGGGTCATCGGAGGAGAGAATCCGCTCCCGCGAGGAAGGTCGAAGACGTTCTCCATCCACAGTGCGGTGTGCGGCCCCTCGCCGATGAGCCCTTCAAGAAGCTGGCCAACTCACCGACTGAGCCAAGACTCCGAGTGCTCCCTGGCCTGACGGCGTCTTCCCGGCAAAGAGACCTCACAACGACGTCGGAGAGGGGACGCCGACATAATGGCGGCCATGGACACAGCCCAAGCATCGTCATCAGCGGCTCATGCTCCGAGATTGCAGGGCATGACGGCGATCGTCACTGGAGCCGCTCACGGCATCGGGCGGGCATACGCCGAGAGGCTCGGAGGGGAGGGAGCGAACATCGTCGTGGCCGATATCGATGGGGACGCCGCCGAGCTCGCCGCCCATGAGCTCTCCAAGAACGAGATCTCGGCGATCGCCATCCGCACCGATGTCTCGGAGGAGCGGTCCGTAGGCGAAATGTCCGAGGCCGTCATTACACGGTTCGGCCGCATCGACATCGTCGTCAACAATGCCTCGATCTTCAACGTCGTCCCGATGTCGCGGGCTGGATTCGAATCGATCGGCGTGGACGAGTTCACTCGGATGCTCCAAGTGAATCTCATCGGCACCTGGCTTGTCACTCGAGCCACCGTTCCCGACATGCGCCTACGAAAGTGGGGCAAGGTCATCAACGTCAGTTCGGGCGCCGTCTTCAAGGGAACCGCGGGACGAATTCACTACGTCAGCTCCAAGGCGGCCATTCTGGGTTTCACGAGGACGCTTGCACAGGAACTCGGTCCTGACGGGATCCGAGTCAACTGCATCGCCCCGGGTTCGACGCTGAGCGAAGAGCACCCCGATGCCTCCACGCTGCAAATGCGCGAGCGGGCCGCCGGCGATCGCGCGATCCCGACGATGGAGCGACCCGAGGACCTCGTCGGCACCGTCGCCTTTCTCGCATCGCACGACAGCGACTTCATGACCGGCCAGACGCTGGTCGTGGACGGGGGCTCGGTGATGCGCTGAGGTCAGTCGGACCACACACTGCTGGAGCGCCGGAGTGCGGGAGCCGTGATGGTCGAGGGCGCTCAGCGAAGGATCGCGGGAGGAGGAACCCGATGAGCTCCCGCACGAGCATCTAGGGGTCAGTCGATGTGCACCGCATCCAGATAAGCAATGGTCTCCTGGAGCGAAATGACGTCGGCGTACTTCATGTGCAGATCGAAGAGGCTGACCTTGTGTGAGATCTGGCTGCGATCAGCCGTGCACTCCGCAGGGACGACGCAGTGAAAGTTGTACTGGAACGCGTCCACGACCGTCGCCCTCACGCAGCCACTGGTGGTCATGCCAGTGACAACCACCGTGTCGCATCCGGCATAGACGAGGTAGGAGACGAGGCGCGTGCCGAAGAACGCGCTCGGCTTTCCACCCTTCACGATGACCAACTCCCCGGGAAGAGGCGAAAGCTCTTCGACGACGCAGTCACCCGGCGGGACGTTCTCCGGCAGGGGTCTGCGACCGCCCGTCCTCCAACGACCGCGTTCCATCGCTGAAGGTTCGGTGTCGGGGTCGGGCCAGTTCTTGGTGAAGAAGACGGGCACGGAGCGACCGCGTGCCACGTCGAGGAGAGTTCGGATCGCCTGCACCGCAGGCCGCCCCGTCTGGCTGAACCCCGTGGGATACGTGGAGTCCACAAACTCGCGGGTCATGTCGACGACGAGGAGCGCGGGCCGGGTGCCCGCCGAGAGAGGCCGGTCAGGTTGGTCGTAGGCGGCACCAACCGCGACGAGGTCCTCTTGTGGGATCACTGACTCCCAAGGCTTCTTCGGCGCAGACACTGCCCTACTGTAGGTACTCCTGGTCATCGGCATGTAATCCTGGTGATCGGCGAACCGAACGACGGCTCGGGATTCGTGGTCCGCGCCGGATGACGGCTCGGGCTTCTCGCAATGTCGCGGCCTGCACCGACTGCGTCTCCTGGAGGCTCAGGCTCCCGGACCCCGGACACAAGCCGCGGCCCAGATCGGAGCGGTACGCCGCTTGCCGCACTTCTGGCGTTGTACGGAGCATCCCCGGCAGTGGATGCCGCCATCGGAGGCCCCGGGCCAGTCGCCCATCTCGCCGAAGCTCCCTTCGAGCCCGGTCGTCGACTTCCGAGCTCGTGGTTCCCCCGTCACCTCCCGACTCCGGCCACGACGGCGCGACCAGGTTTCCCACTCATCGTCGCTCAAGCCGGGGATCGTGAACTCCTCGGGAGTGAGGCTCGCCCGAAACTCCCAAAGACGCGGATCGTCCACCGTGAAGAGATGGAGCTCGAGTTCCCCGTCGTGCGGTTCGAGAGCGGACACCGCCACACCAGCCTATGTGCCATCAAAGGTCGGGCTGGCTCTACGGGCCTCGGCAGCCCGGCCCGGCAAGGGCACTACCGAAGCGGTCTCACATTCGCGAGGGCCTCGTCACGGTCCGCGGTCGCGTGCTGGAGCGCAGGGCTGCCACGGGTGAGGAGTGGCCCGAGCCGAGCCATCAGCTCCTTCGTGCTCGCACCGGTCGCCGCCGCGAAGGTCGCACCGGTGTGCCGCAGATCGGGAAGGTGGAGATCGGGCCTGCCCACCTCGGTCCGCGCCGAGACCCGGGCTTTTCGGAGCAGGCTCGGCGCCAGCGGATCGTCTCGCTCTCCGACGAGGAGTGGCGCGTCGGCACTCGGGCCGACATAGGTGGCCAGGTGCTGGACGAGCGTAGCTCGGACGTTGGGCGGGATCGCGCGGTCAGCGGAACGGAGGAGCTCGACGTGGCGGGCGACCTCGGCACCGAGCCACGCTGCGACCGCGTCGAGCCGCGCGTCGATGCGCGCATCGATGGCCCGGCCGATCAACCCGGGCAGGCCGGCTGCTTCATGGACGTCCGCGGCACGGGTCACTGCGGACCCCTCGCATCGCGCTTGCGCTCGACGCGTCCTGCGAACGCGGTCCGGCTGATCCTCGTAGTCGCGCAGGTGCGGCACGGCCGCTACGACGGTGTCGTCGACGTCGTCGGTGCCGGCGGTGCCGGCGGCGGCCGCGAACGCAGCGAGGTAGCCGGTGAGCCCGGGGAGGAGCCGGACAATTGATACCGCTTGCCGAGCCTTGGCGATCCGCTCGGCGCCGACACGGCGGGAGACGAGGCGCCCTTGTTGGATGTGGCGCCACTCTTCGGCGAGCAGCCAGCGGGACCGGTGGACGTCATCCTCCTTGGGGTCCCGGAGCGTGAGCCACTCACGGGTCAGGTAGGTCCACAGAACGCCGGTCCCGACGAGGATCTCGTCGGGAGAGGAGAGGCCGACTCGCCGAGCGCGTCGCGCGCGACTTCGAACTCGACGCGCCAGACCGGGTCGGTCGCGCGGTGCCTGTCACCCCAGATCTCGGTCCACCACGTCGCCCCCTTTTCGGCGATGTCCGCTGTCTTGTCGTAGACACGCGCAGAGAACGTGTGGGTCCTCCGGGACCCGAAGGAGAAGCCGGAGAGTCGGCCCCGGTCCTCGAAGGTCCGGCGGGCATCTGCCCGGCAGACGAAGCGCCCGGCGTCTTTCGCACACAGCTCCCATCCCTCGACGTCGCAGAAGACGTGAGGCGGCTGACTGGCCAGACGGGTGCGGCGACCTCGGGCGCGAGCACTTCTCTGACGGCGGCCACGGTGGCCCGAGGACCGAGCGAATGCAGCGTCTCTGCGCGTGGCTCGACGCGGATCGTCGGGAGGTGCAGGCTCTGCGTGATCCCGATCCGTCCGAGGCGGGCGTCGAGGCAGAAACGGTAGCGACCCCAGGCATGGTCGGCCAGTACGAAGATCTCGTCGCCAAGCAGGAGCGGGACGGGCTTGTGGCGCGCCTCGGCCCACCGGCGGTCGTGCTCCAGGCGCTCCATCACCGTGTCCCGAGCGGCAACCTTCGTCGTGCACGCTGGCGTCCGCGCAGCGTTTGGCGAGCACCCCCCGTTGTAATTCGGTCCAGAAGCTGAAAGGCTTCCGATGTCCCACCGTCACTGCACAAGGAGTTCAACGTGACCTACTCAATCAATTGCAGGGATGCCGGTCAGGACTGCGATTTTGCGGTCACCACTTCAACCGAAGACGAGCTGATGAAGCACGTCGCAGCTCACGCCACTGCAGCTCACCCTGACATGGAGTTGACCCCGGAGGCGGTTTCCCAGGTCAGCAACGTAGAGCCCATTTGGGCTCGCCGGGGCGAGCGAAGATTGTGCGCCGCGTTCGCCCGACGTGGGCGCAGGCGGGTTCACTCCGCCAGACTGTTCATGTCCGCCCCGGTAGGACGCCGAAGCCTCTGTAGTGCCGACAAGCCTGTAGGTCAGCATGGTGGTGGAGGGCTCCCACGGGAACCGTGGATTGTTGCTGCGAGCACGAGCATCAGACTCCTGATCTTCTCCCTGCCCTCCCCGGGACGGACACCGACGAGAGGAGGATGCGATGGAGGTGGTCCACCCCCGCTGTGCGGGAATCGACGTCTCGAAGCGAGACGTCAAGGTGTGCGTCCGGATCGCTGGGGTCGGTCGTCGCAAGGCGAACTCGACGGTGACCACGTGGGGGGCGGTGACGAACCAGGTCTTGGCGCTGCGTGACCACCTGGTCGATGCCGGGGTGACCTTGGTCGTGATGGAGGCGACGAGCGACTACTGGAAGCCCTTCTACTATCTGCTCGAAGACGGGCCCTTCGAGGTCATGCTCGTGAACGCCCGCCACGCGAGGAATCTGCCGGGGCGAAAGTCAGACGTCTCGGACGCCGCCTGGTTGGCCGACCTCGGGGCTCACGGGCTCGTGCGCGGAAGCTTCGTCCCACCTGAGCCGATCCGCCAGCTTCGGGACCTGACGCGGACGCGCACCATGGTCGCCCGGGCGCGCGGACATGAGGTCCAACGCCTGGAGAAGCTCTTGGAGGACGCCGGGATCAAGCTCTCCTCGGTGGCCTCCGACATCACCGGAGTGTCGGGCCGGGCGATGCTCGAGGCCCTCATCGCCGGGGAGCGCGATCCGGTCGTTCTCGCGGAGCTGGCGAAGCGGCGGATGCGTTCGAAGATCCCCCAGCTCACCGAGGCGCTCACCGGCCGCTTCAGCGAGCACCATGGCTTCTTGGCCCGATTGCACCTCAACCTGATCGACCAGCACTCGGCTGCGATCGATGAGCTGAACGCCCGGATCGAGGTGATGATCGAGCCCTTTCGCAGCGTCCGGGACCTGCTCGTGAGCATCCCGGGGATCTCGACCGTCGTCGCCGACGTCGTCATCGCCGAGACCGGCGGTGACATGGCGCGGTTCCCATCCGCCGGTCATCTCGCCTCGTGGGCGGGGACCTGTCCAGGCTCGAACGAGTCCGCGGGTCGGGTGAAGTCCACCCACACCAGGCCCGGCAATCCCTACCTCAAAGGTGCCCTCGGTGCCGCCGCGATGTCGGCCGCGCACAGCCACGACACCTACTTCGGAGCCAAGTATCGACGTATCGCCTCTCGGCGTGGTCCGGTGAAGGCGATCGTGGCCATCGAGCACGCCATGCTCATCGCCATCTGGCACATGCTCACCACCGGCGCCTTCTACGACGACCCCGGGGGCGACTTCTACGCTCGCCTCGATCCAGAGCGAGGCAAGCGCCGTGCCGTTGACCAGCTACACAGGATGGGCTTCGCGGTCACCCTCGAGCCCATGGCCGTCGCGGGATAGGGAATCTTCGCATCAG
>DATLRV010000049.1:0-135288 GCA_035534455.1 Acidimicrobiales bacterium
GAGTAGGGCTGGTGGTCCTCGTCGGTCGAGATCCGGGTGTAGGTGGCGACTCTCATGATCTGGCTCCTTCTGGCAGTCGGGACGGGCGTTGGGCGAGGAGACCTCTGGGTCGGCGGGCCGGTCAAGCGGCCTCCTCCTCGGGCGCGTCGGCATACGGGGCGAGCAGGTCCGCCAGGGCGGCGACCGCCGCCTCCTCGTAAGCCTGGTCGAGGTGGACGTAACTGCCAGCCTGGAGGATCAGGCTGGCCTTGCGACACGCCCGGGAGCGCGGCGAGACCGCGGCACGATCGCCGCGGGAACGATGGGATTGTTGGTGCGCAGGCATGGGTTGCGCCCTGCTACGACCGGAGGCAAGCGCCAATGGGGGTCGATATCGATGACTCGATCGCGGCGCGAAGTCAAGGCCTCCAGAGAAGATTTCTGAACTTCTTCTCCCTGGGCAACCGAAGGGCAACCGCCGGCTCGCTGACAGGCGTACTGACCAGCGACGAAGCGCCTCGCGGGGTAGCCGTGGGGTAATTCCGGGAGGGGCTGAATACGTTGGGTGGTTCTTCGCTCCGCGACCTCCTGCCTGCCGGCAAAGGCCTATTGACACGATGCCCGCGAGATCGTAGCGTGGATGAAGGTGTCAATCACCATCGGTGACTATCACTGACTGGGGGGTTCCTTATGGGGTCCCGTTCACGGAAGCGAGTGCCCGGCGTCATGTCGCTGCTTCTAGGCGCGGCCGGATGGCTTTTCCTGATGCCCGGATTGGCTGGCGCCCAGGGCATCGCGCAAGGCCCGAACTACCACTACACGAAGATCTATAACTATTACAATTTCAATGTCATTTCGACCACAACGGGTCAGCCCGCCCAGGCCTTCATCTGGGTATTCAAAACAGGGAGCGGTAACGTTCCAGCGGGGTACATGAGCGGTCTCGCAATCATGTTCAAGACACATACACCCCCGATTGTCTGTCGCATGACGACATGGCAGTACAACTCGACAGCGTCGGCAGGACTGGCTGTTGACGCAAAGCCCGGCTGCGGCGCAGGGCCCGTCTACTTCAGTTTCGGTGACTCGCGCGCCTACAACGGCAGCGGGTACACCACCTATGGAAGTTACAGAAGTCCCAGCGAGACATCGTAGGAGCCGACCATGAGGTGGCAAACTGTTGTAGCCATACCTGCTGTGTGCCTAGCAAGTGTCGCGGCCCTAGGACTTTCGATCGGGTTGAACTCACCGACGCCGAGATTCGCTGCGAATCACAGTGCACAGACGCGCTCCCAGACGAACCACGCCCGTGGTAACCATCCCGCGAGCTTGTCAGGCTCCACAGTGCACTACATCCCGAAAGTGAACAGTCAAGGCGAGACCTACGGGTCGGCGGCAGGGGACAGCCCAACACAGCTTCCCGACCTCATCGAAGTAAGCGCCTCGAACGGAGCCATCGGATACATCACTAAGGCAGCTTTCCTCGGCACCACATCACAAAGTGGGACGTCGCCGACGCTGCAGCAGGTCCTGAACTACCCGAAGAACTCGGCTGGCAATCTGGCAGCACCTGGAAGAACGGTCGCTGTCTACACAAGCAACGCCACTACCCAGATTGGAACGTTCACCATCGGCACACCGCCAGCGTCAGGCTCTGGAGGATAACGACCCCATAGTCAAAGCAGGCACGCGGAAACCACCAAGGCGGGCAGAAGTACCGCGCGGCTGGGCCATCGCCTTCACTGCTCAGCCGCTCGGCGCCGGTACGCCTGGGTTTCTGCAGCGCTCTTCGGACTCCGGCGGGATCGGCACCGTGGCCAGCTCGGCGAGCCGAATCCGCGCGCCCTCGTAGCCGAGCGGCGCCCAGATGGCCCCGTGCGGCCGCTGTGCCGGGCCCAGGGCGGCCGTCGCCACCGGGACGGTGGCCTGCGCCAGGGCGAGCCGAGCGCCGGCTTCCCGGCGCGGGTGGCCGAAGCAGAAGCAGATCCAGTACGCGTGCCCGGAGGCCACCTGGAGGTCGCAGTAGCTCTTCAGCTTCTTCTCGAGGCGATCGAGGGTCTCGGTCGAGCGGTCGTACTCCAGGCAGAAGATGACCTGGTAGCCGGCCTCCTCCCAGCGGCCGAGCCCGTCGGGCTGGGCGATGCGGTCGAACTGGCTCGCACAGTGGCGCTCCGACCACCAAAGCGAGAGGTCGCAGTCCTCCCTTCGCCGGGACTCGGCGAGGAGGGCGGAGAAGAACCCGTTCACTCCGACCAGGTGCCGGAGGCGCTGGGACTTCCCGATGGCGAGCGCTTTGTCGGCGCGCCAGCGCGATTTGTCTGGATCCTCGCCGCGCTCGGCGGCGACCACCATGGCGCCCAGCTCGTCGAGCACGTAGTGGTACGGAAGGCTGGCGCAGCGGTGGTCGAGCGGCTGGAAGCGATCCACGAGCCGGAGCTTGTAGAGCGTGGTCAACCGGTGCTGGGCGGTGTTCGTGTTGTCGAAGTACATCTCGGCGAGCTGGTCGGTCGTGAAGACGCGATGGCGGTAGAGCATGGTCAATATGGACCGGTCCCGATCGGTCAGCCGGTGCGCCACCGCCATCACGAGCCCGTCGCCGACCCTCGGCCGGAGAGAAGCATTCATGAGAACAACCCCAAGAAGTCGGGGTTCGCGACTGGCGGGGGTGTGGTAGCGCCACGCTGCACTTTCGACGCGGGGTAGGTGCTCCGTTCAGGACTGGCGACCGCGATGGCAGGGGCGCTGTCGACCTGCTGGAGCCCCAATCACTTGGCGTACCCCTCGCGGCGGACCTTCGTATGTACGGCAGTTAGGTTGATCGCCGGCCCCTCGACCAACGGCTCGAGGTTCGCATTCTGGCAGGCTGGGGGCGCCGAAAAATCTTCACAGAAGGTGCAGCGTCCGGCTAACAGAAGCCCGTCCTGGTGAGCCCCCTTCGCCGGGCCACCTCGTCGGGCGGGAGCACCGGTCACCGTTCCTGCCGGCGGACCGCGGCGGTGGCCTGCGAGCTGATGGTGCGTGCGGCAGGCCCGGAGGTCCTGCGCGCGCCTCGCGCCGAGGTGGCTCCGCTCGAGCCGGTCATTTCCCGGGGCGCTCCGCGTCGCGAGATTGCGGGAAAACCCTCGTCAAGGCCGGCGCCGCCAACCCCTAACCTTGGCCGAATGGTCCGCCGCGACATGAGCCAGAAGGCGGCGGTGACCGTTGTCTATGCGGCGGCGATGTTCATGGCCATCATGGACTCCACCATCGTCATCGTGGCGCTGCCCACCCTCGGACGAGAGTTCCACGTGCAGCCGGAGGCGGCGGGCACCATCACCATCGCGTACCTGGTGAGTCTGGGGGTGTTCATCCCCGTCTCGGGTTGGGTGGGAGACAAGCTCGGCGGCCGCCGCACGCTCTTGATGGCGATCACGCTGTTCACGGTGGCGTCTGCCCTGTGCGGGACCGCACACGGCCTCGGCGAGCTTGTGGTCTACCGCGTGCTGCAGGGCGCAGGCGGCGGTCTCATGACCCCGGTCGGCCTCGCGATGTTCTTTCGGGTCTTTCCTCCCGTGGAACGGGTGAAGGCGTCAGGCATTCTCATGGTGCCGACGATGCTCGCCCCGGCCCTCGGGCCGGTCCTCGGCGGGCTCTTCGTCACGGGCCTCTCCTGGCGCTGGGTCTTCTACGTCAATGTGCCGATCGGCATTGCCGCCCTCGTGTTCGGCGCCGTGTTCTTGCACGACCACCGTGAGCACGAGGCCGGGCGTTTCGACCTCGTGGGGTTCGCCGCTTCCGGGACCGGTCTCGGGCTCCTCATGTACGGATTGTCGGAGGGGCCCATCAAGGGCTGGGCGAGCCTCGAGGTCGTGGCGACGTGCATCGCCGGCACGTTCGTCCTCGTGCTGATGGTCGTCGTCGAGCTCCGACAGGGCGAACCACTCGTCGACCTGCGCCTGCTGTCCAACCGCCTGTTCGGCGCGAGCAACCTGGTGATCGCCCTCTACGCGATGGCGTTCATCGGCGTGCTCTACCTGGTCTCGCTCTTCTACCAGGAGGGGCTGGGTCTGAGCGCGATGCAGGCCGGATTGAGCACGCTTCCCGAGCCAGTCGGGGCGATGGTCGCAGCCCAGCTCGTCACTCGCAAGCTCTATCCCACCATCGGGCCCCGCCGGCTCATCACCGTCGGACTCCTGGTCGTCGCGGCCACCATGGTCGCCATGAGCAGCGTCGGACTGCATACGAGCCTCTGGCAGGCCCGGGTGATCATGTTCGTCATGGGTCTCGGGCTCGCAGGCGTCTTCATCCCGGTCCAGGCCGCGTGCATGGCGACGATCTCCCCCGCCTCCACCGCACGGGCCTCCATGATGTTCAATGCGAACCGTCAGCTCGGCGCGGCCATCGGCGTGGCGGTGCTCTCCACGGTGCTCGTCGCCCTCCACCCCGTTCACGTCGTCTCGACGAAGGTCTCGCCGAACCTCCACGCCTACGACGTGTCCTTCATCACGGGGGCGGCGGTGGCGGTGATCGCGGCAGTCTGCGCGTCGCTGCTCGTCCGCGATGCCGACGCGTTGTCGACCATGACCGGGAGGCGAGGCCGAACGAGCCTCGGCGTCGGAGACCCGGATCCCACCGAGCGCGCGCTCGTTCCCACAGCGCCGCGCTGACGGCATCCGCCGCGACCTGGGTGCGTGCGCTCCGGGGGCGCGTCGGGTGCGTGCTACGTGCGCCGGTGCAGCTCGATCAGGTAACGCTGCTCGTCACTGCCGTCGACGAAGAATCGCTCGATCGCATGGAATCCCTCACCTGCGCGCAGGATGCGCTCGGCGAGCGCGAGGGAGTCGGTGAGTGTCCGGATCCCGGCCGCCTCCGCGAGGGTCGCGGCGCGCCGGTGGACGTCGGTGGTGACCTCGCCGCCCTGGGCGAGAGCGCGGGCGAGCGCCGCGACCACCCCGTCGAAGTCCGTCGCCACACCCCCGGTCACCGCGGCCACTGTTGCATGCCGGTGTGGACGATGCACCCCGAAGAGGACCGTTCCGGGACCGGCGCCGCCCCTCGCGTAGGCTCGCGGTGCGTGGAGGGAGGTCCGGTGACGGGGGCGAGCGGTGGCAACGAGGCGTTGACCGACGCTTCCGCGGTCGGCGTCAGTGGGTCGCCCGAAGCTGCTCCCGCCGGCCCGTCGGCGCGCGGGGCGGACTGGTGGAGCCGCACCTCGAGCGCATGGACCGAGCGTGCACAGGACTTGGTCTCCTCCCTGGTCGCTGCGTGCCTCATCGTCCTGGCGGCCACGATCCTCATCGCCGCGGTCGTCGACTTCTTCCCGACAATCCACCACGGCCTCACCATCGCCGCGACCGACTTCCTCGACAAGGTCCTTCTCGTCCTCATCCTCGTCGAGATCGTGCACACGGTGGTCCTGTCGTTGCGCGCGCACGCGCTCGCGGCGCAGCCGTTCCTCGTGGTGGGGCTCGTCGCGGTGATCAGGAAGATCCTCTTCGCGCTCGGGAGCCAGCAGCACCTGAGCACCGAGACCCTGGCGCTGTACATCTCGATGGTCGCCGTCTTCGTGGCGGCGCTCGTGTCGATCGAGGTCTTCGGCGGCCGGCGCCGGGGCAAGGGCGACGACGACGCCGGGCTTCACTGACCGAGTCAACCAAACCCGAGAAGCCGGACAGCGATCACCGCGATGTCGTCCGCGGTCGGCCCCGACGCCTGTCGGGTCGTGAGCACGCCATCGAGCAGCGCATCGGGTCCCGCACGACCGCCCGGGCCGAGCTGGCGCGCGACCTCGGCGGAGAGTCGCTCGATGCTGACGTCGATGGGCTCGTCACGCCGCTCGATCAGCCCATCGGTGTACAAGAGGATCAGGTCCCCCGGCTCCACCTCGTGCTGGCAGAGGCGGACCCCGTCCCCCTCGACGCCGGCGCCGAGGGGTGGGGACTGGGGGCCGAAGAGCGCCTCGACGGTTCCGTCCGTGCGGGCCAGGATCGGCGGCAGGTGGCCGGCCGACGCCCACCGGAAGCCGCCGCTCGGATCGAGCCGGGCGCAGATCGCGGTCGCGAAGTACCCGGGCGGCTCGCACAACCGGTGGAGCAGCGCGATGAGGGCGTCCGGCGCCCGGCTGAGGAGTCGGAACGCGTGCATCGCACTTCGCAGCTCGCCCATTCGGGCTGCGGCCTCCACACCGTGGCCCGCGACGTCGCCCACGCTGATCGCGAGCTCGTCTGTCGTGAGCAGCTCGGCGTCGTACCAGTCGCCGCCGACGTGCATGCCCGCGGTCGCCGGCACGTACCGTGCGGCGACGTCGAACCAGGGGTTGGTTGGAAGCGCCTGGGGGAGCAGCGACTCCTGCAGACGGCGCGAGATCCGCTCCGATTGCTCGTGCAGCTCCGCCGACGAGAGTCCGATCGCCAGCGAGCTCGCGATGTGGTGGAGGTGGGCGAGGTCGCCGGGGGTCGGACCCGCCGAGCTCGCGAGCGCGACCCGGAGCGCTCCGGCGGTTGCCCGGTGGGCGACCAGCGGGATGACGACCCACGACAGGTCGCGCTCGACGTCCACGACGACAGCGGCCCGACCGGCCCGCGCCTCGTCGAGACCGAGGTCGCTGTCCGCGTCGGCGAGGTCGAGGCGCTCCGGCCGGATCATGCGGCTGAGCGTCTCGATCCCGCCCCCCGAGCCTTCCTCTGCGACGACGTCGACGCGGCACGCCATCGCCGCGCCGGTCACGAGGCGCGCGACGGCGTTGGCGAGGGAGGTGCGGCTGCTCGACGCGCGGAGCGGGGAGAGCGCGGCCGCGACCTGCTCGAAGTGCGAACGCGACGTCGGCGTCTGCAACAAGTCGGAATCCAACCTCGACCCCTTTCGGGTACGTTCCGCTCTGCACGTCACCGCGGGGTCAGGGCGGCGATCCGGACCCGGCCGGACGGCACGCATTATCGGGCGTGGCGGGCGGGTACGTCAACGACATGCACGTTGAGGAGGACGCCCTGCAACGGACGATGGGGCGACTCGCTCAGCGCAAGCTCGCCGGGCTCGACCTCCGCGCGGCCTGCGAGGTGGTGGTGGACGCCATGCCGGGGTTGTTCGCCGCCGATGGCGCGGGGATCCTGCTGGTCGACGACACGCACGTCCTGCGGTACGTGGCTTCCACGGACACCGGTGCCCAGCTGCTCGAGGCCGTCCAGGAGTCGACTGGACGCGGCCCGTGCGTGGAGGCCCTGGTGGAGGACCGGGCGGTGGCCGTCGTCGACCTGCTCGAGGACGACCGGTGGCCGGACCTCGGCACGCTCCTCGCGTCCAACGGGGTCCGTGCGGTGCTCGGCGTGCCGATCCACTTCGGAGGTGTCGCCGTCGGCAGCCTCAACATCTACTCCGCCGAAGGTCGGAACTGGGACCAGAGCGACCAATCCGCGCTCTCCACGATCGAGGCGCTCATCGAGCGGCTCCTCACTTCGGCGGTGGTCTCGGAGCGCCAGGAGGAGCTCATCGGCCAGCTCCAGCGGGCCCTCGAAGCCCGCGTGGTCGTCGAGCGCGCCGTGGGCGTGCTCATGGCCGTCGAGGAGCTCGACGCGTCGGACGCCTTCGAGCGCATCCGGCGCTCCGCGCGCTCCGCCCGCCGCTCGGTCCGCGACGTGGCGAACGACGTGATCGAGTGGCGAAAGCTCCCGTGACCGGACCCTCGGCGGGGTCCCCGCCCGCCTGCCCGTCCACCGTTCGGGCGTCCCCGCGAGCGGCTGCTCGTTCGCCCGGCTCGGCGCGCTGCGCCGGGGTCAACGAGTCGCGCTCGTCGCGCCCGCCGGGCGCGCGGTGACGAAGGCGCCGTCGGCATGCGTGGCCGCGGCCGGCGGACGCCCGGTACGCACGGGCCGCCGCTCGCGCAGTCTGGAGCTGTTCCAGACGACGAACGCGGAGGAGACCGCCATCGCCCCACCCGCGACCAGCGGGTCGAGGAGGCCCAGTGCCGCAACGGGGATGGCGACCACGTTGTACGCGAACGCCCACACGAGGTTCGCGCGGATCGTCCGGAGGGTGCGCCGCGCGAGGGTGATGGCAGCCGCGACGGTGCGCAGGTCGTCGCGCACCACGATGAGGTCGGCGGCGTCGATGGCGACGTCGGTCCCCGAGCCGATGGCGAGCCCGAGATCGGCGGTCGCGAGCGCGGGTGCGTCGTTCACCCCGTCACCCACCACCGCGACCGAGTGCCCGGCAGCTTGGAGCGACCGGACGTAGGCGACCTTCTCGTCGGGAAGCGCGCCGGCCACCACGTCGTCGACGCCGATCGCGGCGCCGACCGCCCGCACGGTGGGCTGGTTGTCCCCCGACACGAGGACACAGCGGAGTCCCATTGACCGCAGTGCCTGCACCGCGTCGACTGCGGTCGGGCGCAGCGCGTCCGCGACCGCGATCGCACCGGTGACCTCGCCGTCGCGCCGCACGACGACCACCGTCCGGCCCGCCAGCTCCCATTCGTCGATGCGGATCCCGAGCTCGGCGGGCGGCGCCGACGCGCCGAGGCCTGCCCTGCCGACGGCGACCTCGTGGCCGTCGACGGTCCCGCGCGCGCCGACACCGGGGACCGACCGGAACGACGTCACTGGCGCGAGCTGTCCCACGGAGACTGCGGCGTCGACGACGGCCCGGGCGATCGGGTGCTCCGACGCGGCCTCGAGCGACCCCGCGGCGAAGAGGAGCTCCGCGTCGTCCACGCCGGACACCGTCGCGACGCCCACGACCGACATCCGGCCCTGGGTCACCGTCCCGGTCTTGTCGAGCACGACGGTGTCCACCTGCCGGGACACCTCGAGTGCCTTGTAGCCCTTGAAGAAGATGCCCTGACGGGCGCCGGCGCCGGAGGCGACGAAGAGCGCGGCGGGGGTGGCGAGCCCGAGCGCGCAGGGGCAGGCGATGATCAGCACCGACAGGGCGGCGTTGAACGAGACGAGGGACGACGAGCCCGAGGCGAGCCAGCCCAGGAGCGTGGCGAGGGCGAGGAGGACGACGACGGGGACGAACACCGACGAGATCCGGTCCGCAAGGCGCTGCACGGCGGCCTTCTCGTTCTGGGCGCGTTCGACGAGATCGAGCATGTGCCCGAGCTGGGTCTCCCGGCCGACCTTCGTCGCTCGAACGACGAGACGCCCGCTGAGCGCAACGGTCCCCCCGGTCACCGCATCGCCTGGGAGGGTGTCGACGGGTTCGGACTCGCCGGTCATCGCGCTGCGGTCGACGGCGGAGGCGCCGTCCTCGACCACGCCGTCGGTCGCGACCTTCTCACCGGGACGGACGACGAAGCGCATCCCGGTCGACAACGACGCGACGGGAACGCGCCGCTCGACGCCGTCCGCGCCGAGCACCGTCACGTCCTTGGCCCCGAGGGCGGCGAGCGAGCGCAGCGCGTCGCCGCTGCGCTGTCGTGACCGCGCCTCGAAGTACCTCCCCGCCAACAGGAACGTCGTGACGCCCGCGGCGACGTCGAGGTAGATCGATCCGCCCGAGTGGTGCGTGAGGGCCGCCGCGAGGGACCCGCCGGCGCGGGTGGTGTCCTCGAAGAACATCGCGTAGATCGACCACGCGCTCGACGCCACGATCCCCATCGACACGAGCGTGTCCATGGTCGAAGAACGGTGCCGCGCCTGCCGGAGCGCAGCCTGGTGGAACGGCCACGCGGCCCAGGTAACCACCGGAGCGGAGAGGACGAGCAGGAGCCATTGCCAGCCCTCGAACCGCGCCGCAGGGAAGAGTGAGAACGCGAGCGAGGTGTCGCAGAGCGGCATGAAGAGCACGACGGCGACGACGAGGCGCCGTCGCAGCGATCGGACCCGCCGGTCGACGGACTCTTCGACCCCGGACGCGCCGGCGCTCTGCAGGCCGCCGAGCCCGCTCCCCCGTTCGGCGCCCTCCACCGGACCGGACGTGTCCGGGGGCCAGATGCCTGCCGGCGACCCCCGCAGGTCGGTCACGAGCTCGGCCGTGTAGCCGAGGCCTTCGATCTCGCGCAGGAGATCCGAGAGATCCAGGCCGGCCGGCGCGTGGACGGTCGCCCGCTCGGTCGCGTAGTTCACCCTGGCCTCGACGCCTTCGAGCGTGTTCAGGCGGCGCTCGATCCTTGCCGCGCACGCCCCGCACGTCATGCCACCGACCGCGACCGAGATCGCCGGGTCCGGGCGGGCACCCGGCGCGTCACCGACCGTCAGCGCGGGGTCGGAGGTCGGCACCTGCGGAGGCATCGCCCGGTCATTCTCCCCGCCTGCCCGCTCCGGCGCACACCGGGGTCGTGATCAGCCGGCGGCCCTGGGCGGGAACGGGCCCTCCACCTCGGACGTTGCCTCGGCGGGTCGATCCGGTTCCCCAGCTGGTCGGCCGGCGTCCAGCATCGGCGGGAACCGGCGTTCCGTCTCGGTCGCCGCGGCGACGTCGACCGCGTACGGCCGCCGGCCCCACCACACGATCACCGCCGCGGCGCCGAGCGCGACGAGCATGATGAGGAAGGTCTGTTCGAGCCCGACCGCATGGGACGCGGCGTTCTTCACGTGGGTGCCGTGCCCGGTCACCCCGAAGCCCGCGGCCCTGCCCCCGAAGACGCTCGACACCAGCCCGAACACCAGCGGGGCGAACGCTTGGAGGATCGAGCGCAGGAAGCTCCGCACCGCCTCGCCCCGACCCCACATGCGGGAGGGCATGACGTCGAGCCGCGCCGAGTCGAGCCCTGGGTTCGGCGCGCCGATGCAGAAGCCCGCGACCAAGAAGAGAGGGATCGCGACGATGAGCGAGGTGGAGATGACCGCCGGGGCGAACACGACGATCATCCCCGCGAAGGCGACGGCAGGAACGAGGAACCGCGCGTCCAGTCGCCCGCGGTGCAGGAGACCGTCGGTGCCCCGGCCGCCCACCACCGCCCCCGCGATCGCCGCACCGCCGACCGCGAGTGCGACGAGGGTCGCCACCGCCTGGCCGATGCCGTAGTGGCCCTCGAGATAGATCAGCGCGAAGGTCTCGACGCCGCCGAAGAAGAAGTACCCGAGCGCGGAGCCGGCGATGAGCGCGAAGTTGCTCCGGACGGCGAGGACGTAGCGGAAGGCCTCCCACCATCCGAGCTCGAGCGGATCACGGTCGAGCACGAGCCCCTTGTCGGGGTCGATGTGCCGGCGCCGTACCTCGCGCGCCATCGGGGACTCGTCGCGCTGCGGGGGCGGGCTGGCTGTGTCCGCCGCCGCCCGTGCGCGCCGCCCGCCTGCGACGTCCTCGGCTCCCGACGGCCCGGCGGCGTCGGCGGCCTCCTCGACGTCCTCGGCCGTGACGATCTCGGTCGCGCCCCGCTCGAGGCGGCTCTGCCCACCGCGCGCCGGCTCGGGCAGGTGCCGGTGGAACAGCCACGCGAGCGCGAAGCTCGGGATGGCGAGAACCGCGAGGGCCGGGCGCCATGTGAAGACCGACGAGACGAGCCCCGCGACGAGCAGTCCCAGCCCCGCGCCGACCAGCTCGCCGGCGAGGATGTAGCCGTAGATCTCGGAGCGCTCGCGCGCCGGGAACAGGTCACCGGTCAGCGACGCGAGGGTCGGCCCGGTGACGGCCGTCAGGGCGCCGAGGGCCACCCGCACGATGACCAGGAAGATGTAGTCGGGCGAGAGCGCGCTCACGACCTCTGCGACGCTCCAGAGGACCACCGCCACCGCCACCATCCGGACGCGGTTGGAGCGGTCGGTGACCCAGCCGACGGGCAGCATGCCGGTCGCGGCTGCAAGGGCGGAGACGGTGACGAGCAGGCCGATCTGCACGTTGCCGATGTGCAATGAGGTCTCGAGCCTGGGCGCGATCGCGGCGATCGCACCGGTGTCCGCAGCGGACAGCGCCAGGACGCTCGCCAAGAGCAGGACGGCGCGGACGCGGGCCGGGCCGCCGACGCGCTCGGTGACCGCGCCGACCCCGCGCTCGAGGGCTTCGGCGCCTCGCTCCACGCCTCGCTCGACGACCTCGCCCCCCGGGAGCTCCTGGCTCACTTCCCGCAGGTGCGCGAAGACCTGGCGGTGGAAGGCTGGGGACCTCGTCCTCATCGTTGCCGGACACGAGGAGGAGGGGCAGCCACCGACGGACCGTACCCGGGGCCGGAATCGCACATGCCGGGAGGACGTGCCGGCGGCCGGGCGCCGTGCGCTGCAGCGCCGAGCTCGTGCCGCTACCGGTCGTGAGGGAGTGCCCCGCCGTCACCTGCCGCGGCGCGCGCGGCCTCGCGGGTGGCCGCGGTGAGCGCGAGCAGCGCGTCCGAGATGCCGGGCTCGGGGGTGTCGGGAGCCCGGATCGGCTTCGCAGAGTCGGGGAGCCAGCGGAGGTCCCGGTCGATCCGGGCCTTGACCTCGGGGATCGCCGACCGGTCGCGGAGACGCTGTCCGCTGCGCATGGCGGGCCGCAGGAGGGCACCGGCTCCATCGGGGACCGCCTCGTCCCGGCGGGCGAGGACGTCACGTCGTCCCTCGGCGCGCCAGATCTGCTTGCGGCCTGGGAGCGTCTCTTTGTCGGTCGAAAGCTTCATGACGGGGCGGCCGGCCGACTCGACCAACTTGTACACCGAGTCCACGTACGGCGCGTCCGCCGCCGTCCCCAGCCGCGTGCCCACTCCGGCGGCGTCGACCGGCGCACCCGAACGAACGAGCGCGTCGAGCCCGTACTCGTCCAAGGAGCCGCTCACGAAGATCCCCACGTGGCGGCACCCGCGTGCGTCGAGGATGGCGCGCGCCACGCGCGCGAGCTCCGCGAGGTCGCCGCTGTCGAGACGGACCGCGACCCGGTCGGTCAACCCGAGCTCCGAGACGACCGTCGCGGCGGCCTCGACCCCTGCAACGGTGTCGTAGGTGTCGACCAGGAACGTGTAGGGAGGCGGCAGGTCTTGGGCGAAGGCGCGGAAGGCCGCCGCCTCCGTCGGGAACGCCTCGACGTAGGAGTGCGCCATCGTGCCTGCGGCCCTCAGCCCGAGCACGCGCGCGGCGTCGACGTTGCTCGTGCCGGTGAAGCCCGCGGCAGCCGAGAGCCTGGCGACCGCCGCCCCCGCCTCGACGCCGTGCGTCCTGCGCAGCCCGAAGTCGACGAGCTCGATCGGTCCTGCTGCGAGCCGGCAGCGCACCGCCTTGGTCAGGATGGCGGTCTGGTAGCTGAACTGGTTGAGCAGGAAGGTCTCCACCAGTTGCGCCTCGGGCAGTGGCGCCGTGACCTCGAGCACGGGCTCGCCGGCGAAGAAGAGGGTGCCCTCGTCGACCGCCTCGACGTCACCGGTGAAGCGGAGGCCCTCGAACGCGGTCACCGTGTCAGGGTCGAACCCGTGGCGGCCCAGCCAGTCGAGCTCCTCGTCCTCGAACCGGAAGGTCTCGAGGTACTCGAGACCGTCGTCGATGCCCGCGGCGACGAGGAACCCGCGACCGGGGGGCAGCGCGCGCACGAAGAGCGAGAACGTGGCGGGGGCGGTCATGGCCCGCCGGAGGTAGCTGGCCGCCATGTTGAGCTCGTAGAGGTCCGTGGTGAGCGCTCGGCCCATGCGGTCTTCACGCTACCGATCCAGCCGGCGATCCCTGCTGGCGCTGCCGGCGATCCCTGCTGGCGATCCCTGCTGGCGACGGGGCCTGCGGGTGGCCGGGTCCGTAGACTCCCGCCGTGCCCGCGACCCATCGAAGGACGCCGGGCGCGTGAACATCGAGCACCTCATCCACTCGTACGGCTATCTCGCGGTCTTCGTGCTCGTGGCCGTCGAGAGCCTCGGGGTCCCGCTGCCGGGGGAGACGGCGCTCATCGCCGCAGCGACGTACGCGGGCACGACGCACAAGCTCTCGATCGGCGTCATCTTCGCCGTCGGCGCGGCCGCCGCGATCCTCGGGGACACCACCGGCTACTGGATCGGCGACAAGGGCGGCTACCGGCTGCTCTACCGCTACGGGCACTACGTCCGGCTCGACGAGCCGAAGATCAAGGTCGCCCACTACCTCTTCGACCGACGAGGGGGCGCCGTCGTCTTCTTCGGCCGTTTCGTGTCGGTACTCAGGACCTACGCGGCGTTCCTCGCGGGTACCACGCGCATGCGCTACCGCCGCTTCCTCGTCTTCAACGCCTCGGGTGGCATCGTCTGGGCGGCCATCTACGCGTTTCTCGCCTACTACGCGGGGAGCTTCCTCTCGAAGGCGTCCCGGCCCTTCGAGATCGGCTTCGCGGCGGTCGCGGTGGTGCTCATCGTGGCGGCGATCCTGGTCTTGCGGCACAAGATGTCGTCGCTCGTCGAGAAGGCCGAGGCGGCGTACCCGGGGCCGCTCGTGGCTCCGGGGCGGCGGGGGGCGAGGGACCGGCCCGACGAGCACGCCGCCGGCGGGAAGACCGCGACGACGGCTTCGCCGCCGACCTCGAGCGAGCCCGAGGCGGACGGGCCTTCAGGACCTTAGCGAGCACCGGACGCCGAGTCGGAGAGGAAGAAGCGCGCCGGCACGCCGGGCGCGCGCCTGACCCGGCCCCGACGCTCGAGCAGCACCAGGTGGGCCAGCGTCTCGCCGTTCGCGGCGCGCCGCATGAAGGGCGGGACCTCCGTCCACGGACGCGACCACTCGAGCGAGGTCGTGAGCTCCCACACGGTCGAACCCGGCCGCGCGGCGAGCGCCGCACAGAGCGCCGCGAGCCGTTGGGCATGGTGACGTTCGATCTCGTCGAGCCGGGTGGGCAGATCGCCGAACCGGTACTCGTGAGCGGGGAGCACCTCGTCGGGCGTGAGCGTGCGCATCTTCGCCAAGGAGTCGAGGTAGTCGCCGAGCGGATCGGGGACCTGCTGGGAGTGGAACGAGATGTTCGGCGTGATCCGCGGGAGGACGTGGTCGCCCGACAACAAGAGCCGGTGCTCGTCGCTGTACAGGCACACGTGGCCCGGTGAGTGCCCGGGCGTCCAGATCGCCCTCAGGTCCCACCCGGGGAACTCGAGACGCTGTGCGTCCTGCACGAGGACGTCCGGCCGTGCCATCGACACGAACGCTCGGACCTGCATCGACGCCTCGCTCAGATCGGGCAGTGTCGCTGCGGGGACCCCGGACAGCTCGAGCAGCCCCCGCATCGCCGAGATCAGCCCGTCGACGTCGACGTAGCGCTCATGGATCAGCGCGGCGTCGGCGGGGTGGAGTCCCACCCACGATCCCGAGGCGGCGCGCACCCGTCCCGCGAGCCCGTAATGGTCAGGGTGGATGTGGGTGACGACCACCCCACGAACGTCCGCGAGGCTCGCACCGAAGGTGGCGAGCCCGTCGCAGAGCGCCCCCCATGCCTCGTCGGTGTCCCATCCCGCGTCGACAAGTCCCACGCCGCCGCCCGACAGCTCGAAGGCGTACACGAGGACGTAGCGCAGCGGGTTGATCGGGATGGGCACGGGGACGGACCACAGGCCCGGACGGACCTGCTCCACCGGAGGAAGCACCCGGCCGTCCCACGCCGCCTTCTGTGCCGTCCCAGTCACGGTGGCCATCGACGTCGCACCGTAACCGGCTGCCGGCAGGCGCGTGCGGGACTCGTCCCGGCCACCCTCGTTGCAAAAGATGCTTGCACCGTGCATCGGTTGCAGGTAGGTTGCGAGATCGGGTGAATGGGTCGAGCCGTCCGACGGACGGCTCGAGGGGAGGAAAGTCGTGACCGAGCACGTCGCTCGACGGTTCCGCGAGGTGCTGCATGCCCTCAGCGACGCCTACGTCGAGATCGACGGGCACGACCGGGTCACGGAGTGGTCCGCCGGTGCCGAGACACTGCTCGGTTGGAGGCGCGAGGAGGTCCTCGGTCGCCCGGCGTCGTCGATCGTCGACCCCATCGACGCCCGCGCTGCGGTGTCGGGGCTCGAGGTGCTGAAGGCCGCGCGGACCGCGGCGCCGCACGCCGCCGTCCCCGACGTCTTCACCGTGCGGCTCACCCTGGTCGGTCGCGACGGCGGCTCCGTCGCGACGGTGGCTCGGCTCTTCGCCGTCGGGAAGCGGTCCGACTTCCGGGTGTGCGCCTACCTCCACCCGGCGAACGCCCCCCCGGTGCTCGGTGCCGGCTCGCCGGCGGTCGACGCCGTCGTCGGCCCCCGGGCCGGGCTCGCCGGCCGACAGGTCTTCGACCGGCAGCTGGCCGACGTGCTGCGGACCCTCGACGGGTCCACGTCCGTGGCCGTCGTGGCGATCGAGCTGGACCGTTTCGACCTCGTCAACGACGCGCTCGGCGCCGAGCAGGGCGACCTGCTCCTCTTCGAGGTCGCCGGACGCCTGGCGAGCGCTGCGTCCCCTTCGAAAGGGTCGACGCTCGTGGCGCATCGACGCGGCTCGCAGTACGTCGCGTTGTTCTGGCACTCCGACGGACGAGCGGGTGAGATGGCGGAGCAGTTCGCCGATCGGCTCCGCCGGTCCCTCGAGACGCCCTGCACGGTCGGTGGGCACGAGCTCTTCGTGTCGGTGTCCGTCGGGGTCTGCATCGCCCGCTCCTCCGACGACGTCCCGTCCGACGTGATCGCCAACGCGGCGACGGCGGCGTACGAGAGTGCCCGGACCGGAGGCGGTCAGGTGCGCCGGTTCGACGTGACGATGCGCACGGCGCTGGTCGAGCGGCTCGAGACCGAGAGCGCCCTGCACCACGCGCTCGAGCGGTCGGAGCTCACGGTGCACTACCAACCGGTGGTCGACATGGCGAGCGCCGCCCCCGTCGGCGTCGAGGCGCTCGTACGCTGGCAGCACCCCCGGCTCGGTCTCGTCGGACCCGACCGGTTCATCCCGGTCGCCGAGGAGAGCGGACTCATCGTCCCGATCGGCGCATGGGTGCTCGCCGAGGCGTGCCGCCAGCTGACGCGTTGGCGCGCGCACCGGTGGTGCACCTTCTCGTCGGTCGAGGTGAACCTGTCGGCGCGCCAGTTCGAGGACCCGGGGTTGGTCGACTTGGTGCGGGGAGCTCTCGACGGAGGGCGCCTCCCCGCTGCGTCACTCGTCTGCGAGATCACCGAGAGCACGCTCATGCGTGACGCCGAGTCTTCGCTCGGTGTGCTCCGCGCGCTGAAGGCCGTGGGCATCGTGCTCGCGATCGACGACTTCGGCTCCGGGTACTCGTCGCTCAGCTACCTGCAGCACTTCCCGGTGGACATGTTGAAGATCGACCAATGCTTCGTGCAGAGCATCGACGAGTCGGAGAGCGCCAAGATCGTCGGGGCCATTGCCAGGCTCGGACACGAGCTGGGCATGGTGGTCGTCGCAGAGGGCGTCGAGACGCCCCTGCAGGCCCGGCGGCTCGAGCAGCTCGGATGCGACCTCGCCCAGGGGATGTGGTACGCCCCGCCGCTCGCGACGCCGGAGGTCGCGCAGGTGCAACTCTGGCGCCGGGAGGCGTAGCAGGCTCGGCGGCTGCCGGGGGAGCGCGCGCGGCTCGCGGTGGGGTGTCAACCGCGCGCCATCAGTACTGAATGTCGAGTGCGTACCTGAGGGCTCTGTCGAGTTCGGTCCGCTTCTCGACGCCAAGTCTGCCGACCGGCTGCGCGTCGAAACAGAGCTTCGGCACCGTCACGAGGTTGTCGCAGTTCACCACGCTCGGCTCAGGAAGACCCTCATCTGATCCGACCGGCACTTCTGAACGGATGCCGCGGACAGTGCGCGTGATGGGCGCGCACGTAACCGCTGACAGCACCTCGACGGCAGCATCCCTCGTGAGCACACAGACGGGCCGCCGGCCCGCGGGCGGCCCGAGGTCAGCCCAGATGACGTCGCCGCGCGTTACCAACCGGGTGCCGTACGGGCAGCGAGGCTGCGAGCCGACTGAACGAGTGCAGGGTCTTGAGGGACCTTGCGGTAGGCATCCTGTAGCTGGCGATCGGCCTCAGCGAGGTCGGCAGCCTCAAGGACGGCGATCGCCCCCCGCCGAATGAGCTCCGATCGGCTCGTTCCCTGGGTCGTGGCGAGTTCGTCGAGTCGGCGTACGAGTCCGTCGTCGAGCTGTACCAGCACTTCTTTCCGAGCCATCAGCCCATATGGTACACCATATGGGCTCGTCGTCACCCCGTGATCCCACCATCCCCGAACATCACCTCCCGGGGCGAGCGGGGTGCCCCGAACCGGGCACGTCGTCGTGTCCCACCTCGTGAGTATGACTCCCCCCATGGAGCCGCCGTGCCGAGTACGGCGTAGCTGGACTCGTCCCCCGTTCGGAGGCAGGAAGGATGCGGTCGAACAATCTGGGCGCCGGGCAGGCGGGTCAGTGGGGTCGCGCGCTCTCTGATCCCGTTGACGTCGTCGACGAGGGCGGCGGTAGCGAGGTGCTGGTGCCCGTCGTCGGAAGCTGCGCAGCCCGCGCGGTGCTTGGGCCCTTCTTCTGCGGCGGTCCCGTCTGTGCCACAGCGGTTGCAGTCACGGTGACCAGTTACAACCGTTCCGAGAATCGTGAAGAGAGCGGCGCGGTACTTCATGACCTCATGGTGCGACCACTGCACATTTCGGAGTTGTCGTCCGATCGTCGGTTAGCCGCGAGGCTGAGTGGTACTTCAAAGCCGCCAAGGGAGTTCGCCTACCCAGGGCTCAACCGTGACCCGGCCCGAGCCGAACTGCTCATCGAAGAGTGCTCGCGCAGCATCTACGCTTCCGATCACTCGAACCAAGATCGAGTTCGACGCGGGGTCTGGCCCCCAGGCGACTGGCCTGATGCCGGCGCTCTCCAGGCCGGGAGTCTCGCTGATCATCGGCGTCAGTGACGCGAGCTCCTGCCAGGTGTGAGCGACCGGGGAGACGGCACACTTCCTGCCCAGCTCAGTCGCCAACCGCTCGATCTCCGCGATGAAGACGCTGACCCGAACGCCTGACTCCACGACGCAGATGTGCAGGGTGTCTGTGGTATCTTTCCACATCCCTCCGTAGACATCGCTGTAGCGAGACGCGCCGAGCTTCGGGTATCCCCAACCGTCCGCGTCGAGTCGTCGATCGCCGGTTCTGCGGGCACCCCTTGGCAGCACTTCCCAGGTGCGAGTCCCCCGGTACGAGACGAGGACGAAGACCGCGACGGCGAAGACCATCGCGGGCCTCAGGCCAACTACCGCTCCGCCCCTTTCGTTCTTCGGCGCAGAAGTGGAGGTTGCACCAAAAGTCCCCTCCGTACGATTGCGTCCATGTCTGCCCGCGGCCAGTGCCGGGGGAAGGGCTTCAAGGTGACCATCGCAGGGAGCGGGGATAGCGATGCGCCGCGACGCGGGCGCGGATGCTCGTGTGTCCTGTTCGTGTCCTTCGGCGTCCTGACGGCCGAATCCGGCAACATTCGCCCAGGTCAGAGCATCGCCCTCGAGTCGGGGAGGGGGGATTCGAACCCCCGACCTCGTGCACCCAAAGCACGTGCGCTACCAGGCTGCGCCACTCCCCGCGTCCACGACCGCTGGCCGCGGACGCCCAGCGTACGCGCACCGCCGCGTGCGGACGTACCGCCCGCGTGACGGCGGGTCCGCTGCGATCAGGACTTCTTTCCGAGGATCCGGTTCATCTTCGTACCGCACACCGGGCAGGAACCCTGGGCGGCCCGGCGCCCGTTGGCCAGCTCGACCTCCTGGCCGTCGAAGGTCCGCTTCTCGCGGCACTTGACGCAGTACCCCTCGTAATCCGCCATCGGGTGGCTCCTCTCTCGTCTCTTCTCCATGCCGGACCTCGGGCGCGACTCGACACGCCGGCATCGCGCTGCGGGTGCCGCCCTCCGGGCCTGGCGCGCAAGCTAGCCGCCGCGACCTGCGGGTTGGGGGATGGGAGCCTCGGGCGCCCTCGGCGACCGGCCCGGAGCCGGCGGCCGGGAGCACCACGCCCGCCGTGCCCACCGCTACCCGGGACACGGCGCGGGGCCCGATGGGTGGCCCGGTAGAGTGTGGGACCCATGCGCGCCACCTCCGAAGCGGTCGACGGCAACAAGGTCCGCCTGTCGGTGGAAGTCGACGAAACCGAAGTCGACAGCGTCCTCGGCGACGCGATCCGCACGATGTCCCGCCAGGCGCGCATCCCGGGCTTCCGCCCGGGCAAGGTGCCCCGACAGGTCCTCGAAGCGCGCATGGGCGGCGCCGTGGCCCTGCGATCCGAGGCGCTGCGCGATGCGATCCCGGACTTCTACGCGCGCGCGCTCGCCGAGGCGGAGATCGACCCCATCTCCTCGCCGGAGATCGACATCACCTCGGGCCAGGAGGCCGGAGCGTTGGCGTTCGACGCGGTGGTCGAGGTGCGACCGGTCGTCCCGATCCCGGGGTACGCCGGCCTGAGGGTGACGGTGCCCTCCCCCATGGTCTCGGATGCCGACGTGGACGCCCAGGTGGACCGCCTCCGGGAGACCGATGCCGAGCTCGTGGAGGTCGACCGCCCGGCGAAGGACGGCGACCACGTCACGATCGACGTCCACGGGTCACTTCCCGACGGGACCGAGGTCCTCGGTGCCGACGATCTGCTCTACGACGTCGGCAGCGGGCGCATGGTGCCCGCGCTCGACGAGCAGCTTCGGGGGGCGAAGGTCGGTGACGTCCTGGCGTTCGACTCAGAGATTCCGGGAGCGGAGTCCGGCGACGCGCGTGACGTCGCGTTCAAGGTCCTGTTGAAAGACGTCAAGGAGAAGAGGCTGCCGGACGTCAGCGACGAGTGGGCCGCCGAGACGTCCGAGTTCGCCACGGTCGACGCGCTGCGCGTGGACCTGCGTGACCGTATGGGGAAGGTCAAGGTCGTGCAGGCGCAGCTGTCGATGCGCCAGGGTGCGCTCGGAGCGTTGGCGGATCTCGTCGAGGACGACCAGGTCCCCGAGGTCCTCGTCGACGAGGAACTGCGACAGCGGTTGCAGGACCTCGGCCAGCGCCTCGAGCAACAGGGCGTCGCCATCGGACAGTTCCTCCAGGTGACGGGGCAGACCGAGGAGCAGTTCCTCTCGACGCTCCAGGCGGAGGCCCGTGTCGCCGTCAAGAGCGATCTCGCGCTGCGGTCCCTGGCCGACCAGGAGTCGCTCGAGGTCACCGAGGAGGAGCTGGCGGCCGAGATCGACGCGATGGCCTCCCGCCTGCAGCTCGGGCCCGACGTGGTGAGAGAACGCCTCACGCGCGCCGGCCGGCTTGCCGCGGTACGCTCGGAGCAGCGGAAGGCCAAGGCGCTCGCCTGGCTTCTCGACCATGTCGAGCTGGTCGACGAGGAGGGCGCTCCGGTCTCCCGGGACGACCTGCGAGTGGACCAGAGCGCGGAGGCCACACCTCCGCACGGTGGGCCGGAGGATGGCGCGGGGGACGGCGACGATGGTGCGGAAGGGGTGCCGGAAGCAGCCGTCGCCCGAGCCGGCGCCGGCGCCGGCGCCGGCGCGAACAACGGGGAGAGCAACGCATGAGCGCCCTGCAAGGCCAGAGATGGCGTGCGAGCAATTACCTGGTGCCCACGGTCGTGGAGCAGTCGAACCGAGGGGAGCGCGCGTACGACCTCTACTCGCGCCTCCTGCGTGAGCGGATCATCTTCCTCGGCACGCCGATCGACGACACGGTCGCCAATCTCGTGTGCGCCCAGCTGCTCTTCCTCGAGTCCGAGGAACCGGACAAGGACATCCACCTCTACATCAATTCGCCCGGCGGGGACATCACTGCGCTCTTCGCGATCTACGACACGATGAAGTACATCAAGCCGGACGTCTCGACGTTCTGCTTCGGGCAGGCAGCATCCGCGGCCGCCGTCCTGCTCGCGGCGGGCGCCCGCGGCAAGCGCTTCGCGCTCCCGCACGCCCGGGTCCTGCTGCACCAGCCGTTCGGCGGCGTCGAGGGGCAGGCGAGCGACATCGAGCTGCAGGCCAAAGAGATCCTTCGGATGCGGGATCTGTTGAACGGGATGCTGTCCGCGGACACCGGCCAGCCCTCCGAGAAGGTCGCCAAGGACACCGACCGCGATTATGTGATGACCGCGGACGAGGCAGTCGCGTACGGCCTCATCGACGAGGTGATCACGGCCCGCGACGCACCCGCGCTCGAAGCCGTGGGGGCCGCGTAGCAGACGCCGTCGGAGGCCCTCGAACGTTCCGGTGACCGGGGGGTGCCGGACCTGCCGTCACGACGGCGGGAAGAATGAAGCAACAAGGCGAGGAATCGGCAGCGGCACGTCGAGCAGAGGAGAGGGAAGTGGCGAAGTTCGGCGAGGGGGGGGACCTGGTGAAGTGCAGCTTCTGCGGCAAGTCGCAGAAGCAGGTGAAGAAGCTCATCGCCGGTCCCGGGGTCTACATCTGTGACGAGTGCATCGACCTCTGCAACGACATCATCGCGGAGGAGCTGACCGACACCACCGAGCTCAGCTTCGAGGAGCTGCCCAAGCCCAGAGAGATCTTCGACTTCCTGAACGACTACGTGGTCGGCCAGGAGTACGCCAAGAAGATCCTGTCCGTCGCGGTCTACAACCACTACAAGCGCGTCCAGGCGGGGACGCAAGGCGACGACGACACCGTCGAGTTGGCGAAGTCCAACATCCTTCTCCTCGGTCCGACGGGATGCGGCAAGACCCTCCTCGCCCAGACGCTCGCACGGATGCTGAACGTGCCGTTCGCCATCGCCGACGCCACGGCGTTGACGGAGGCGGGCTACGTCGGCGAGGACGTCGAGAACATCCTGTTGAAGCTGATCCAAGCGGCGGACTACGACGTGAAGCGGGCGGAGACGGGCATCATCTACATCGACGAGATCGACAAGATCGCCCGAAAGAGCGAGAACCCGTCGATCACCCGGGACGTCTCGGGTGAGGGCGTGCAGCAGGCGCTGTTGAAGATCCTCGAGGGGACCACGGCCTCGGTCCCGCCGCAGGGCGGCCGCAAGCACCCGCACCAGGAGTTCATCCAGATCGACACCACCAACATCCTGTTCATCTGCGGCGGTGCGTTCGCCGGGCTGGACAAGATCATCGAGAGCCGGATCGGTCGCAAAGGCATCGGCTTCCGGGCGGAGGTCCGCCAACGTAGCGAGCGCGACGACACCGAGATCCTCCGTCACGTCCTGCCCGAGGATCTGATGAAGTTCGGGCTCATCCCCGAGTTCATCGGCCGTCTCCCGGTCGTGGGCGCGGTGAGCCAGCTCTTCAAGGACGCCCTCATCAGGATCCTCCTCGAGCCGAAGAACGCCCTCACGCGCCAGTACCAGAGGGTGTTCACGCTGGACGGGATCGAGCTCGAGTTCGCGCCGGACGCGCTCGAGGCCGTCGCGGAGCAGGCGCTCCTGCGTGGCACCGGAGCCCGCGGTCTCCGCGCGATCCTCGAGGAGGTCCTGCTCGACGTCATGTACGACCTGCCGAGCCGCAGCGACGTCGGCAAGTGCGTCGTCGACCGGGCAGTGGTGCTCGACCGGGTGCACCCCACCCTCGTCCCTCTCGGCGAGTCGCCGGCGAAGGCCGCCACCCGCAGCCGCCGGGCGGCCTCCTGACGCTCCGGACACGACGCGCCGCCGTGGCCCCGCGCTTCGCGTCCCTCGGGGACGCGCTCGCCTGGCTCGACGCCCATATCGACTTCGAGTCGAAGATGCCGACCAAGCGGGCGCTGCCGACCCTCAAGCGCATCCGCGAGCTCATGACGATGCTCGGCGATCCGGAGCGTTCGTACCCCGCCATCCATCTCACCGGCACGAACGGCAAGGGTTCGACCGCCACGATGGTGACCTCGCTGCTGGACGCGCGGGGGCTCTCGGTCGGCACGTACACGAGCCCGAACCTCGCGACGGTGAACGAGAGGATCTCCCGATCGGACGTGCCGATCGACGACGCCTCGCTCACCGAGGTGCTGGACGCTCTGGCCCTCGTCGAGCCGACGCTCTCGGACCGGCCGACCCGCTTCGAGCTCCTTACGGCCGCCGCGTTCGCGTGGTTCGCGGACGTCGCGGTGGACGCGGCGGTGGTCGAGGTGGGTGTCGGTGGGACCTGGGACGCGACCAACGTCATCGACGGCGTCGTCGCGGTGCTCACGAACGTGAGCTTCGACCACACCGACCTCCTCGGGCCCACCCTCGAGGGAATTGCCCGGGACAAGGCCGGGATCGTGAAGCCCGGAAGCGTCGCGGTGGTCGGGGAGACCGACCCCTCGCTCGTCGCCGCGATCCGCTCGGTCGCCGACGAAGCGGGTGCCGCGCAGGTCTGGCTGCGCGGTGAGGAGTTCGACTGCACGAGCAACCAGCTCGCCGTCGGCGGCCGGCTCGTCGACCTGCGGACCCCTGGTGGCGTCTACCACGAGGTGACGGTGCCGCTCCACGGCGAGCACCAGGGACTGAATGCCGCGTGCGCGGTCGCTGCGGTCGAAGCCTTCTTCGGTGCGCCGCTCGACGCGGACGTGGTGGCGGAGGGGCTCGCCAGGGTGACGGTGCCGGGACGCCTCGAGGTGCTCGGCCGCAGGCCGCTGTGCGTCGTCGATGGCGCCCACAACGTGGCCGGCATGCAGGCGCTCGGCCGCGCGCTCGGCGACTTCTCCGTCGCCGGAGGAGCGGTGGCGGTCGTCGGCATGCTCACGGGGCGCGACCCCTCCGCGATGCTCGCCCCCCTGGCGACGGCCGGAGTGCGGACGGTGGTCGCGTGCGCACCGCACTCGCCGAGGGCGCAGCCCGCGCTGGCGGTCGCCGAGGCCGCCCACGCCTCCGGGATGCACGCCGAGGTGGCCGGGACCGTGGAGGACGCGGTCGGCCTCGGCCGGGACCTCGCCGGCGAGGACGGTCTCTTGATCGTCGCGGGGTCGCTCTACGTGGTGGCCGAGGCCCGCGCGTTCCTCGTGGGCCAGCCGGCGAGCACGCCACCGTGGAGCTGACACGACGCCTGGTAGGGTCCTGCGCTCGTGACCACCCGCACCCTCGTCATCGTGAAGCCGGACGCCGTCGAGCGGGGCCTGACCGGCGCGATCGTCTCGCGCCTCGAGCGCAAGGGGCTCCGCCTGGCCGCGGCCGAGCTGCGGACCATCACGCCCGAGGTCGCGCGCCGTCACTACGCCGAGCACGAGGGCAAGCCCTTCTACTCCGACCTGGTCGGTTTCATCACCCGCTCTCCTTCGCTGGTGATGGTGGTCGAAGGACCCGACGAGGACACCTACGGGGTGGTCCGCACGCTCATGGGCGCCACGAACCCGAAGCAGGCGGCGCCGGGGACCATTCGGGGCGACCTCGCGATCGAGATGACCGAGAACCTCGTGCACGGGTCCGACTCGCCCGAGTCGGCATCCCGGGAGATCGCCGTCTTCTTTCCTGAGCTGGGCTGACGGGCGGCGGCGCACCGGCCCGCCTTGTGTGGGAAGGTGGGGTCCCGTAGCCTTTCGGCGTACCCGTCGTCGGCCGAGCCCGAGTGGTCGCCGACCTGACGTTCTTGGCGATTCGATCCTCTGAGAGGAGACCTAGGTCGATGCCCGACAACCGTCTCAACCTCCTCGGCCGCGACATGGCGGTCGACCTCGGCACGGCGAACACCCTGGTCTACGTCCGCGGGCGGGGCATCGTGCTGAACGAGCCGTCGGTCGTCGCCGTCGACGTGAAGGACGGGCGTCCGCTGGCGGTCGGCGCCGAGGCGAAGCGGATGATCGGCAGGACGCCGAGCAACATCCAGGCCATCCGGCCGCTCAAAGACGGCGTCATCGCCGACTTCGAGATCTGCGAGAAGATGCTGCGCTACTTCATCCACCGCGTCCACCAGCGGCGCTTCGCGAAGCCGCGGATGGTGATCTGCGTACCCTCGGGGATCACCGGGGTGGAGCAGCGTGCGGTGATGGAGGCCGCCGAGTACGCCGGCGCGCGCAAGGCGTACATCATCGAGGAGCCAATGGCCGCCGCGATCGGTGCCGGGCTGCCGGTCCACGAGCCGACCGGCAACATGGTCGTCGACATCGGCGGCGGCACCACCGAGGTGGCGGTGATCTCTCTCGGCGGCATCGTGACCAGCCAGTCCGTTCGCATCGGTGGAGACGAGCTCGATGAAGCCATCGTCTCGTACGTGAAGAAGGAGTTCAGCCTCGCGCTCGGGGAGCGGACGGCGGAGGAGATCAAGATCGCCCTCGGCTCCGCCTACCCCCTCGAAGAAGAGCTTCATGCGGAGATCCGCGGCCGGGACCTCGTCACGGGACTGCCGAAGACCGTGGTCGTGTCCACCGAGGAGATCCGTCGCGCGATCGACGAGCCCGTCTCGGCGATCGTCGACGCCGTCAAGGTGACCCTGGACCGCACGCCACCCGAGTTGGCCGCCGACATCATGGAGCAGGGCATCGTGCTGACCGGCGGAGGTGCGCTGCTCCACGGTCTCGAGTCCCGTCTGCAGCACGAGACGGGGATGCCGATCGTGGTGGCGCGTGACCCGCTCAACTGCGTGGCGGTGGGCAGCGGGCAGTGCCTGGAGGAGTTCGAGGCGCTCAAGCGCGTCTTGATCACCTCGTCCACCCGCTGACCGAGGCAGGTTCTTCTCGACGTGGCGAGGGCGATCAGGCCGAGACGGTCGCGTCGCACCCTCACCACGCTGCTGGTGCTGGTGCTGTTGTCGGTCACCATCATCACCCTGGACGAGACCGGGAAGGCCTCCTTCCTCACCTCCGGGGCGAAGTCGGTGGCGAGCGACATCTACTCGCCGCTGCGCAGCGGCGTGAACGGCGTCATCGACCCGATCGGCCGGTTCTTCGCGGGAGCGCTCGACTACGGCTCGCTCGAGCAGGAGAACCAGAAGCTTCGCAATCAGATCGTGGCGCTCGAGCACCGACAGGCGGGTGATGCCTCGGCCCGCCGTCAGTACGACGCGCTCCAGCGGCTGCTCGCGACGGACAGGTTGCCGTCCGTGGCGTCGCTGTCTGCGGTCGTCGCGCAGGTGACAGCCCAAAGCGTGTCCGATTTCGCCGCCACCATCTCGGTCGACAAAGGACGCGACCAGGGCGTGACGCTCGGGGATCCGGTCGTCGGGCCCGGGGGGCTCGTGGGGCAGGTGGTGACAGCCACGCACACGACGGCGATCGTCCGCCTGCTCACCGACGGGAAGTCGCAGATCGGCGTGTCCTTCGGCCATCACGAGGAGGCGACCCTCGGAGGCACCGGCGCCGGGCGGCCGCTCCAGATCCAGTACGTGCCGTCGACAGCGCCGGTGTCGGTCGGCGAGCTGATCGTGACGAGCGGTCTCCAGGGCGGGGTGTTCCCCCCGGGGATCCCGGTCGCCAAGGTGACGTCCGTGCACAGCGTGGTCGGGGCCGCCGACAAGCAGATCTCCGCCCGGTCGCTCGCCGACCTGTACGGGCTGAGCTACGTGGAGGTCATCCAATGGTCCGGATCGTCCTGACCCGGCGACCAGGCCCGTGAGGGGCCGGGCCCTCCTCCGGACCCTGGTGGTGATCGCCCTGGCCCTCCTGGTCCAAACCACCGTCGTGCTGGACATCAGGGTGGGTGGTGCAGCACCCAACGTGATGTTGCTGCTGCCGATCGCCGCCGGCGTCGTCGCGGGACCGATCGAAGGCGCCGGCGTGGGGTTCGTCGCAGGGCTCGCGTTGGACCTGCTCACGCCCACCCCGCTCGGGATGGCCGCGCTCGTCGGCACGCTCGTCGGGTTCGCGGTGGGTGCGGTCTCGCGCGGGATCGTGCGCGAGCTGCGTGGGTTGCCCACGTTGGTCGCGCTCGGCGCGAGCGCCGTGGGGGTCATGCTGTACGCCGTGCTCGGTGCCGTCCTCGGGGAGTCGCAGTTCCTCCACGTGGACCTCGCCGTGGTCGTCGCCGTGGTGGCCATCGCGAACGCCCTGCTCGCCGGCCCGGCGGTGCGCATCTTGCGTTGGGCGCTGGTCTCGGCGGCCGAGCGCCCGGTGGGAGGGGGTTCGCGGTGAGCCGACGCTCGCTGCGCCATCCATGGCGCGGCGGTCGCCTCTTCCCCCGCTCGCCGGCGCGCAGGGGCCGCGGGGACGCCGGACGCTCCAAGCACCGCGCGCGGCTCCGCATGCGGCCGCGCCGGAGCGTGAACGTGGCCGCCATCGTCGCCTCTCCCGAAGAGGTCCCCTCCCGGCCGAGGTTGCGCATGCACGTCGTCGGGGCGATCGTGCTGGTCCTCTTCGGGGTCATGGCGCTGCGACTGTGGGACCTGCAGGTCATCAACCGCCAGCAGTTCGCGTCCGCCGTCAACCAGAACGCGCTGCGCAAGGTCACAGTCCCCGCGCCTCGGGGGCTGATCGTCGACCGCCGGGACAGCGTGCTCGCCGGCAACAAGGTCGAGAACGAGATCGTGCTCTCGCGCGCGGAGGCATCGACGGACCCGGGGATCGTCGGAAAGGTCGCCGCGCTGTGCGGCATCACCCCCGCCGCGGTCCGGGCGGCGCTGACAGACCTCCAGTACAGCCGGTACGAGCCGGTGCCGGTCCTCCAGGACGCGTCGCCGGCGGTGGTGCAGTACCTGGGCTCGCACCAGGCGCAGTTCCCGGGAGTCACAGTCGTCCAGGTGACGGTGCGCGATTACCCGCAGGGAGGGACAACGGCCACCCAGGTCCTGGGGTATGCCGGGCCGATCACAGCGACAGCGTTGAAGAAGTACGCCAACCAGGGCTACACGCAGACCTCGCAGATCGGCAAGACCGGCGTCGAAGCCGAAGAGGAGGCGTACCTCCGCGGGAAGCCCGGCAGCGAGTCCCTCGAGGTCACCCCCACCGGGACAGAGGTGGGGGTCGTGCACAAGAGCAAGCCGGTGCAGGGGAGCACGGTCGAGCTCAACCTCACAGCAGGCCTCCAGATGTACGTCCAGCGAGCCCTGACACAGGACATGACCGCGGACCGGTCGCACCTCACATTCGGGCACTACCCCGCGGCGTCCAACGGCGCGGCAGTCGTCATGAACGTCGAGAACGGCAACGTGCTCGCGCTGACGTCGAACCCGTCCTACAGCCTCACAGAGTGGGTGGGCGGGATCTCGACGGCGAACTACGACAGGCTGAAGAACGGCTGTACAGCGACGACAGGCGGATGCCCGTTGAACGACTACGCGATCCAGGGCTTGTACACCCCTGGATCGACCTTCAAGCTCGCGACCGCCACGGCCGCGCTGCAGGACGGGGTCATCGGCACCACAACGACGATCGACGACACCGGTGTGTTCACAGTGAAGAAGCACGGCTACCCGACATGCGTGGGAAGGTGTGCCTTCCACGACGCGACACCGGGCGACGCCGGCATCGTGACAGTCCGCCTCGCCCTCACCGAGTCCGACGACTACTACTTCTACACACTCGGGCTCCAGTTCTGGCACGCACGCGGCCGTTACGGCAACACAGCGATCCAGAACGTCGCGCACCAGTACGGGTTCGGCGTCCCGACGGGGATCGACCTCCCCGGCGAGATCACGGGCCGCGTCGACAGCCAGCCCGTACGCGAGAAGCTGCACCATCTGACACCGAAGGGGTTCCCCTACACGTCGTGGTTCCCGGGCACAAACATCGAGATGGCGTTCGGCCAGGGCGGCACGGTCATCACCCCGATGGAAGAGGCGCAGGCGTACGCCACGTTCGCCGACCGCGGCGTGCGGCACCAGCCACAGATCGTCGGCGCGGTGGTGACCCCCACCGGCGAGGTCGTCCACCGTGCCACCCCCAAGGTCACGGGTCACGTCTCGATCCCGACAGGCGCGTACCAGGCGATGCTCACAGGCTTCATCGGGGTGACCCACAGCCCCAAGGGCACCGCGTACGGCATCTTCCAGCAGGACTCGCACGTACCGAGCTCCTACGTGATCGCCGGGAAGACCGGCACGGCGACAACCGCCACATCGACGACAGTCCGCGCGCCCAACGCGTGGTTCGTCGGCTTCGGCCCGGTGGGCGCGCCCACCCAGTACGTGGTCGCCGTCGCGGTCGCCCAGGGCGGCTACGGCGACCTCGCGGCGGCCCCGGCGGTCGCCGACATCTTCAACTACCTCTACGCCAACCCGCCCAACCAGACGCTCACGCTGCCGACGGCGACGATGCAGCCGTCGTTGACATCGGCGAAGAGCAACCCCGCGGCCGGGACGCCGACGTCGACCACCACGACCACGGCGCCGTCGGCCTCTGCGCCCTCGACCACGGGGCCGATCACGACAGCGCCGGGGTCCACAGCGCCGCCGACCACGACCACCACGGCCCCGCCTCCGACCACGACCACCACGGCGCCGCCGCCTCCGCCGCCGCCGACGACGACCACCACGGCGCCGGGCACCGGCGCGCCACCCGCCGCAGGGGCGGGGGCAGCACGCGCGTCGCCAGCACCCCAGGTTCGGGTGCGGCTACGTGCGGCGAAGAACGTCCGGGCACCACCGTAGACTGCGTCGGTCATGGACCCGCCGCAGACGCCCCCGAGCGACGCGACGCCGTCGCTGTGGCCCCAGGTCGAAGCCCTCCTCCTCGGCGTGCAGAAGCCGGCGCGCTACATCGGGGGCGAGCAGGGCGCGCGGTCCCCCGTGCACGGCGGGGGACGGATCGCGTGGCTCCTCTGTTACCCAGATGCCTACGAGGTCGGCCTCCCGAACCAGGGACTTCAGATCCTCTACGAGCTGCTGAACGACCGTGGTGACGCGCTCGCGGAGCGGGCGTACGCACCCTGGGTGGACATGGAGTCCGCGATGCGCGCGGCCGGGGTGCCCCTCTTCTCGGTCGAGAACCACCTGCCGGCACGGGCCTTCGACGTCGTCGCCTTCAACCTCTCCGCCGAGCTCGTCTACACGAACGTCCTCAACATGCTCGACCTCGCGAGCGTGGCGGTGCGATCGTCGGAGCGAGCGCCGCACGACCCGATCGTCGTCGCGGGTGGCCACTGCGCGTTCAACCCGGAGCCTCTGGCCGACTTCGTGGACGCGTTCGTCATCGGCGACGGCGAGGAGGTGGTGGGCGAGCTCAACGAGGTCTTCGCGGCGCATCGGCCCACGGCCTCCCCCGAGGCGCGCGACGACCTGTTGAAGGCGCTCGCGGGGATCCCTGGCGTCTACGTGCCGGCGCGCTACCTCCCCCGATACGAGGGTGGCCGGCTCGTCGCGGTCGAGCCCATGGAGGGCGCACCCGCCATCGTCGAGAAGCGGACCGTCGCGGACCTCGCCCAGTGGCCCTACCCGCGGCGCCAGCTCGTCCCGTTGACCGAGGTCGTCCACGACCGGCTCAACGTCGAGGTCTTCCGGGGGTGCACCCGTGGGTGCCGGTTCTGCCAGGCGGGCATGATCACGCGCCCCGTGCGAGAGCGGCCCGCCTCGCAGGTCCGCGACATGGTGGGCGAGGGCATCGCCAGGACCGGGTACGACGAGGTCGCCCTGACGTCACTGTCGACCGCCGACTACTCGGGCATCGAGCAGCTCGTCGGCGACGTGATCGGCGACCCGCGACACGGCGGCCGGGTCTCGGTCAGCCTGCCGAGCTTGCGGGTGGACGCGTTCACGGTCGGTACCGCCGCGCAGATCCAGCGGGTGCGGCGCACCGGATTGACGTTCGCGCCCGAAGGCGGGACGTGGCGAATGCGCAAGGTGATCAACAAGCTCATCTCCGAAGAGGACCTCTACAGCGCCGTCGACGCGGCGTTCGGCCAGGGCTGGCGGAGGGTCAAGCTCTACTTCCTCATGGGGCTGCCCACCGAGCGCGACGAGGACGTCACGGCGATCGCCGAGCTCGGCGCGCGTTGCGCGGAGATCGGCCACCGCTACCACCGCGCGGTCACGGTGGTGGCCTCGGTGGGGGGCTTCGTCCCCAAGCCGCAGACCCCGTTCCAGTGGTCGTCGCAGGACACGGCGGCGGAACTGCACCGCAAGGTCGCGCTCCTCCGCTCGGCGGCCAAGGCAGTGCGCGGTCTCACGATCCGCTGGCACGACCCCGAGGCGTCTGTTGCGGAGGGGATCACGAGCCGCGGCGACCGCCGCGTGGGTGCGGTCATCGAGCGGGTGTGGCGTGCGGGCGGCACGTTCCAGGAATGGACGGAGCGGTTCGACCTGCGCCTCTGGGAGGAAGCCCTCGCCGCCGAAGGGCTCTCGCTCGACGAGGTCGTCCACCGGGCTCGGGACCGGGACGAGCGCCTGCCGTGGGCCCACGTCTCTGCCGGGCTCCATCCGGACTTCCTCTGGGACGATTGGCAAGAAGCCCTGGCGGGTGGTGCGGTCGAGGACTGTCGCTGGACCCCCTGCTACGACTGCGGGGCCTGCACGGGGTTGGGGGTCGAGCACGTCGTGGCGTCCCCGGTGCCGCCCGCGGGAGGGAGCCAGGGGACCGGGCAGGACCTCGAGCAGGCCGGCCGCATCCCGGTCCACCTCGTCGGCTCGCGGCGGTCGGCATGACGCCGGCGGCGCCGGCCGCTCCCACCCGGCTCCGGGTCCGCTACTCGAAGACCGGCAAGGTCCGCTTCACGAGCCACCGCGACGTCGTGAGGATGTGGGAACGGGCGATCAGGCGCAGCGGCATCCCTGTGGCCTGGTCGGAGGGGTACTCGCCCCACCTGCTCCTGAGCTTCGGCCACGCCCTTCCGACCGGTGCCGAGTCACTGGCCGAGTACCTCGACCTCACCCTTGCCGCCGGCGTCTCCGGCCCCGAGCCGTGGGCGGCGGCCGACGCTACCCGGGCACCGCTGACCGAACAGCTGTCGGCGCTTCTTCCCGATGGCGTCGACGTCCAGGCGATCGCGGCCCCTCCGCATGGGTCGTGGTCCCTCCAGCAAGAGGTATCATCGTGCAGCTGGAACCTGGAGGTGTTCGGTTTGGCAGCAGAGGAGCTGGCGTCGCGTGTCGA
Source organism: Acidimicrobiales bacterium (assembly GCA_035534455.1). Classification (GTDB taxonomy): domain Bacteria; phylum Actinomycetota; class Acidimicrobiia; order Acidimicrobiales; family RAAP-2; genus JAJYVT01. The sequence continues at coordinate 32,629 of DATLRV010000049.1, forward strand.
GCGGCTGCTCGCTGCGCCGACCGCCCTCGTCGAGCGGGAGCGCAAGGGGCGGACCGCTCCAGACGACCTGCGCCCCGCAGTGTTGGCCTTGGCGGTCGTGAATCGCTCGGGCCCCGAGCCCGTCCTGCCGGTGGCGCGCGAGGAGCGTGCCCGCCTCGAGGCGGAGCTCGCCACCCGGCCGCGCGGGGTGCGTCCGAGGGAGCTGTTGGAGGTGCTGGGACCCGGCGTGCGGCTCTCGCGAGCCTGCCGGACCCAGCAATGGATCGAGCGCGACGGGATCCGGGTGGAGCCGCTGACCGCAGACGGTCGCGAGGCCGGAACCGTCGCCGCGCACGCCGATAGGCGGGCGTCATGACATGTCGAAGGAGGGATCTCCCTCATGGAAGAGCTGGAGAACGGGCGGGCCGCCACCGGCCCCCCGGCGGACGAGGTGACCCCGGGAGCCGAGGCTCCCGCGCGGGCGACTTCTCGGCGGCGGGATGACGGCGCCGAGAAGCCGGAGGTAGCCGGGCCGAGCGAGGCGCCGCTCTCTGCGCGGCCCAGGATCGGCGACACGCGACCGGCCCCGACGGTGCGGCCTCTGGTGGCGCCTGCCGGTGTGTCGTCGCGGCAGCGCTCGCCGGTGGGCTCGCCGCACCGCGACGGAGTGGCGGACGCCGGCCCGGACGGCCCGGCCGACGGGGCCGCGTCCCTGGAGGTTCCGCCGGAGGCAGGGGACGACGGGGCGGCCGCCTCGTCGAAGCGACGGCGACGCCGCGGCGGCCGGGATCGCAAGGGGCGATCGACCGGGCGGTACCTGATCTGTGTCCACGTCCAGCCAGGGGTCTCCCAGATCGCGGTCCTGGAGGGGCGCTCGCTCATGCAGCACCTCGTGTCGCACGCCCAGGACGAGACCACGCAGATCGACGGGAACATCTACCTCGGCCGCGTCCAGAACGTGCTTCCCGGCATGGAGGCCGCGTTCGTCGACATCGGGATCCCGAAGAACGCGGTGTTGTACCGCGGCGACGTGCGGTACGACACCGACGACGTCGAGTCGGGCGGACGTGGTCCCGAGCCCCGTATCGAGGACGTGCTCCGCGCGGGGCAGCTGATCCTGTGCCAGGTCACGAAGAACCCGATCGGTGCGAAGGGCGCCCGGCTCACCCAGGAGGTCTCGCTGCCCGGTCGCTTCGCCGTGTTCGTCCCGAACAGCGACGCGGTGGGCATCTCCAAGCGACTCGGTGACAACGAGAGGCGGCGGTTGCGCAAGGTCGTGGACGCCCTCCGCCCGCCCGGCCACGGCCTGATCGTGCGGACGGCCGCCGAGGGCGCCACAGAGGACGAGCTCCGAAGGGACGTCCAGGGCCTGCTCGGGCAGTGGGGGTCGATCGAGCGGGCCGCCCAGCGCATGAACGCGCCGGGCCTCCTCTACCGCGAGCCCGACCTCGCGGTGCGCATCCTGCGCGAGGAGCTCAACAGCGAGTACCGGGGCGTGATCATCGACGACGCCGCCCTCTACGACCAGGTGCGCGAGTACGTGGAGCGGGTCAGCCCGGATCTCGCCGAGCGGGTCGAGCTCTACGACGCCGACGGCGAGGGGCAGCCCCTGTTCGACCGCTACCACGTGCACGAGCAGCTGCACAAGGCGCTGGACCGCAAGGTCTGGCTCCCCTCGGGCGGATCGCTCATCATCGAGCGGACCGAGGCACTGACGGTGATCGACGTCAACACCGGGAAGAACGTCGGGAAGAGCAACCTCGAAGAGACGGTCTTCCGCAACAACCTCGAAGCGGCCGAGGAGGTCGCCCGCCAGCTCCGGCTCCGGGACATCGGCGGCATCATCGTCATCGACTTCATCGACATGGAGCTCAAGGAAAACCGGGAGAAGGTCGCCGCCGCCCTGCGAGCGGCGCTGGCCAGGGACAAGACGAGAACCCAGGTCTTCGACATCTCCGAGCTGGGGCTCGTGGAGATGACTCGCAAGCGGATCTCGGAGGGCCTGATCGAGTCCCTCTCGACCGAGTGCGAGGTCTGCCACGGCCGGGGCATCGTGTTGGACGCGTCGGTGCGTTGAACCGGCTGCGCTAGGCTCCCCCTTCCATGTACGCCGTCATCCGCAGCGGAGGGAAGCAGGAGCGCGTGGCCGAGGGCCAACGCGTCCGTCTGGAGCTGGTGGGCCAGGCCGTCGGCGCCGAGGTCGCCCTTCAGCCCGTGCTGCTCGTCGACGACGCCGGGGCCGTCCGGGCCACCGCCGACGAGCTGACCGGGGTCGCGGTCACCGGGCGAGTGGTCGGTGAGGAGCTCGGGCCCAAGATCAACGCGATGACCTACAAGTCCAAGACCAACCAGCGGCGCCGCTGGGGCCACCGCCAGCGCTACTCGACTGTGGAGATCGTCTCCATCACGGCGCGCTGACGGGCAAGCTCGCGACGAGGAGGACCGATGTCGAAGACCAAGGGCGGGGGATCCACCCGCAACGGCCGCGATTCCAACGCTCAGCGCCTGGGCGTGAAGGTGTTCGACGGCACGAGCGTGCGTGCGGGGGCGATCATCGTCCGCCAGCGCGGCACCCGCGTCCACCCGGGCGTGAACGTCGGCCGCGGAGGGGATGACACGCTGTTCGCGACCGCCGACGGCGTGGTGAAGTTCGGCACCCGCAGGGACCGCAAGCTCGTCGACATCCTGCCCGGCTGATCGCCGCCGGGCACCGCTCGCGCTCGCCGCTACCCGTCGGCTCCCGCTGTGCCCGTCTCCCCGGACGCGCCCGTCTCCCCGGACGCGTCCGGGTCCCCGAGCGCACGCACGACGCCCGCGACGGTCTTGGCGAGCACCGGGACCGACCCGGACGCCACCCGAACGATCTCCGCGACGTCGAGCCCGCCCGGACCGCTCCCCGCGGCCGCGTTCGTGACCACCGCGAGCCCGAGCACCTCGGCACCGAGGTGACGCGCGGCGATCGCCTCGGGGACCGTGGACATCCCGACCACGTCGGCACCCAACGCCGCGAGCATCCGGATCTCGGCCGGCGTCTCGAGCTGGGGTCCCACCGTCTGGGCGTAGACGCCCTCGGCGAGGGGGGTCACCGCATGAGCGAGCGCGCGGAGCCGTGGCGACCAGGCGTCGGTCATGTCCACGTGCCGGGTCCCCGTGGGTCCGTCCGCCGCGACGCCGACGAGCGGCGAGGTGCCCGTCAGGTTGAGATGGTCGCGGATCGCCACGACGTCGCCCGGCGACAGTGCCGGGTCGACGGCGCCGGCACTGCAGGTGAGGATCACGACCCCGACGCCGGTCGCGATTGCCGTGCGGACGAGGTGGACCACCTCCGCGGGGCTCCTTCCTTCGTAGAGGTGGAGCCGTCCGGCGACGACCAACGTCCGCCGGCCCTCGAGGCCGACGGACCACGCTTCGGGGCGGTGCCCGGGCCCGGTGAAGCGCGAGAACCAGGGGAGCGTGGTGAGGTCGACAGGCGGCGCCTCGGCACCGAGTTGCTCGGCAGCTGCGAACAGTCCGGTGCCGAGGACCACGAGGACGTCGTGGCGCTCCACGCCGGTCATACGGGCGAGCTCCCGTGCGGCGATACGTGCTTGGTCGAATGGGTTCGCGCCCGGTGCGCCAGGGCTCGTGGTGGGCACCGGGCTCATGCTAGGAGGCTTCGTGGCCATGTGTCGGTGACCCACCAGCCGCTGCGGGGACTGCCTTGGGCTCTTCGTGGTGAAGGGCCTCGATAGGCTCGGCCCGAGTGACGCACTCGGTGATGGACGACGGCTACCACCCTCCCGTCGAGGAGTACCTCCAGACGGTCCATTCCCTCAGGGAGGAGGGCACGCCCACGATCCAGGCGCGAATCGCCGAGCGACTCGGACGGTCCGCGCCGTCGGTGTCCGAGATGCTGGACCGCCTCGCCGAGGACGGCTACGTGCGCCGCGAGGGTCGCGTCGTCGAGCTCACCGACAAGGGGACGCAGCTCGCCGAGAAGGTCGTGCGCAAGCACCGCCTCGCAGAGCGGCTGCTCGCCGACGTGATCGGGCTCGAGTGGCACAAGGTGCACCGCGAAGCGGGACGTTGGGAGCACGTGATCTCAGACGACGTCGAGGCGAGGCTCGTGCTGCTCCTCGGCGATCCGGCGACCTGCCCGCACGGCAACCCGATTCCCGGATCGCACCGCCCGACGACCTTGACGGCACAGCGCTCCCTCGCCGAGGTCGCGCCGGGCGACCGCATCTGCCTCGAGCGCATCAGCGAGGACGTGGAGATGGACATGGACGCGCTCGTGTACCTCGACGAGCACAGGCTCGTCCCGGGCACGGCGGCGACCGTGCGCTCGCGCGCCCCGGACGGCACGCTGATGCTCGACGCAGAGGGGTCGACGGTGGCGATCGGCGCCGAGCTGTCCCGCCGCCTCTACGTCAGCACCGGTTGAGCCCCCGGTGACGTCTCCGGAGGGCGGCGGTCTCGTCGGCACCGCCGGTGCCGCCGCTCGCCGCGACGCCGCCGCCGGCATCGGGCCCGGCACCCCCCGCGCGGTCCGTCTCGTCGCCGATTGCGTGGTGACGATGGACGACGAGACACGGGTCTTCCGGCCGGGAGCCCTCGAACTCGTCGGCGACCGCATCGCCTGGGTCGGTCCCGCCGACGAGGCGCCACGCGGCAGTCCCGGAGAAGCCGCCGCGGGAGATGCGGCCTGGACGGTCACAGCCCCCGGAGCGGCGACCGACGTACGGCACGTCGGGGGGCTCCTCATGCCGGGGCTCGTCAACGCCCACGGGCACTCGCCGATGACGTTGTTGCGCGGGGCCGGGGACGGCCTGCCCCTCGATCGTTGGCTCGCGGAGGCGATCTGGCCCCGCGAGGCGCGCCTCTCCCCCGAGGACGTCTTTTGGGGGATGCTGCTCGGCTCCGCAGAGCTCCTCCGCGCCGGGGTGACCACCACCTGCGAGCTCTACCTGCACTCGCGCGCGGTGGCCGACGCCGCGGCCGTCGCCGGCGTGCGCTGCGTGCTCACGCCCGGGATCTTCGACCTGCCCGGCGCCGGTCCGGCCGCCACCTGGCGACGCTGCTTGGAGGACGCGGCACGACTGCACGCCGACCTCAGCGGACGGGACCCGGGCCTTACCGTCGGTCTCGGTCCGCATTCGGCGTACACGCTCCCGCCCGAGGCCCTCGTCGCGGTCGCGACGGTGGCGGGGGAGCTCGACGCGCTGGTCCATGTGCACGTCGCAGAGACCCGCGAGGAGGGAGAGGTCGTGCGGGCCCGCCACGGCTGCGGGGCTCCCGAGGCCCTGCGGCGCGCCGGCCTGCTCGACTGCCGGCTGCTCGCCGCGCATGCGGTCTGGCTCGACGACACGGAGCTCGGGCTCTTCGCGCGCCACGACGTCGCGGTCGCGCACTGCCCGCAGAGCAACGCGAAGCTCGGGAGTGGTGTCGCCGACGTCCCAGGGATACTGGCGCGCGGCATCCGCGTGGGGCTGGGCACGGACGGCCCGGCGTCCAACGACAACCTGGATCTGTGGGAGGAGCTGCGGCTCGCCCCGCTGCTCGCCCGTGCGGTCGCCCGGGACGCGTCGGCCCTCGGCACCGTCGACGCGCTGAGCTTGGCGACCCGAGGCGGGGCAGCGGCGCTCGGGTTGGCCTGCGGCGCGCTTGCACCCGGGCGCTTCGCCGACGTGGTGAGGGTGGAGCTCGAGGATGCCGCATTCGTCCCCGCCGAGGGAAACGCGCACCTTCTCACCCTCTTGGTGTGGGCCGCCTCGAGTCGCCTCGTGACCGACGTCTGGGTCGGCGGGCGCCACGTGGTCGTCGGCGGCGAGTGCCTGAGCGTCGACGAGCCGCGCGCCCGCAGGGAGGTCGCCGACCGTGCCCGGCGTCTCTGCGCCGGGTAGATCGTCCCCCCGGCACCCTGTCCGTCGACTGAGAGGACAACTCCTAGGATCGACCGGGATGTCCGGCTTCGTCGACGAGGCACAACTCCATGCCAAGGCCGGAGACGGCGGCGCGGGCGCAGTCTCGTTCCGGCGCGAGGCGCATGTCGCGCGAGGCGGCCCCGACGGCGGGGACGGTGGGCACGGCGGTGACGTCTGGCTCGTGGCGGACCTGAACCAGGCGTCCCTCCTGGGTTTCAAGGACCACCCGTTCCGGCGAGCGGGCGACGGCAGCCACGGCTCCGGCAAGCGTCGTCACGGGCAGCGAGGCGCCGATCTCGTGGTGCCGGTCCCCGTGGGCACGGTCGTGCGTGACCGTGACGGCACCGCGCTGCGGGATCTGTCCACGCCGGAGGAGCGGTGGCTGGCGGCGGAAGGCGGCCACGGCGGGCGGGGGAACGCCCGCTTCCTTTCGAACGCCCGACGGGCGCCGGCCTTCGCCGAACAGGGCGAGCGCGGGGCGGAGCGCTGGCTGGACCTCGAGCTGAAGCTGACCGCTGACGTCGCCCTGGTGGGCTTCCCGAACGCCGGCAAGTCGACGCTCATCTCCACGATCTCCGCCGCGAGGCCCAAGATCGCCGACTACCCGTTCACGACGCTCCAGCCGCACCTCGGCGTCGTGCGCGTCGGCGGCGGCCGTGACGAGTCCGAGCTCGTGGTCGCCGACGTGCCCGGCCTCGTGGAGGGTGCGGCGGAGGGCAAGGGCCTCGGGCACCGGTTCTTACGCCACGTCGAGCGCACGCGGGTGCTCGTGGTGCTCGTCGACCTGTCGCCCTCGGCCGGCATGCCGGCGGCGGAGCAGCTCGGTGTGCTGCTCGGCGAGCTCGGCCGGTACGAGCCGGGCCTCCTCGCGCGCCCCCGCCTCGTGGTCGGGTCGAAGGCAGACGTGGCGGCCGGGGACGCGGGCGAGGGCGTGGCGCTCGACCTCGTGATCTCCGCAGCCACCGGTGACGGCGTGCAGGTCCTCGTGCACCGCATGGCCGGCCTGGTCGCCGACGAACGGAAGGTCCTCGCCACGTCGGGGGACCTCGCGAGCGCTGCGCAACCGTCCGGTCCGGACGACGCGTTCGCTGCCCATGGCGCGTCGGCGGAGCCCCGCGAGACCGTCGTCCACCGTCCCGCCGCCGAGGGGATCGTCATCGAACGGACCGGCCCTCGCGCCTGGCGCGTCTCGGGACGCGACGCACAGCGGGCGGTGAACCTGTCGGACCTCACCGACGACGCCGCGCTCGCCGAGGCAGTGCGGCGTCTCCGCCGCCTGGGCGTCGACCGAGCCCTTGCCCGGGCCGGGGCGCGCGACGGCGACGAGGTGGCCGTCGGGGAGGTGGCGTTCACGTGGTTCAGGGACCAGCCGGTCGAGCTGCCGTCCCCCGACGCGGCGAAGCGCAGCGGCGGCCGGAGGACCCGGCGGGACGGCCGATGACGCCCGTGCCCGCTCGGCGACGAGCGCGTGTGCACCCGCGCTGACATGGTCGACACCGGCTTCCCGCTGGGAGGATCTGTCGCCGAGATGCGTCGCCCGCGTAGCGATGTCGTCGCCGAGGACACACGGTACGGCCTCGGCCCGTGGCTGCACCCGCGCACCGGCGCCGTGATGCTCGAGGGATACGACGCCGGTGTGTCCTTCGTGAGCGTCTGGGATCCCCTTGTCCTTTTGGACCTTGTCCTTTTGGACCGTGTCGTTTTGGACCGTGTCCTTTTGGACCGTGTCCTTCCGACGGCCGGCACTCCGCTACCGTGCTGCGGCAATGGCTGCGCGAGCCGCAAGCACCGTCGTCGTCAAGGTCGGGTCCTCCACCATCACGACCGCGCACGGCGAGATCGACACCGAGGTGGTCGGCCGCCTCTCCCGGGAGGTCGCCGCACGCACGCGGGCGGGTGACCGCATCGTGCTCGTGACCTCAGGCGCCATCGCGTGCGGGTGGGCGGCGCTCGGGCGACCAGGACCGCGCCCGTCGGATCTGGCGGTGCTCCAGGCGGTGTCGGCCGTCGGTCAGCAGCGCCTCATGCGCGCGTGGCAGGACGGGCTGGCGGCCACAGGGTTGCTCGCCGGCCAGGTGCTGCTCGCGCCGCTCGACTTCGGCAACCGTCGCCAGTACCTGCACGCGCGCGCAACGCTCCAACACCTGTGGCACCTCGGGGTCGTGCCCGTGGTGAACGAGAACGACGCGGTTGCCGACGACGAGATCCGCTACGGCGACAACGACCGCCTCGCCGCGCTCGTCGCGCACCTGTGCCGCGCGGACCTGCTCGTCCTGCTCACCGACACGCCCGGGCTCTTGAGCGTCGATCCCCGGATCGGCGGGTCGGGCTCTCTCATCGAAGAGGTCATGGAGATCGACCAACGCCTCATGGACGTGGCCGGGGGACCGGGTGCCGTGGGGAGCGGGGGGATGGCCTCGAAGCTCGCAGCGGCGCGCATGGCGAGCCGTTCCGGGGTCGGCACCGTCATCGCCGACGGCCGTCGCCCGGGCGTGGTCACCGCCGCGCTCGACGGGGTGCCCGGGGTGGGCACGACGGTCGCGGCGAGCGCGGAGCGGATGCCGGCTCGGAAACTCTGGATTGCCTATGCCATCGGCGCGTCTGGACAGCTCGTCGTCGACGACGGCGCCCGGCGGGCGCTCGTCGAGCGCGGCCGCTCGCTGCTGCCGGCCGGGGTGGTCGAGTGCCGCGGCCAATTCGACCCCGACGACGCGGTGGAGATCTCGGCGATCGACGGCGACGTCTTCGCCAAGGGCATCGTGCGCTACTCGTCAGCCCGGGCGCCCGAGTGGGTGCGGCGACGAAGCGAAGAGCTCCCTGAGGACCTCTCACCGGTGGCCGTCCACCGGGACGACCTCGTCGTCCTGACCTGACCTCGGGAGACGCCGACGGCGCGGTGCGCGCCCCGTCGGCGCGCCGCATGGTGGCAGCCGCCGACGCCGGGATCGACCGCGGGTCGCCGGTAGGCTGTCGCAATGGGTGGCACCGAGCTCGAGGGACTTGCCCGGCGGGTGCGCGCGGCTTCGCGCGAGGTGGCCCGTGCCTCTTCTTCGGTCCGTGACGACGCGCTGCGCGCTGCGGCCGACCTGCTGGTGAACGACCCCTCGGGAGTCCTCGAGGCAAACCGGGCCGACGTCGCTCGTGCCGAGCGTGAGGGTCTCGGGTCGGCGGCCCTCGACCGTCTCGGCCTGACCGGGGAACGGGTCACCCAGATGGCGGAGGGCCTTCGAGCGGTCGCTGCACTGCCCGACCCCGTCGGCGAGGTGGTCGACGGGTGGGTCCGGCCGAACGGGCTACGCGTCGAGCGGGTCCGGGTCCCGCTCGGGGTCGTCGGCGTCATCTACGAGAACCGTCCCAACGTGACGAGCGACGCCGCGGGCCTGTGCGTGAAGGCGGGGAACGCCGCCTTTCTCCGGGGCTCGTCCTCGGCGCGCACATCCAACATGGCCGTGGTCGCGGTCCTCCGCCGGGCGCTCGCGAAGGTCGGATTGCCGGAGGACGCGATCGCGCTCGTCGAGGACACGAGCCACGAGACCGCCGTCGCCTTCATGCGCCTTCGCGGTCTGGTCGACTGCCTCGTTCCGCGGGGCGGAAAGGCCCTGATTGCCTCCCTGCTCGAGCACGCCACGGTGCCCTACGTGCTCGACGGCGACGGGAACTGCCACGTCTACGTGGACGCCGCGGCGGATCTCGACATGGCCGAGTCGATCGTGGTCAATGCGAAGACCCAGCGCCCCGGGGTCTGCAACGCCGCCGAAACGCTCCTCGTGCACGCCGATGTCGCCCCCGGACTGCTCGCTCGCCTTCGGACGTCTCTCTCAGAGGTGGAGCTCGTCGCCGACGAGCGGGCACGGGTGCACCTCCCTGGCGCGGCCGCAGCGACCGAGCAGGACTTCGCGACCGAGTTCCTTGCGATGAAGCTTGCCGTCGGCGTGGTCGACGACCTCGGCGGGGCGATCGACCACATCGCGCGGTTCGGATCCGGACACTCAGAGGCGATCGTCACGCGCGACCTCGTGGCGGCGGACAGGTTCGTCCGCGAGGTGGACGCCGCGGCGGTGCTCGTCAACGCCTCCACGCGCTTCGTCGACGGCGGGGAGCTCGGCCTCGGCGCCGAAGTCGGCATCTCGACCCAGAAGCTGCACGCGCGCGGGCCGATGGGACCGCGCGAGCTCACCTGCATGAAGTGGGTGGTGCGCGGGGAAGGACACGTCCGCCGGTGACCGGCACCGAGAGCACCGGCGCCGGCACGCCCGGCGGCGCCCGCTTCGAGTCGATCGACGAGGTGCGGGACGGGCTCGCCGCAGTCGGCTACGTCGCCGACGAACGCATCGCCGGGGTGGTGTACCTCGCCGACCGGCTCGAGAAGCCGGTGCTCGTCGAGGGGCCCGCGGGGACCGGCAAGACCCAGCTCGCCAAGTCGGTCGCCGAGATGGCCGGGAGCCGGCTCATCCGGCTGCAGTGCTACGAGGGACTCGACGAGGCGAAGGCCCTCTACGAGTGGAACTACCGAAAGCAACTGCTCAGGATCCAGGCGGAGCAGTCGGCGTCCTCGTGGGAGGAGCTCGAGGCGGACATCTTCTCGGAGGCGTTCCTCCTCACGCGCCCGTTGCTCGAGGCCATCCGCAGCGACGAGCCGGTAGTGCTGCTCGTCGACGAGATCGACCGGGTCGAGCTCGAGACCGAGGCGCTCCTGCTCGAGGTGCTCTCGGAGTACCAGGTGTCGATCCCCGAGCTCGGCACCGTCGAGGCACGGCAGATCCCGATGGTGTTCCTCACGTCCAACAACACCCGCGAGCTGTCCGAGGCGCTCAAGCGCCGGTGCCTGTACCTCCACGTCGACTACCCGGATCTCGCGCGCGAGCGGGAGATCGTGCGCAGTCGGGTTCCCGGCATCTCCGAGGAGCTGGCGGACCAGGTCGCACGGATCGTGCGCTCGCTGCGCTCGCTCGAGCTGCGCAAGCCGCCCTCGGTCGCCGAGACCCTCGACTGGGCACGCACCCTCGTCGTCCTCGGGATCGAGTCGGTCGACGCCGCGGCCGCCAAGGACACGCTTCACGTGCTGCTCAAGTACCACCAGGACATCGAACGCGCGGCGAAGGAGTTGCTCGCCGCCGATGCTTGACCTCCTCTCGGGGTTCGTCGGAGAGCTGCGCGCCGCCGGCCTCCCCGTCTCGCTGACCGAGCACCTGGACGCCGCCCGGGCGGTCCACCACGTGCCCATGGAGGACCGGGAGGCGCTCAAGGCGGCGCTCGGCGCGACGCTGGTGAAGTCCGGCGCGCACTGGGGCGCGTTCGAGACGGCGTTCGAGGTCTACTTCTCACCGAGATCGCCGGCACGCGCGCCGGGGGGCGAAGGGGGCGGCGAGGAGGATGCGCCCGCCCCTCCTTTCTCGTTCGACGAACGGGCTGCCGCTGCAGCGGGGACGCCGGGGGCAGGAGGCGGGACGGAGCCCATGAGCGCCGCAGAGCTCGCGGCGCTCCTGATGCGGGTCATGCGCCAGGGTGATCGCGGCCTCGGCGCCGCCGTGGCCCGCCACGCGGTGGACCGGTACGCGGCCATCGAGCCTGGCCGTCCCGTCGGCGGGACGTACTACCTCTACCGGACGCTCCGCAACCTCGACCTCGACGGCCTCCTAGATCAGCTCCTGGCCGAGGCCGGCACCGACGAGGCACTGACCGCGCTCGAGTCCCGGTTGCTCGCCGACGAGTACCGGGCGCGCATCGCGGCGCTCCGCAAGGCCATCGAGGCGGAGATCCGCCGGAGGCTTGTGCTCGACCGGGGTGCGGCGGCCCTCGCGCGGTCGGTGCGCCGGGCCCTCCCCGAGGATGTCGACGTGATGCACGCCAACCGCGAGGAGCTCGCTGCGCTGCACCGGACCCTCCATCCGCTGTCGAGGAAGCTCGCCGTGCGGCTCGGGCGCAAGCGACGCCACCACCGGCGCGGCCCGCTCGACTTCCGCGCGACGATGCGCGCGTCCCTGTCGACCGGAGGAGTGCCGGTCGAACCGCGCTTTCGACACCCGAGACCGTCGAAGCCCGAGATCTTCGTCATCGCGGACATCTCCGGATCTGTCGCGTCGTTCGCCCGCTTCACGCTCGAGCTGGTCTACGCGATCAGCACCCAGTTCTCCAAAGTGCGCAGCTTCGTCTTCGTCGACGGCATCGACGAGGTGACGCAGGTGTTCGAGCAGGCAGACGACCCGGCGACGGCCGTCCGCCGCATCACGACCGACGCCGACGTCGTGTGGCTCGACGGCCACTCGGACTACGGCCATGCGTTCAGCGAGTTCGACCGCCGCTGGGGCGAGCAGGTCACCTCGCGCGCGACCGTGCTCGTTCTCGGCGACGCACGCAACAATTACCACGCGTCCGGTGCGTGGGTGCTCCGCGAGCTGCAGCGCCAGGCCCGTCACGTCTACTGGCTGAACCCCGAACCGCGCCAGTACTGGGGATCGGGGGACTCGATCGTCGACGAGTACGCGGTGCACTGCGACGCGGTCGTCGAGTGCCGCACGCTTCGACAGCTGGAACGCTTCGTCACCGAGTTGGCCTGACGCCGCGGACGAACGCGGGAGCCGGCTCAGAGCGCGCGAAGCACCGACTCCGCCGAGCTCACGTCCAGCCCCGGGGCGGCCTCCACGAAGATCGACGTGACGACGCCGTCGTCAAGAACCGCCGCGTAGCGGCGGGACCGCATACCCAGCCCGACGCCGCTGCCGTCCATCTCGAGCCCGACCGCGCGGGTGAATTCGCCGTTGCCGTCGGAGAGCATGTCGACGCGGCCGCCGGTGTCCCTGTCCCGGCCCCAGGCGCCCATCACGAAGGGGTCGTTCACGGACAGGCAGGCGATCGTGTCGACGCCCTTGGCCCGGATCTCGTCGGCCCTTAGCACGAAGCCCGGCAAGTGGTGGTCCGAACAGGTGGGGGTGAACGCCCCGGGAACCGCGAACACCACGACTCTGCCCTTGCCGAGGGCGTCGGACGAGCTGACTGCGTCCGGGCCCCCGTCGGTCATCCTCCACAACTTTACGTCGGGGATCTTGTCGCCGGGTTGGATCGCCATGGGATGCTCCTTCGATGTTGCCGGTTGATGATGCAGGACTGGCCGTCTGCTCACTGCCACCGCGCGCGAGGACCGAGTCGCTCGAGACAGGTCGCCTCGATCACGGTGGCGTGCGGCCTTCGGTGCACGCCGACACTAGTGGTACCCGGCCGGGCCGGGGACGACCGCCGTACCTCACCCCACGGACCTCCGGAGCTGGACCGCGACGGCACCGGAGCCGCTCAACGGGACTGCGCCCGGCAGATGCCGGGCGCAGTCCGCTGCCTCAGGGGGATCTCGGCGACGAGGGACCTCAGCAGGCGTAGTCCCCGTCGAAAGGCAGGCCGTTGACGCTGTCGGTGTACTGCAGGAGCTGGATAGGACCCGAGGGCAAGATGTCCTTGTAGGCCAGGGCCGTTGTGCGCGCGTTCGTGCACTTGAAGCTCGGTGTCGGCCCTGTCCACCACGCGGGGAAGAGCGGGGCCGACGGGTTGTAGGTGCCCACGAGGTCGTTCCAGTGGGCGAGCGAGAAGTAGAAGCCGACTGTGTTGATGTTCTCGGCGTAGCGGAGCGCGTCGAACGCACCCACGACGACCGACCGGCTCGCAGACGTCGAGGGGCTCGACGAGAAGCCGATCTGCTCGACGTCGAGCCACCAAGGCACGTCGACGCGGGTACCGAGGACGGTCTTGGCCTCCTGGTACGCCGAGATCGCGGCGCCGTAGCCGTAGTTGCAGGCCGCAGTTGTCGGCGCTGTGGCGTTCCCCGCGCACCCGGGCTCGGCTGTCGTCGACGTGCCGTAGGAGAGGAAGGTGTAGAGGTTGAGGCCACCCGCCGCCCATGTCACCTCCTGGGCGAGACACTGGTTGACCGTGCCGTAGGACCAGCCGGCGACCTCGACCACGCCGATCTGGTGGGGGGCGGGCGGGAAGCCGCCGCACTGGTACCGGGACACGTCGTAGCCGTAGCTGCCCGGCTGGAAGGAGGGAGGCCCGGGGTCGCCGTTGCCGATCCCGGTCGCGATGCCCACGATGGCGCCGGTGATGTGCTCGGGCGTCGATCCCCAGTACACCGCCGACCCGAACGCCGTGACCTTGCCCCCGTCGCCGGCGAGCCAGTAGCCGTCGCCGTTGTAGAGCGACGCGATGCCGACCACGGACTGGGTCACTCGCTGGCTACCGAGAGAACCGAAGAAGTGCCCGGCCGCGCCGCCGAAGGTGAACACGCCGCCGTCCGTGGCGACCAGCCAGTAGCCCGTTCCTGTGGGCATCGGCGCCATGCCGGTCACCGGCCGCGCCAGGACGTGACCGCCCATCGATCCCCAGAACGCCGCGTTGCCGAACGTGAAGATGCCGCCATCCGCGGCAACCAGCCAGTAGCCGCGCCCTGTGTGCGTCGGCGCCATCCCGACGACCGGCGAGACCAGCTTCACGCCGCCCTCGGAGCCGTAGAACCTCGCCGTGCCGAAGGTGAACACGCCGCCGTCGCCCGCAACGAGCCAGTAGCCGTGCCCTGTGGGCGTCGCGGCCATCCCCACGATGGGTGAGACGAGCTTCGCCGCACCTTCGGAGCCGTAGAAGCGGGCGTCCCCGAACGTGAAGACTCCACCGTCGCTCGCGACCTCCCAGTACCCGTGGCCTGTGGGCATCGCGGCCATGCCGACGATGGGCTCGTTCAGCGAATGACCGGACATGGACCCGTAGTTCGGCGCGCCTCCGAAGCTGTAGACGGCCCCTGTGGCCGCGTCGAGCCAATACGCGGTGTCCTGGACGGGGACCGCTGTGCCTGATGTTGCACCTGGCGTTGCGCCTGATGTCGAGCGGGATGTCGCCAACGGCGGTGTCGTGGAGCCGAGGGTCCCTGATGCGCCCGCCGCGGTGGCGCTCGCACCTGCGAAGATCAGCGCGACGCTCAGCGCCATCGAGGCGGCGAACGGGCGGGACGTCCGTCGGTGCGCGAATGCGCGACGGCACAAGGGCGTAAAAGGAAACTTGCCCAGGGGTCCCATCCCGAGCAAATTCTAATGGCGCGCGGGTCGAAAGCAAGGATTGGACGGAAATGCGTACGCACGCAGGTCCCTTTGCGTAGCGCACCGGAATGGATCGCGCGACCGGATCGAGTGCGGCTCCGGCGACGATGACGGATCCGCGTCAGGTACGCAGCAATTCCGCGACGCCGAATGCAAGATCGAGCGACTGGCGAGCGTTGAGTCGCGGATCGCACATCGTCGTGTAGCGCTGGTCGAGATCGTCCTCGCCGATGGCCTCGGCGCCACCGAGGCACTCGGTCACATCGTCGCCGGTGAGCTCGACGTGTACCCCGCCGGGCCAGGTCCCGAGGGCGCGGTGGACGCCGAACCACTCCCGCAGCTCGGCGACGATGTCGCTGAAGCGCCGGGTCTTGCGTCCGTTCTCGCTGGAGAACGTGTTGCCGTGCATGGGGTCGCACGCCCACACGACCGGATGACCCGCGGCGCGGACTGCCTCGATCAGCGGCGGGAGGGCGTCGGCGACCTTGTGCCTGCCCATGCGCGTGATCAGCGTGAGCCGGCCGGGGACCCTGAGGGGGTCGAGCCGTGTGCAGAGGGCGCGCACCTCGCCGGGGGTCGAGGTCGGACCCAGCTTGATCCCGACGGGGTTGATGACGCCCGAGAGGAACTCGATGTGCGCGCCGTCGAGTTGGCGCGACCGCTCGCCCACCCACAAGAAGTGCCCGGACGTGTCGATCCAGTCCCCGGTGAGGGAGTCCCGGCGGGTGAGGGCCTCCTCGTAGTTCAAGATGAGCGCTTCGTGGCTGGTCCAGAAGTCGGTCTCGTGGAGGCCCTCTTCTGCGGAAAGGTCGATGCCGCAGGCAGCCATGAACCGGAGCGCCCGGTCGATCTCCGTCGCGAGCTGCTCGTAGTCGCGTCCCTGGGCGGACGTGGCCACGAACTCCTGGTTCCACCGGTGGACGTGGGAAAGGTCGGCGAAGCCGCCCTTGGTGAAGGCGCGGAGCAGGTTCAGCGTCGCCGCGGCCTGGTGGTAGGCGGAGACGAGGCGGGTGGCGTCGGGGCGCCGTGCGGCGGGGTCGAAGGCCTCGTCGTTGACCATGTGCCCCCGGAAGGCCTCGAGCTCGACGCCGCCGATCCGCTCGACCGCGGAGGTGCGCGGCTTGGCGAACTGGCCGGCGATGCGACCCACCTTCACCACGGGCACGCCGGCGGCGTAGGTGAGCGTGACCGCCATCTGGAGCATCACCTTCAACTTGTCCCTGATGGTGTCGGCGCTGAAGTCGCGGAAGGACTCCGCGCAGTCTCCCGCCTGGAGGAGGAAGGCCTCGCCGCGGGACACCTCGGCGAGCGCGGAGGTGAGTCGCCGGGCCTCACTCGCGATGACGAGTGGAGGGAGCCCCGCAAGCGTCGCCTCGGCGTCCTTCAGGGCATCGGCGTCCGGCCAGTCGGGCTGCTGGGCGGCCGGGCGCGACCGCCAGGAGGTCGTGCGCCAGACCCCGGGCAGGTCCTGTGGCCGAGTCACCGTCATGCCCACAGCGTACGGCCTGGGGGAGGGGCGACTCTGCCGGGGCGACTCTGCCGGGGCGACGCCCCCGGGGTGACGCCCGAAGGGCGCCGTCTACGCTGCGGCGGTGCCCAACCCGGCGAGCGCGGACCTCGTGCCGGCGCAGCGCGTGGCCGCTCCATCGACAAGGCCGGTGCGCGTCGGGCTGCTCGGGGGGACCTTCGATCCGCCTCATTGCGGCCACGTCGCCGCGGCCCGGGCGGCCGTCCGCGAGCTCTCGTTGGACCGTGTGCTGCTCGTGGTCGCCAACGAGCCCTGGCAGAAGGTGCCGCTGCGAACGATCACCCCGGCGCAGGACCGTCTGGCGATGGTCGAGGCGGTGGCGCCGCTCGTCCCCCGTGCCGAGGTGTCGCGCGTCGAGATCGACCGGGGAGGTCCCAGCTACACGGCGGACACCGTCCGGACGCTGCGCGAGGACGCGTCCCGGCGTGGGGAAAGCCTCGACCTCTACCTCATCGTGGGGTCGGACCTCGTCGAGGGCCTCCCCACCTGGAAGCATGTCGACGAGCTCCGGCGAGAGGTCACGTTGGCCGTGGTGACCCGGCCCCACAGCACCTCCCCCCGGGCGGGGGGATGGAGGACGGTCGAGGTCGCCGCCGAGATGGTCGACGTCTCGAGCTCGGAGGTGCGGCACCGGCTGGAACAGGGCCGTTCGGTCGAGGGTCTCGTTCCTGATGCGGTGATCCGCTGCATCCGCTCGCGCGGTCTGTACGCTGTCGGTGGATGAGTACGTCGGCCATGGACACGGACGAGCTTCCGATGCTCGGCCCAGTCGTGTCCGCGGCGGCTGACGGCGGCGGTGTCCCGCTCGACCGCCGAGCCATGCGCGACGCGAGGCGGCGGGAACAGCATTCACGCCGCCTGTATGCCTTCGCCGGCCTGAGCGTGCTGGCGGCCTTCTTCGCCGCGGCGGTCGCGGTCGTGGACGTGGTCCGTTGACGCTGCCCGGTGCGGCCCTGGTCGCCGCTGCCGCATCCGACGAGAAGCTCGGGGAGGACACCGTCGTGCTCGCGATGGACGAGGCGCTCGGCGTCGTCGACGCGTTCGTCGTAACGAGCGGGCGCAACGTCCGGCAGGTTCGTACGTTGGTCGAGGAGATCGAGCACCAGGTGAAGGCGCGCGTGGGCCGAGCGCCGTTCAGTGTCGAGGGCCTGCGCGATGCGACGTGGGTGCTGATGGACTACGGCGACGTGGTCGTGCACGTCTTCTTGGACGAATTGCGCGCGTTCTACGACCTCGAGCATCTGTGGATCGGCGCCCCTCGGGTGCGCTGGCGCGAGGAGGCCGCGGGCTGAGCGCCAGCGGTGCTCGCGGGATCCCCGCCGGTCGTCGCGCCGGTGTCAGGGTGTCGTCGTCGGGCTCGTGGTCGTCGTGGTCGTCGTCGGTGTCAGCAATGTGGCGTACTGGGCCTCGTGCACGGGTCCAGTCCACAAGAATCCCGTCTCCAGTGGCACTTCGGTCTGCGCGTTGTCGATCTCGAAGATCACGCCGACGTCGGGCTTGACCGCGGTCACGGTGTAGACGACCTGCGCGACGCCGAGCCGCTCGCGGGCGCCCGACAGTGTGCCGAAGCGTCCGTTGAAGTTGAGCGTGACCGTCTTGCGGTTCGGTGTCTGTTGCACCGATGTCAGCCGGATCCCTGATCCCAGCGCCGTCTGGGTCCCTGTGGCGCGCTCCTTTGTGGTCGGTCCGACGAGGAGCGCCCCGATCACGGTGCCGATCTTCGGGGGCGTCGGGACCACCCGCTGGTACGCCCGCAAGCGCCCGGCGGAGGTCACGAAGAACACTGTCACCTTTGTGCAGCCGCTCTTTGTGCACGGGCTGGCGGTCGGCTGGGTCACGGGAAGTGTCGGCTGGATCTGGCCTGCGGCGATCGGACTCGCCGAGGGCTGCGTCGGGATCCCGCACGAGGCGAGCGCGAGCCCCGCGACGGCGGCCACCGCGACCACGCCGAGCGAGCGCGGTCGCCGCCTCATGCCGAACCGACCTGCCCGGCGGGCTCGTCGTCGGTGTCGGCCGGCTGGCCGGGGAGCTCGATCGTGAACCTCGCCCCGCCACCGTCGGCCTCGTCCGCCCAGACCTTGCCCCCCTGCAGGCGGACGTGCTCGGCGACGAGCGCCAACCCGAGTCCGGTGCCGGTGCCGGCACCTCGCTGGAACGCCGCGTGGCCGCGGTAGAAGCGCTCGAAGATCCTTGCGCGCTCGGAGGGCGGGAGCCCCGGGCCGGCGTCCTCCACCGACACGCGGATCGACGGAGCACGGCCGTCGGGCTCGCCACCGGGAGCGACCCGCACCGCCGTCGCGCCGCCGCCGTAGAGCGAGGCGTTCTCGAGAAGGTTCGAGATGACCCGCTCGAACCGCCGCTTGTCGACCCACAGGTGCGTGCCGTTCACCCCGGGATCGACCTCGACGCGGGGGACCGGGATGTCGGCCGGAAGGACGCGGTACGCCGCGGCGACGGCGTGCCGCACGAGCTCGCCCGGGTCCACCTCTTCCAAGGACACTTCCGCGGACCCGCTGTCCGAGCGGGAGATCTCGAGGAGATCGCCCACCATCCGCTGGAACCGACGGACGTCGGCGGAGAGGAGCTCGAGCGCACGCCGGCCCGGCCCGGAGAGCGACCCCGCCTGAGCCTCGAGGACCTCGAGGCTCGCTGCGAGCGTCGTGAGGGGTGATCGCAGTTCGTGGCTCACGTCCGAGGTGAAGCGCGCCTCGCGCTCGATCCGCTCCTGGAGCTGGTCGACCATTCGGTTGAACGAGCTCGTCAGCGCGGCGAGGTCCGGGTCGCCTGCGGCCGAGACGAGACGGGTGTCGAGCTCGCCGCCGGCGATGGCGACCGCCACCCGGGAGACGCCGGTGAGGGGCCGGAGCGACCGCCCGCTCGCCCACCGCCCGAGGGCGGCTCCGAGCACGGTCGTGACGACTCCGGCCGCAAAGAGCGCAAGGGCCAGCACGCGCAGGGTGTGGCCGAGGTCCGCGATTGTGAAGACCTCGAAGTAGGCCCCGTGGATCGACGGCAGCGGCAGCCCGACGGCGATCCGGGGATCACCCTGGCTCACGTAGGTCTGCGACGCCGCAGTGTGGCGACCGATGACCATCGCCCGCAGCGATGCAGGGATGGCTGTCTGGGGCGTGACCCTGAATGTCCGCTCGTACCAGACCACGCCGTGCTTCCCCTGCTCTTCGAGGAACGAGGAGGAGTGGGGTGCGGAGTGGGGTGTGACCGTTGTGAGCGTCTGGTCGATTGTTGTGCCCGCCGCGACGTGCTGGACGACGTATGTGCGGTTCAGCGCCGCCTCGTGGATCGCTGTGTGCTCACGGTCGATCACCAGGTAGTGCCGCGTCGTGAAGAAGCTGATCGCCCCCATGCTGACCGAGAGCACGAGCGCGCCCAGCGCGAAGGTCACCGTGACGCGCGCTCGAAGTCCGAGGCGGGTCCACAGACGTGCAGAACGCGCCGCGCGGCGAGGTTCAGGGCACAAGCTTGTAGCCCATGCCCCGGACGGTGAGGATGTGGCGGGGGAGCGCGGCGTCCGGCTCGATCTTCGTCCGGAGGCGGCGGATGTGGACGTCGACGAGGCGGCCGTCTCCGAAGTAGTCGTAGCCCCACACGCGGTCGAGGAGCTGCTCGCGGCTGAGCACCTTGCTCGGGCTCGACGCGAGCTCACAGAGCAGGCGGAACTCGGTCTTCGTGCAGTGGACCTCGGTTCCGTCCTTGTGGCGCAGCACGCCCTCTTCGGGGACGAGCTCGAGATCGCCGAATGCGAGGATCGTGGGCTCCTCGTCGACGGGGCGCACCCGCCGGAGGAGCGCCCGGATCCTTGCTCCGAGCTCCTTGGTGACGAAGGGCTTGGTGACGTAGTCGTCGGCGCCCGCCTCGAGGCCTGCGACGACATCGTGGGTGTCGGCCCGCGCGGTGACGATGATGATCGGTACGGCGCTCTGGCGACGGAGCGCCCGGCAGCATTCGAAGCCGTCCATCCCCGGCAGCATGAGGTCGATGAGGGCGACGTCGGCGGGATGCTCGGCGAACTGCTCGAGCGCTTCCTCGCCGTTCGCCGCCTCGTCGACGTCGTAACCCTCCCCCTCGAGGGCGAGCCGCATGGAAGAGCGGATGCGCTCGTCGTCCTCGACTACCAGGATGCGGCTGCTCATGACCGCCAAGGTTACGGCGCGCCGAGGCAGCAGTGGAACCGTCGGCTGCGGGGCACGGCTGTAGCGTGGTGCCGTGACGGCACGGGCGACGGTCACAGGGACGGGCGTCGGGGGCCCGTGGCGGCTCGGCGAGTACGAGAGCTGGCTCCTCGGGCGCGCCGCGGCGACCCGGCGCGCCTACCTTTCGGACGTCGAGGATTTCTGCGAATGGGCCGGCCGAAGCGGATGCGCCGGTCCCGAGGCGGTGACCCGGGTGCTCCTGCGCCGGTACCTCGCGTACCTCTCCACCCGCGGCTACGCCCGGGCGAGCGTCGCCCGCAAGGCCGCGGCGCTCCGCGCCTACTTTGGCTGGAGCAGACGGCGAGGCATCCTCCCCGAGGACCCCTCGAGGGGCCTCGGCTCGCCGTCGGCCGGGGGACGGCTCCCGGCGGTCCTCTCGCCCCGCGAGCTCGACGTGCTCCTGGAGGGCCGGGGCGGCACGCCGGCCCGGACGAGGCGACGCGGCCCGGGGGGCCAGCGTGCCGATGCGCAGGTGGCGCGCACGGTCGCGTACACCCAACGCGACGATGCCGTCTTGGAGCTCCTCTACGCCGCCGGCATCCGGGTGTCCGAGCTCTGCGGCCTCGACCTCGACGGCGTCGACCTCGTGGCGCGGGCCGTGACGGTGATGGGGAAGGGATCGAAGGAGCGGCGGGTCCCGATCCACGCCCGCTGCGCGGAAGCGCTCGGGCGGTGGCTCACAGAGGGGCGCCCCGTGATCGCCGGCCCGGAGAGCCCTCCCGAGGCCGTCTTCTTGAACCGCCGGGCGCTCCGGCTCGGGTCGCGCGACGTCCGCCGGATCATCGACCGGCGCTCGCCGGTGCCGACCCACCCCCACGCCCTCCGCCACTCGATGGCGACCCACCTCCTCGACGGCGGCGCGGACCTGCGGGTCGTCCAGGAGCTCCTCGGACATGCCAGCCTCCGGACGACCCAGATCTACACCCACGTGAGCAGGGAGCGCCTGGTCGAGGTCTACTCGAAGGCCCATCCGCGGGCCTGAGGGGCCGAAGCTCCGGCGCAGCGGGTATCCTGCTCCGTGCCCGCCGCCCGGCGGGTGCCGTACGACCACCGAATCCCGCACCCGAGCGCGTTCCACGGTCGCCCCGAAGGGGTGCTGCGCACGGGGAAGTGCAACCGACTGGAGGAACCTGCATGGCCGTCGTCACGATGCGGCAGCTGCTGAGCGCCGGAGTCCACTTCGGCCATCAGACCCGCCGCTGGAATCCCAAGATGCGCCGCTTCATCCTTGGCGAGCGCAACGGGA
Organism: Acidimicrobiales bacterium; assembly: GCA_035534455.1. Lineage (GTDB taxonomy): Bacteria > Actinomycetota > Acidimicrobiia > Acidimicrobiales > RAAP-2 > JAJYVT01. The sequence continues at coordinate 54,570 of DATLRV010000049.1, forward strand.
TCTACCTCATCGACCTCCGCAAGACGCTCGAAGGCATCGAGAGCTCCTATGCGTTCGTGCGCGATCTCGTCGCCGGAGGCGGCCACATCCTCTTCGTGGGGACCAAGAAGCAGGCTCAGGGGCCGATCGCCGACTACGCGGCTGCCTGCGGGATGCCCTACGTGAACCAGCGGTGGCTCGGCGGCATGTTGACCAATTTCACCACGGTCTCGGCCCGGGTGAAGCGCATGCAGGACCTGCGCACCATGCAGACGGCCGGCGACTTCGACGCAATGCCCAAGCGGGAAGCCCTGCGCCACGTGCGCGAGCTCGAGAAGCTGAGCCGCAACCTCGGCGGCATCAGCGGGCTCGACCGCCTGCCCGAAGCGGTCTTCGTCATCGACACGAAGAAGGAGCACATCGCGGTGACCGAGGCCAACAAGCTCCGGCTTCCGGTCGTCGCGGTCGTCGACACGAACTGCGACCCCGACGTGATCGACTACGTCATCCCCGGCAACGACGACGCGATCCGCTCCGGGTCGCTCATGTGTCGGGTGATCGCCGACGCCGTCGCCGAGGGGCGTTGGATCGCCTCGCACCGTCCGGCGCCGCGCCGGGCGGAAGGGAGCGTCGCCCCACCCTCGGCGCCCGCGCAGCCGAGACCTCGCCGGACGGCGAACGTCGACGCCTCCCACCCGGAGCCACCGCCCGAGCCCGTACCCGTGGCCACCGCCCCTGGACCCGCGGCCGCCGAGCCCGTACCCGTCGCCCCTGAGCCCGAGCTCGCACCCGCACCCGCACCCGCACCCGCACCCGCGACCCGGGACGAGGCGACCGCCGTGGTCGGTCCCGCCGACGCCGCCTCGCTTCCGGAGGGCGCAGCCTCGCCGGCAGAGTTCACCACCGGTCCGGCCGAGCCCGCCATTGTCACCACGGAGGCGTGAGAAGTGCCCGAATTCAGCCCAAAGGACGTGCAGTCGCTCCGGCGGTCCGCCGGCGTCGGCATGCTGGACGCGAAGCGCGCTCTCGAAGAGAGCGGCGGGGTCATGGAGGACGCGGTGCGCTGGCTCCGTGAGAAGGGCTTGGCGAAAGCCGCTTCGCGCGATCAGCGCGACGCGTCCCAGGGTGCCGTCGCCGCCGTGCGTGAAGGACCCTCCGCTGCCATCGTCGAGTTGCGCTGCGAGACCGACTTCGTCGCCAAGTCGCCGGAGTTCGTCGCCCTCGTCGACGACCTCGCCGCGCTCGTCGCGGAAAAGGGGGAGGCGGCCGTCGACGAGCGCAAGGACGTGATCGACCAGCTCCGCACCTCCTTGCAGGAGAACATCTCGGTCGGCCGGGTCGTCCGCATGGAGAGCGGCGAGGGACAGGTGCTCGACCGGTACGTCCACCAGCAAGCGGGGCGGGGGGTGAACGCGGTCATCGTGCTGCTCCAGGGTGGTACCCAGGAGCTCGCGCACGACGTGGCCGTCCACATCGCGTTCGCCCGGCCCGAGTACCTGCGTCGGGAGGACGTCCCCGAGGACGAGGTCGCCGCGGAGCGGGCCACCGTCGAGCAGATCTCGCGCAACGAGGGCAAGCCCGAGGCCGCTCTCGAAAAGGTGGTCGAAGGGCGGATGACCGGCTGGTTCAAGGAGCGGGTGCTGCTGGAGCAGGCGTACGTCCGAGACGAGAAGCGGTCCATCTCCGACCTCCTCGGGTCGGCGTCGATCGTCCAATTCGCCCAGGTGGTGACCGGCTCCTGAGCGCGACCGATCCGACCGAGAGGGTGTCTGAGGAGTCCTGGCATGGGTGAGCCACGGCGTGTGGTCCTCAAGATGTCCGGCGAGGCGCTGGCCTCGTCGGCGTCGGACGAAACCATCGACGCGTCGGTCGTCGAGCGCATCGCCACCGAGATCGCCGAGGTTCTGCGCGAGCTCCCGCTCCAGCTCGCCGTCATGGTGGGCGGCGGAAACATCTGGCGTGGCACGACGGGTGCGGGCGCAGGCCTGGACCGCGCGACCTCGGACGCGATGGGGATGCTCGGGACGGTCATCAACGCGCTGGCGCTGCAGGACGCGCTCGAGCATCAGGGCCAGCCGACGCGGGTGCTGACCGCGGTCCAGATGGCGGAGGTCGCCGAGCCGTACATCCGTCGCCGGGCGATCCGCCACCTCGAGAAGGGCCGCGTCGTGGTCTTCGCCGCCGGGATGGGCAACCCCTACTTCACGACGGACACCTCTGCCGCGCTGCGCAGCGCCGAGATCGAAGCCGAGCTGTTGCTGAAGGGCACCCACGGCGGGGTCGACGGGGTCTACAGCGCCGACCCGCGCAAGGACCCCTCCGCGTCCCGTTTCGACGAGCTCTCCTTCATGGAGGTGATCGCCAAGGACCTCAGGGTCATGGACCTCACGGCGATCACCTTCTGCAAGGACAACCAGCTGCCCATCTTGGTGTTCGACCTGATGGCGCCGGGCAACCTGCGCCGGGCGCTCAGCGGCGAGCGGATCGGTACGCTTGTCCGGTGATGGAAGAGGGCCTGGTCGACGTCGTGGTGGAAGAGGCCCGCGACAAGATGGCGAAGGCCGTCGACCACGTTCGAGGCGAGTTCGCCGGCGTGCGCACGGGCCGTGCCTCACCGGCCCTCGTCGAGCACCTGTTGGTCGACTACTACGGGACCCCGACGCCGCTCCGGCAGATCGCCGGGTTCACGGTCCCCGACGCGATGCTCCTCGTCGTCTCTCCGTACGACAAGGGCTCGCTGCACGCGATCGAAAAGGCCATCCAGGGGTCGGACCTCGGCATCAACCCGTCGAACGACGGCACGGTGATCCGTCTCGCCTTTCCTCCCCTCACCCAGGAGCGTCGCAAGGAGCTGGTGAAGGTGGTCCGGCACAAGGCCGAGGAAGGGCGTGTCGCGATCCGGAACCTCCGCAGGGCGACGCGCCACGAGCTCGAGGCCCTGGAGAAGGACGGATCGATCTCCTTCGACGAGCTCGACCGGGTGGAGAAGGAGATCGAGAAGGTCACCCAGCAGCAGGTGACGGCGGTCGATCAGCTCCTCGCGCACAAGGAAAAGGAATTGCTCGAAGTCTGAACGCGCGGGACCGGGCACGGGGCGCGTGAGGTGGACGAGGGGTCGAGACCCCGGAGCGGGGGACGTGGTGACAACGGACGTCATGACAGGCGGCACAGTGCACGAGGAACGGCACGACGTCGACGGGCTCGACGAGGTCGACGAGATCTCGGCCCCACGCACCGAACAGGTGCGGATCGTCGGCGCCGAGCGGGCGGCCGACGCCGTCGCGCCGCCCCCCTCCAGCGGGGACGGGCCGGCGGAGGAGATGACCGGCGCCGGGGCGGCAGCGGGCGCCGACGTCGACGACGACGGTTGGAGTCACGCGGACTGGCCCGCCCCGGAGGAGCCTCAGCTGCTGCACTGGACCGAGGCGCCGACCGGTGAGGTGCCCGCCGTCCTCTCGCGGGGTGCAGACGTCGACGAGTCAGACCCGTGGGCCGCGCTGCCCGAGCCGTCGTGGCGGGAAGAGCGTCACGACTGGGAGGTCGACGAGCCCTTGGCGCCGTCCCTCATGGGCGGCCCCGGAGAGGAGCCGTCCTTCCTTTCCGAGGTCGCCGATGAGGACCGCCAGCCCTGGAGCTTCGACCTCGACGCGCCCGTCGGGCGAGCCGGGTCCGGTGACCCCGACGTCGACGCCCGGGCGTTCGACGACCTCGGCACCGGCGACCTCTTCGCTCCGCTCGGTGAGGCCCCGCCCAGGATCGGCGACGTCGACGCGGACGGCGAGCCCGCCGACGTCGACGACGTCGACGTCGACGTCGTCGCCGACGTCGGCGAGAAGACGAGGGTGCTCCCGCTCGTCGCACCCGGAGAGCCGACCGGGGAGGAGCCCGCGGCGCGGAACGAAGAGGCCGGCGAGGGCGGCGGCGGCGAACCCGGAGACCCCGCCGGCGGGGAGGCCGCCGACGAGGCAGGGGACGACCGGGGGCGCGGGCGGCCCGGCGCCGCAGCGTCGTGGCCGCGCCTCGGACGGCGCCGTGGCGAGGAGGCCGATGCCGCGGCCGTCGCGGCGGAAGCCGCCTCGGAGCCGGCAGTGGCTCCGCGACGCCCGTCCTCGCAACCGCGCCCTGACGGCGTCGCCCGAGTCCCGCAGCGGCGTCCACCCGCGGTGCCGCGTACCGGAGACGACGCGCTCTCGCAACGCGCGGGGCGCAACATCCCCGCCGCCGTCGCGAGCGGGCTCATCGTCGGGGGCCTCGCGCTGCTCGCCTTCCACTACGGCACCGTGCCGTCGATGGTCGTGGTCACGGTGGTGCTCACCGCCGCCGCGGTCGAGGCGTACGCCGCGTTGCGCCACGCATACCGGCCGGCGACGCTTCTCGGCCTCGTCGCCGTCGCGGGCTTGCTCGTGGGGACCTACGACAAGCCTTTCGTCGCCCTGCCGGTCGTCGTCGTCCTCCTGGTGGCCGGCACCTTCTTGTGGCACCTCGTCGGCGTCGACCGCCGCGCCGACCCGGTGCGGAGCACTGCGGCGACGCTGCTCGTCTTTTGTTGGGTGGGCGTCTTCGGGTCGTACGCGGCGCTGCTGCTCGCGCCGTCGCTGTTCCCGCACCGCACCGGGATCGCCTATCTCCTGGGCGCGCTGATCGCGGCGGTGGCCTACGACGTCGGTGCACTCGTGGTCGGCGCGTGGGCGGGGCGACACCCGTTGAGCACGGTCAGCCCGGGCAAGACCTGGGAGGGGTTGGCGGGAGGCGCCGTCGCCGCCATCGTCTTCGCCGTCGCCATCCTCCACCTGGTCCACCCGTGGACGATCTCCCAGGCGGTCGTTCTCGGCGTCGTCGTCGCGGTGGTGAGCCCCATTGGCGACCTGTGCGAGTCGCTCGTGAAGCGCCACCTCGGCCTGAAGGACATGGGCCGCATCCTTCCGGGCCACGGCGGGTTGCTCGACCGGGTCGACGGACTGCTCTTCGTGCTCCCCGCCACCTACTACCTGGTCCGCGCCTTCGGGCACGGGTAGGGAACCGCGACCGGTCGCCGGCCCCCGGGACCCGACGGCGGCGACGTGCGCGCGGCGGTTGCGGGTACCACCAATGGCATGCTGGGTGCCGTGAGAACCGTGAGCCTCGTGGGATCGACCGGGTCGATCGGGACCCAGGCCGTCGATGTCGTCGAGGCTGCGCCCGACCGCTACCGCGTGGTCGCCCTTGCGGCGCAGCGATCCGTCGACACCCTCGCCGACCAGGCCCGCCGCCTCCGTCCGGAGCTGGTCGCGGTGGGCGACCCCGACGCGGCCCGTGCGCTCGAGCCGCTCCTGCCTCCGGGCACCGAGCTCGGCGTCGGACCCGCGGCGCTCTCCGCCGCCGCCCGCGCGGCCGACGTCGTGCTGAATGCGGTCGTGGGCTTCGCCGGCCTCCCCGTCACCCTCGCCGCGCTCGAGTCGGGGCGCCGGCTCGCCCTCGCCAACAAGGAGTCGCTGATCGCCGGAGCGCCGGTCGTCCAGCGCGCCCGCACCACGCCGGGGGCACAGATCGTCCCGGTGGACTCCGAGCACTGTGCGATCCACCAGTGTCTGTCGGCCGTCGAAGCCCGACGGCCGCGCCCGGACGGGGAAGGGTGGCTCGGTCCCGGCGACCCGACACCCGCCACCGGGCTCGGCGAGCCGGCCGCCGACGTGCCGGGCGCGTACCCGTCGGTGCGACGGCTCCTCGTCACCGCCTCGGGCGGCCCGTTCCGGGGCCGGGCGCGGGCCGAGCTCGAGTCGGTGGGGGTGGCCGACGCGCTCAGCCATCCGACGTGGAGCATGGGGCCGAAGATCACCATCGACTCCTCGACCCTCATGAACAAGGGGCTCGAGGTCATCGAGGCGCACGAGCTCTTCGGCCTCCCGTACGACCGGATCGACGTCGTGGTGCACCCCCAGTCCGTCGTCCACTCGATGGTCGAGCTCGTCGATGGTTCGACGATCGCGCAGCTCTCCCGGCCCGACATGCGGCTCCCCATCGGCTACGCGCTCGGGTGGCCCGAACGGCTGGCACACGCGTTTGGCGCGATCGACTGGGCGGTGCCGATGTCCCTCGACTTCGAGCCGCCCGACCGTGCGGCGTTCCCTTGCCTCGACCTCGCCTACGCGGCGGGTCGGGCGGGTGGCCCGGCTCCGGCGTGGCTGAACGCCGCCAACGAGGTGGCCGTCGCCGCGTTCCTCGACGGGCGGCTCGACTGGCTTGGCATCGCGGACGTGGTGGCCTCCGTCCTCGACCGCTGCGACGGCCGGCCGTTGAGCGAGGTCGACGACGTGCTCGAGGCGGACCGGCGTGCTCGCGCCCTCGCCTCGGACGCGGTGGATCGCCGCCTGGCGGCCGTGTGACCCGGCTGTCGGCCCCCCCGGCGCCGCTCTCCGGATCCGCAAGGGCCCCCGAGGGCTCCGCGACCCCTCCGGGCCCGCACGGGCTTCCGTCCACGCGTGGGGCGATCGTGCGCCTGGTTGTGGCGGTCGCCGTGATCGTGGCGGGGTTCCTCGCTGCCGGGCTCGCCGGTCTCCTCGTCTTCATCGCGGCCCTCGTCGTCGTCGTCGTGCTCCACGAGCTCGGTCACTACCTGACCGCCAAGTGGAGCCACATGAAAGTGACCGAGTTCTTCATCGGGTTCGGACCCCGGCTCTGGTCGCACCGGGTCGGCGAGACCGAGTACGGCTTCAAGCCGATCATCATCGGGGCGTACGTGAAGATCCCGGGGATGACCAACGTCGAGGAGATCGACCCGGCAGACGAGCCGCGCACCTACCGCCAGCAGCCGGTGCATCGGCGGGTCCTCGTGGCGAGCGCGGGGTCGATCATGCACTACCTGATCGCCCTCGTCCTCGGTTTCGCGCTCGCCCTCTCCGTCGGTGTGCCGACGAGTACCCAGGTGACCGTCACAGGGTTCACGTCGTGGGCCGGCCACCACGAGACCGCCGCGCAGCTCGGAGGCGTGAAGCTCGGCGACCGCATCGTGTCCGTCGACGGAACGCGCGTCGCGACAGCGACGCAGCTCTCCAGGGCGCTGCGGGCCGCAAAGGGCCGAGCCGTAAGCATCGTGATCGAGCGTGCCGGCCGCCACGCGACGATCCGCGTGCAGCCCCAGGCCGGGCACGTCATCACGAAGGGGAGGACAGCGGGCAAGGAGGTGCTCGGGAGGGACGGACCGAAGACCCGGTGGCTCATCGGCATCCAAACGAACCTCGCTCCGGTCTTCAGCCCGCAGAACCCCTGGCGGGCAGCCTCTTGGGCGGCGAGCGACGTCGGCACCATCACCAAGCTCACGGTTCTCGGCATCGGCCACGTGTTCTCGCCGGGGGGCCTCTCGTCGCTCTTTCACCAGGTGACCAGCACAGCGGCGGCGGCGAAGGCCGCGGCGCACCCCACCACATCGAACCGACTCATCACGGTCGTCGGTGCGGCGCGCCTCGCGACCCAGGCGGAGGCGAAGGGGGCCTACTACTTCGTCTCCATCCTGATCGCGCTCAACATCGCGCTGGGGCTCTTGAACATGCTCCCGATGCTCCCGCTCGACGGCGGGCACGTGGCGGTCGCGCTCTACGAGCGGGTCCGCACCCGGCGCGGGCGCCCCTCGTACCACGCGGACATCACCAAGCTCATGCCGGTCGCCTACGCCTTCATGGCCGTGCTGCTCGTGATCTTCGGTTCGGCGATCTTCCTGGATATCGCCCACCCCCTGGCGAACCCCTTCGGCTGACCGGGCCCCGCGGCCCGGGGTCGCTCCGTCCGGGCGTGCCGCCAGCGCCCACGCCGACCTGCCGGTGTCCGGCGGCACACCGGCTCACCGGCCCCGGTGCACGCCGCGGCGCGCCGTCGCGGCAGAATGGAGGGCGATGGAGCTCTCGTCCGACCTGCTGTCGCCGCGCCGGCCCACCCGCCAGATCCACGTCGGGGACGTCGCGATCGGCGGCGGCGCCCCCGTCTCGGTGCAGTCGATGACCACGACGAAGACCGCCGACGTGGAGGGGACCCTTGCCCAGATCTACGCGCTCGCTGCGGCCGGGGCGGACATCGTCCGGTGCACCTGCAACGAGGAGGCGGCGGCCGAGGGGCTCGCACGCATCGTCCCCAGGTCGCCCGTACCGATCGTCGCCGATATCCACTTCCACCACGAGATGGCGCTCGCCGCCCTCGAGGCGGGGGTCGACGGCCTCCGGCTGAACCCCGGGAACCTGCGCAAGGAGTCCGAGATCAAGCTCGTGGCGTCCGAGGCGAAGGACCGCGGCGTACCGATCCGCATCGGGGTGAACGCCGGCTCGCTCCACCCGGACCTGTACAAGAAGTACGGCGGTGCCACCCCGGAGGCCCTCGTCGAGTCGGCGAAGATGGAGCTCGCCTACTTCGACGAGGTGGGCTTCAGCGACGTCAAGATCTCGGTCAAGGCGTCGTCGGTCGCGCTGATGATCGGCGCGTACCGCCTCGCCTCCGAGTCGTTCGACTACCCGCTCCACCTCGGTGTGACCGAGGCCGGTCCGCCGCCCGCGGGGCTCGTCAAGGGGACGGCGGGGATCGGGACGCTCTTGGCGGAGGGGATCGGCGACACGATCCGCTACTCGCTCACCGCCGACCCCGTGGAAGAGGCGCGCGCGGGCCGCCAGCTCCTCGAGTCGCTGGGCCTCCGCGAGCGCAAGGGCCTCGACCTCATCGCCTGCCCCTCGTGCGGAAGGGCGCAGGTGGACGTCATCGCGGTCGCCAAGGAGGCGCAGGAGGCGCTCGAGAACCTGAACCTGCCCATCCAGGTGGCGGTCATGGGGTGCGTAGTCAACGGTCCCGGCGAGGCGCGCAGCGCCGACCTCGGGATCGCGGCAGGCAAGCAGAAGGGCCACCTGTTCATCCAGGGAAAGATCGTGCGGGTGGTCCCGGAGGCCGAGATGGTCACCGCCCTCGTCGCCGAAGCCGAGCGGCTCGTGGCCGAGGGCATCGAGGCCCGGCTCGCCGCGGCGGACGCGTCGGCCGAGGCCGAGGCCGAGGCCGACCGCCGCGCGCTCCTCGACGAGAAGGGCGCGGACCCCAACGCCTCCGAGCAGCGGGTCGACCGCATCCGCCGGCGCGTGAGCGGTACCGAAGGAAACGGGGCGGGCGGCCCGACACACAAGGAGTAGAGCTCCCGCCGGCGAACCGCCCGCGTACGGCGTGGGGCGCCGCCGCGGTCCGTCTACGCTCGCCCCCCATGACCGACGCCGACGCGAGCACCGACGTCCCCGACGCGCAACGACCGAAGGTGAAAGGTGCGCTCACGACGCGCGCCGAGGACTTCCCGCGCTGGTACCAGGAAGTCGTGGCCCGCGCGGAGCTCGCCGACAACGGTCCGGTCCGCGGCACGATGGTCATCCGGCCATGGGGCTACGAGATCTGGGAGCGTCTCCAGGCCGCGATCGACGAGCGCATCAAGGCGGCGGGAGCGCACAACGCCTACTTCCCCCTGTTCATCCCCGAGGCCTTCATGCGTCTCGAGGCGGAGCACGTGGAGGGATTCGATCCCGAGCTGTGGGTGGTCACCCACGGCGGCGGGCGCCAGCTCGAAGAGCCCGTCGTCGTGCGACCGACGAGCGAGACGATGGTCAACCATTACTTCGCCAAGTGGATCCAGAGCCATCGCGATCTCCCGTTGCTCGTCAACCAGTGGTGCAACGTCGTGCGCTGGGAGCTCCGGCCCCGCCTGTTCCTCCGCACGACCGAGTTCCTCTGGCAGGAGGGGCACACCGCGCACGCCGACGAGGCGGACGCGCGCGCCTACGCGTTGCGGATCCTGACCGACGTGTACCGGGACGCGATGGAAGAGGTCGTCGCCGTCCCGGTGCTCGTGGGCCACAAGACCGCGCGCGAACGGTTCGCCGGCGCGGTGCGCACGTGGACCTGCGAGGCGATGATGGGCGACGCCAAGGCTCTACAGATGGGCACCAGCCACGAGCTCGGCCAGAACTTCGCCAGGGCCTTCGGCACCCAGTACGCGGACGCGACCGGGACGCTGCGTTACGTCTGGCAGACGTCGTGGGGCGCGTCGACGCGCCTCATCGGCGCGCTGATCATGGCCCACGGCGACGACTTCGGGCTTCGCCTTCCCCCTGCGCTCGCCCCTGTCGAGGTGGTCGTCATGTGCGTGCGCGAGGACGACGCCGTCCACCGGGCCGCGTCCGCGCTGGCAGACGAGCTCCGTCGGGCGGGGCGCCGCGTCCACCTCGACGACCGGACGGACACCGGATTCGGTCGCCGCACGGTGGACTGGGAGCTGAAGGGGGTGCCGGTGCGGGTGGAGGTCGGTCCTCGCGATCTCGCCACGGGCAACGTCACCGTCGTCACCCGGCACCTGCGGACCAAGGTCCCCGTCGCGCTGGGCGGCGTCGCCGACGCCGTGGCGCGGGTCTGCGCACGCGCGGGCACGGACCTCCGGGACGAGGCGCTCGCCTTCCGCGAGGCGCGCACCGCCCCCGCCGCGACCCTCGACGAGGCGGTGGCCGTAGGGACGTCGGGCTTCGCGCGGGTCCCGTGGCGAGCGGTCGGCGAGGCCGGGGAGATGCAACTCGCAGCCGAGTCGCTCACCGTGCGGTGCCTCCAGCATGACGACGGCACGCTTGCGGCCGCAGGCGAGGCTGACGACGACCTGGTCGCGGTGGTCGGCCGCACGTACTGAGCGCACGTACTGAGCGCACGTAGTGGGCGCACGTAGTGGGCGCACCGGGCACGCCGTGGCCGCCCCGCCCGCATCCCCCGGGCCGGCCTGTCCGGCCCGCTCGCCCGCTCATGGGACCCCTCGACGGGCGGTCGTCGGGCCGCGGTTGGTATACTCGTTGCGCTGTCCGGTCTCATTGCAGGACCTGTTGAAAGCGTGGGCCGCTGCCCACGCTTTCGTGTTGATGGGGAACCGGTCGCCCGGGCCTCGCGCCGCAGGTCCGGACGAGGGAGGAGCCCGCGCAGGACGAGGGACGAGCGACGAAAGGAGGTGCCGGCGGTGACTGAAGGAGTCGCGGACATGCTGTACGAAGAGCTGTTGCCGGTCGTCGACGCGCTCGGCCTCGAGCTCGTCGACGTCGAGCTCTCCGGCGCTGTCGTCCGGGTGACCGTCGACCGCGAGGGCGGCGTCGACCTCGAAGGGCTGGCCGACGCGAACCGCGCGGTCTCGGGAACCCTCGACCGCATCGACCCCATGCCCGGCCGCTACACCCTCGAGGTGTCGAGCCCGGGCCTCGAGCGGCGACTGCGCCGGCCGCCGCACTTCGCGCGCGCGCTCGGCGAGACGGTCTCGGTCCGCCTGGTGGCCGGCGCCGGCGACGTCCGCCGGCTCCACGGCCGCCTCGCCGCCGCCGACGAACACGGCGTGCGTGTCGACGGGCCCGACGTGCCCGGAGGATCGGCACACGTCCCCTACGACAGGATCGAGCGGGCGCGCACGGTGTTCGAGTGGGGCGCGAAGCCCGCGCCGTCCCCGAGCCGTGCCAAGGCGCCAAAGGGCAGAGAGAGGGCCACGACGTCATGAGCAAGACCAACTTCGAATTCCTGGACGCGCTCGGCCAGATCGCGCGGGACAAAGGGATCTCCGTCGACACCCTGCTCGACGCGCTGGCCAACGCGCTCGTGGCCGCCTACAAGCGGCGTCCCGGCGCGGCGGAGGAGGCTGTCGTCACCATCGACCCCGAGTCGGGCGAGATCCGCGTGTACGGGCAGGAGCTCGACGAGGAGGGCAACGTCGTCAACGAGTGGGACGACACCCCCGACGACTTCGGCCGTATCGCCGCGCAGACCGCCAAGCAGGTCATCCTCCAGCGGATCCGCGAGGTCGAGCGCGACATGAAGTACGAGGAGTACGCGGGCCGCGAGGGCGACATCGTGACCGGCATCGTCCAGCAGACGGACAACCGTTACACCCTTCTCGACCTGGGCAAGGTGGAGGCCCTGCTGCCCCAGGCCGAGCAGGTGTCCTTCGAGCGCTACGAGCACGGCACCCGGCTCAAGGCCTACATCGTCGAGGTGCGCAAGACCACCAAGGGCCCCCAGATCGTCGTCAGCCGCACGCACCCGGGTCTCATCAAGCGGCTGTTCGAGCTCGAGGTGCCCGAGATCTCCTCGGGTGTCGTCGAGATCAAGGCGGCCGCGCGCGAGCCGGGGCACCGCACGAAGATCGCCGTGTGGTCGAACGACCCCGTCGTGGACCCGGTCGGCGCATGCGTCGGGGCACGGGGATCGCGCGTGCGCATGGTGACCAACGAGCTGCGGGGTGAGCGCGTCGACGTGGTGCCTTTCTCAGATGACCCGATCGAGTTCATCCAGAACGCCCTGGCGCCCGCCCGCGTCCGTGAGGTCCGGCTCGACGAGGAGACCGGCACCGCTACGGTGATCGTGAGCGACTACCAGCTGTCCCTGGCGATCGGCAAGGAGGGGCAGAACGCCCGCCTGGCCGCGCGGCTCACGGGGTGGCGGATCGACATCAAGAGCGAGAGCCAGCTCGAAGAGGAAGAGTCCGGTTACGCCGGGCAGGAGTGGGCCGAGGGCGAGTGGATCGAGAACGAAGCGGGCGAGATGGTCTGGAAGCCCGCCGAGGGCGGAGAGGCGATCTCGGTCGCCGAGTGGAGCCACGCGGCCGAGGGGGAGTCGACGGACGCGGACCAGCGCGCAGGCCAGCCTGCAGGAGAGGTGCCGGACCAGAAGGCCGCCGCGCCCGAGGCGCCCGCCGGAGCTCCGCAGCCCGAGGGCACCTCGGCCGAGGACGCGCCCGGCGCGACGGTGGCCACTGGCGGGGATGCGGCGGCATCCACGGCGCACGGGGAGGCGGGCGCATAGCGCCCGAGCGGACGTGCGTCGGGTGCCGCCGGCGCGCGCCGCAGGCCGAGCTGGTCCGTGTGGTTCGCACGGCCGGCGGGTGGCTGGCCGCAGGACGCACCCTGGAGGGCCGCGGCGCCTGGCTGTGCCGGGGGTCGCCGGCGTGCCTCGATCTGGCGGTTCGCCGGGGAGGACTGGAGCGGGCGTTGCGGGCCCGGCTGGCACCCGGGGCGGCCGACGGGATCGGCCGGCAGATTGGCGGCGCTGGCGATGTGCGAGGATTGACGAACACTCCGGCATCCCGACGGGACGCCTGAGACTGCGAAGGACACCGAGGAACATTGCCGAAGAAGATCCGCGTCTACGAGCTGGCCCGTGAGCTGGGCCTGACCAACAAAGAAGCCCTCGACCTCTCACTAGCGCTGGGGATCGGGGTGAAGAGCCATTCGTCCTCCATCGAGGAGGCGCAGGCGGACCGCGTCCGCCGGAAGGCCGACGCCGACGGTTTGCGCCGCCTGGTCCAGCCCGAGGAGCCCGCCCCCCCCGAGGAGAAGGCGCCGCCCCGGCGTCCGGCCGCTGCCGGCCCTCCCGGCGGTGGTTCCGCCGCCCCCCCCGGAGTGCCCGCGCACGACGGCGAAGGGGAGCGCTCACGACTCGTCAGCAGCCGTGGCCTGGGCACGCCGGCCCGTCCGGCCGCCGCTCGCCCCGACATGCCCCGTCCCGGAGAGCCCGCCGGGGCGCCGTCCGCGCCCCCCCGCCCCGCTGCAGCCGCGCCCGCCGCGCCCGCCGCAGCCGCCGTGCCGGCGCCCGCCGCATCCGCCGTGCCGGCCGCCACTGGGCCGACCACCGGCACGCGCCCTGCCGCGCGGCCCGCGCCGGCACCGGAGGCGCCACCCGTCCCGCGGCAGCCCGCACCGTCACCGTCGATCGGACAGCGTCCGCCTCAACCTCCTGGCGCGCCGCCCCGACCCGGTCCATCTGCACCGGGTCAGCGCCCCGCGCAGGGACCGGGTCAGCGCCCGCAGCGCCCGCCGCTGAGCCCCTCCGGCAAGCCCGTCCCACCGCCGCCGGCCAGGCCGCCGGTCGGGCCGAGCGGCCGTCCCATCCCGCCGCCGCCAGGTATGGGCGGCAGGCGCCCGTCACCCCCGGCCGGTGGCAGGCCCGGCTACCCGCAGCGCACCGGCGGGCGGCCGCCCAGCACGGGCGGCGCGGGTCGCCCGAGCGGCGGCGGCGGCTTCCCGCCGCGGGGTGGTGGCGGCTTCGGCCGCCCGAGCACCGGCGGCCCACCCGGAGGCCGCGGTGGCCTGGCGGGCCGTCGCCCGCCCCAGCGCCGTGCGCGCCGGCGCAGGCGGAACCTTGAAGAGCTCGAGCCGACGCAGCTCACCACGTACACCCCGTCGACCGCACCGGTGCCCGAGGGGGAGATCATCGTGGAGCGGGGCTCGACCGCTCGCGATCTCGGACCCAAGCTGAACCGGTCCGCCGGTGACGTCGTCCGCTTCCTCCTCTTGCAGGGGGAGATGGTGACCGCGACGCAGTCGCTCACCGACGACATGATCGAGCTGTTCGCCGCCGAGCTCGGCGCCAACGTCCGTCTCGTCGACCCCGGCGAAGAGCGCGAAGCCGAGCTCCTCGCCAAGTACTTCGAGGACGAGGACGAAGAGGAGGAGCGCGAGGAGGACCTCCGGCCGCGCCCGCCCGTCGTCACGGTGATGGGCCACGTGGACCACGGCAAGACCCTCTTGCTCGACCGGATCCGTCAGAGCAACGTCGTCGCCGGCGAGGCGGGCGGCATCACCCAGCACATCGGCGCGTACCAGACCACATGGATCGGCCACTCGATCACCTTCATCGACACCCCGGGCCACGAGGCGTTCACCGCGATGCGCGCCCGGGGCGCGGAGGTGACCGACATCGTCGTCCTGGTCGTGGCGGCCGACGACGGGGTCATGCCCCAGACCGTGGAGGCCATCGACCACGCGAGGGCAGCGGACGTCCCGATCGTCGTCGCGATCAACAAGATGGACCGTCCCGACGCCAACCCCGACCGCGTGCTTCAACAGCTTTCCGAGCGCGGCCTCGTGCCCGAGGCGTGGGGAGGCGACACCATCGTGGTGCAGGTCTCCGCGCTTGAGGGCAGCGGGATCGACGAGCTCCTCGAGCAGATCACGCTCGTCGCGGAGGTGGAGGAGCTCCGGGCGAGCCCTGAGGGGCGGGCACGCGGCACCGTGCTCGAGGCGCTCCGCGAAGCCGGCCGCGGGCCGGTCGCGACCGTCATCGTCGAGTCCGGGACTCTCAGGATCGGCGACCCGATCGTGGCGGGCGCGGCCTGGGGCAAGGTGAAGGCGCTCGTCGACGACCAGGGCGACCACGTGAAAGAAGCCCTCCCGTCGATGCCCGTTCAGGTGCTCGGCTTCTCGGAGCCTCCGCAGGCCGGGGACGAGCTTCGCGTCGCCAAGGACCTCGGCACGGCGCGTACCCTCGGCGAGGCCCGCGCGCAGCGATTCCGCCTCTCGGGGCACCTCCCCGCGCCGTCGGCGGCATCGGGCGCCCGGTTGGAGGATCTCTTCGAGCAGATCCAGCGCGGCGAGACCGCCACCCTGAACCTGGTCTTGAAGGCCGACGTCCAAGGCTCGCTCGAAGCGGTGACCGAGAGTCTCCGGAAGCTCGAGCGCGAGGACGTCAAGCTCTCCTTCGTCCTTCGGGGCGTGGGGGGCATCACGGAGAACGACGTGCAGCTCGCGCGCGCGTCGAACGCCACCATCATCGGGTTCAACGTCCGCCCGGACCGGCGTGCCCGCGAGCTCGCCGCGCTGAACGACGTCGAGATCCGCACGTACGAGATCATCTACAAGCTCCTCGAGGACATCGAGGCCGCGATGATCGGCATGCTGACCCCCGAGACCGAGGAGGTCATCACGGGTGAGGCGGAGGTCCGGCAGGTGTTCCGGATCCCGAGGGTCGGCGCCGTGGCCGGCTGCTACGTCCGCGAAGGCACCATCACGCGTGGCTCGAAGGTGCGGTTCCTGCGCGAGGGGGTCGTGATCTGGCGTGGGGCCGTCAGCTCGCTGCGTCGCTTCAAGGAGGACGTCCGCGAGGTCCAGTCCGGCTACGAGTGCGGGATCGGGCTCACGGACTACCAGGACCTCAGGAACGGCGACGTGATCGAGACCTTCGAGGAGCGCGAGATCGCGCGGACCTGAGGCCTGATGCATTCGGGACGCGGCTACCCGCGCGCGTTTCGCGTGAACGAGGTGCTCCGTCAGATCATCGGCGAGGAGCTCGAACGGCTGGCCGATGCGGACGAGCGTCTCCGACTCGTGACGGTCACGGCAGTCGACACGAGCGGTGACCTGCGCACGGCAACCGTGTTCCTCGCCGAGATGGACGACGAGACCTTCGCCGCCCTCGACGAACGGCGCGCGCAGTTGCAGCGCACGGTCGGCCGCCAGGTCCGCATGAAGCGCACGCCGCGCCTGTCGTTCGCCGCGGACCCGGCGGTGCGCGAGGGCGAGCGCGTGGAGGCGATCCTCCGTCGCCTCGGGGCAGCGCGCGACGAGCAGCCTGCGCGAGAGCGGACGGGCGGGCGCACGGAGGCCGGGCGGGGCACGGTCCGGAAGGCCGGCGACGCCCGCGACTCCTCGCCGTGACGGCGCTGCCCGTGCCGCCGGGCCCGACCGGTCTCGTCGTGGTCGACAAGGAACCGGGCTGGACCTCCCACGACGTCGTCGCTCGGGTTCGCTCGATCTTCGGGCAGCGACGCGCCGGCCACGCCGGCACCCTGGACCCCGACGCGACCGGTGTTCTCCTCGTCGGGCTCGGCCGCGTGACGCGAGTCCTTCGGTTCCTGACCGCGCTGGGCAAGGAGTACACCGCGGAGATCGTGCTCGGCGTCGCGACCGACACGCTCGACTCGTCGGGGACCGTCGTCGGCGAGTGGGACATGCGCGGGGTATCTCTGGAGGACGCCCGCGCCGCTGCCGCACGCCTCACCGGTCTCATCCAGCAGGTCCCCCCGATGGTCTCTGCCGTCAAGGTGGGGGGCAGGCGGCTGCACGAGCTCGCGCGCCACGGGGTCGAGGTGGCGCGTCCCGTCCGCACCGTGCGGGTCGACCGTTTCGACCTCGAGCCCACCGCCGACGCCGGCGTCCTGCGTGCGACGGTCTCGTGCTCGTCGGGCACCTACGTGCGCACCCTCGCCGCGGATCTCGGGGCGTCGCTCGGCGGGGGGGCCCATCTCCGCCACCTCCGGCGCACCCGGGTCGGTTCGTTCACCGTCGAGGAGGCGGAGCCGGTGAGCGCGCTCGGCCCGCCGTCGTTGCGCTCGCCCGCCGAGGCCCTGCGCGACCTCGACCGGGTGGTCGCCGATCTCGAGACCGCCCAGGTCGTCGCGCTCGGCCGCCCGCTGGACAAAGCGCCGATCGGCGCGACCGGCGACGGTCCGTGGGCCCTCGTCGACGCGACCGGGCGGTTGCTGGCCGTCTACGAGCGGACATCAGCCCACCGGATCCGGCCGGCCGTAGTTCTCGCGTCGCGCTGAGCGACGCCGTCTAACCTTCGCCGTCGTGCAGGTGCTGACCGCAGAGGAGGTGTCCGGCGCCGCGTTGGGCACCGCGGTCACGATCGGCGCCTACGACGGGGTCCATCTGGGCCACCGCCGGCTCCTCGCCATCTTGAGGACACGGGCCGACGCGCTCGGCGTCCCGGCCGCCGTCGTGACGTTCGATCGCCACCCCGCGACGGTGCTCCGCCCGGATTCCGCCCCCAAGCTGCTCACCGACGGCCCGCAGAAGCTCGAGCTGCTCGCCTCGTGCGGCATCGATCTCGTGGTCGTGGTCCGTTTCGACGCCGAGCGTGCCGAGGAGTCGGCCGAGGACTTCGTCGACGAGGTCCTGCGCGGTGCGCTCGGCGTGAAGGCCATCGTGGTCGGGGAGGACTTCCACTTCGGGCACGACCGCACGGGCGACGTGGCGCTCCTCCGCCGCCTCGGTGCGGCAATGGGGTTCGACGTCACCGGTGTCGCGCTGACCGCAGCCGAGGACGCCGACCGCAACGGCGATGACAGGCCCGTCGCGGTGTCCTCGACGCGGATCCGGTCCCTCATCGCCGCCGGGGACGTCGCGGCGGCATCGCGTCTCCTCGCGCGGCCCCACGAGGTCCGCGGCGAGGTCGTCCACGGGGACGGTCGCGGCGGCTCGCTGCTCGGGATGCCGACCGCGAACGTCGCGGTCCCCGACGCCGTTGCCGTGCCCGCGCTCGGGATCTACGCCGGATGGTGCCGGCGGGCGGACGGTGGCCTCCACCCCGCGGCCGTCTCGGTGGGCCTCCGGCCGACGTTCACCCGGCCGGGCGGAGAACGGAGCGACGTCCCGCCGGCCCCACTCGTCGAGGCCCACCTGATCGACTTCACCGGGGACCTCTACGGCGAGCAGGTGGGGGTCGCCTTCGTCGAGCGCCTCCGCGACGAGCGGCGGTTCGAACGGGTCGAGGACCTTGTCGAGCAGATGTGGGCGGACGTGGACGCGGCTCGCCGCGCGCTGGCGGACGTCTGAGGCCTCCCGCCACCGGGAGGATGCCGGCGCCCGACCGGCCTGCTAACGTGCTGGGAAGGCGCGGCAGGGTCGCGCCCGTCGCCAAGAGGATTTCCGAGGTCTGTTCGTACATGCCCGAGAAGCAGGTCATCATCACCGAGCACCGGCTCCACGAGTCCGACACGGGCTCGCCCGAGGTCCAGATCGCACTGTTGACCGACCGCATCGCGCACCTGACCGAGCACTTGAAGGTCCACAAGGGCGACCATCACACCCGCCGGGGCCTGATGAAGCTCATCGGGCGCCGCCGGCGCCTCCTCGACTACGTCCGGGGCAACGACGTCGAGCGGTACCGCTCGATCATCGGGCGACTCGGGATCCGCCGCTAGCACAACGAACCGCCCGGCCCTCTCGGTCGGGCGGTCGCACATTGAAACTCGGGCACGCCGCGACGTCGGCTGCCAGTCGCCGATCACCCGGGAACGCCGGGGTGGTCGACCACTGGGAACCGGCCAGGGAGGTGCCCCCGGACTAAGGAGCACCGTTGGCCGAGGCCATCTCCGTATCGGCGCCGATCAGCGGCACCGACCGTTCCATGTCGTTCGAGGCGGGAAAGCTCGCCCAACAGGCCGACGGGGCCGTCGTCGGCCGCATCGGCGACACCGTGGTGCTCGCCACCGCGGTCGCGGCGAGGTCGGTGCGCGAAGGCACCGACTTCTTCCCCCTGACCGTCGACATCGAAGAGCGCGCGTACGCAGCCGGGAAGATCCCCGGCTCCTTCTTCCGCCGGGAGGGCAAGGCGTCGGACCAGGCGATCCTGACGTGCCGTCTGATCGACCGCCCGCTGCGGCCGTCGTTCCCCAAGGGCTTCCGCAACGAGGTGCACGTCGTGGGGACCGTCTTCGGCGCGGACCAGGTGAACCCCCACGACGTCCTTGCGATCAACACGGCGTCCGCGGCCCTCATGATCTCGGGGATCCCCTTCGACGGCCCGATCGGCGCGGTGCGCATCGCGTACTCGACGGAAGGCATCTGGGTCCCGCACCCGAGCTTCGAGGAGGGCGACGAGTCCACCTTCGAGCTCGTCGTCGCAGGCCGCGCCCTGTCCACCGAGCCCGACGCCGATGTCGCGATCATGATGGTCGAGGCGGGCGGGACCGAGCGCTCCTGGCAGTTCTACGGCGACGGCGCCCCGAAGGTCACCGAAGAGGTGCTGGCCGAGGGGCTCGAGGCGGCCAAGACCTGGATCCGAGAGTCCGTGAACCTCCAGCGTGAGCTCGTCTCCCGGTTCACCGAGGCCCGGGGGCCGATCGAACCGGTCCCGTTCCAGACGTTCAGTGACTACGGCGACGACGTCTTCGAGCGCGTGCAGGCGGTCGCGGCCGAGCGGGTCGCAACGGTGGTCGCGATCGCCGACAAGGCGAAGCGCAACGCCGAGACCGACGAGGTCACCGCGGCGGTCGCCGCGGAGCTCGCAGGGGAGTTCGAAGGGCGGGAGCGGGAGATCACCGCCGCCATGCGAGCGCTCAACAAGAAGCTCGTGCGAAAGCGCATCGTTGAAGACGGGGTACGGATCGATGGGCGAGGGACGAGTGACATCCGCCCGCTGTCGGCCGAGGTCGACCTCCTCCCGACGGCCCACGGCTCGTCGCTGTTCCAGCGCGGCGAGACCCAGGTGCTGAACGTCTGCACCCTCGGGATGCCGCGCATGGACCAGATGCTCGACACGATCACCCCGGACGAGTCGAAGCGCTACATGCACCACTACAACTTCCCGCCGTACTCGACCGGCGAGACCGGCTTCATGCGGGGACCCAAGCGCCGTGAGATCGGGCACGGGCTCCTCGCCGAGCGCGCGCTCCTCCCGGTCGTCCCGCCCAAGGACGAGTTCCCGTACGCACTGCGTCTCGTCTCCGACGTGCTCTCCTCGAACGGCTCGACCTCCATGGCGTCGGTGTGCGGGTCGTCCCTGTCCCTCATGGCCGCCGGCGTGCCGATCAAGGCGCCGGTCGCGGGCATCGCGATGGGCCTCGTCTACGACGAGGGCCGCTACGTCACCCTGACGGACATCCTCGGTGCCGAGGACGCATTCGGCGACATGGACTTCAAGGTCGCGGGAACCGCAGACGCGGTGACCGCACTGCAGCTCGACACGAAGATCGACGGGCTGCCCGCAGACGTGCTCGCCCAGGCGCTGCGCCAGGCGAAGCAGGCCCGCCTCACGATCCTCGAGGTGATGCATCGCTGCATCGCCGAGCCGCGCGACCACGTCGCGACGAGCGCGCCGAAGATCGTGTCGATGGAGATCCCCATCGACAAGATCGGCGAGGTCATCGGCCCCAAGGGGAAGGTCATCAACACCCTGCAGCAGGAGACCGGCGCGGACATCGCGGTCGACGACGACGGCATGGTCGGGACCGTCACGATCGGCGCCAAGGACGGCAACGCGGTCGAAGAAGCGCGCCGGCGTATCGCGCTCATCCTCACACCACCGGCTGCCGAGGTCGGCACGGTATACGCGGGCAGGGTCGTGAACCTGACCAAGTTCGGCGCCTTCGTGAACATCCTGCCGGGCCGCGACGGGCTTCTGCACATCTCGAAGCTCTCGCCGCTCGCCGGCGGAAAGCGCGTCGAGCAGACCGAGGACGTGCTCACCCTGGGCCAGCCGGTCGAGGTGCGCGTCGACGACATCGACCCGCAGGGCAAGGTGTCGCTCTCGCTCGTCGGCGAGGCCGTGATGGCCGACGGCGACGGCGACGGCGCCGGGGCCGGAGGGCCGCGCAGCGCTGGCCGCGGACCCGCACGGGTGTCGTTCGAGGACGTCTTCGAGGCGGAGCTGGTCGCCGACCTCGGCGATCTCGGCCCCGAGGCGCCTGCAGCGCC
The DNA here is from genome assembly GCA_035534455.1 of Acidimicrobiales bacterium. Taxonomy (GTDB): domain Bacteria; phylum Actinomycetota; class Acidimicrobiia; order Acidimicrobiales; family RAAP-2; genus JAJYVT01. The sequence continues at coordinate 75,749 of DATLRV010000049.1, forward strand.
CGCCCGTGGTGGGAACGGAGGACAGGGGGGTGACCGCCGCGGCGGCGGGCGCCGCCGCCAGCAGCGCCGCCGGTGAGCGAACGCGCGAGCACGGGCGCGATCGAGAGCCGCCAGCTCGGCTCCGGCGTCCGGCTCGCGACCGAGACCATGTCGGACGTGCGCTCGGTCGCCATCGGGTTCTGGGTCGGGACGGGCTCGCGCGACGAGGCGGACCCGCTTGCCGGTGCGTCCCACTTCCTCGAGCACCTCTTGTTCAAAGGGACGCCGACCCGTTCGGCGGCCGCGATCGCTGAGGCGCTCGACGAGGTCGGCGGCGACTGCAACGCCTTCACCACCAAGGAGTACACGGCCTTCTACGTCCGGCTCCTCTCGGAGCACCTCCGACTCGGCCTCGACATCCTCGGCGACATCATGGAGGACCCGTCGCTCAGCGAGCACGACGTCGACGCGGAGAGGACGGTGATCCTCGACGAGATCCTGATGCACGCGGACGAGCCGGCGGACCTGGCGGGCGAGACGGCCATGGCGGCGCTCTTCCCAGGGCACCCGCTCGGCCGCGACACGCTCGGGACCTCCGAGAGCGTCAAGACGACGACCTCACGGGACATCCGGCGGTTCTTCGAGGAGCACTACCGGCCCCACAACGTCGTCGTCTCCGTCGCCGGCGACTGCCGCCACGAGGACGTCGCCGCGGCGCTCGAACCCCGGTTCGGCGCCCGTGCCGGTGGCCGCGCCCCCGAGCGCGCCCCCGTTGGTCCCGACGTCGAGCCCCTCGTCGTCGTCCGCCGCCCGACCGAGCAGGCCCACCTCGTGCTGGCCATGCGCTCGGTGTCCCGGTTCGACGAGGCGCGCTGGCCACTGGCGGTCCTGAACGTGGTGCTCGGGGGCGGCTTGTCGAGCCGGCTCTTCCAGAAGGTGCGCGAAGAGCGGGGGCTCGCCTACTCGATCTGGTCCGAGCGCGGCGGGTTCTACGACGCCGGCTGCGCGACGGTCTCGGTGGGTACGGCCCCCGAGCACGTCGACGAGGTGCTCCGGATCGTGACCGGCGAGATCGAGGACCTCGCCGAGCGCGGGGTCACGGCCCGCGAGCTGCAGGTCGCCAAGGGCAACCTCCGCTCCGAGACGTTGCTGTCGTGCGAGGACTCCGGCGCGAGGATGAGCCGCCTCGGCACCTCGTTCCTGCTCTACGACCACGTCTGGACGATCGACGAGGTCCTCGCGCGCATCCACGCCGTGGATGCGGACGCGGTGCAGGCCGCCGCGCGCTCGCTGGCAGAGGCGCCGCGCACCCTGGCGGCGGTGGGGCCGTTCGACGCCGACGCGTTCGACCTCGCCGCGCTGGGTCTGGCGGGCCGAGCCGCCTGAGCGCGGCGCCGGGACCAGGACCGTCTCGGCATGCGCACGCGCACGCGTGCTGAGACTTCGGGCTCCAGGGGCGCCGTCGCAACGGGCCGCATGCGGAGGCGGCAGGGTGCCCGGCCGGACGGAGCACCCGCCGCCCGAGTGCGGGTATGGCTGGCCACGGCTGACGGGCGGGCGGTCGCGACGCTCGTCTTCCTGCCGGTGCTCTTCTTCGCCGTCCCGGCGGCGATCGGCCATCCGGCGATCACCGGCGACAACCTGATCCAGAACGTCCCCCTGCGCGCCCTCGCCGGTCGGCAGCTCAGTGCAGGACACCTACCCTTGTGGGACCCCTACGCGTGGTCGGGCACGCCGCTGCTCGGCGGCCTGAACGCCGGGGCGTTCTACCCGTTCACGTTCTTGTTCGCGCTGGTTTCGCCCGTCGCGGCGTTCGTGGTCAACCTCCTCGGCGTGTACTGGGCCGGCGCGCTCGGGACGTACGCGCTGTGCCGCCACTACCGCCTCGGTCCGCGTGCGAGCCTCCTCGGCGCGCTCACCTACGCCTTCTCGGGCGCCATGTCGGGACAGCTCGTGCACCTCGGCGTGGTGCAGGGGATGGGGTGGATGCCGCTCCTCGTGCTCGCCGAGCTCCGGCTCTCCGAGACGGTTCTGGGCCTGCGCCCGGCCGACGGCGTCCCCGGCACGCGGGAGGCCGTGCTGCGCCCCGGTTCGCCGTGGCCGTGGGTCGCGCTCGTCGCGTTGGTGGTCGGGCTCGAGGCCCTCACGGGCGAACCGCGCGCCATGGCGGAGACCGAGGTCGTCGGCACGGCGGTCGCGGCCTGGCTCGTCCTGCGACCCCACGCTCGCGGGCGCGTCGGGCCGGCCCCGCGCCTCCGCCTCGCCGGCCTCGTCGTGCTCGCGGTCGTCTGGGGCATCGCCCTGGCGGCCGCCGAGCTCGTGCCGGGGTGGACCTTCATCAGGACCTCGCAGCGAGCGGCCGAGACGTTCCACTTCTTCGGGACCGGGTCGCTTCGCCCGGCATGGACCCTGTTGGTCTTGGTGCCCGACCTGTTCGGGGGTGCCGGCCACTTCGGCTCAGTCCACTACTTCAACGCGTACAACCTGGCGGAGGTCACCGGATATGCCGGTCTCCTGCCCGCGGGCGCCGCGCTCGCCCTCCTCGCGCGCTCGTTCGGGCGCAACCGCGCGCCGCGCGCCGCGGACTGGGGCATGTGGCTCGCGCTGGGCGCGCTCGGGCTCCTCCTGGCCTGGGGTGCGTTCACTCCGCTCGGGCACCTCTGGGCGGCGATCCCGCTCTTCGGCAAGACGCGCCTGCAGAGTCGGAACCTGGAGATCGTCGACCTCGCGCTGGCCGTGCTCTTCGCCTTCTGGGCGGACGGTGCCCTCGCGACGTCGCTCCACGCCCGCGCCGGGCTCGCCGCGCCGCGCGGCGCGGGGCGCGGCGCGGGGCGCGGCGCGGGGTCGGCCGACGTCTCACCCGCCGGCAGACCGCCCGTCCGCTCCTGGAGGTGGGCGCGCGCCGAGCGCTGGCTGGTCGCCGTCCCCGCCGTCGCCGCGGTGCTCCTGTGCGCGGTCACGCTCGCTGCGCCGGGACCCGTCGAAGAGACCCTGCATGCGAGGAGCGCCGGCACCGCGCTCGTCCGCGGGCTGTGGCCGTGGTTCTTGGCGCAGGCGGCGGTGGCGGCCGGGGTGGTCGCGCTGGTCGCCGGGTGGCGCGTGCTCGGCGCCGAGGCACGGCGCCGGGCGCTCGTCGCGCTCGTCGTGGCCGACCTCGCGTTCTTCACGCTGGCCACTGCCACAGTGGTCGGGCTGCCCGGAGCGACGCCCGAGCCGTCGCCGGCCGCCGCCGCACGCGTCCTGGGCACGGCGGGCAGGTTCGCCATCGTCGACACGACGGTCAGCGATCTCGCGGCGTTGAGCACCATCGGGCAGCCGGACCTGAACGTCTTCACGGGGCGTCCGAGCGTGCAGGGGTACGGTTCGATCGTCTCGTCGCGTTACGGCAGCGAGACCGGCACCCACGCGCTCGACACGCTGAGTCCCTGTGCCCTTGCGACGGGCGCGTTCGACGAACTGCGCCTCTCGACGCTCGTGGTGAGCTCCGGGGATCTCGTCCGGCCCGTTTCGCCCGCCGGCGGGAGCCCCGCGCCGCGCCGGGCCTCCTGCCCGCACGCGCCACCGGTTGGCAGTGCGCGGGGGCGCACGTTTTACTTCGGCGCGCCGCTCGAGCTCCGAGGCGCCATGCTCATCTCCTCCTCCGCTGCGACGGGTACGGCGCACGCACCGACGCCGAGCGTCGGGGTGCTCTCCGCGGCGGGACACCTCCGACGACCGGCCGAGACCGTGCGCCGGACCACGGGAGGCTGGTCGGTCCGCTTCGCCACGGCGCAGTCCGCGGTGGGCATCGTGGTTGCCGGGCCGGCGCCGCCCGCGATCGCCGAGAGCTCGACCGTAAAGGACGCGGACGGCGGACGGTGGTCGCTCGACGGCCTCCTCCAGACCGCCCTCGACACGCCGACCTGGAGAGTCACCAGGACGTTCGCGGGCACCTTCGGCGTCTTCCGCCGCACCGTGGCCGTCCCGCCGCCGGTGTGGCTCGCCTCCCCGGCTCCGGGATCGACGGTCCGGCAGGTCGCCGCCCCCAGCTGGGGTGGCGTGACCGACTCGGTCGTGGCCACGCGCCCCGTCACCGTCGTCTGGAGCCAGTCGTACCTGCCGGGATGGCACGCCACGCTCGCCCCGGCGCCCGGCGGGGGCGGTGCCACCGTGCGGCGGGGAACCGGGGCAAGATCGCTCACCGTCCACCGGCACGGCCTCATCCAGTCGGTGCGGGTGCCGGCGGGCCGCTGGACCCTCACCTTCGGGTACCGGCCGGGACGCTTCACACTCGGCGTCGCCGCGTCGTGCGTGGCCGTCGCCGGCTTCGTCGCGCTCGTCGCGGCGGCCTTCGCATCCCGGCGCCGACGGTGGCGCCGGGGCGCGTCCTCGCCGCGCCCCGTGCGCTCGGTGCGGCGCGCGCCCTCGCCGCGGGCCGCCGAGGGCGCGAGCCGGTAGCGTGGCCGCGGTGATCCGCGTGGGGGTCGTGGGCGGGGCCGGACGGATGGGCCGGGAGGTCTGCCGTGCCGTCGAGGAGGCCGACGATCTCACGCTGGCCGCCGTCGTCGATCCCGCGCTCGAAGCGAACGGCTCGGAGCGCCCGCACGGCGCCGGTGGCGCCGTCTCCTCGGGCCGCCTGGAGTCGCTCGCCGACGCAGGGGTGGAGGTGGCCGTCGACTTCACCGTGGCAGCGTCGGCACGAACGACCCTTCCGTGGCTCGCCGAGCACGGCATCCATGCGGTCGTCGGCACGACGGGGCTCGGCGAGGAGGACCTCGACGTGCTCGCACGGGCATGTTCGGACGGCCGCGCCAACGCGGTGATCGCGCCCAACTTCGCCATCGGCGCCGTCCTGCTCATGCGCTTTTGCGAGCTCGCGGCGCCGTTCATGGACGGCGCCGAGATCGTCGAGCTCCACCACGATCGCAAGCGCGACGCGCCGTCGGGGACGGCGGTGCGCACCGCGGCGCGGATCGCGGCGGCGCGCGACAGCGCAGGCGCGGCTCCGCTCAGCGACGCGACCACCGAAATGGTGCTCGACGGCGCCAGGGGCGCGGCCGGGCCCGGCGGGGTCCGCGTGCACTCGGTCCGGCTCCCCGGCCTCGTCGCGCACGAAGAGGTGATCTTCGGTGCGCTGGGCCAGTCCCTCACCCTGCGCCACGACTCCTTCGACCGGCGCTCCTTCATGCCCGGCGTGCTGCTCGCCGTGCGCCGGGTGCCCGACCTCCCGGGGCTCACTGTCGGGCTCGACGCGCTGCTCGGCGTGTGAGCCGGCGGACCCCGCCACCGGCACGGCGGTGAGCGCGGACCGGACGGACCCTGCGAGCGCCGACCCGGACGGCCCCGGGAGCGCCGACAACCCGGACCGCACCCGGCGCGCCGCGGCAACGCGCCTGCGGATCCTCCAGGCCGCCTACGACTGCGTCGCGCGCTGGGGCTTTTCGAAGACGACGATCGAGGACGCGGCGCGCGCGGCGCAGGTGTCGCGGGCCACGCTGTACCGCGCCTTCCCAGGTGGGCGCGACGAGCTTCTTGCGGCGGTCGTCGCGTGGGAGAACGCGCGGTTCTTCGGCCGCCTCTACGCCGAGGTGCGCGACGCTGCCACTCTCGAAGAGGTGCTGGAGCTCGGCCTCGTCTTCGCGCACCGCGGCATCCGGGACCACGAGGTCCTCCAGCGCGTGCTCGAGACCGAGCCCGAGCTCCTGCTCGGAAAGCTGACGGTGGAGGCCGCCGGGACCCAGAAGATGGTGGCGGCGTTCCTGGCCCCGTACCTCGCACGGGCGCCCCTCGCCCCGGGCGTGGACGCCTCGGAGGCGGCGGACTTCCTCGCCCGCATGGCGCTCTCGTACATCTCGGCGCCAGGAAGGTGGGATCTCACCGACCGGGCCCAGGTGGCGCGGCTCGTGCGCGGGGAGCTGCTCGGCGGGATCCTCCTGCCTGCGACCAGGCCTGCAGCGCGCAGCGGTTGACACTGAGACACTGAGCGGCTTACCGTTCCACTGTGCGGTCCGCGTCATGGGCGCCCGAACGATGGCACGGCGGCGGCACTCCGCTGCCCCCGGTCGTCCGCCACCTGGGCACCGACGACCGCAGCTCGTCGCGCGTGCGCGTCGTCGACGCGACGCTGCGCTGCATCGCCCGCTTCGGTCTCCACAAGACCACCGTCGACGACGTCGCCCGAGAGGCCGGGGTCTCACGGGCGACGCTCTACCGGCTCTTCCCGGGCGGCAAGGACGCCGTGGTCCGTGCGGTCGTGGAGACGGAGACCGCCAGGCTCTTCTCGGACCTCGGGGCGGCGATGGGCGAGGCGAGGGACCTCGACACGCTGCTCGTCGCGGCGATCGTCGGCGCGGCACGTCGGCTGTCCTCGCACGCGGCCCTCACGTACCTCCTCGAGCACGAGCCGGGCACGGTGCTCCCGCACCTCGCGTTCTCGGGGCTCGACCGGGTCCTCGGCGTCGCCGGATCGTTCGCGGCCCCGTTCCTCGGGCGCTGGCTCGGGCCGGACGACGCGGTGCGCGCCGCAGAGTGGGCCGCTCGGATCGTGGTGTCCTACCTCGCCTGCCCTCGTGACGGCGTCGACCTGACCGAGCCGGCCGACGTGCGGCACCTCGTTGAGACGTTCGTCGTCCCCGGCATCCAGGCGCTCGCGCTGCGCGGGCCCGAGGGCCGCGTCGGGGCAGGGTGAAGGAGGGAGCGATGGCGATGGGCGACCCGTACGGGACGAGGAGCAACGAGGACCTGATCGGCCGGCGCGACGTGCGCGACCTGGCGTCGGTCTTCCAGACCGTGGGCCGAGAAGACCCCGGAGGGCGCCACACCGTCGACGACCACTGCCCGGCCGAGTTCACCTGGGACTACGAGAAGGGGGCGAAGCCCCGGCTCGACCGTCTCTACGAGAAGGCGAAGACGGCGCAGTGGAACGGGCGCACCGACCTCCCCTGGGACACCGAGGTCGACCAGGAGCGGCTCGTGATGATGAACCAGGCGGCGAGCCACAACTCGCTGCGCTGGTCCGCGCAGGACATCGCCGGGACCGCGCTCGAGCGGTGGGGGGACGAGGAGTGGCTCCGCCTCGGGGTCGAGAACCAGAATTGGATGCTGTCCCAGTTCATGCACGGCGAGCAAGGGGCGCTCCTGTGCACGGCCAAGATCGTCGAGACGGTGCCGTGGATCGACGCCAAGTACTACGCGGCGACCCAGGTGGTGGACGAAGCGCGCCACGTCGAGGTGTTCTCCCGCTACCTCGACGAGAAGCTGTCCGGGCACTACCCGATCAACGCGCACCTTGGGCTCTTGCTCGACGACATCATCGCCGACCGTCGCTGGGACATGACCTACCTCGGGATGCAGATCATGGTCGAGGGGCTCGCGCTCGCGGCGTTCGGGTTCATCCACGCCATCACCCAGGAGCCCCTGCTCAAGCAGCTCCTGCGCTACGTGATGGCCGACGAGGCGCGCCACGTCGCCTTCGGGGTGATCAGCTTGCAGGACTACTACGCGGAGTTGTCGGACGCGGAGCTTCGCGAGCGCCAGGAGTTCGCGTTCGAAGCCGCCGTCCGGATGAAGGACCGCATGCTGATGCAGGAGGTCTGGGAGCGGCTCGAGGTCCCTCCCGCCGACGTGATCACCGTGATGTCCCGCGCCCCCGAACGCGACGAGTTCCAGGTGCTCCTGTTCTCCAAGATCGTGCCGAACCTGAAGAAGCTCGGCCTGCTCGACGCGGCCGGGGGTTGGCTCCGGCAGAAGTTCACCGAGATGGGTGCCATCGGCTTCGAGGATCTCGTCGACACCGCCCAGGAGGTCGACGCGGAGGCGGACGGCTCCCCGGTCGCAAGGAGCGTGGCCTGACCCGGCGCTGGTAGCGTGCGGGTGATGCGCTCCGCCCGCTTCGGTGCGGTGATCACCGCGATGGTGACGCCCTTCGGTCCCGACGGATCACTCGACGTGGACGCGGCCGTGGAGCTCGCCCGCTGGTTGACCGAGCACGGGAGCGAAGGACTGGTGCTCGGCGGGACCACCGGCGAGGGGCCGGTGCTCTCCGACGAGGAGCTGTGCGAGCTGTGGCGAAACGTCGCCGCCGCGGTCACCGTGCCGGTGATCGCGGGGACCGGGACGAACGACACCCGCCATTCGATCGAGCTCACCACGAAGGCCGCGTCCTGCGGCGTCGACGGCGTCCTCGTCGTGACGCCGTACTACAACCGCCCGTCGCAGGACGGCATGTTCGCGCATTTCGCCGCCGTCGCCGGCGCGACCGACCTCCCCGTCGTGCTCTACGACATCCCAGTGCGCGCAGGGAGGCGGATCGCACAACCGACCCTCGTTCGGCTGGCCAACGAGGTCGGCAACGTGGTGGCGGTGAAGGACGCCGCCGGCGACCCTGCGGGAGCCGCCCGGCTGCTCACCCACGTCCCGGCCTCTTTCGAGCTGTACAGCGGCGACGACTCGCTGACGCTGCCGCTCGTGGCCGTCGGCGGCGTCGGCGTGATCTCGGTCTGCTCGCACTGGGCAGGGCTCGAGATGCAGCGCATGGTCCACGCCGCGCTCGACGGGGACCTCGGGCGTGCGCAAGCCGAGAACGCGCGGCTCGTCGAGTCCTACGACTTCGAGTCCACCGAGCTCTTCCCGAACCCGCAGCCCGCGAAGGCGGCCTGCCGGGCCCTCGGCCTGCGGGTGGGGCAGTGCCGTCTCCCGATGGGCGAGGCACCGCCGGAGCTGGAGGGGGAGGCCCTGCGGATCCTCACCCGTCTCGAGGTCGCGCCCGCCCACGCGGCGTCCTGACGGCGACGCGCGTCGCGCAGTGGCCGATCCATCCCAGGTCCGGGTCGTCTTCCTCGGCGGTCTCGGTGAGATCGGGCGCAACTGCGCGTGCGTCGAGGTCGACGGGCGGATCACGGTGCTCGACTGCGGCGTCATGTTCCCCGACCCCGACATGCCTGGCGTGGACCTCGTGCTGCCCGATTTCACCTACCTCAAGGAGCACGCCGAGCAGGTGGAGGCCGTCGTCCTGACCCACGGCCACGAGGACCACACCGGGGGGCTCGCGTACCTCCTGCGTGACCTCGAGGTCCCCATCTACGGGTCGGCGCTCTCCTTGGGCCTCGCCCGCAACCGCATCGACGAGGCGGGGCTCAGCGGCCGCGCCCGCTACGTCGAGGTCGCAGACGGTGAGCGCCGCTCGGTGGGCCCGTGCGAGGTGGAGTTCATCCCCGTCACCCACTCGGTGCCCTGCGGGTTCGCGCTCGCGTTCCACACCCCCCAGGGGGTCGTCCTCCACACGGGGGACTTCAAGATCGACCTCCAGCCGGTCGACGGGCGGCGCACGGACCTGTCGCGCATCGGTGCCCTCGCGTCCGGAGAGGGAGTGGCGCTGCTCCTCTCGGACTCCACCAACGCCGAGGAGCCCGGGTTCACGCGCTCGGAGAGCACGGTGGGGGCGACGATGGCACGCGTCTTCGCCGCGAGCGCCGGCCGCCGGGTCGTGGTCGCATGCTTCGCGAGCCACATTCACCGCGTGCAGCAGGTGATCGACGCAGCGGTCGGCGCGGGCCGGAAGGTCGCGACCCTCGGGCGCTCGATGGGCAAGAACGTGGACCTCGCCCAGCGGCTCGGATTGCTCACGCTCCCGGCGGGGGTGCTCGTCGAGATCGAGGACGTGGACCGGCTGTTACCCGGAGACGTGTGCGTGATCTCGACCGGGTCGCAGGGGGAGCCGATGTCCGCGCTCTCGCTGATGGCGACGGGCGACAACAAGTGGTTCCAGATCGCCGAGGGCGACGTGGTCGTCGTCAGCGCGCACCCGATCCCGGGCAACGAGTGGTCGGTCGGCCGGGTCATCGACGAGCTGCACCGGCGCGGCGCGCAGGTCGTCCACACCGGGACCGAGGCGGTGCACGTGAGCGGTCACGCCCGCCAGGGCGAGCTGTGCACGATGCTCGCGGTGGCCAAACCCCGCGCCTTCGTGCCGGTCCACGGCGAGTACCGGCATCTCGTTCACCACGCCCGGCTCGCCCGGTCGATGGGCGTCCCCGACGACCAGGTCCTGTTGTGCGAGGACGGGGACGTCGTCCGCCTCGACGAGAATGGGATCCATCGGGACGGGACCGTGCCCGCGGGCTACCTCTACGTCGACGGGACGGTGGGGGACGTCGGCCACGGCGTGCTGCGCGACCGGCGGTTGCTCTCCGAAGAGGGCGTCGTGATGGTCGTGGCGACGGTCGACCTCCAGCGCAAGATCCTCACGGGGACGCCGCAGATCGCGACGAAGGGCTGGGTCCACGCGCCCGAGGCCGAAGAGCTGCTGGGCGACGCGTCCAGCGCGGTCGCCGACGCGCTCGTCCAGGCGATGGACGAGGGGGCGCACGACGTCGAGGTTCTCACCCGGCACGCCCGTCGCGCCCTCGGCCGGCTCGTCAACGAGAGGACGCACCGCCGCCCGATGATCGTCCCCGTCGTGATGGCGGTGTAGCGGCCGGCGCACCGCACGCGGGGGCCGGGGCGGTCGGCTCCGGCTCGTCGTCGGACGGATCCGGGCGCCCCTTGCGGAGCAGTTCCCGGCCGAGCCGTCTGCGTCGTACCTGGTGGGGGCCCTGGGCACCTCCCCCGAACCAGTCGGGCGCGGCGGTAGCCTGGATGCCACTGTGGTGACCACGAAGCGGCGAGCGGCGACCAGCCGCACTCGCGCCCGGTCCGCAGGCGATGGGGGAGGCCGGACGCGCGCCGACGGGCGGCGCAACCCGGGCAAGGCGTCGTCGCGGAGCGGCTCGTCCCGCGCGGGCCGGCGCACCGCCGCCGGCCCGGCGCAGTCCCCGGCCGTCCCCGGCATCCTGAGCGACCACGGCGCCGACCTGTGGGCCATCGGGCTGGTCACGGTCGGCATCCTGCTCGCCCTCGCCCTCTACGGCCACGCCGCGGGCGCCGTGGGCCACGGCGTCGACGTCGGCCTCGGCGCGGCGTTCGGGTGGGCCCGGTACCTGCTGCCCCCGTCCTCCGTCGTGGCGGGGGTCGCCGTGGTGGCGGGACGTCGGCGCCTCCTCAGCGGACGGGCGGGTGCGGGTTCGGCGCTCGCGTTGGTCGCCGTCTCGGGTCTCGCCGACCTGGCCGGGGGGACGCCAGGCGTGTCGGCCTCCCGGAAGGCACTCGCCGCGGCGGGTGGCGAGCTCGGCGCGCTCACCGGCCGCCCCCTCGCGCACGGCCTCGGCACCGCCGGCGCGGTCGTGGTGCTGCTCGCGATCGGCGCGGTCGGCGGGGTCCTCGTGACCGCCGCCCGGCTGAAGAGCCTGGGGCGGCCGTTCGCCGCGGCGGGCGCCACCCTCCGCCGTGCCGCAGACCGGCCGGTCCGGGTTCGCGATCTCGGCACCGACGTCCCCGCCGACCCGGGGGGCCGCCGTGGCGACCCGGCGGGCGCCGCGCGGGTCGCAGCCCCGGTGCCGCTCGCCGCGCTGCCCTTCGACCAGGGCGCCGAGGACCTCGACGAGACGGGCCGGACCGGTGCGCCGGCCGGGCGGACCGAGGCGACGCCGGCGGTCCCCGACGAGGCGGAGGCGTCGGGAGGCCCCCTTGCCGAGCCGGCCGGGCGGCGCGGGCGCACCCCGGGCATCGGCGCCTCCGGCCCGGCGGCGGGGGAGTGGCACCTGCCGTCGCTCGACCTCCTCGCGCGAGCGAAGGAACAGCGCCTCGACGAGCGGCTGCTCGATCAGGCGGGCGACGCGCTGGTCGCGGCGCTCGCGGCGCACGGGGTCGAGACCAGGCTCGTGGGCAGGACGGTCGGGCCGACCGTCACCCGTTACGAGCTGGAGCTCGGACCGGGGGTGAAGGTCGCCCGTGTGACCAGCCTGCATCGCGACATCGCCTACGCGATGGCCTCGCCCGACGTGCGGATCCTCGCCCCGATCCCCGGGAAGTCGGCGATCGGCGTGGAGGTCCCGAACCGCCAGCGCCAGCTCGTCGCCCTCGGCGACATCCTCGCGTCCCCCGAGGCGGCGAGGGCCAGACACCCGCTCGAGGTGGCCCTCGGGCGCGACATCGCCGGGCGCGCGGTCATGGTGAACCTCACCGAGATGCCGCACGTCCTCATCTCGGGCGCGACGGGCGCGGGCAAGTCCTCGTGCATCAACTCGCTCATCACCTCCGTGCTGATGCGGGCGACTCCCGACGAGGTGCGGCTCATCCTCGTCGACCCCAAGCGCGTCGAGCTCGGGCAGTACAACGGGCTACCCCACCTCCTCACCCCCGTGGTCGTCGACCCGAAGAAGGCGGCGAACGCGTTGGGCTGGGCGGTGAAGGAGATGGAGCGCCGCTACGACGTCCTCGCCGAGTGCGGCCTGCGCGACATCGCCGGCTACCACGACGCGCTCGCCCGCGGCGAGCTCGGACCGTCGGGCGGGGCGTCGGTCGCGTCCCAGGTGGCCGCCGCCGCGGCGCGGGCGCGCGCCGCGGCGCAGCACGACGCCGAGGAGCGAGGAGCCGGGGACGACTCGGGCGCCACGGCGGAGGGCAGCCACGACGCGTCGTCCGGCGCCGTCGCGGTCGACGAGGCCGGTGCCGAGGAGCTGGGGCCCGAGCCGCTCCCCTTCGTCCTCGTGGTGGTCGACGAGCTGAACGACCTCATGATGGTTGCCGCCCGCGACGTCGAGGACTCCGTGTGCCGCATCGCCCAGATGGCGCGGGCGGTCGGGATCCACCTCGTTCTCGCCACCCAGCGGCCGTCGGTCGATGTGATCACCGGGGTGATCAAGGCGAACATCCCGAGCCGCATGGCGTTCTCGGTCTCCTCCCTCGCCGACAGCCGCGTCATCCTCGACCAACCGGGCGCGGAGCGGCTCATCGGAAAGGGGGACATGCTCCTTCTGACCGCGTCGTCCAGCGTCCCGCGCCGGCTGCAGGCGCCGTGGGTGTCCGAGGCCGAGGTCCGGGCGGCGGTCGGGCACTGGCGACGCCAGGGCCGGGTCGCAGAGCCCGTGGTCGGGATCCAGGGGGTGGACGACGGTCGAACGGGGGGTGCGCCCGCCGGGGACGACGACGAGCTGCTCGAATCGGCCATGGAGCTGGTCGTTCGCTCCCAGCTCGGCTCCACGTCGATGTTGCAGCGCAAGCTGCGGGTGGGCTTCGCCCGTGCGGGCCGGCTGATGGACCTCCTCGAGCGCCGCGGGGTCGTCGGACCGTCGGAGGGGTCCAAGGCCCGGGCCGTGCTGATGACGCCCGAGGAACTCGACGCCCGGCCCCGGTAGCCTGGGAACCCGTGAGCTTGGCGCCACCGTCGAGCCCTCAGCATCTGCGTGACGGGCAGCGACACCTGCTCGGCGCTCGCCGAGGCCTCGAACCGGGACGACGGAGCAAGGCCGGCCGCCGGCGCACCCGGCTGTTGCGGACGCTCGTCGCCGTCGCCGCGCTCGTGGTGCTCCTCGTGTGGCTCACGAGCTCGGGCGCCGGGCTCGTCTCACCTCCCGCGAAGGTGAGGGTCACGGTGATCCTTCCCCGGGTGGCACTGACCGGCACCGTGACCGCGGCGGTCGCCGGAGCCGGCGCCGGGACCACGGGCGGCGGCTCGCCGGGCACGGCGGGGCCGCCCGGGCCGGCATTGCCGTGGCCGACGACGGGTCAGGCCGCCGTGGACGTGCCCGCCACCGGCTATCGCGCACAGTCCGGCCCCGAGCGCCCCGTCCCGGTCGCCAGCATGACCAAGGTCATGACGGCCTACCTCATCCTGGCCGACCACCCGCTCGCCGTCGGCCAGCAGGGTCCCAGCGTCACGATGACCGCGGCGGACGCACAGCAGTTCGGCACCGACACGGTCACCGACCAGGCCAACGTCATCCTCGAGGCCGGGGAGGTCCTCACCGAGCACCAGATGCTCGAGGGTCTCCTCGTGCACTCGGCCAACGACCTGGCGTACGCGCTGGCGTCCTGGGACGCCGGGACCGTGCAGGCGTTCGTGGCCAAGATGAACGCCACCGCCGCGTCGCTCGGGATGCACGACACCCACTTCGCCGACTCGAGCGGCTTCCTCCCTGCGTCGGTCTCGACCGCGTCGGACCTCCTCACGGTGGCCGCAGCGGCGATGACCGACCCGGTCTTCGCGCAGATCGTCGCGATGCCCGCGGTCACGCTGCCGCTCGCCGGGACGGTCGGCTCCTACACCCCCCTCCTCGGTACGACAGGCGTGGTCGGCATCAAGTCGGGGTTCACCGACGCTGCCGGCGGCGGGGACCTTCTCGCCTACCGGACGTCGGTCGACGGCCACACACTCGTGTCACTCGCCGCGGTGACGTCCCAGCAGGGCTGGACAGTCCTCGGCCTCGCCGGCCGGGAGGCGCTCGGTCTCGCAAAGGCGTCGGCCACCGGGATCCGCGCGGTGACCGTCCTCCCGGCGGGCACCGCCGTCGCGCGCGTCTCCGACGGCTCGCGGTCCGTCGACGCCACCACGGCCGCACCGGTCAGCGTCCTCGCCGGTCCCGGGGACCGTGTGCATCAGGCCGTGCACGTGCGCGCCCCGTCAGCGGGTGCGGCGCGCGGCACGCAGATCGGCACCGCGACCGTCGTCCTCGCGGGCCAGCGGATCACCGTGCCGGTGCGGCTCGCGGCGCGTCTGGGTTGACGGGCGGTCGGACGGTGCGCGCCCGCGCCCCCGCGTCGGCGGCCAACCTCGGCCCGGGGCTCGACGTCCTCGCGGTCGCACTCGACCTCTACGTCGAGGTGGACGTCGAACCGTCGGACCGCCTGCAAGTGTCGAGCTCGGGGGAGGGCTCGGACCTGCCGGCCGACGCCTCGCACCTCGCGGCCCGCGTCGCCGTCGCCGTGTGCGGCCACGACCGCCTCGCGATCCGGGTGCGCTCCGAGGTGCCCGTCGCGCGCGGCCTGGGGTCCTCCGCCGCGATCGCCGTGGCCGCGGCCGCCGCGTCGGGCGCGACCGATCCGCTCGCGGTCGCAGCGCGCGCCGAGGGGCACGCCGACAACGCGGCCGCCGCCTCTGCCGGGGGTCTGGTCGCGGTCAGCGCGCTCGACGAGGGCTGGCGGGTGTCGAGCCTGCCGCTCGACCCGGGACTCGCGTTCGTCGCGCTCGTCCCGGATCATCCGCTCGAGACGGCGCGCGCCCGTGCGGCGCTCCCCGCACGGATCCCCCGCGCCGACGCGGTCTTCAACCTTGGCCGGCTCGCTCTGCTCCTCGACGGCCTGGCCGACGCCCGGAAGCTCGTCCCCGCCGCGACCGCCGACCGGTTGCACCAGCCGCCCCGGACCCCGCTGTTCCCCGAGGCGCCGCGGCTGCTCGCTGCGCTCGAAGCGGGCGGGGCGCGCGCCGCGTGCTGGTCGGGCGCGGGACCGACGCTGCTCGGGATCTGCCTGGCGCCCGAGGCGCAGGGCGTCGCCGCGTCGGGCCGCGCGGCGCTCGCGGACGCCGGCGTGGCGGGGCGCGTACTGGTGCTGCATGCGGACACCGGCGGCGTCGTCGTCGACGGCGGCCGCGAGGACGCCGGGGCCGGCGACCCCCCGGCGTAGACTCGGGCGGTGAGCCGGAAGTTCCTCGTCCGCACGTTCGGGTGCCAGATGAACGAGCACGACTCGGAGCGCCTCGCAGGGCTGCTCGCGGCCGAGGGGATGGAGCCGGCCGAGGGCCTCGAGGACGCAGACCTCGTGGTCTTCAACACCTGCTGCATCCGGGAGAACGCGGACAACAGGCTCTATGGCCACCTCGGGCACCTGAAGACGCTGCGCCAGCGACGGCCGGACCTTCAGATCGCCGTCGGGGGCTGCCTCGCCCAGAAGGACCGCGAGCTCGTCCGGGAGAAGGCACCCCACGTCGACGTCGTGTTCGGGACGCACAATCTCGCCCAGGCGCCCGAGCTGCTCCGCCGGGCCGCCAGGGAAGGGCCGCTCGTGGAGGTCCTCGACGCACCCGACCCCGCCCTCGTCGACCACGCCCCCGCGCTCTCCGCGGCGCGCGAGCTGCCCTACGCGGCGTGGGTCACCATCCAGACCGGCTGTGACAACTCGTGCGCCTTCTGCATCGTCCCGTCAGTGCGCGGCCCCGAGGTGAGCCGGCCGGTGGCCGACCTCGTCGACGAGGTCGGCGCGCTCGCGCGACGCGGGGTCGTGGAAGTGACGCTCCTCGGCCAGAACGTCAACTCCTACGGCCGCGATCTCACGCGCCGGCGCCCGCTCTTCGCCGAGCTCCTCCGCAAGGTCGGTGCGGTGGACGGGGTGCGCAGGGTCCGCTTCACGAGCCCGCACCCCAAGGATCTCCGCCCCGAGACGATCGCCGCGATGGCCGAGGTCGACGCGGTCTGCGAGCAGCTCCACCTGCCCCTCCAGTCGGGGAGCGACCGCGTGCTCGCCGCGATGCGGCGCGGGTACACCGCAGAGCGCTACCTCACCCGGCTCGCCGCGGCGCGGGCTGCGGTGACAGACCTCGCGGTGACGACCGACATCATCGTGGGGTTCCCCGGGGAGACGGACGACGACTTCACCGAGACGCTCGCGGTGGCGGCGGAGGCGCAGTACGACAGCGCGTACACGTTCATCTTCTCGCCGCGCCCGGGCACGCGGGCCGCAGACATGGGCGACGCCTTCGTCCCGCCCGAGGTCGTGGCCGAGCGCTTCGAGCAGCTGCGCCAGGTCGTCGAGCGCGCCGCCCTCCGGCGCAACCAGGCGCGCGTGGGTCGGACCGAAGAGGTGCTCGTCGAGGGACCGAGCCGCCGTGACCCGGCGGTCCTCACCGGCCGCACCCGCCAGGGCAAGCTCGTGCACTTCGCGCCCGACCCCGTCGCGGAGGTCTCGCCTGGCGCGTTCTGCGACGTCGAGGTGACCGGCGCCGCGCCCCACCATCTCGTCGGCGCCCTCGTGCGGCGGACGGCCGCCCCCGCGCACCGCCGCCGGATCCCGGTCACCGCCGCTTGAGCGCGCCGGCCGTCGCCCTGGTGGGGACCACGGCGTCCGGCAAGTCCTCGCTCGCGATGTCCGTGGCACGGCGCCACGGCGACGTCGAGCTCGTCTGCGTCGACTCGATGACCGTCTACCGCGGCATGGACATCGGCACGGCGAAGCCCTCGCAGCAGGACCGCGCGGAGGTGCCGCACCACCTCCTCGACCTCGTGGACCCTGGTGAGGAGTTCGCTCTGCGCGAGTTCCAGTGCCGGGCTGTCGCCGCTCGTGCCGACATCGCCCGCCGGGGTCGGCGTGCCCTCTTCGTGGGTGGCACCGGGCTCTACTTGCGCGCGGCCGTGGACGGCCTCGACATCCCGGCGCGCTATCCCGAGGTCCGCGCCGCGCTCGAGCGCGACGCACGGACGCCCGGAGGCCTGGCCGCGCTGCACGCACGGCTCGCCGCGCTGGACCCGGTCGCCGCGTCGCGCACCACGGAGTCGAACGGCCGGCGCATCGTCCGC
The DNA here is from genome assembly GCA_035534455.1 of Acidimicrobiales bacterium. GTDB lineage: Bacteria > Actinomycetota > Acidimicrobiia > Acidimicrobiales > RAAP-2 > JAJYVT01. Next base: position 93,091 of record DATLRV010000049.1, read on the forward strand.
GCGCTCGAGGTCACGCTCGGGTCGGGCCGTCCGTTCTCCGCGTACGGGCCTGGGCTGACCGCGTACCCCCCCACCGATGTCGTGCTCGTCGGCCTTCCCTTCGTCCCCGACGTCGTCAACCGGCGCATCGAAGAGCGGTTCACCCGCTGGGTCGCCGAAGGATTGGTCGACGAGGTGCGGCGGCTCTCCTCGGGGCCCGGCGGACTGTCACGCACCGCGCGCCAGGCGCTCGGCTACAAGGAGCTGCTCGCCCACGTCGAGAACGGCGCGCCGCTCGAGGAGTGCGTACGCGAGGCGGTCGCGCGGACCCGCGCGTCGGCGCGACGGCAGTGGTCGTGGTTCCGGCGGGACCCGCGGGTCCACTGGGTCCGCGACGACGAGGACCCCGAGGACGTGCTGCTCGCGGCGCTCGCCGGCGGGCTCGCCGGAGGGTGCACGGCCGGCGAACCGGCGGTGCGAGACTGAAGGCGATGGCCCAGGTCGCTGCAGCCCGCCCGACGACGACGCAGCGGCGCGCCGCGGGTGGCGACGCGGTCAAGATGGTGAAGCTCGAGGCGGCCGGGAACGACTTCCTCGTCCTCCTCGTCCCCGCTCCTGGCGGTGGACCGGTTCCGTTCGGCCCCGTCCGGGTGCGCGCGGTGTGCGACCGGCGACGCGGCGTCGGCGCCGACGGCGTCCTCATCGGGCGGCCGGGCGGCGGCGCCGGCAGCGAGGCCGTCGACCTCGAGATGCAGCTGTACAACGCGGACGGGTCGGAGGCGGAGATGAGCGGGAACGGCATCCGCTGCCTCGTCCACGCAGCCGTGCGTGCGGGGATGGTGACGGCGGGCGTCGTGCGGGTCGCGACCGCCGCGGGTCTCCGCACGGTCGCCTACGAGCCCGGGACCGACCGACCGGGCGCCGCCACCGAGGTGTGGGCGCGGGTCGACATGGGGCGTGTGCGTCTCGGCCCAGAGGTCGCGAGCCCCCTGGCGGGAACGAGGGCGCGCCTCGCCGACGTCGGCAACCCCCACCTGGTGGCGATCGGCGACGTCGCGCTCGAAGAGGTGGACCTCGGGTCCCTCGCCGCAGCTGCTGCCGACGCCGTGGGGGCGCCGGTGAACCTGGAGGTCGTGCGACCCGGGCGGGACGGCGCGGACCTCGCGTTGCGCGTCTTCGAGCGGGGCGTGGGCGAGACGCTCTCCTGCGGCACGGGGAGCTGTGCCGCAGCGGCGGTGGCGCGGGACTATCGCATGGTGGGCGACGTCGTGACGGTGGACAACCCCGGCGGACGTCTCGAGGTCCGCCTCGGCGCGGGCGAGCGCCCGGACGCGGTGGTCGACGGGGTCGAGCTCGGCGGCCCGGTACGCACGATTGCGGACGTGGAGGTCGACGCCGCGTTCTTCGGGGCGGCGGGAGAGGACGGATGACCACGCACCTGCCGGGCACCCTCATCACGCGGGAGTTCCGCGAGCGCATCGTGCTCGTCGGCGTCGTGTCCCCGGGTGCCGGGCCCGAAGAGGTGGAGGCGAACCTGGACGAGCTCGCGCTGCTGGTGGACACCGCGGGCGCGGACGTCGCGGCGCGCACCGTCCAGCGCCGCAACAGACCGGACCCCGCGACGTACGTGGGCCGCGGCAAGGCGCACGAGATCGCCGAGCTCGCCGAACAGGTGGACGCCGACACGGTCGTCTTCGACGACGAGCTCTCGCCGGCCCAGCAGCGCAACCTGGAGAAGCTGTTCGGCCGGACGGCGATCGACCGCACCGCGGTGATCCTCGACATCTTCGCCCAGAACGCGAGGAGCCCGGAGGGCAGGGCGCAGGTGGAGCTCGCCCTCCTCAGGTACCGGCTGCCGCGCCTGCGCGGGCGTGGCCGGGCGTTGAGCCAGCAGACGGGCGGTATCGGCCAGCGCGGCGGGCCCGGCGAGACCCAGCTCGAGGTCGACCGTCGCCGGCTGGTTCGGCGCATGCACCGCGTCGAGGCCGACCTGCGCGAGGTCGATCGCACCCGCCAGCTGCAGCGCCGTTCGAGGACGCGCGGCCGCCTCCGCGAGGTCGCCCTGGTCGGGTACACGAACGCCGGCAAGTCCACCCTCCTCAACCGCCTCACCGATGCCGAGGTCCCCGTCGAGGACCGCCTCTTCGTCACTTTGGACCCGAGGACCCGTCAGCTCGTCCTCCCCGGTGGCGAGACCGTGCTCGTGACCGACACCGTCGGGTTCGTGCGCAAGCTCCCCCACGAGCTCGTCGAGGCGTTCCGCTCGACCCTCGACTCGGTCCGACTCGCAGACCTCCTGGTCCACGTCGTCGACGGGGCGGCGGGGGACCCCGAAGGGCAGATCGAGGCGGTCCGCACCGTGCTCGACGAGATCGGGGCGAGCGTCGTGCCCGAGCTGCTCGTCGTGAACAAGGCGGATCGCAGCCCCGAGGCCGCCCGCCTTGCGGCGAAGACCGACGGTGCCGTCTGGATCTCGGCGGCCACGGGGGAGGGCACCGACGCGCTCCTCCGTGCCCTCGGCGATCGCCTGCGGATGTCCGACCGGCTGGTCGAGCTCGCCATTCCCTGGGCACGCGGCGACGTGCTGGCCGCGGTCCACCGCGAGGGCGAGGTCGTCGAGCAGGAGGACCTCGACGACGGCGCCCGGGTGCACGTGGTGCTCGACGACGCGGGCCGGGCCCGCTTCTCCGAGTTCGTGGTGCGGGCGGCATCGTCGTGACCTCGACGGCCCGGCCCCTTTCCGACGCCCCCGGCTTCCCCGGTGCGGGCGAGGGTGGCACCGTCCCGGGATTCCGACCGCCCCCGTACCCCTACGAGCGATTGGGCGGGTTGCGGGCGGTCGCGGAGGGCATCGACGGCGGCGTCGTCGACTGCTCGGTCGGGACCCCGTGCGACCCGCCGTACGCGGGCGCGTTGGAGGCGCTCGCCGCCTCCGGCGCCGAGCGCGGGTACCCCTCGTCGGCGGGGAGCCCGGCCTACCGGCGCGCCGCGGCGGACCACCTGCGCAGGGTGTTCGCGGTGGACGTCGACGACGGAGCGCTCGCCGCGTGCGTCGGCACCAAGGAGATGGTGGCGTCGACCCCCCACTACCTGCACCTGCGCGATCCGTCGCGCGACACGGTGCTCTACCCCTCCGTGTCGTACCCGACGTACGCGATGGGCGCGCGGCTCGCGGGCTGCCGGGCGGTCCCCGTGCTGCCGGCACATCCGGACGGCGGAGGTCTCGACCTGGAAGCGCTCGACGCGTCCGACATCCGTCGCGCGCTCGTGCTGTGGGTGAACTCGCCCGCCAACCCGTCGGGCGCGCTCTGCGACCTCGATGCCGCGGCGCGCTGGGGGCGCGCCCACGGCGTACCGGTCTTCTCCGACGAGTGCTACGCCGCCTACACGTGGCAGGGCCCGCCGCGCTCGATCCTCCAGGCGGGGGTGTCGGGGGTGGTCGCGGTGCACTCGGTGTCCAAGCGGTCGAACCTGGCGGGGATCCGTGCGGGGTTCTTCGCCGGGGACGCCGAGCTGGTCGGCTACTTGCGCGACGTCCGCCAGCACGCCGGGCTCATGGTGCCCGGGCCTGTGCAGGCCGCGGCCGTCGCCGCGTGGGGGGACGAAGGGCACGTGGCCGTGCAGCGCTCCCGCTACGACGAGCGGCTGGCGCTCCTCTCGGAGGCCCTCACCGCCGCAGGGTGCCCGACGCCGCTCCCCGCGGGCGGCTTCTACCTGTGGCCCGGGGTCCCCGAGCGGTGGGCCGACGGCTGGGCGATGGCCGAGGATCTGGCGAGGGTCTCGGGAATGCTCGTCAGCCCGGGCGACCTCTACGGTCCCGGCGGCGCCCGCCACGTCCGCATCGCCGTGGTGCAGCCGACCGAGCGGCTCGCGGGCGTCGCGAAGCGTCTCGGCCAGGCCGACTGGCGCTGACCGCGACGGCAACGCCGCCCCCGGCCGCGCGCCCCCGGCCGCGCGCCCCGCGCCTACGCCCTGTCTGGCGCCGGTGCCGGCGCCGCGCGGTGGACGCTCACCGCGTAGGCCCCGCCGGCGACGTACGGCGCGCGCTCCCAGGTGGCGAACCGGTCCTCGAGGGATAGGCCCGCGGCCGATGCCATGGCGTCGTACTCGTCGAGACCGAGCCCCATGTCGAGGCGGAACCCCGCAACGAGTCGACCGCCCGCCACGAGGTGCGCGGCCAGCCGCGCGACGACGGCCGCCTCGGTGCCCGGAGCGACGAAGACCAGCACGTTGCCCGCCGCGACGACCAGGTCGAACCGCCTGCCGAGCTCGAGGGTTGCGAGGTCGGCGGCCACCCAGGCGAGACCGGGGGCCTTGCGGCGGCCGGTCTCGAGCATCACCGGGTCGAGGTCCACGCCGACGACGTCTATCCCGCGGCGCGCGAGCTCGATCGCCACTCGTCCGGTTCCGCAGCCGGCGTCGAGCACGGTCTCGGGGGCGAAGGCCGAGACGAACGCCGCCTCGCCGTGGACGTCGGCTCCCGAAGCGGCCAGCCGCGCGAAGCGTTCGTCGTAGTCGTCGCCGCGCTCCCCGTCGGAGCTCGTCCACCGGCTGCCCTGGGCCATCGGTACAGTCTTGCTGCGTGGACGGGCTGCGTCAGCGCATCGAGGATCTCTGGGGTCGCGTCGGCGAGCTCTCTCCGGCGGACACCGAGGCCGCCGAGACCGTGGCCGAGGCCGTCGAGCTCCTCGACCGGGGGGTGGCGCGCGTCGCCGAGCCCGGCCCCGACGGGGACACGGTGGTCCACGAGTGGCTGAAGAAGGCCATCCTCCTCCTCTTCCGAGTCCGTGAGCTCGAGACCGTCGAGCTCGGGCCGTTCGAGTTCGTCGACAAGCTCCCCTTGAAGCGCGACTTCGCCGGCGCCCAGGTCCGGGTCGTCCCGGGGGCATCCGCACGGTGGGGGTCGTACCTGGCGCCGGGGGTCGTGCTGATGCCGTCCTACGTGAACATCGGTGCCCGGGTCGGCGAGCAGACGATGGTGGACACCTGGGCGACCGTCGGGTCGTGTGCGCAGATCGGTGCCCGGGTCCATCTCTCCGGGGGGGTGGGGATCGGCGGCGTCCTCGAGCCGCCCAACGCGACGCCCGTCGTCATCGAGGACACAGCGCTCGTCGGCAGCCGCTGCATGATCACGCAGGGCGCGCGGGTCGGCCGCGGGGCGGTGCTGGGGGAAGGCACCATCCTGAACCCCTCGATCCCGGTCTTCGACGCCGGGACGGGTGAGGAGCTCGGCAGGGGCGCGGTGCCGCCGTGGTCGGTGGCCGTCTCCGCAGCGCGACGCCGAGAGTTCCCCGGTGGCGAGTTCTTCCTCCCGTGCGTCCTCGTCATCAAGCGCCTCGAAGAAGGCGAGCGGCACGACAAGGCGGGCTTGAACGCGTTGCTCCGGGCTCACGGGGTCTCGATGTGAACTCCCCGACGGTCGGGGACGATCTGGTGGCGTCGACCGCCGCGCTGATGTCGGTCCCGTCGGTGAGCCGCAACGAGTCGGCGCTCGCCGACCGCGTGGCACTGGAGCTCTCGCACCACCCGTGGCTCGAGGTCGACCGCGTCGGCGACAACGTGGTCGCGAGGACCGCCCTCGGCAGGGCCGAGCGGCTCCTCGTCGCGGGCCACCTCGACACCGTGCCGCCTGCGGGGAACGAGACGGCGCGTGTCGTAGACGGCGCGGTGTGGGGGGTGGGGGCGTGCGACATGAAGGGGGGTGTGGCGGTGATGCTCGACCTCGCCGCCTCCTGTCGCGACCCCTCGGTCGACGTGACGTGGTGCTTTTATGCGCGCGAGGAGATCGCACGCGACGAGAACGGCCTCGTCGAGTTGTGGGACGCGCGGCCAGATCTGCTCGGAGCCGACGCTGCAGTGCTCTGCGAGCCCACCGACGCCCTGGTGGAGGCGGGGTGCCAGGGGAGCTTGCGCGTGGAGGTCCAGCTCGCCGGAGTCCGCGCCCATACCGCCCGTCCCTTCAAGGGCCGCAACGCCATCCACCGCCTCGCGCCGTTCCTCGAGCGGCTTGCGTCGTGGCGTGGCCGGACCGTCGACCTCGACGGGTGCGAGTACACCGAGCAGATGCAGGCGGTCCTCGTGTCGGGGGGCGTCGCCAGCAACGTCGTGCCCGACCGCGTGGTCCTCACGCTCAACCACCGTTTCGCTCCCGATCGGGACGCCGCGGCCGCGTACGCAGAGGTGCTTGACCTCGTCGACGGGCTCCTCGAGCCGGACGCCGGCGACCGGCTGGTCCAAGTCGACGCCGCCGACGGCGCGCCGCCTTCGCTCGACCGTCCGCTTCTCGCGTCCCTCGTCGAACGGAGCGGCGCCGCCCCTCGGGCGAAGGTCGGATGGACCGACGTCGCGACGATGTGGGCGCACGGCGTCCCCGCGGCCAACTTCGGGCCCGGTGACCCGCTGCTCGCGCATCATCCCGACGAGCACGTGACGAAGGACTCGCTCGAGCGAGTGCGCGGCGTGCTCGTCGCGGTGCTCGCGGGGGACCGATGAGCGGCGCCGGCCCGTGGATCAGTGGGTCCGGTCCGGCGTTCCCGTCGAGGCGCGCCGCGACCTCGCTGAGAGTCAGAGCCGGCGCAGGACCGTGACGACCTTCCCGTAGATGGCGACGTCGTCGGCCGCGAGCTCCATCGGGGTGAGCGCGGGGTTCCGTGGCGTCAGCACGACCTTGGCGCCGCGCCGCGAGAAGACCTTCACGGTCGCCTCGTCACCGGGGATCCCTGCGACGACGGTGTCCCCGTTCTCGGCGTCGGGCTGCTGGCGGACCACGACGTAGTCGCCGTCGAAGATCCCTGCGTCGACCATCGAGTCGCCGCGGACGCGCAACATGAACAGGGAGCCGGTGCCGGTGAAGTCCTGCGGGAGAGCGACGATCTCCTCGACGTTCTCCTGGGCGAGCACGCCGGTCCCGGCGGCGACCTCGCCGACGAGCGGCACGTGGCGCACCGGACCCGCGGCCATCGCCACCTGCGAGGTCGCCTCGTAGCGGACCTGGATCGCCCGGGGCTTGGTGGGATCCCTCTGCAGGTAGCCCTCCCGCTGGAGCACGGCGAGGTGGCTGTGGACGGTGGCCGACGACGTCAGGCCGACCGCCTCCCCGATCTCTCGTACCGACGGCGGGTAGCCCCGCTCGCGGAGGCAGTCGCCGATGTACTCGAGGATCTGCCGCCGCTTCCCGCTGAGCGCCTGCGCCATGTCACAACCCCCTCGTAGGCTCGCCGTGTCAGGCGAACGTGTGTTTGTCCAGAGGTTAGCGAAGGTGGCGGCCCGGGGCAAACATCTGTTCGCCTGGAGTTGACAGCGAACAGGTGTTCGTGGTGGGATGGAGGAAGAGCGAACGGACGTTCGCCACGGGAACAGGAGCGGGACGGAATGGCGATCGCACCGTGGTGGGACACCGGCACCGGGACCGCCGACTTGTCGGAGGACCTGTTCGGCGCGTCGGGGCCGCGGCCCGGGCTGCAGCTCGTGCCCGACGCCGATGACGCCCAGGACACCGGCGGGCGGGACCGGGCCGGGGCGGGAAGCGTCCACCTCGCGTCCGCGTGCGGGCGCACCCTCGCACGCCAGGTCCGGCCGACCGAGGTGAGAACCGGCCTCGACGTGTCGCGGCGCCGGGCGCGTCGCGCGGCCGCCCAGCGGCGCCGCCGTGGGCTCCTGCTCGCGACCGCAGCGGCCGCGCTCGTTTGCGGGCTGGCCCTTCCCCTCAGCACCACCGCAGGCTCCAGCCCGACCCCCGGTGACCGCAACATGGTGGCCGGGACCGTCTACGTCGTCCGCCCCGGCGACACCCTGTGGTCGATCGCCCGGCACGTCGACGGCCGTGGCGACCCGAGGCAGCTGGCCCAGGCACTCGCCCGGCAGACGGGGTCGGCCGTGGTGGTGCCCGGTGAGCACCTCGTCATCCCATAGACCCCGTAGAGCGAGATGGCGATGCCCTCAGTGGGGGCGGCGACGCAGCGGCGGTAACGTCGCAGAGATGCGGTGCCCGTGGTGTGGCGCAGACGACGACCGGGTCGTCGACTCGCGCGTCTCCGACGAGGGCGCGGCGATCCGGCGGCGGCGCGAGTGCCTCGGGTGCGCACGTCGGTTCACCACCTTCGAGCGTGTCGAGGAGCAACCGTTGTGGGTGGTGAAGCGGTCCGGGCAGCGGGAGCCCTTCGACCGCACCAAATTGATCGCCGGCGTCCAGGCTGCCTGCAAGAACCGGCCCGTCACCGACGACATGCTCCAGGGTCTCGCGAGCCGCGTCGAAGAGATGCTGCGGGGCGCCTCGCCCGAGCCGACCACCCAGGAGGTGGGGATGTCCGTCCTCGAGCAGCTCAAGGCGCTCGACGACGTCGCCTATCTCCGGTTCGCCAGCGTCTACAAGGGTTTCGAGGACGCAGGGGACTTCCAGCGGGAGGTCGGGCTGCTCATCAAGACGACCGAGCCCAAGCAGCGGGCCTGACCGCCGGCGCTGACCTCGTGGCCGAGCTCGTCACCCGGGACCCGGACGTGGCTCTCGCGGTCTACGCACATCCCGACGACGCCGACGTGGCCTGCGGCGGCACCCTTGCACGTTGGGCCGCCCACGGCTGCGCCGTCCATCTGGTCGTGTGCACCGATGGCGGGCGCGGCACGGCCGACCCCGGCCTCCCGCCCGGCGAGCTCGCCCGCCAACGCCGCGGGGAGCTCGCCGCCGCCGCCGAGAAGACCGGGCTCGCCTCCCACCGGGTGCTCGGCGCTGCCGACGGGGAGCTCGCTTCCCGCCCCACATTCGTCGGGGAGCTCGTGGCGCTCGTCCGCTCGGTCCGTCCCGAGGTGGTGCTCGGGCACGATCCCACGGCCGTCTTCTTCGGGCAGGACTACTTCAACCATCGCGACCACCGCGTCGCCGGGTGGGCGCTGCTCGACGCGCTGTCGCCGTCGGTTGCGTTGCCCCATTACTTCCCCGATGCGGGTCCGCCGCACCAGGTGTCGGTGGCCTACCTCTCGGGGACGCTCGAACCAGACGTCTGGGTGGACATCGGCGAGACGATCGAGATCAAGGCGTCCGCCGTCGAGTGCCACCGGAGCCAGTTCGCCGGCGCGGAGCTTGGATGGGCGGCGGACGCGATCCGTCGGCGCGCCGAGGAGGAGGGCCGACGCGCGGGGGTGCTCCATGCGGAGGGCTTCCGGCGGCTCCGCCTCGGTGGCTGAGCCGGGCGGCGCACGTCGGGGCGCCCGCGCCAACCGGTCCCCAGAAACTCCGGCCAGGCACGAAGCGAGCATCCTCCACGTCGACATGGACTCCTTCTTCGCCTCGGTCGAGGTGCTCGACGACCCGACGCTCGCCGGCAAGCCCGTCATCGTCGGGGGGAGCGGCGCCAGGGGCGTCGTCGCCTCGTGCACCTACGAAGCCCGCGCCTACGGCGTGCACTCGGCGATGCCCTCACTCCGCGCCCGCCAGCTCTGCCCGCACGCCGTGTTCGTCGACGGCCATTACAGACGGTACGCGGAGATGAGCGCGAGGCTGCGAGAGGTGCTGCTGTCGTTCACCCCCCTCGTCGAGCCCATCGGACTCGACGAGGCGTTCCTCGACGTTCGCGGGACGCTGCACCTCTTCGGCACACCGTCGGCGATCGGCGCCGCGATCCGCGCACGCGTGCTGGAGAACCTCCACCTCGACTGCTCGGTCGGCGCCGGACGCTCGAAGATGATCGCCAAGCTCGCCTCGCGTGCCGCCAAGCCGCTTGCCGGACCCGACGGAACGCGCGCGGGAAAGGGCGTGGTCGTCATCGAGCCGGACGACGAGCTCACCTTCTTGCACCCCAAGGCGGTCGAGCAGCTCTGGGGGGTGGGGCCGGCCACGGCCAAGCGCCTCTCGGACCTCGGTGTCCGCACCGTCGGCGACCTCGCCGCGCTGCCCGAAGCGGTGCTCGTCCGCGCCCTCGGGCGGGCGCACGGCCGCCACCTCGCCGCACTCGCGCACGGCAAGGACCCCGAGCCCGTCGCGCCCGATCGCCCGGCCAAGTCCGTCGGGCACGAAGAGACCTTCCGGGAGGACATCGTCGACCGCTCGGTCCTCCAACGTCACGCGCTGCGCATGGCCGAGTCGGTGGCGGGGCACCTTCGCGGGAGCGGACAGGCAGGGCGCACGGTCACGGTGAAGGTGAAGCTCGCCGACTTCTCGCTTGTCTCCCGGGCGCACACCATGACGGTCGGCCTCGACACGGGCTCGGCGATCGGCGCGATCGCGGCGGCGCTCCTCGACGCGGTGGAGCTCCCGATGGGCGCACGCCTGCTCGGCGTGAGCGTCTCGGGACTCCAGCCGGCGTCGGCGAGTCGACAACTCCGCTTCGAGCTCGACGACCCCTCGACCGGGACGCCGGCGGGGGGAGCGGCGGACGCGGCGCGTCGCCAGGAGCACTGGCGCGAGGTGTCCGCCGCGCTCGACGGCATCCGGCGCAGGTTCGGGACGACAGCGGTCGGCACGGCCGCCATGGTCGGCCCCGCCGGGATCGCCGTCCCCTCGCGGCGTGACGCACCGTGGGGCCCGAGCGAGGACGACGGGCCGCCGCGCGGCGAGCCGACCGCCCGGCGCTGAACACGGACCCCGTCGCGTCGGTCAGCCGGTCGTCCCGCCGGCCACGCCGTACCAGCGCACCCACCGGCCGTGCGAGTGCATGTCCGCCAGGCGGTACGCGACGCGGCGGGCGCCGGGCTCGAGCTCGACGAGCACGAGCGCCGTGGCGCCGCGGACCTTCGTCCCGTCCCCGCCGGGGGAGGGGGGCACCGGGAGGGCGGGGACCTCGTAGGGGGCTTCGGCGAAGACCCACGACAACGGGCGCGTCGCGGCCAGCCGGGCGACGGCGTCGCACAGCGCGGCCTGCTCGTCGGGCGTGAAGTACGCCGCCACCCACGTGTGGAGCACACAGAGACGGGCGTCGGTGGGAAGCGTCGATGCGATTTCGTCGAGATCTTCGAGTGCGTCGCCATGCCGCACGAGGGGCGGCTCGTCGAGGGCGCGGGCCACCCCGATCGCCCGGCGCGCGACCTCGAAGCGGTCCAGGTGGTCCGGCCACTGGCAGGCGAGCAACCAGCGAACCTGGTCCTCGTCGCGGACGTCGACCGGCCGGCGGTCGAGGCCGACGCGTGCCGCCACGGCCGGGATGGCCGTCGGTATTGGGGCGCCGCGGACCTCGCAGCGCAGCACGACCGGACTGTCGCGGTCACCCGCCTCGCACCCGGCGTCGGCCGCCCCGAACCGCCGCGGCCCCTTCGTCGCGGGCGTGTAGGCGTAGGCGTAGCGATCGAAGACGAGGTTCAATCCGGCCGCGGCCCCGAGGTCCACGAGGGCGATCGGCCCGCCGGCACGGGCGGCGACGCAGGACAGGGCGGGGAGGATCGCCGTGCACCTGCCCACCTCGTTGGTCTGGGTGGCTCGCGTGGCGACGAGCTCGGCGATTGCCTCGCGGTCTCGCTCGCAGAAGGCGGCGAAGGACGGGAAGGGGTCCAGGTCGGGGCCGAGGGCGCGGGCGGGGTCCTCACCACGCCACGCGAGCACGGTCGGATAGTGGGCAGCGAGCGGGTCGTCGTGGCCCGCGAGCAGGCGATCGTGGACCGCGGCGAGGAGGATGTTGGGGCGCCGCTGGTCCGGCGGCGCCTCGGCAACCAGGGAAAGCAACGACGGATCCGTCGCGATCCCCTCGCAGATGCGGGCATAGCGGACCGCGCCGTCGATGCGCACGCCGGCGGCGAACCTCCGGAACTGCTCGGCGAGGTTGTCGACGCCTGTGCCCTCTCGCATCAGAGGCCGGTGCCCTCTCGCATCAGCGGCCGGTGCACCGTCTTGCGCCCCGTCCCGCCGCCGGAACGCCCGCACGCCCTGCCGGCGACACCCCTGCCAGCGACACCCCTGGCGGCGACACCCCTGCCACGCCGCCGGACCGTAGCATCGGGTCAACGCCGCGGCGCATGGCGCGCCGTGGCCGACGACGAGGAGGCGGCCATGGCACGCGACGTGGAACGGGGGTCCAGACGAGACGTGACCCGGCGCAGGTCCGGTGGCCTTCGGCCCCTGCACACGCTGGCACTCGTCGCGGTCGGCGTCGTCGGCGTGCTCGTCGCCTTCTGGGCGTTGAGCTTCATCGCAGGCGTGGTCTGGGGGCTCGTGAAGGTCGTCGTGATCGTCGCGGTGCTCGGGGGTCTCGCCTGGCTGCTCCTCGGTCGCCGTCGCCGCTGACGCGGCGAGAGGAGCATCTCGCGCGCCGCGACGCGTCCCGTGTAGCGCAGCTCAGGAGGGCTCCTTGTTCGGCTTGGCGCTGCGCCGGTCCCCGATGGGGACGCCCGGGGCGGGGTGCATCTGCTCGTCGCGCACGCGGTGGGGAACCTGGAGCACCCGCAGCACGGTGACGAGCCCGACGCCGCCGGTCACGTTGCCGACAACCGCCCATCCGACGTCCTCGGCCCACTGGAGGTAGCCGAACCCGGCATGCCCGGCGATCAGGGCGCCGAACATCACCAGGGAACCCACGACCGCGTGGTCGAGGTGCGGCGCGATGATCAGGAACCCCGCGACCACCGCAGGGATGGTGCGCGCAGCCATGGACTCGGTCGCCTGCTGCATCCAGGTCATGAGCGTGATCGCCGCCCCGGCGAGGACGCAGAGGGCGAACGACCGCACGGTGAAGCCCAGGTGCGGGTAGTAGCGCCCGTCGACCCGTGCCGTATGGGCGAGCTGGGGCAACGCATGCATCACGAACCACATGACGACCCACCCGGCGGCGAGGTTGGCGAGCAACGTCCCCGCCCAGAGGCGGATGAGCATGCGGAGCCGCGCCTGGCGCGTCATGACGGTGACGACCGGGATGAGGAAGTCCTCGGTGAACAGCTCGCTGCTCGCGAACGTCAGCGTGACGAAGCCGATCGAAAAGGCGACGGCGCCGAGGAGGATCGAGTGCGTGCGCCGCTCGACGACCAGGAGGGCGAGCACGCCCATGCCGACGTCGACACCCCCGACCGCACCGGTCGCGAGCAGGGACACCAGTCGGCGGGAGAGGCGCCGTCGACCCTGGTCAACGCTCTGGAGGAAGCGCTCCTCGACCTCGAGCTCGGCGACCGAGCTGTCGGTGGCCGGGTCGGAGCCGACGCCCGGGCGCAGGCCTGGCTCGTCCCCGCCGTCCCCGCCGTCCCCGCCGTCCCCGCCGTCCCCGCCGTCCCCGCCGTCCCCGCCGTCCCCGGAGTCCCAGCCGTCCCAGCCGTCCCCGGATCCTCCCCGATCCTGGTCCGGGGTGTCCCGCGTCTGGTCCGCCGAATCCCGCTCGTTGGCCGGGGTGTCCCACGCCGGGTCCGGGTCCGGGTCCGGGGCCGGGGTGTCGGGGTCGGGGTCGCGGGCGCCGTCCACCGGACGGAAATGCCCGGTCTCCGTCGATCGAATGCGGGCTGCACCCGCATTCGGGGCTCAGCGGTCGAGCGAGAGGCTCCCGACGAAGGCCGGGACGGGGGCGGTGATCGCACTCCCGAGCGCTGATTCGAGCGCGGCGAGCGCCCCGAGGAGGAGGGGCTCGGACCAGGGCGGCCCGAGCAGGGCGATGCTGACGGGCAGGCCCCCCACGGTCCCGACGGGCAAGGCGGCCGAGGGGTAGCCGGCCACGGCGGCAGGCGACCAGCCGGCACCGGCGACGTGGTCGCCCAGGACGTGGTCGATCGGCCAGGCCGGCGACATCGCGGGCACGGCGACGAGGTCGACCCCCGCGGCGAAGACCGTGTCGAGCCCGTCGGTCCGGGTTGCCCGCTTGATCCGGTCGAGCGCCGCCAGGTAGAGGTCGGCGCCGAGGCCGTCGGTCGCCGCCGCCCGTGCGATCAGCTCGGTGTCGAAGCGGTCCGCCCGCTCGCGCGGCTCGCGTCCAGCGTGGTCCAGGATGTCGGCGAGCGTGCGCGGGAGGTCCGGGTGTCCGGGCGTCGCGTCGGCCCGGCGTCCGAGGTACGCCTCCATGCCGGCGCGGAACTCGTAGAGGAGCACCGTGAGCTCGTCCTCTTCCCAGGTCGACGGGGGGCCGAGGCCCTCGACGGGGTCGACGATCTCGGCCCCGACCTCGCGCAGGGCGTCGAGGGCCACGCCGAACGCCTCGTCCGTGGGCCGGTGGTAGCCGGCGTACCCGCCGTCGCGCACGACCCCGATCCGCAGACCCGCGATCCCGTCCGCACCCTGCTGTGCCCATGCTGCGGGGTCGAACCCTGCGGGGCGACCGGCGCGCCTCGCCGCCGCGTCCTCCCCGTCGTCGACCGCGTCGGCGAGCACGCCGAGGAGGAGCCCGAGGTCGCGCACGCTCCTCGCGAGCGGCCCCGCGGTGTCCTGGGTCGCGGCGATCGGGACGATGCCGGTGCGGCTCACGAGACCGAGCGTCGGCTTGAGGCCGGCGACTCCGCATGCGGCCGCGGGGCACAGGATCGATCCGTCCGTCTCGGTCCCGACCGCCAGGGGAACCAGGCGCGCGGCCACCGCCGCGCCCGAACCGGCCGACGACCCGCCGGGGCTGCGGTCGAGGGCATGAGGGTTGCGCGTCTGTCCGCCGCGGGCGCTCCACCCGCTCGAGGACATCTCGGAGCGGAAATTGGCCCACTCCGACAGGTTCGCCTTGCCGATGACGATCGCGCCCGCCTCGCGCAGGACCTTCACCAGGGTGGCGTCGGTGGCTGGGGAGGAGGCGCCGAAGACGAGTGACCCCGCGCTCGTGTGCAGCGGGGCGACGGTGTCGACGTTGTCCTTCACGAGCACGGGGACGCCGTGGAGGGGACCCCTGCGGCGTCCGGCGCGACGCTCGGCGTCGAGCGTCGCCGCCACCTCGAGCGCGTCGGGGGCGAGCTCGATGACCGCGTGGGTACCGGCGCCTCCGCCGTCGATCACCTCGATCCGCGCGACCAGTTGCTCGACGACCCCGGCGGCGGTGAGCTCGCCTGCGTCGAAGAGCCCGGAGAGCGCCGTCGCGTCGAGGGCCGCGATGTCGGCGCTCGCGGGATGGGGATCGCGGGGAACGCCGCCCCTCTCGGCGCCCCCGCCGTTCACGTCGCCTGCGTCGCTGGCTCCCACGCCGATGCCTCCACTCGTTCTGTGGGGCGCGTGCTCTCGGGCTCGCCCCCGCGCGTCCCACCCCTCCGGGCACGGTAACCGATGGTGCGCCGCGAAGAGACGTGGCGGACGGCGTGCCCGGCCCGCCGGCGTGCCCGGCCGAGACGGTGCCGCGTCCGGGATGCCGTCCTCGACGACTGCGACGCCTCCGCTGAAGTCCGGCCCGGAGCCGTGCTCGAGGCGGTCAGCCTCACGCGCGTCGAGTTCCGGCGATGCCGGTTGACCGGGGTGGTCTTCTCGCGCGGGCACCTGCGCGACGTCCGGTTCGTCGAGTGTCAGATGACCGCGGGTGCAGATCGGATCGCAGAGGGTCCCGGGTCCACTTCGACTCGTGCGACCTGACCGACGCCGACTTCTACGGCACGCAGCTCGTGCGATCCCGGTTCTTCGACTGCGACCTCACCAATTCGGACTTTTCCCGCGCGGTCGTCCGAGGTGCCCTGCTGCACGGGTCGAAGCCGGAGCGCCTCCGCGGTCCTCGTCCCCGAACGGCGCCTCACGGACGCGGTGATCCGTTCGAACTCCTCGGACGGCTCGCCGCGTCGAGCGCCTCGGTCCGGGCGAGCGCCGCAGCGCGTCGTCGTGGTCGCCTTCCTTGGAACGGCTGCTCGCGAGCCAGGTCAGCGCCTTCAGGCGGTCCGCGCCCGCGAGTCCCAGTTCGAGCGCGTTCTCGTAGGCGGGGACCGCACGGGCCTCGTCGTCCCGGTCGTCGAGGGTGGCAGCGAGCCAGAACCGGGCCGACGCTCAGCTGACGTCGGGTCTGTGTCGACCGCGCGCTCGAAGGCACCGACGGCGGCCACGAGCTTGCGCTGCGCCCTGAGGTCCATCCCCTTGTCGAAGGCGTTCGCCGCGCTCATTTGGCGCGGCGCGGTTCGAACCGGAACCGGCGGACCGCCACGACGAACCCTACGGCACCCCAGATCGCGACCACCCCGATGTTCCCCCACGACCAGGCAGAAGCCCCCGGGACCAGGTGGAACGGCGCGAACGTCGCGTCGATGAGCGGGCCGACCGGAAAGTACCTCGAGAACTGGGCGAGCGCGGACCCGGGCTGCAACGGGAACCACAGCCCCGAGAGGAACAGCATCACGAAGAACACGATGCTGATCATCGGCCCGGCGGCGTCCTCGTTCGGCACCAGCGTGCTCGCTGCGACGCCGAGTGCGGTGAAGCAGACCACGCCGACGGCGATCGCGAGGACGAGCGGTGCCCAGTTCTCCGGGAGCCGGGCACCGAAGCCGAACCTGCCGACGAGGAGCAGGAGGACCACCTGGACGACGGACACGACCATCGCGTTCAGCGCGAGCGCGCCGATCATCGCCCACGCCGGGAGCGGCGACAGCCGGATCCGCTTCAAGAGTCCCGTCTCGCGCCGGTTCACGAGCGAGATCGCGAGCGTGTTGAAACATGCCGACATCACGCCGTAGGCGGCGAAGCCGGGCACGTAGTACTGGACCTCCTTCACGCCCAGGAACGTGACCTTTGTGGCGCCGCCCGAAGCGGCGAGCAGCACCAAGAAGATGAGCGAGAAGCCGACGGTGAAGAAGGCGCCGAAGGGGTTCCGCCAGAAGCTGAGCTGCTCGTAGTAGAGCTGCCGCCCCATCATCTGCGTCCGCCGGCGGACGAGCGCGGCCGTCAGCGTCATCCCTGTTCTCTTTCGTAGCCGACGAGACGCAGGTACACGTCCTCCAGGGTCAAGCGCTCGCACGTCAGGCCGGCAAGTTCGACGTGCTGGGCCGCCGCCCAATTCGTCAACACCCGGAGCACCTCGACCGCGTCGCCGGTGCGGATCTGGACAGTGTCGCTCGCGACCGACGTGGGCGGTACGGGCAGGTCGGCGACGGCCACCCCGTCGGGCACGCGAAACCGGATCAACGCGTCGCTCGTGTCCCTGCCGCCGAGCGCCTGCGGCGTCCCCTCGGCCACGACCCGCCCACCGCTCATCACCGCGACGCGCGAGGCCAACGTCTCTGCTTCGTCCATGTAGTGCGTCGTGAGCAGCACGGTCGTCCCACCGCTCGTGAGCCGGCGCACCACCTCCCAGGCATCGCGCCTGGCGGAGGGGTCGAACCCCGTCGTCGGTTCGTCGAGGTACAACAGCTCGGGGTTCCCGACGATGCCGAGGCCGAGGTCGAGCCTGCGCATCTGCCCGCCCGAGAGCGTCTTCACCCGCGACCCCGCCTTCTCCGAGAGCCCGACGAGCTCGACGACCTCGGCGGGGTCGCGTGGCGCGGGGTAGTACCCGGCGTTGCGCTGGAGCACCTCGAGGACCGTCAGGTAGGGCTCGACGGCGAGCTCTTGGAGGACGACGCCCGTGCGCTCTCGGAGCTGCATCGAGGTGGCGCGCTCCGCCGGGTCCATCCCCAGCACCTCCACGCGCCCCGCATCGCGGCGACGGAAGCCCTCGAGGATCTCGATCGTGGTCGTCTTCCCTGCGCCGTTGGGGCCGAGCAGCGCGAAGACCTCGCCATGCTGGATCTCGAAGCTGACGTCCGACACGGCCTGCATCGGTCCGTAACGCTTCGCGAGGCCGTCGACGACGATCACCGCCATGCGCCGACGGTATCGCTTGGCCGCCCGCCGCCCGCCGCCCGCCGGCTCGCCTGCCGGCCGCACGCTGGTCGGAACCGCGGCCCCCGGGGTATCGGGGTCCCCCGAGCGCGCCGTGCGAGACTCCGTCGATGGGGACCACGGGGCGCGTCGCCTCGGTCAACGTCGGCGTGCCGAGGGCGGTGCGACGGGGCGGGGTCAGCGGGATCGACAAGCGCCCCGTCGCCGGCTCCGTGCGCGTCTCGAGCCCCGCAGACGGGCGGAGCGGCCTCGAAGGGGACAGCATCTGCGACTCCGTGAATCACGGCGGGCCTGCCCAGGCGGTGTACGCGTACGCCCGGGAGGACCTGGACTGGTGGGAGGCCCGACTCGGTGTCCCGGTGACCGACGGAACGTTCGGGGAGAACCTCACCACCGTCGGGCTCGACGTCACCGGTGCCCTGCTGGGCGAGCGGTGGCGCATCGGCGAGGAGGTCCTCCTCGAGGTCACCGGCCCGAGGATCCCCTGTGCCACGTTCGCCGTCTGGATGCACACGCGTGGGTGGCTGACGGCGTTCACCGACCGTGCGCGTCCGGGCGCGTACCTTCGCGTCCTTGTCCCGGGAACGGTGCGCATCGGTGACGAGCTGGCGGTGGTCGACCGCCCCGCGCACGACGTCGACGTGGGGCTCTGCTTCCGGGCGCTCACGCGCGAGCGGGGCCTCCTGCCGCGACTACTGGACGCGGGCGACCACCTCGAGCCCGAGCTGCGAAGCCTCGTGGGTGAGGGACGCGGGTTCGATCTCGACGAGGAACCGGCCGACGAACCGGCGTGACCCCGCGCCAACGGCGAGCCCGCGCCGGCCGCGGCCGGGCGCCCCGCCCTATGGTTCAGGGGCATGCCCTCGCGCAAGCCCACGGTCACCTCGAAGGAGACGCGTGCCCCGGCGCCATTCGCTCGCGATCTCGAGCTCGAGAAGATCGCGGACCGCTGCGAGCGCTTCGTCCACGGCGCCGGGCGGCGGAAGGCCGCCGACCTCCTCGGCACGATCCCGCCCGACACGGCCATCGACTACTACGGCACCGGCGGGGTCGTCGAGGAGCTCGAGACCGAGGTCGCAAGGATGCTCGGCAAGGACGCCGCGCTCTTCCTCCCGACGGGAACGATGGCGCAGCAGGCGACCCTGCGCGTCCACGCCGACCGACGCTCGCGCAGGGCCGTCGCATTCCATCCGGCGTGCCACCTCGAGAGCCACGAGGAGCGCGGCTACCAACGGCTGCACGGCCTCTTCGGCGTGCCGGTCGGCGACCGCAACTCGCCGCTCACCGCTGCCGATCTGTTACAGGTGCACGACCCGCTCGGCGCACTACTCATCGAACTGCCCCAGCGTGATCTGGGCGGGACGCTGCCGACGTGGGACGATCTCGTCGCGCAGGCTGCCTGGGCGCGCCAGCGCGGCGCCGCGGTGCACCTCGACGGCGCCCGGATCTTCGAGGCCGGCCCGTACTACGCGGCGAGCGCGAAGAAGAAGCTCTCCGACGTCGCCGCGCTCTTCGACACGGTCTACGTGTCGTTCTACAAGGGCCTCGCGGGCCTCGCGGGCTGCTGCGTCGCCGGGGAGCCCGACGTCATCGCGGAGCTGTCGCTCTGGCGGACCCGCCACGGGGGACGCGTCTTCGCCATGTGGCCGTACGCGGCATCCGCACTCTCGGTGCTGCGGGAACGGGCGCCGAAGATGGGCCGGTACTACCGGCACGCCACCGCCATCGCCAAGGCGCTGCAGGGCGCGCCCGGCGTGGAGGTCATGCCGTGGCCGGTGCAGGCGCCGATGATGCACCTCCGGCTGGCGGTCACGGTCGAAGAGCTGCGGGCGCGCGCGATCGACATCGCGAAGACAGAGGGCATCTGGACGTTCAGCCGACCGTTCGCTTCCGAAGGGCCGAACCTGCAGCGCTGCGAGCTGTCGGTCGGCGACGCCACGCTCGAGATCGCCCCCGCCGAGATGAGAGCGATCGTCGAGCGCCTGGCGACCGGCCAGCGGCCGTGAGCGGTACCGCTCCGATCGCCTAGGGACAGCGGATCCACTGGCTGGACCTTCCCTCCTCCGTGCACGTGTGGGTGGAGGAGATCCACGAGTCTGCGGTCGTGTCGGCGGAGTCGCAGCCAAGCACGTCACCGCGGTCCTCGCCGGTGTCGCCGGGTACTTCCTCGACGCTGCACGCCTGCCCCGAACCCGGGTCTGCCCACCGTGCGGGCGTTCCAACGGATACAGGGAGACGCCGCCCTGTGGTGGCTTCGTCGGCGACTCCATCAGCCCGATCGCGAAGCTGAGGCCCAAGACGCTCCACGCCAGGACGTTCACCCACGCCAGCGGGTAGGAGTGCGAGACCGTCCATCGCTACCCGGAGTCGCCTTTCTGTTGCGCCGTCACCCAGGCGCGCACCACGCCCCTGTGCTGCCGGCGACCTCAACGCGTCCGGGCGAAGCGATGGACGGCCTCGAGGAGCTCCTTGCTCTTCTGTGCGGCGACGGCCTCGTCCCCGGATGCGAGGGCGTGCGTCACGCAGTGGTTGACGTGGTCGTCGAGGATCTTGAGGGCCACTGCTTCCAGGGCCGTGTCGACGGCGGCGATCTGGGTGAGGATGTCGATGCAGTAGCGGTCCTCGGCGATCATCTTCTCGATCCCGCGTGCCTGGCCCTGGATGCGGCGCATGCGTTTCAGGAGGGCGTCCTTGCTGCCCTCGACGATGTACCCGTGTGCGACGGGCGTCGCCGACGCCGAGGGCTCGTGTCGTGCAGGAGTCATCGGCGGGCCTCCAGCGGTGAGA
Source organism: Acidimicrobiales bacterium (assembly GCA_035534455.1). Classification (GTDB taxonomy): domain Bacteria; phylum Actinomycetota; class Acidimicrobiia; order Acidimicrobiales; family RAAP-2; genus JAJYVT01. Next base: position 113,519 of record DATLRV010000049.1, read on the forward strand.
AGCGACGCAGGCGCAGCGAATTCGTGACGACGAAGACGCTGGAGAACGCCATGGCCGCGGCGGCGACGATGGGGTTCACGATGCCGGCGACGGCCAGCGGGATCGCCGCGACGTTGTAGCCGAACGCCCACACGAGGTTGCCCTTGATCGTGCGCAGCGTCCGGCGTGACAGCCGGATGGCGTCCACAGCCGCGCGGAGGTCGCCGGAGACGAGGGTCAAGTCGGACGCCTCGATGGCGACGTCGGTGCCCGTGCCCATGGCCAGCCCGAGGTCCGCCTGGGCGAGTGCGGGCGCGTCGTTCGCGCCGTCGCCGACCATCGCCACCACCTCTCCCGCCTGCTGCAGCCGCGCGACCTCGGCCGCCTTCTCCTGGGGGAGCACGCCTGCGATCACCCGGTCGATGCCCACCTCGTGGGCGACCGCCCGGGCGGCCCGCTCGTTGTCACCGGTGAGCAGGACGGGCGTGAGCCCCAGCCCGCGAAGCTCGGTGACCGCTTGGCGGCTCGTCTCCTTCACGCGGTCGGTCACCGCCAGGAGCCCCAGAGGCGCGCCGTCGGCTGCGACCACCACGACGCTCGCCCCCTCCGACTCCAGGCGATCGGCCTCGCCGCGGAGCCGCTCGGGCAGCACGACGCCCCACTCGCCGAGCAGCGTCGGTTGTCCGAGCACCACGTCATGGCCGTCGACGACCGCCTCGACCCCTGCACCGACGCGGACGGCGAAGTCCTCTGCGACCGGCAGCGTGCCGACGTGGTCGCGGCCGAATGCGACGATGGCCCTCGCGATCGGGTGCTCGCTCGGGTCCTCGGCCGACGCCGCCAGTCGCAGCAGCTCCCCGGTGGCGACGCCGGCCGCGGGCACCACCGCCGAGACGACCATCTTCCCTTCCGTCAAGGTGCCGGTCTTGTCGAGGACGATCGTCGAGACCCGCCGCGTCTGCTCGAGCACCTGTGGGCCCCTGATGACGATGCCGAGCTGGGCGCCCCGCCCGGTGCCGACCATGAGGGCCGTCGGCGTCGCGAGGCCGAGCGCACACGGGCAGGCGATGACGATCACCGCCACCGCGGTGGCGAACGCGGAAGCGGCGGTCGCCGCCCCGAGCAGAAGCCAGCCGACCAGCGTGAGGAGGGAGATGGCGATCACGACGGGGACGAACACGGCGGAGACCCGGTCCGCGAGGCGCTGGACAGGGGCCTTGCCCTGCTGTGCCTGCGCGACGAGGCGGGTGATCTGGGCGAGGACGGTCGCCGCACCGATCCGGGTCACCTCCACGACCAGGCGTCCGGAGGTGTTGACCGTGGCCCCGGTGACCGCGTCACCGGGGCCGACGTCGACGGGGACCGGTTCACCGGTCAGCATCGACTGGTCGACCGCCGAGCTGCCCGAGACCACCACGCCGTCGGTGGCGACCTTCTCGCCGGGCCGCACGACGAACCGGTCGCCGACGGCGAGGGCATCGGCCGGCACCGGCACTTCCTTGCCGGCTCGAAGGAGGTGGGCATCTTTCGCGCCGAGCTCGAGAAGGCTGCGGATCGCCTCCCCGGAGCGCCGCTTCGCCCGGGCCTCCAGATAGCGACCGAGTAGGAGCAACGCGGTGATCGCCCCGGCGGCGTCGAAGTAGACGGTCGTCGGGATCCTCGTCGCGACCACGACCGTCGACCACGCCCATGCCGAGAGCGTGCCGAGCGAGATCAGGGTGTCCATGGACGCCGCGCCGTGCCGGGCGCTCCGTGCCGCCGCTCGGTGGAAGGGCCAGCCGGCGTAGACGACCACCGGGGTCGACAGGACGAGGGAGACCCATCCCCAACCAGGCGGGCGAGACGCCGGGACCCAGGCGAAGACCGCCAATGGGATGCTCAATGCCACCGCCAGGGCCAACCTGCGCCGGTATGGCACGGCCGGGTCGACGTCGGTCACCGCATCGGGGAGCGACGCCTGGTACCCGGCGGCCTGGACCGCGCCGATCAGCTCTCCGACGTCCACGAGCACCGGATCGAACACGACCGCCGCGCGCTCCGAGGCGAAGTTGACCGTGGCGTCGACGCCGGGGAGGTTGTTGAGGCGCTTCTCGACACGCGCCGCACACGACGCGCAGGTCATCCCGCCGATCGCCAGATCGACGTGGTCGCGCGCTGCCTCGCCGTGCCTGGAGTCGGTGGCAACCGCCGGCATCACATCGCCTCGTATCCCGCCTCTTCGATGGCCGCGCGGAGCGCCGGGTCGGAGAGGGCGTCCCCGTGCACCGTGACGAGCCTCGTCTCGAGGTCGACCTCCACCGAGTCGACCCCCTGGACCGCAGAGAGGGCACCGTCCACCGCCCGCGTGCAGTGGTCGCAGCTCATCCCCGGCACGCTGTAGGTCACAGTCTGCGTCATGGCTGGTCCTCCGTCGGTATGCTCCTCCGTCGTTCAGTATACCCCCTGGCGGTATACAGACGGCGGGATCGGGGCATTCAGGGAGCCGCCAGCGCGCCCCGGGCGCGTCGCCGACGCGCCGTCTTCGACGGCAGCCCGGCGCGTGTCGCCGCCCGTGTCCGGCGGACCGCGCGAGCGACCCGCGTGACGTCAGGCGCGCGCGTGCAGCCCCATCCCACCGAGCATCGCCCGATCGGCATCGTGGTCGGCGCATGGCACCGCGCTCGTGAGCATGATGCTGCGCTCGGACGAGAAGATCGAGTTGGCACCTGCGAGAAAGCAGAGAGCCTGGTCCGAAAAGCTCATGAGGTGGCGTCCGGCGGCGATGCGGACGTCGGCCGCCGGCATGAGCAGGCGCGCCGTCGCGATCATCCGCACCGTGTCGGCGATGTCCACATCGGGCTGATCGCCCAACGGCGTGCCGTCGACCTTGGAGAGGACGTTGATCGGCACCGACTCGGGATGCGGCTCGAGCGTGGCGAGCGTGTGCAGCAGGGCCACACGGTCGCTCTCGGTCTCGCCCAGCCCGAGGATGCCACCACAGCAGACGGTGACCGACGTCGATCGGACGTGGGCGAGGGTGTCGAGGCGGTCCTGGTACGAGCGGGTGCGCACGACGCTCGGGTAGTAATGCTCGGAGGTGTCGAGGTTGTGGTTGTACGCGTAGAGGCCGGCCTCCTCGAGCCGGCGAGCCTGTTCGGCGGTCAGCATCCCGAGAGTGCAGCAGACCTCGAGCCCGAGCTCTGCGACGCCCTTGACCATCTCGAGCACGCGCTCGAAGCTGGGACCGTCACGCACCTCCCGCCAGGCTGCTCCCATGCAGAAGCGGGTCACCCCTTCGCCCTTCGCCCGCTTGGCGGTCGCGACCACGTCGTCGACTGCCATGAGTCCCTGTGGGCGGACGCCGGTCTTGTAGTGCGCCGACTGGGAGCAGTAGCCGCAGTCCTCGGGGCAACCGCCGGTCTTGATCGAGAGCAGCTGGCAGACCTGCACCTCGCCCGGCTCGTGGAACTGGCGGTGGACGACCGACGCCTGGTGCACGAGCTCCAAGAGGGGCCGCTCGAAGAGCTCCCTCACCTCACCGATCGTCCAGTCCGTCCGCAACAACGTCGTGCCACCTCCGCGACGGGCGCCCCGGCGGACGCCGCTCCGTACTTCGATGCCTGGTTGTCTACCGCGCCCGGCGCCTGCGCCGCCCCTCGGCGCGCGCGGCCGGCTCTGTGCTAAAGGAGGGGGCGTGGCGGGACCCCACGCCCTTCGAGACGTTGCCGAGCTCCGCAGGCTCTACCGGCCTCCCGCCCAGGTCAACCTCGCCAAGGAGATCCACCACCTCGACCGGCACTGCCGTGACTACCTCGCGCACGCCCCGTTTGCCGTCCTCGGGACGACCGACGGCGCGGGCAAGGTCGACACCTCGCCCAAGGGCGGGCCGCCGGGCTTCGCCACCGTGCTCGACGAGCATCACCTCGCGATCCCGGACATGGCCGGGAACAACCGCGTCGACTCACTCCGAAACATCGTCCGTTCGCCGGGGGTCTCTCTCCTTTTCATGATCCCCGGAGTCGGAGAGACGTTGCGGGTCCTCGGGAACGCTGCGGTGTCGACCGATCCCGAACTCCTCGAGAGATGCCGCGTCGGCGGCCTCGTTCCCCACGTCGCGATCCTCGTCGAGGTCAGCACCGCCTTCATCCACTGCGCCAACTCGCTGCGCCGGAGCGGGCTGTGGGAGCGTGACCGGTGGCCTGACACGAGCGACATGGCATCACCGGCTCGCATCTTCCGTGACCACATGCAGCTCACCGAGAGCGCCACCACCGAGGAGATGCAGGAGTCCCTGGACCGGGCATACGCGGAGATGACGTGGGCAGTCGGCCCGTACGGCAGCGACGGCGACGACGCCTGAACCCGCACGGCCGAACCCAGGACTCAGTCCTTCCCGCGAACCCGGCGGCGTCCTCTTACGCCGTGCCGTTGAGGACAACAGAGGCGGCGCCGGGAATCGAACCCGGGTGAAGGGCTTTGCAGGCCCCTGCCTAATCGGTCGTTCTCCCTGGTAGAGGCGCTATCGGAGGGCGTCTCCGAGGGTCGATGACGCGAAGATGACGCGAAACGGGCGAAGTAGCTTGGCGCGGGTGGGTGACCCGACGCTGTGGATCTGGATGGTCGGCGCAAAGAAGCCGGTCTACGACCGGCCAATGCTGCCGTCCCGGTGGCGGTGACCGCCACGAACGAAACGGACGCCCTGTATCCGGGCGGCCCGGCCGGGGTAATCCCGATGAAGGTCCAGAACACGAACGCCAGCTCGGTGCTGGTGTCCGGAGTGACGGTTTCGGTGACCGGGACGTCTGCGGGGTCGGCATGCTCGGCGTCGGACTTCGTCGTCACTCAGCCGTCTTTCGGCGTCACCGGGAACCCGTCGGTGACGTTCCCTGCGACGCTCACACCCGGTGAAACCATCTACGCCGGGATATCCACATCCGGCACCGGGGCGGGTGTCGCCCTGGCGACAACAGCGCCGACAAGTTGCCAGAACGTCACGGTGAACCTGGCCGAGAAGGCGACGTGACCGCCGCAAAGGGCCTCCTGGGCCTCGTCGCCCGGGAGGTGCGGCCCGGTGACCGGGTGCTGATCGGCTCCGGCCTTGCGAGCGTTCGGCGTGTCCTCGCCTCCAGCGGTGACGGGGTCGCGATCTTCCTCGACGACGGGCGGGAGCACCTTGTGCCGTCGGACCACCACGTCGTCGTGGAGCGCGAGTGGGAGGTGGTCGCATGACCGCCGAGCGTCAGGGCGTGACCGATGCCGAAGCCCGGGAGATGTGGGTCGACGTCGTCGGCGTGCGCGACCGCTACCTCCGTCGCGCACGTGAGGCCGACGTCGGCCCGCGCGAAGCCCGGCGCATGCGCGGGATCGCAGGACACCTGACGCGGCAGATCCGTTGGGCAAGGGAGAAGGAGGTTGTTGCGGCGACGGTCCGCTGACAGTCAGGAGCAATGCGCGAGACGCCCCGATTCCGCTCCGGGGCGTCTCGTCGCGTCTCAGCCCTTCGCATGAGCAGCGGGCGGCCGCCGGGGGGAACCGTGCCCGACGGCGGCCCGCTCGCTCGTTCCGTCCCGCGTCACGCGGGACGGAATCACTTGAGAGTGGTCGGGTAGCCCGCGCCGCTGATCGCCGCGACGGCCGTCGGATACCGAGGAACTGCCGCCACGTAGGCCCGCACGCCGCACACGACGGTCAGGGTCGTGGCGAAGGTCTCCTCGTAGGCGAAGGCGATCGGCTCCGTCTCGACCACGGCGATGGTTGCGGGCTTGGAGACGATCACCTGAGTGTGTGTCGACGTCGTCGGGATCTGGTCGTCGGCGAACCACCTCAGGTTGCCGGGCAGCACGAGGCCCATGAAGCCCTGCCATGCCGGATCATCGGACACCGCCACCAGCGCCCCGGCGTCGGGGACGACGATCGGCCTTGTCTGCTTATCGACCTGTTTCGTGGCCCACCCGGCGAAGTCCGACGTCGTGAAGACGTGCGTGCCGGCCACGCGGGTCCCGGCCGCGTCGGTCAGCTTCTCCCGCGCACTCGACAGGTCGGCGTAGAACGTGGCGATGCTGAGCGTTGTGGCGTCGGTGACCGTCTGCGCTGTCGCCAGGGCCTGACCGAGCACGTACGCGTTCACCGCCGCGTCGAGCTGCTCCTTCAGCTGGGCGGTGATGATCTCGTCGAACTTCATCGGGCCGCCGCGGTCGAAGAGCTGCTGGGAGACCGGGACCTCGCCCACGAGAGGGACCATCGTGGCCGTGAGCGTCGCCGCGGTGGGTGTCGAGGAGTCGACACCGGCGTTCTCGGCGGTCTGCTCGCCGACGGTCGTGGGCGAGTTGAAGACGGGGATGATCACCTCGAGCCCGTAGTCCGGTGCAGGGACCGGGGAACACTGCTGCGTGAAGCTGCGAAGCGGAGAACGGTAGGTGGCCCACAGGTTCTGGAGCCACGCTGGCGTCACGAAGGAGCCGCCCGAGGCAGCTCCCGACGTCATCGCGCTCCGGAGCTCCGCCGCCCGCTCGACGGCATGCTCGCGGGTGTTATTGGCGAGTTGCGCGAGAGCGGCGCGCCCCTCAGGGGACCCCTGGCGGATCTCGACGGCGACCTCGCGGACGTGGCGCTCGAGGCGCCCGAGGGCCTCGCGGTGCAGGGGATGGCCCGGCATCGCGGCGAGTCCCCGATCGCGCCAGAACGAATGCGGCGACTCGCGGTCGTAGATGCGAGGCTCCGCCTTCACGGCGGCGCGCAAGTGGTGCTCGCTTGCTGCGCGGTAGCGCTTGGCGCGCTCATCGTTCCTATCCGCACGCGAGAAGAAGTCGGCGACTTTGTCGCGATCGGCGGGCGGGAGCTTGCCCGTCTCCAACGCCTCCGCGTGCTGCCGGATGACGCGGGCGGCGGCGCCGATCTGCCCGTCCCGCCAGCGCTCGGCGAAGCGTGCGGCGGTCTGGGCGTTGGCCGCGGCGAGCTTGTGCCCGCCGGCGTCGAGGCGGTCCCGCTCGGGAGGCGCGTCGAGGGTTCGGTCGTCGGTGGTTGTCATTTTTTGGATTCCTTTTGGGTCGCCCGGATCGCCCGGGGATAGCTACAGGTGGTTGTTGCGGGTGCTGCCGAAGAGCCGCAGGCGGCGTCGGTCGGCATCGACGTCGACCACACGCGAAGGTTCGGGGCCGTCCGGCCGTGTCTGGGGCGCCGGCCGTGGCGGAGCCATCGCGGGCCGTGCGGGGTCGGGGCCGCACATGAGCTCGACAAGCTCGCGGACTTCCCACAAGAGACCCTGCGCGCTGCGTAGCTCTTCCCCGGTGAAGGCCCGAGCAACTGTGGGTGAAGCGAGCGCTCGCGCTACCCGGCCGACGGATGCGGCGAGGAGTTCCGTCGCCGCACGGCGCTGGACGGCACGCGCTTTCGGGTCGTCCGACCTGCTGACAAAGTAGGGGGCGCGGTGGGCGGCGAGGAGCTGCTCGACGGCGTCGGCGACGTTGGTCCGGCACACGGCGAGGGGGTCCTCTTGTGGAGCCGTGAACTGCAATCTTGTGGTGGGGAGGTTCATGTTTCGGCCTCCTCGGCCTCCTCGGCCTCCTCGGCCTCCTCGGCCCAGGGGCCGCCGGTCCACGGCGTCGGCGCGAGGCCGGCGTTGACGTCCTCGGGGTGCGGGTGGCCGTCGGCGGCGGTGGGGAACGGTGTCTTGGTCATCGTGGGATCGTCCTTTCGAGGGCGGCTTTGGAGGTCGGGTCGGCCCATTGGCGGAGATGGCGCTGGGGCACGCCGGGGTCGCGGGGCGCGCGCTCCCGTGCAGGCGGTGAGAGGGCGTCATCGGCCGGGGCAACGCGATCCATGACCGCCGCCCGCTCGATGAGCCAACGGCCGTCGACCCGGCGAGCCGGCAGGCGCCCCGTCTCCGCCAGACGCCGCACGCGCCGCACCGAAACGCCGAGCAACCGCGCCGCCGCGGTGGTCGTCGTGAGCATGGCGAGTTCGCGGTGCCTTCGCTCGGCGGTGACGATGCGGGCGACGACGACGCGCTGTGCGGGGCTGAGGGGCTGGCCGTCCCGCTTCAGGCGGACGATCGCGTATTCGAGGACCGGGACGAGCAGCGCTGCATCGCGCAACGAGAGCATGATCCGCCCATCGCCGATCATTGTATCGAACGGCCCGTCGGCCTCGTCGGTCGATGGCGCCTTTTCCCTGGTCACCGGCTATTCCGCAGGGTTCCGCTTGATGACGTACCCGTGGCGGCGCAACGTCTGCACCAGACCCGCCACGTTGGCCTGCTCGACCGCTGTGGCGAGGTCCGAGCGGCCCGGGCAGGCGTGCACTTCGCGCCGGCCGATGGTGCCGCCGCAGTCGGCGCACTCCCAGGTTTGTGAGTCGGCCGCGACGATGCGGCGAAGCCTGTCCGCCGCCTTGGCACGGCGCAGCTGACGTCCGGTGAGCGGCGGGCAGCGGTGCAAGTCACTCACCGGCCCGGACCCGCCGCACCTTGCGCAGATGAAGGTGACGTGGTGGGTCGTCTCGTCGGTAGGGGCCAATGTGGTCACGTTGGGGGTCCTTTCAGGTTTGTGCGGCATGTCGGGCAACGGGCGGGCGGGCGTCCCCGGGTCAGGGGGCGATCGAACATCCGGCGGCACACCGCACACGTCCGGTCGGGGCGACGCGCTCGGCGTCTGGCCGTGGTAGCGGCGGTCTTGCAGGCGAGGGAGCAGTAGGTGTGCCCCGAGCGGGCCGCGTTGGCCGCGAACCGGCGCCCGCACACGCGGCAGACCTTGGAGATGGCGCCGCACGTCGGGCATGCCGACGTAGCCACCGTTCGCGCCGAGGCGGAATCGAGCGGGTCCCCGACTGTATTGGCGGCTTCCGTGGCACTATTTGAGTGAAGCGTGTGCATCTCTCGGCCCTTTAAGCTCGGGGGGGGTTTTTTTTGACCGGGCGGGTCACTAGGCCGATCGCCGGGAAGCTCGATGCCCCCCCTGGCGGAAGTCGTGGCGCTCATCCTTGGTGAGGTCCCGTCCTTCGGTCGCGCTCGAATGAGCACCGACCTCCGCCGGCCCCACCCCCGGTGTGCCTAGCCACGGGTCGCCTCGGCTTCCTCAACGACGACGAACCTCTGCCACCTGCTCCTGTCCGCCGGGCACCGGTGCCCGACCTCAAGCGCGATCGCCACGACCTCAGTGCCGCAGTGCTCGCATTGCCACAACCGCGCATGAGCGCCGATGCTCGAGGCGGCGCGCTCGGCGAGGAAGCTCATGGCGGAGCCGAGATCAGTCACGACGCCACCGCTTCGACGCCAAGGCCCCAGGAATCCCAAGCAAACCGTTGTTGCCTGGCGAACAATTCGACACGCGGGCTAGGTGACACCTGCTCGATGAGGTCGTAGGAAGCTGCGGGCTTGGCGCTGTGGGCGCCGCGCTGCCAGATGTGCCACGTCGAGATCGGCTTGGTCTCCGGCACCATCGGCCTGCCGCGGCTTGCCAGGATCAGGTGCTCGGTGTTGTTGCGGAGGTAGTGGCCGACGCCGGGGCCGGGCTTGCACCACGTGACCACCGTGAGCGGCGAGAAGCCCCACGCCCGGACGATCCCGTAGCCGTCCCCCATGAGTGCGTTCGTGCACCAGAGCCAGAGGTGGGCGTCCGCGTCGGCCAGGTCGGCGACCGGCATCTCCCGCAGCTCCTCGGTGCTTGCCGTCGAGTAGTGCTTGCGGGCGTCGGCCTTGGTCGCGGCCGATGCGTAGCGCCACGGCGGGTCGGCGAGGATCGTCCGGTAGGGCGGCGAGAGCCCTTCCCAGGCGGTCACCATCGCCCACCGTCCTCGGATCCCTCGGGCATTCCGTGTCGCCACCATCCGGCCCACGGCCACACGTCACCTCGGCGCAGCTCGTCGGGCCACTGAGCCACGGCACGGTCACCACGCCAGCGGCCGACCACGAGGGCACCGTGGACGTCTCTGGAGGGCGTGAGCTTCAGTCCGTACTCGGGCCAGCGGAGCCATAGCGACGATCCGAACGGTCGCAGCTCCCGGGCACCGCCGTTGGCTTGCGGGGCGTGGTGCTCGAGCACGAGGGCGAAGCCGTACCGGGTGCGCAGGTCATCGAGGATCGCCTGCACCTCGGCGGCCACCTGCTCGTCTGACTCACGACCGGTGCGCGTGTATGCCTTGTACACCGGGCCGAGGCTGACGAGCTTCGGGCGGTTCCTGCGCAGCACGTCCTCGAAGGCCAGGCGGTCCGGGCGTCGTCTGAGGTCGATACCGCCGGGACGGTGCCAGAGCACCGCAGGCGCTCGCTCGCTTCCCGAATGCGCGCGGGCCGTGCTGGCGAGCTTGCGGAGCCGGTCGCGCACGTTTCTGCGCGGGTTCTCGAGGTCGACGAGAAGCGCCGGCACCGCGGGCGCCGGGTCGAACGTGAACGGCTGGACACCGTAGGCGGCGCAGACGACGACCTGACGGGCCAGCTCGGACTTGCCGACACCTTCGGGGGCCACGATGACGACCCGGTCGTCTTCGGCGAGCAGGCCGGGCACGACTTCGGGAGATGCGTCGTCACGCTCGGCCACGAAGTCGTCGAGCTGGATGTCACCGGCGATGGTTAGACGCGGGGCGTCCACGAATGCCAGGAGTGCCCGGGCCTCGTCGACCACGTCCCCGGGGTCGCGCTCGGGGTCCGATGCCGCGGCGGTGATCTCGGTCCCTACTCCGTGAAGTGCTCGACGTGAAGCGAAGCGGGCCACGATTTCGCAATAGCGGCCGATGCTGGCCGCCGATGGCACCTCGGCAGCCCAGCGCGAGAGGTCACCGCGGGCGTCGGTCCACGCGGTGCCAGATGCCGTGAGCTCGTCGGCGACCGTGAGGGGGTCGACCGCCGCTCCCGCCTTGTGGAGGCTGACGATGGCACCGAACGCAGCGGAGGGATGCGCTGAGCCGAAGTCGGACGCGACAAGGGCTCGCGTGGTGGTCTCGACCGCTGGCCGAGAGAACAGGCACGCGCCCACGACGGACTCCTCGGCCTCGAGGTCGCAGAAGGGCGTGGTCATCGGTACACCGGAGCCGGTGCGTCGTAGTTGACCCGCTCAGACTCGACGCCGAGGCTCGACCAGTGCGAAGCGACTGCGTTCGGGGTGAACTCCCACGAGGGGTGAAGCTGCCGGTAGCGCTCGCACCGAATGCGAACCTCGACCTCGGTGGCGCCCGCGTCGCGGACGTCCTTGGCGGCCTTGCGCACCTTGCCCGCTTGCGCGCCGGTGATCGCCCACTTGCCGGCGTCGTCCTTCGCGATCCCCCACGCCTCGGCGAACGCGTCGAAGATGGGATCGCAGCGGCGCGCGCGCGGCGTAGCCGCAAGTATGGCTACCTCATGGCTACCTAGGTGGTCGTTTCGTTCCGGTGTTCGCGTCGTCACGTTCCGGTGTTCGGTGCCAACGGTGGTCGTTTCGTTCCGGTGTTCGGTGGTCGTTTCGTTCCGGTGTTCCGCCGGCACCTTGGGGATGCGGGCGACGTAGGAGGCGGCGCGCCCGGGAGCTGAACGGCCGGTCTGCTCGAGCCATCCCGATTTCCGCACGTGGCCGATCCCGTTCCTGACGGAGCGCTCGGTCATGTGAGCCTCGAAAGCGATCAGGGCGTGCGTCGGGCGGCACGAGGTGCCATCTGCATTCATGTGGAGTGCCAGCGTTCGGGCCACCGCGATGTCGGTGGCCGTCAGGCGCGCATCGGTGGCGAGGGCCTTGCACCACCGATGGACGAATGGCATGGAGGCGCTCACAGGGTGGCCGCCCTTTCGAGATCGCGGAGGGCCTTCTCGCCGAGGCGGATCGCTCCGTCCACGGCTGCATCGAGCGTGGCGGTCTCGCCCGAGATGACACCGTGAGCGAGCAGGCCGACGGCCGCGTCAACCCGGGCCCGCGCATCTTCGAGCGCGGCGGAGCGAGCGGCGGGTCGCTTCACTGTCGCGCTCACCGGGCCGCCTCTACGCGGCCCGACTCGGCGTAGGCGTCGAGGTCCGCGAGGTCGATCAACACTCGAGCGCACCGGCCGGTCCCGAGCTTGTGGAAGGGAAGCCGCCGCTCAGCGACGAGACGGCGTAGCAAGCGCTCGGTTGCCCAGGCCCGGTGCTGAGGCACCTGACGGAGCGGGACGAGCTGGCGGGCCATCACTGGGCCGCCAATCGGTCGAGCAGCTCGAGGTAGGAGACGGCGAGTTCTCCGCGCGGCGTCCGGTCGCCGCGCTCCCAGCGCAACACCGTCGACGGGCTGACGCCCGGGCCGACACCGCGCCCCATTTCTCCGAGGCTGAGGCCAGCGCCCACACGGACGGCGCGGGCGGCACCCGATGACACGAGGCGACGAACCCTGGCGAGTGCCACTGGATCGACTGGAGTCTTCACAAGCGACATATTACTGGGAAGGTTGCCGGAGCCTTCCCGTAATATGCCCCGATATGTCTGCCAAGCAACCGGGAAAGCGGGAACGTTGCCAGACCCTTCCCGGTGGTGCTAGAGTTGCCGCCGTGCAAGTCGACTGGTATGCGTCAGGCGATCCCGACGACTACAACATCGAGCTTCGCTGGCCGGACGCCGACTCCGGGCCGTACACGGTGCGCATGGTCGTTGTACTGGCAGAGGGTCGGCCATGGGTGGGCCGAATCGAGATCGACGGACTGGCGCAACTCGGAATGGGGCAGCCCGGCTCTGTGACCCCGATCACCTCGGAGTCGATCCGCGTCCCTGTCGCTCAGCTACTCCATGAGGCCCTAGAGGTCATCCGACAAGACCGGGCCGCCCATCCGCCACCGCCCGGGCACGACTACTTCGAGCAACTCGCGACCAATGAGGACAAGGTGGCGCTGAGCGCGCACGGAAAGCCGGGCCGGCGTCCGCATTACGGGCGGGAACACTTTGAGAAGGTCGCCAGGGTCTACTCGGAAGCGCTCGCAGCCGGCTACCCGCCGACCGCTGAGGTTGCCCGGAAGTTCAACGTCTCGACATCGGCCGCGGCCAAGTGGGTCGCCAGATGTCGTCGACCACCGCTCGGATTGCTACCGCCGACGACCAAGGGCGCCGCGAGGGGAGGAGACCGATGAGTGACCCAGTGAAGCTTCCATCCGGCCGTTACGAGGTCCGCTATCGCGACCCCATCGGCCGACCGCGCCGCCGACGCTTCGACACGAAGGGCGCTGCGAAGGACCACCTCGCGACCGTCCGCACGAAAGGCCTCGAGGGCAGCTATATCGCCCCGGAACTCGGGCGGCTCACCTTCGGTCAATGGCGCGCCCAATGGTGGGCTACCAAGATCGACCTCCGGGCGCGGACGTTGACGCGCTACGAGCGGGATCTGCGCCTCCACATCGGCCCGCGCTTCGACCGGCACCAGCTCGCGAAGATCACCAGGACCGAGGTGCAAGCGTGGATCGCCGACATGCGGGCGGCCGGTGTGCCCGACTCTGCGATCCGGCGCCGCTTCTCCGTCTTCCGCAAGATCATGGCCGACGCCGTCGCGGACGAGCGGATCGTGAAGTCCCCATGCCGCGGGGTGACGCTGCCGCAGGTCCGCCGGCTCGAAATCGTCGTGTTGACCGCCGAGGAGGTCGCACAGCTCGCCGCGGCGATGCCAGCGTGGTGCCGGTCGTTCGTGTGGGTTGCGGCGTACACCGGGCTCCGGTGGTCCGAGATGATCGGTCTCCGTCGCCGGGACGTCGACCTCCTGCGGCGGCGGATCACCGTCTCGCGCCAGATCGTCGAGGTGGGGTCGCGGTTCCGTGGCTTCGACGAACCGAAGACCGACGCCGGCAAGCGCGTGGTCGACCTCCCGCCGTTCCTGTGCGAGATCCTCGAGGGCCAGCTCGAGCGGGCGCAGCCCGGGCCGGACGGGCTCGTGTTCGTCAACACCCGGGGCAACCCGCCGCACCTTTCGAGCTTCACGTCGCAGTCCTGGCGGCGAGCCCGGGCCAAGATCGGTCGGCCCGACCTCCGTTGGCACGACCTGCGCCACACGGCGGTCGCGCTGAGGATCGCGCTCGGCGCCCACCCGAAGCAGATCCAAGAGACGATGGGCCACAGCTCGATCACGGTGACGCTGGACATCTACGGCAACCTGTTCCCGACGCTCGGCGAGAGCGTGGCGGACGGCCTCGAGGCGACCTACCGGGCGGCGCTGGCCGCGGGTGGAACGTCGCCGGGGAAGGTCACGCCCCTCCGGGCACTGGTGGACGACCGCCCCAGGTAGCCCACGAGCCGACCAGATGGGCACACTCGTCCAAGATCGTCCGCCAGTCCTCCCGAACTGGTTCGACTTCTTGCTCTTCGATGAGGAAGCGGACGACGTCCTCAAAGAAGACGCGGCCAGTGGGAATGTGGATCTTGCCGAGTCCGGCGAAGTCACGATGACCACGACGAACGTGGACGTGTGGGTACCTGGGTTCACGCGCAGCCCACTCCCACGAATAGAGCCCCGGCTTCAAGCTCGGGGTTTCGCCGAGAGTGTGGGCGTAGTCATGCGTACTGACCTTCCGCTCCCCCGGAAACCGGTCATCGTCGGCGTACCGGTACTGCAGTGACGAGCGCAGATAGGCGAACCCATCAATCTGCCGAAGCCGAATGACGGGTGGGTTCGTCATGGCCGCACACGTCCCGTCCTCTCGCGGCGTTTGAATCCACTGAGCCTCCCGGCAAACGGTCGAGAGGGACAAGTTGAGGACCCTAAAGAACCGCGCCTTCGCCTCGTGATCGGTACGAGCTGGTTGACGGTCAGCAGCGGGGTAGGTCGACACCGGCAATGAGCGCGATGTGAACCACCATTGGGTCGTCCGTAGAGAGTTCGCCCGTCGCGGCAAGGCGTCGGAACTCTGAGAGGCTCAACCCGAGGTACTCGCGGGTCTGCTCGTCGGCAAACTGCTGGGCTTCGGCAGGAGTGAGTTCGTCTCGCCCTTCCCGTGCCACAGCCTCCAAAGTGGGGCTCACGACGCACCTCCCTTCCCACCGCCGATACTACTGGTACTTGTACCCGGGGGGTGTGACGTTGCTGGAGCGTCGTGACGCGCCGATGACGCGTTGTGACGCGGCGATGACGCGAAATCCCAGGTCACGCGCGTCACGTTCGGTCAAGTCCGGTCAACTAGAAAAGGGGAGCTGACCAGGGAAAACCCTGGAGGCGGCGCCGGGAATCGAACCCGGGTGAAGGGCTTTGCAGGCCCCTGCCTAAACCACTCGGCCACGCCGCCCGGAGTCGGGTCAGCCTATCGCCCTCTGCCCGGTGACAGATTTGGCCCGCGGGTGGCCGTGGTCGCGCGGGGCTGCGACACTGGCGGACCGGTGACGCCGACGCCGGGCGCACCACAAGCCCGACGAGGGGAGAGCGACGCAACGATGCGGAACCCGATGTTCGTGTTCGACGAGAAGACCGCGGACCTGATTCTCGGTTACTGCCGCGAGCGGCTCGCGCTCGACCCGGTGCCCCTCGACTTCGGCGGGTACGCGACGCCGCTCCATGACGTCCTCGACGGCCTGATCTCCCCCGACGGCAACGAGCCCGAGCGGGTACTCGAGGTCTTCGCGGACCACCTCGCGAAGGCCGTGATCTCCTCGGACTCTCCGAGGTTCCTCTCGTTCATCCCGGCGGCGCCGACCAAGGCGAGCCTCCTGTTCGACATGGTCGTCTCGAGCAGCTCGCTCCACGCGACCTCGTGGCTCGAGGCAGCAGGGGCCGTGGTCGCAGAGAACCAGGTGCTCGCGGTGCTCGCCGGCATCGCCGGGCTCCCCGAGGGCGCGGGTGGCTGCTTCGTCTCCGGTGGTTCCGCCGCGAACCTCTCGGCGCTGATGGTCGGGCGAGACACGGCGGGGCTGCGGGGTCACGAGACGTTGAACCCGAAGTTCGCGTGCACCGAGGAGGCCCACTCGTCGGTCGGGAAGGCGTTGCGCGTCCTCGGTGTCGAGCCCTTCCTCGTCCCGTCGGTGGACCATTTGTTGACCGCCGGTGCCCTTGACGCCGCGCTCGATGCCAACAAGGGGGGCGCGGCGGACGTCGTCGGCGTCGTCGCGACCGCCGGCACCACCAACGCGGGTTTGATCGACGACCTTGCGGGCATCGGCCGACTCGCCGCGCGACGTCGCCTGTGGTTCCACGTCGACGGCGCGTATGGCGGCGGCGCGCTCTTCTCGCCGCGTGCGAGGCCGCTGTTCGACGGCGTAGAGCTCGCGGACTCGCTCGTGGTCGATCCCCACAAGTGGCTGTTCGGGCCGTACGACTGCGCCGCCCTGCTCTACCGTGAGCCCGCGCTCGCCAAGGCGGTCCACACCCAGGAAGCGGCCTACCTCGACGTGATCCACGAGGCAATGCCGGGAGCCCAGGAGGCGACGCCGGACGCCGCGACGGGCGACGTGCCGTGGAATCCCACCGACTACGCCTACCATCTCTCCAGGCGAGCACGAGGACTGCCACTGTGGTTCTCCCTCGCCGTGCACGGCACGGACGCGTACCGTGACGCCGTCGAAGCGGCAATCGCCAACGCGAAGGGCGCGGCACAGCTCATCTCGCGGACGCCCTACTTGGAGTTGCTGCGCGAGCCCACCCTCTCGGTCGTTCTCTTCCGCCGCAAGGGCTGGTCCCGCGCCGACTACGAGGCGTGGTCGGCGCGGCTGCTCGCCGACCAGGTCGCATTCGTGATGCCGACGACGTGGGAGGGGGAGACCACCGCACGATTGGCACTTCTCCACCCCGACACCACGATCGACATCGTGCGCGAGATCGTCGAATCGATGGCGTGACCGCGAGGGCACCGTTACGCTGAGCCAGAGATGACCGTCGCCACGAGAATCGAGCACGTGACCGCCCCGACAGGCGACCGCTTCGACGCCCATGCGTTCGTCCCCGACGAGAGTGGACCCGGTGTGCTCCTCCTGCAGGAGATCTACGGGGTGGGCGAATTCCTCCAAGCGAAGGCGACGCTCCTCGCAGGTCTCGGGTACGCGGTGCTCGTTCCCGACGTCTTCTGGCGCGTCGAGCGCAACGTGTCGCTCGCCCACGACGAGGAGGCCCTTCAGATCGCGTTCGGCTACATGGGTCGGTTCTCCGAGATCCCCAAGGACGTGACCACCGGCGACCTGGTGGCTGCGCTCCGCCATCTGCGGATGCTCCCGGAAGTGCGCGGCAAGGTGGCGGTGCTGGGCTACTGCCTCGGCGGCCGCCTCGCCTACGAGGTCGCCGCCGCCGCAGACCCCGACGCCTGCGTCGCCTACTACGGGTCGGGGATCGCGGCGGAGCTCGATGTGGCAGACGACGTCAAGTGCCCCGTCCTCTTCCACTACGGCGGTTCCGATCCCTATATTCCGCGAGAGGAGATCGACGCGGTCACCTCGGTCTTCGTCGGCCGGCCCGGCACCGAGGTGGTGGTGCAGGAGCAGGCCGGGCACGCCTTCGAGAACTCCTTCGCCCCGATGTTCTCGAACCCCGAGGCAGCGGCGGCGTCGTGGCCCGTGACGCTCGACTTCCTCGACAGGACCCTGCGCGCGTGAGGCTCGGCAACATGTACGGCCCGGATGCGACCTTCCTGGGCGTGCCGGCTGCGGACCTCGACGACCCGCCGTCCTTCGCGCGCGCGGCGGCGGTCGTGGTCGGCGCCCCGTTCGACGGGGGCACGTCGCACCGGCCAGGTGCTCGGTTCGGGCCTCAGGCCATCCGTCTCACCGACTACCTGCCGCACGACGGGAGTCGGCCGCACCTCGCTCTAGGTGTCGACCCCCTCGCCGAGCTCGGCGTCGTCGACGTGGGCGATGTCGAGATGCTCTCGGGCGAGACCGAACGGTCCCTCGACAAGCTCGCCGACGCGGTCGAGCGGATCGCCAGAAGTGGTGCGCTACCGGTGGTGCTCGGAGGGGACCACACGATTGCGCTCCCAGACGTCACCGGCGTGGCGCGCCACGTCGGGTTCGGCCGGGTGTCCGTGGTCCACTTCGACGCGCACGCAGACACGGGCGACACGCAGTTTGGCTCGCTCTACGGTCACGGCACGCCCATGCGCCGGTTGATCGAGTCCGGTGCGACGCGCGGCGACCGCTTCCTCCAGCTCGGTCTCCGGGGGTACTGGCCCGAGCCAGAGACGCTCGAGTGGATGGCGGAGCAGGGGATGCGCAGCTACGAGATGACCGAGATCGTCGGGCGCGGGCTCGATGACTGTCTGACCGAAGCCCTCGAGATCGCAACCGACGACTGCGACGGCGTCTTCCTCTCGGTGGACGTGGACGTCGTCGACCCGGGCCTGGCACCCGGGACCGGGACCCCGGAACCCGGCGGCTTCACCAGCCGCCAGCTCCTCGACGCCGTTCGACGGATCGCCATGGAGGTGCCGCTCGCCGGGATGGACGTGGTGGAGGTGTCACCCCCTTACGACCACGCCGAAGTCACCGCGTATCTCGCGAACCGCGTGGTCCTCGAGGTGCTCTCGGGTGTCGCATGGCGTAGGCGGTCATCTGCGCGAGTGGAGCCGGCCAGGCGACCGGGTGCACCGCTCCTCGAGGGCCGCTCGGGGAGGCCCGAAGGCTGAGCCGCACGGTCGCCGCCGGCGGAGGGCTCAGATGCAGGACCCCTTGGGAGGCGACTTCGCGTGGAGCGCGGTGAAGGGGAGGGCGTGCGACGGCGCCGCGACGTCGACGTGCTGGCCGAACTTGCTGAACGACCATGTGATGACCTCGCGCCGCTGTGTCACGGTGGCGGCACCACGGAACGTGCGGGGGAGACTCGAGGACCTGCGTATCACGAGCTTCGCCCTTCCCACCAAGACGTGCGTCTTCTTTGTCTTGAAGAGCGCGCCGAGCACGTCGGTGGACGCCGAGGCCGTCGGATCCTTGCGGCTCGAGGTCGGAACCATCACGGTGCGAAGCTGCGAGATGTTCGAACGCGTCGCAATTCCCGCCGCGAATGTGTGGTACGGGTGATCGCCCCTGGCCACCTTCACCCACTGGTCGACGACCGATGGGGCGCGTGACGTTGGGACGCCGAGTTCGTCGACGACGGCCACGAGGTTGCCGCGGAAGTAGACGACCCCACGCACCAGACGAAGGTTGAAGATGCTTGTGCGTGTTGTGTTCGAGCCGACCGGCTGGCAGGCCTGCTTGATGAGCTGCTGGCCGCCCGTCGGGCTGGCATCCCCCTCGATGTCGTACGGGGCGCCGGAGTTTGTCGTCACGTCGACGTAGTGGTAGGTCCCGGCGTCGGTGGCGGCCGAGATCGCGCGGTGCACGAGGCCCGTCGCCACTGTGGCGGGGCTCGAGGGCGCGATCGCGGCGCCGATGCCGATCCCGGCCCCGACCGCGAGGAGGAGCACGGCGGCGAACAGGAGGCCGAGCCTGGTCCGGTGACGCCGCTCCTCGGGGGTGCGCGGCGGTCGGGGCGGAGAGGGTGGCACGTACGGCCACGCATAGGGAGCCGACTGCGGCGGTGCATAGGGGCTCTGCTGGCCGTAGGGGGCGTAGTGGTGCTGCGACCCGTACGGCCCCTGTGGTCCGTAGGGCCCCGGTCCGTACGGATGCTCCGGCCCGTACCCGCCCTGGGGACCGTACGGCCCCGGGCCGTACGGAGGCTGCTGGCCGTAGGGAGGCTGGCCGTGCGGAGGCTGGCCGTACGGAGGCTGGCCGTACGGAGGCTGCTGGCCGTACGGAGGCTGCTGGGGCTGCTCCGCGGGTGGCCCCGCCTGGCCATACGGCCCGGGTTCCCCACGAGGACCCTGCGGAATGCGCGGTGTCGGGTAGGCGCCGTACGGGTTGTGCGCCTCCGCACCGGGATATGCGTGTGGCGACGGCCCGTGCCAGCGGTACGCCTCGCCGCCGGACGTGCCGGCCGAGTGCTCGCCGCCGGCCTGGTCGGTCTCGATGCTCGGCTCGCCCGGGGCCCGTTCCTGTCCACCGTTCGACCTGGGCTCGTCTGGCATCGACCGCAGCGTAGGAGCCGCGACCGGTCGAGAGCGCGCGCGCCCTCGGGGAACCATCCGCGGGCGTATGACACCCCCCTGTCATGCTCACGCCATGACCCGTGCCGCTCGATGGGACGACCAAGAGCTCCTTGCATTCGATCTGGAGACGACGGGCGTCGACCCTTCGCGCGACGTGCCGGTCTCCTACGCGCTCGTCGCCGTGGAGCAGGGCGTCGTGACCTCGTGGGACGCAGCGCTCGTCGACCCCGGGCGCGAGATCCCCGCCGGCGCCTCGGCGGTGCACGGGATCACGACGGAATGTGCTCGCCGAGAGGGGATCGCTCTCGGAATCGCGGTGCGTCGCATCGCCGACTCGCTGCTCGATGCATCGGTCAGGGGCGTGCCCGTGGTGGGGATGAAGGTGGACTACGACCTCACGATGCTCGACAGCTGCTATCGCCGGGAGACGGGTCGAGGGCTTGCCGAACTCGGATTCCGCGGGCCGGTGCTCGACGCACTCGTGATCGATCGGCACGTCGACCGGTATCGCCGGGGGAAGCGAACGCTGGCCGACCTCTGCGCGCACTACGGCGTCGACATCTCCCACGCGCACGACGCCTCGGCGGACGCAAAGGCTGCGGCCGACGTCGTCCGGGCGCTGTGCAGGTGCTATCCCGACCTCCAGTCAGCGTCCCCATGGGATCTCCACGTGTGGCAGAAGTCGTGGCACCGCGAATGGGAGGTGTCGTTCGCAGAGTGGCGAGCTCTGAAGGGCCTCAGCCCGATCGCCGACGGTGTCAGCGAGTGGCCGATCGCGGCGGCGCACCAACCGCTTGCGGCCCGCGTGGCTGTCTAATTTACTTCGACCGGATTGGGCGCTTCGCCCTTTTGTCCGGCCTGTCGGGTGGGACGTCAGGGCGCGAGGATGGGCGGCGTGCGTGCGTGGGAGGTCTGCGATCCGGGTCCGATCGACGGGCGCCCACTCCGATTCGTCGAGCGTCAGCGTCCTGAGCCCGGAGTCGGAGAGGTGCAGTTGGACGTCCGGGTGTGCGGCGTGTGCCGCACCGATCTCCACGTCGCGGAGGGCGATCTCGGCGTCCATCGGCCTCACGTCGTGCCGGGACACGAAATCGTCGGCAACGTCACCGCGCTCGGCCCCGGTGCGGCGCGGTTTCAGATCGGCGACCGGGTCGGCGTCGCCTGGCTCGCATCCACGTGCGGGCGTTGCCGGTTCTGCCGTCGCGGGCACGAGAATCTCTGCCTTTCCGCGACGTTCACCGGCTGGGACCGCGACGGGGGCTACGCCGAAGCGACCATCGTCGACGAGCGATTTGCGTACCGGCTGCCAGACGGCTTGAGTGACGAGCAGGCGGCGCCGCTCCTGTGTGCGGGCATCATCGGGTACCGCGCCCTCAAGCGAACGTCTCTCCCCCCGGGCGGTCGCCTGGGGCTCTACGGCTTCGGTGCCTCGGCGCACATCACCGCCCAGATCGCAAGAGCCCAGGGCGCCGAGCTCTACGTCGCCACCCGCTCCGACGATGCACAGGAGCTCGCGCGCGAGCTCGGTGCGACCTGGGTCGGCGGAGCGGCCGACGCGCCGCCTGCGCCCCTCGACGCGGCCATCCTCTTCGCCCCGGTGGGAGATCTCGTGCTGCCGGCGATGGCAGCGCTCGACCGGGGGGGCGTGCTGGCGGTGGCTGGCATCCACCTGAGTGACGTCCCGACGCTGTCGTACGCGAAGCACCTCTTCGAAGAGCGGGAACTACGTAGCGTCACGGCGAACACCCGCCAGGACGGCGAGGAGCTGTTGGCGATGGCCCCGCGTCTCGGTGTCCGGGCGACGGTCCAGCTCTATCCGCTGGAGCGGGCGGATGACGCGCTCGTCGACCTCGCGCACGACCTGGTCACGGGCGCAGCGGTGCTGCGCGTCGCCGGGCGTGCGG
>DATLRV010000050.1:0-26813 GCA_035534455.1 Acidimicrobiales bacterium
GACATCCCGCCAACCACAAGAGTCTCTGGTCGGTCACGCCCATGCTCGGGTCGTGCCGGCGTTTCAGCAGTGCCGAGTGGCACTCCCGCTCCCGCCCGGTCATCGACAGGCGGTCAGCCGGGTCTGCGCGGTGGATCGAGGTTTAACCGCCCCAGGGGCTCCGAGGTTGCGACAGCGACGGCGTTCCTGCGGGCGCATCGGGGCCACGTCGAGCTCGTGACGGTGGACCTCGGCTTTCCGGACATGGGTTCGTGCCTCGTTGGAAGAACCGTGGCGCCGAAGTGCGTGGAGGAGGTCCTATCTTGGGTTCGAGCGCTCCTCCCGATCGTGGTGTCGAGGCTCCGGCGGCAGGAGGGCCATCGTTGAGGATCGTCGGGCTCGACCACGACGACCCTTCCTCGCCGACTACGTCCACTAACCGACTCCGGATCCCACGTTCGCCGCGGTCCGCGTGGTCGAACGGCTGAACCTTGCGCTGACCGCGGTCTACGAGAACCTCGGCGTGCGCGTCGCCCACGTCGACGCCGCGTTCGCGACGGGTGCCACCAAGCCGTCGCACGTATCCGGTCAGCGATCGGTTCCTCTCGAGGTCAAACAGATCTGCAAGCTCACGTGGACCTGCACCGACCAGAATCCGCATCCGAACGTCCAGGGCTACAAGGCGATCGCTTCCGCCGTGGCGCAGACCATCGCCAGCTGACGCCTCGCGGCGTACCGCTGCAGTCCGCCGGAGGCGGGCATGGGTCGAGCGCGACTCCGCCGGGCTGGTGCGCAGGAGAGCGGCCGACGAGGATCGAACTCGCATCATCAGCTTGGAAGGCTGAGGTTCTGCCATTGAACTACGGCCGCAGGCAGCGTCCGGGCGGGGGCCGAGCGCCGCGGAGAGTGTAGGCACAGGGGCCACGGTAACTCGACGCAGCGCACCGACTCGGGCCGAAGGCGTCTACCGTCGCACCCGTGGCTCCCACGTTGTACGAGCGGGTGGGTGGCGAGGCGTTCTTCACCGCGCTCGTGGACCGCTTCTATGCGGGGGTGGAGGCGGACCCGGTGCTGCGTCCGCTGTACCCCGAGGACCTCACCGGGCCCAACGAGCACCTCCGCCTCTTCCTGATCCAGTACTGGGGCGGACCACGTACCTACCAGGAGCAACGCGGCCATCCACGGTTGCGGATGCGGCACGCGCCCTTCGAGATCGGACTCGCCGAGCGCGATGCGTGGCTCGACCGCATGCTTTCCGCCCTCGCCGAGGCAGGGGCCGACCCCGCCGACGAGTCGGAGATGGCCGACTACTTCCGCGGCGCGGCCACCCAGCTGATCAACCAGACGGGTCGTCCGGGGACCTGAGCGCGGGGCGCGATCCCCGGAAGCGGCGAGGACGCTCCGACCAACGTTTCGGACCGGCGGCGGCCTGACCCGACAGGGCCGCGCGACTACCGTCGTTCGGCTCATGCTGGCGCTGCCCCTCCCAGATCCGGGCGTGCCGGAGACCAGGTCCCCGGGACGATTCCTTCTGTGGTGCGCGCGCAAGCAGGCGCCCACGCTCCTGACCGGCTCGTTCTTCGGGATCCTCTGGATGGTGAGCCAGGCCGCGATCCCGCTCGCCCTCGGCGCCGCACTGGGCGCGGTGGTGCGCCGCTCCGAAGGGCAGATCGTCCAGTGGTCGCTGGTGGTCCTCGCACTCGGGCTGCTCCAGGCTGCCGCGGGGATCCTGCGCCACCGTCGTGCCGTCGCCAACTTCCTCATTTGCTCGAGCAGGGTCCAGCAGCTCGTCGTGCGGAGCGCGATCGCCCTCGGAGGTGACCTGGCGCGCCGGGTCGCCACGGGCGAAGTGGCCAACATCGGCGCCTCGGACATCGAACGTGTCGGCGACGTCCTCGACATCGTGGCCCGGTTCACCGGCGGGATCGTCTCGTACGCGGTGGTGGCGATCGTCTTGTTGGTCGTGTCGCCTCCGCTCGGAGCGATCGTCGTCCTCGGCGTGCCCGTCGCGGTGCTCGCCGTCGCCCCGGTCCTGCGACCCCTCGAGCGCCGGCAGACGACCGAGCGCGACCGGCGCTCGGACGCCAGCTCGGTCGCCTCGGACACCGTCACCGGACTGCGGGTCCTGCGCGGTCTCGGCGGGGAGCAGGTGTTCGCCAGGCGCTACGGCCGCGCCTCGGACGAGGTGGCCTCCGCGGCGATCAGGACCGCCAACCTGCAGGCGATCCTCGACGGCGCTCAGGTGGTCCTGCCCGGAGCGATCGTCGTGGCGGTGACGTGGGTCGGCGCGCACCTCGCCGTCGAGCGCTCGCTGTCGCCCGGCGACCTCGTGGCCTTCTACGCCTCGGCGGCATTCCTCGTGATCCCGATGCAGACCTTCGTGCAGGCGGCGTCGAGATGGACGGCCGGGGTCGTCGCCGCGCGGCGCGTCATCGCCGTCTTGACCATGGAGCGGGACCTGCCCGACGGCACGCAGCCGGCTCCCCTCGAGACGCCGGGAGGTGACTTCGTCGACGAGGAGACCGGGGCGCGCATCTCTTCGGGGAAGCTGACGGCGGTGGTCCCGGCGACGCCCGAGGAGGGGACCGAGCTCCTCGAGCGCCTCGCCCGCTGGGCGGCGCCGCGGTCGGGGTTCGACGTGCAGTGGGGAGACGTGCCGGTGCGCACGCTGCCGCTCGACTGGTACCGCGGCCACGTCGTGATGCTGGAACGGTCCCCCTTCCACCTTCGGGGCACGGTGCGCGAGGTGCTCGCGCCGGCCAGGACGCGACGCGCCGGGGGCGTGAGAGACGAGAGAGCCGACGGGTCCGACCCTACGGACGGCCCGGCCCCGCACGCTCCCCGGCCCGGTGTCACGCTCGCCGGCGCATTGGAGGCCGCGCAGGCCTCCGACGTGGTCGCGTCCCTGCCCGACGCGCTCGACACGGCCCTCCCCGAGCAGTGGCGCGCCATCTCGGGCGGCCAGCGCCAGAGGCTGTCACTGGCCCAGGGCCTCCTCGCCGATGCCGATGTGCTCCTTCTCGACGACCCGACCAGCGCGGTGGACGCACACACCGAAGCCGCGATCGCCAAGGCGCTCGCGGACATCCGGCGGGGGCGGACGACGGTCGTCACGACGACCAGCCCGTTGGTCGCCGAGCAGGCGGACGAGGTGATCGTCCTCGAGGGCACCGCCCGGTCCGCCGGACGTCAGGGCCAGCTGCGCACGTCGGACGCCACCTACGAGGCGCAGGTCCTGCGGGGAGACGCGTCGTGAGCGATGCAGCCGCACCCGTTGTCGAGGACACCGCCCTTCCCGTGGCGGCACGTCGGACCGTTCGCAGGTACGTGCGGACCGCCATTCGCCGGGAGTGGCGCGCGAGCGCTGCGGTGGTCGGATTCTTCGCGCTCGCCGCCGTCGCGGGCCTCGTTGGGCCCCAGGTGCTCGGCCAGGTCGTGGCGGACGCCGCCGGCAAGGGACGGGCGCTCGGGCGCGTGGAGCTCGCCGCGGCCGTCTTCGCTGCCGCGCTGGTGGCGCAGGGCGTCGCGGCGACCTTTGCCTCGCGCACCGCAGGGCACCTGACCGCACGGTTGCTCGCGCGGCTGCGTGGCGACTTCGTGGGCGCCGTCCTCGCCCTGCCGCTCGGCGTCGTCGAGCGTGCAGGGACCGGAGAGCTCCAGACGCGCGCGTCCTCGGACGTCGAACAGCTCACGTGGTCCGTCCGGCAGGCGGCGCCGCAGATGGTGGTGGCGATCGGCCAGTGCGTCGCGATCGTGGTCGCGCTGCTCGTGACGGCGCCACCCCTCGGCCTCGTACTGGTCCCGACCGTCCCGTTCCTCGCTGCGGGGACGCGCTGGTACCTGAAGCGTGCGCGCCCCGGTTACGAGCGGACCATGGCGACGTGGGACGAGACGAACGGCCGCGTCCAGGAGACCGCCGCCGGGGGGCGGACGATCGAGACGTTCCGCCTCGGGGACCTCCGCATCGCGCAGATCGACGAGGACATCCGGCGGTGGGTCGCCGCGGAGCGCTACACGTTGCGACTGCGGACGTTCTACTTCCCGATGGCCGAAGCCTGCTACGTGGTGCCGCTCGTCCTCGCGCTCGTCGTGGGCGGAATGCTGCACGTGGACGGGCGGCTGTCGATCGCCGCGACGACGGCCGCCGTGCTCTACGTGCAGCTCCTCATCTCCCCGGTCGACACGGTGCTCAGCTACCTCGACGAGATCCAGCTCGGCACTGCGTCGCTCAGCCGCCTCCTCGGCGTGCGCGAGGTCGACGCACCGCCCCTCGCCACGACCGATCCGGCAGGTGAGGACGTCGTCGCCAAGGACGTGCGGTACGCGTACCGGACCGGCCACGACGTCTTGCACGCCATCGACCTCTTGCCGCGTCCGGGCTCGCGGGTGGTGCTCGTCGGACCGAGCGGCGCGGGGAAGAGCACCTTCGCGCTGTTGCTCAGCGGCGTGCACGCGCCGCGGTCCGGCTACGTCCGGGTCGGGGGCGTGGACGCCCACACCCTTCCCCCCGAGCGACTCCGCAGCCAGGTCGCGCTGGTCACGCAGGAGTACCACGTCTTCAACGGCACGCTCCGCGAGAATCTTGCGCTGTCGGCGACAGGCGCGACGGACGAGGACCTCGTGCGCGCCCTCGACGTGGTCGACGCCCGTCCCCTCCTCGAGCGGCTCCCGGCGGGTCTGGACACCGCGCTCGGGCCGGGCGCGGTGCAGCTCTCCCCGGGCGAGGCGCAGCAGCTCGCCCTCGCCCGCCTCGTGCTCGCCGATCCCCACACGCTCGTGCTCGACGAGGCCACCGCCTTGTTGGACCCCCGCACCGCCCGTCACCTCGAGCGGTCGCTGGCGAGGGTCCTCGAGGGGCGCACGGTCATCGCCGTCGCGCACCGTCTCCAGGCCGCGGCAGACGCCGATCAGGTCGTCGTGGTGGACGGGGGACGCGTGGTGGAGCAGGGCACGCACGAGGAGCTCATTGCCGCCGGCGGCAGGTATGCCGCCCTGTGGCGGTCGTGGCAGGGGACGGTCGCGGGCGGTTGACGTCCGTCGCCGGCCGAGGTGCTACTCGCCGCCGGCGGAACGCAAGCTCTTCACGTCGAACCCTCTCACGAGGTCGTCGAGCGGCACCACCATCTCGGGCGACACGGAGCGGTGCTCGCCTGTCCGGAGGTGGACGCCCGTGCCGATGGCGACGAACTGGATGACCCGGACGCTGGAGCTCGCGCGGCCCTCGCGAAGCTTCACCGCGACGATGCCCTCGGCCTTCATCGCGCTGCCCGACCGTTGCATGCGCTCCATCGCGCGCTCACGGGCGAGGTACAGCGCCTGGGTGAGGTTCGGGAGCTCGACGTTCTGCCCCTGCTGGGACGCCCACTCCCGCGCGGAGCGGCGCGGCGCGACGACGAAGCTCGCGCCGGCCGCGATGCCGAGCGGCCACCATCCCGCGCGCGTAAGCAAGGCGAAGTCGCGCGCCGAGAGGTCCGAGACGAATTCGAACCGGTGGGCGTCCGCCTCGACGCGGCGCACCGCGGTGCCGGTCAACTCGATCGAGACGTGGTGCGAGGACACGCGGATCCCGACCTCGACGCCGAGGACGCCCGAGGCGCCGGCGCGCTCGCAGGACTCGCGCAGCTGCCGTTCGGCCTGGGCGATGGCCCCGGCAAACGCGCCGGAGGCCTCCTGCACCTCGCCGGTGGTCCACTGCCAGGCGCCCCAGGGGATCGACCACCACGAGATGCCGTAGACGAGGTCGACGGGCTCCCAACCCGCCGAATGGAGGAGCAGGGTCTCGTCGATGGTGAGGTCGGACGTGGTGCCGCCCGTCCCCGCACGCTTGCCTGATCCCTCAGCCTCCGCCGGCGAAGGAGCCGACAGCGCCCGGACCGCACTTCGGACCTCGTCTCGGATCGTCACCGGGCGCTCCTCAGGTCAGACGGACGACGGGAAGCGCGTCGGGCAGCGGATCGAAGTCCTTGAAGCGCCGCACGCGCGTCCCCTTCAGGGTGCACTGGATCGAGAGGTCACCCTCGCCGATCTCGCGTTCGGAGCTTTCGAGCGTCGCGCCGTGGAGGATGTCTGCGCCCAGCTGGCCGCGCACCCGCTCCCGTGCGAGGCTGCGGGCCGCGGCCTCCGCGCGGTTGACCTGGTCGACCGGACCTACGCCGGACACGCCACCCGCCGCCGGGCCGTACCAGGTCCCCACGTTCGTGCCCGCGAGCTGGTAGTGGGTGACGCAGGAACCGAGCATGCGGACGGCGCTCAACGTGGCGACGACCGAGACCGGCGCGAACCCCGCTTCGATGAGCTTCCCCAGCCGCTGCCCGCAGAGGTAGGTGCTGAACGGGTTCGCCGGACGCGGAGCGTCGGGGACCGCGACCGCCGTGCCGCTCGCGCGGAACTCGACCGTCCCACCGAAGAGCGGTCGCATCTCGTCGACGACGCCCACGATCCCGCTCGCGCCGAGGGCCTTCGCCTCGTCGAGCATGCGACCGGTCGCGAGCCCCCACCCAGTCGCCCAGCTCTCCTCGATCCATGTGAGCTCGTAGTTGGCCCCGTACATGCGGTGCTCGGCGCTCACGAACCCGTGTGGGCACTGCCATTGTTCGACGTATTGGCCGCGGCGCTGTGGCGTGCCGGCCCATCCTCCGCCGAGACCGCCCATGCCCATCCCCATGCCGCCTGTGCCCATGAACCAGCTCCACTGCAGGACGGCGTAGCCCTGTACGTACCCGACGGGGTCCATGCCCATGTCGAGGCACGAGGCGAAGTCCGCGACCGACAGGCCCGACGACCACGCGCCCGGGCGGAGCCGCCGGGCTGCCGCCTCGGGGAGCTCGTCGCCGGCGGTGGAAGGCATCAGCCGTCGAGCGAGATGATCGTCTTGGGCTGGGGGATCGTGAAGTCGCCCTCCGAGCGCGCGACCGCGGTCCCCAGAGAGAGGAACTCGATGGTGTGGTCGCCCCACATGTGGCTCTTCTCCTCGAGCCGCACCCCGACGATGCCGGTCGCCTCGAGCTCGTTCGCCTCGTCCTGCATGCGCGTCATCGCCAGCTCGCGGGCTTCGTAGAGGGCCTGGGTGAAGTTGGGGAGCTCGGCGTTGCGGCCGGTGCTCCGCAGGGTCTGTCCGAGACCGCGGTGGGCGATGTGGTACACGCAGGTGCCCATCACGAGGCCGAGCGGGACGTGCCCGGTCTGCATGAGGACCCAGAAGTCCTGGCCGGAGAGATCCGACGTGAAGGGTTTGCCCTGACGGTTCCGGTAGGAGCGGCCGTCTTCGGCCTTGACCGCGGTGCCCACCGCGATGAACTCGGCGGTGTCCGATCCCCATTCGTAGTAGTTGACGTCGAGGCGCACGCCGACGACCCCGTCGGCGCCGAGCTCGGTCGCCTCGGCGTCCATGCGGTCCATCGCGAGCTGGCGCGCCTCGTACATGGCCTCGGTGAGCTTCGAGAGCTCCTGGCTCTGCGACCACTTCCTCGTCTGGATGCCCAGGTGGTAGATCGAGCTGCCCATCACGAAACCGAGCGGATGGAAGCCCACCTCTTTGATGAGGAGGAATTCGTTCACCGACAGATCGGAGGTGAACATCCCCTTGTGACCCGGACGGTCCTCCAGCTCTGCGAGCCTCCGGCTCGCGTCGGGGGGAAGGCCTTGGGGAAGCTGGCCGGTGCGGGCAGGGGCGTCCGGCGGGGCCGGAAGGCGCTCCTCCGCCGGGTCGTTGTCGTCGTTCACGCGCCGTTTCCTATCACGAGCGACTCGAGCGCCACCCTCGTCGCCTCGGTCGTTGCCGCCTCGTCACGCAGCGCGCCGAGTAGCCGGCGCAGCCAGTCGTCGATCCCGACGCGGGTCGAGCGGATGCGGATGCCCCCGCTGCTCCGGCTGACGGTGCACTCGAGCCCCCCCCGGTCGACGGTGGCATCGAACTGGTCGTCCCCGAGGCGGATCGAGACGCGGCGGATCTCCTCCGCCTTGCGGAAGCGGCCCGTTCGCTCGACGTCCAGCCGGTCGCCGAGGGCGCCTGACAGGCGGGTGACAAGGGCACGCAGCAGCACGCGCACGTCACCGTCGTCCGCCCGCAACGAGGAGGCGAGGAGGTCGAGGTCCAGGCCTGCGTCCCCGTCGCCGATCCCTGTCGCCACCTCATGGAGGCTACCGCCGGCGCACCGCCGCCTCCTCGCCGTTAAGGTGATCGCATGTCCTTCCTCCGGGCGGTCTCGTCGCGCCGCGTGGGCGACGACGGCACGCCCCAGGACGCAACAGGGGGCGCGGGAGAAGGACGGTACAAGTGGGTCGTCCTGACCAATACGACCCTCGGGATGATGATGGCGACGATCGACACGTCGATCATGCTGATCGCCCTCCCCGACGTCTTCCGCGGGATCGGGATCGACCCGCTCGAGCCCGGGAACAGCTTCTACCTCCTGTGGATGATCCTCGGGTTCATGGTGGTGACCAGCGTGCTCGTGGTCAGCCTGGGCCGTCTCGGCGACATGTACGGCCGGGTCAAGATGTACAACCTCGGCTTCGCCGTCTACACGTTCTTCTCGCTGGTCCTCGGCGTGACGTGGATGCACGGGTCGGCGGCGGCCATCTGGCTCGTGGTCATGCGGCTGTTCCAGGGGGTCGGGGCGGCATTCCTGATCGCGAACTCCTCTGCGATCCTCACGGACGCCTTCCCGCCGGGACAGCGGGGGATGGCGCTCGGCATCAACCAGATCACCGGCATCGCGGGCACCTTCATCGGCCTCGTGCTCGGCGGGGTCCTCGGACCCATCAACTGGCATCTCATCTTCTACGTGTCGGTGCCTGCAGGGCTCTTCTGCACGGTGTGGGCCTACACGAAGCTCCGTGAGGTGCCGAGGCGCGAGCGTGCCCGCGTCGACTGGGCGGGCAACGTCACCTTCTCCCTCGGTCTCGTGCTCCTCATGATCGGCATCACCTACGGGATCCAGCCCTACGGCGGACGGTCGATGGGTTGGGAGAGCCCGTTCGTCGACGGGTGCCTCGGTGCCGCGGCCGTGCTGATCGGCCTCTTCGCGCTCGTCGAGACGAAGGTCCGCGACCCCATGTTCCGCCTGCGGCTCTTCCGCATCCGCGCGTTCACCGCGGGCAGCATGTCGTCGTTCCTCTCCGCGGTGGGCCGCGGCGGGCTGATGTTCATGCTCATCATCTGGCTGCAGGGCATCTGGCTGCCCCTGCACGGCTACAGCTTCTCCGAGACGCCGCTGTGGGCCGGGATCTACATGCTGCCGCTCACCGGCGGGTTCCTCCTTGCCGGACCGGTGTCGGGGATCCTGTCGGACCACTTCGGTTCACGGCCCTTCGCATCCGGGGGGATGCTCGCAGCGGCCGTGTCGTTCGCGCTCTTGGAAGTGCTGCCGATCGACTTCCCGTACTGGACGTTCGCGCTGCTTCTCCTCATGAACGGGATGGCCATGGGTGCGTTCGCCGCACCCAACCGGGCGGGGGTCATGAACAGCCTCCCGCCCCAGCACCGCGGTGTCGGATCGGGGATGAACTCGACCTTTCAGAATTCCGCGCAGGTGCTCTCGATCGGCATCTTTTTCACCCTGATGATCGTCGGCCTCTCGAGTGCCCTGCCTTCTGCGCTCGACCACGGGCTCGTCGCACACGGCGTGCCCGTCGCAGCCGCGGGCCGCGTCTCGAAGCTCCCACCGGTGTCCGTGCTCTTCGCCGCGTTCTTGGGCTACAGCCCCATCCACCACCTGCTGGGGGGATCCGTGCTGGCCAACCTTCCCGCCGCGAGCAGGCACGCGCTCACGAGTCGCTCGTTCTTCCCGCACCTGATCACGGGTCCGTTCAAGAGCGGCCTCCACGAGGCGTTCGACTTCGCGATCGTCGCGTGCCTCGTCGCCGCCGCCGCGTCGTGGTTGCGAGGTGGCAAGTACGTCTACATCGAGCGATCCGTGACCCCGTTGGGCGGTCCGGCATCACGCGTCGCCGACGCCGTCGGAGCCGTCGGAGCCGTCGGAGCCGTCGGAGCCGGCGCGCTCGAGAGGACCGCAGAATCGCACGGCGACAGGGGGTCCGAGTCTGCCTGACCGCTCTCGCCTCGGCGCTCAGGTGTCGAGACGACCGCTGCGGCCCGCCCGCCTCCCCATGTGCCACCCGCCGCAGAAGGCGCACTCGTAGACGCCGAGGTGCGTGCCGGACTCCTTCGAGCGGTCGTCCGCTGCGACGAGCGCGTCCGCGCGAGTGGGATAGCGCACCTTGGCTTGTCCATCGTCGCGCCAGTGGGAGGCGTCCAGGGCGAGCGGACGGTGGGCGCGGCGCCGGGGCATCTGCTCAGTTTGCCGCTCTCGGCAAGCCATCTGGCACCGGCACGGTGCGTGTGGGGAAACGCCGCCGGTGCGGCAACACCATTGCGATCGCGTGACGAAGTGGTGGTCGAGTCGCTGCGACTTCGTAATGCAACCCAAGGAGTCGTTGTCCCGCTTGACGTTGGCAGGTCCTCTCGATAGAACGAGGGTCCCGTGACCGTTCTCTGGCGTGCCCTCGCGGCCGGATCGGGTTCGGCTCGACAGGGCGTGGTGTCGTCGGCCAAGGCCGTCGCCCCCGTCCTGTGCAGCCTCGGAGTGGCAGCGATGCTCGGTGCAACGCTGTGGTCGCCGGTCGCGCCCGCAGGCGCGGACCCGGTCACGACCCTTCAGCAGCAGGCCACCTCCTTGTCCCAGGAGATGCTGCGCGAGCAACTCCAGATCAACGCGTTCGACCAGCAGCGCGCAGTGGACATGACGAACGCCGCGGCGGACGACGCGCAGATCAAGCAGCTGCAGGGCCAGCTCGTGTCGACGCATCACCGCATCGGCGCAGACCTCGCGCAGCTGCGCGCCGCGGCGGTGAACGTCTACGTCGAGGGTGGGACCGAGGCGGAGGGCGCCAACTCGCTCTTCGCCGCGACACCTTCGAACGGGGCGACCTCCGTCTACGCCGAGGTCATCACCGGCAACCTCACCACCGCGGTCGACAAGCTCCGGACGGACCGACACGCGCTGCAGGCCGAGGAGACGACGCAGCAGCAGGTGGCCGCCGCGGCAAACCAGAAGTTGCAGAGCGCGGACACGGCCTTGGTGTCGGCGCAGTCCACCGAGCAGCAGCTCACACAGCAGCGCTCCAACGTCACCGGTGCCCTCGCCGTCGCGATCGCCCAGCAGCAGGCGCAGCAGGCCGCCGCGGCGACGACGTCCACACCGGCGCGGGGAGGGTCGAGCGCACCGCCCGCGGCCGCGCCGGCCCCGGTCGCGTCGTCCGGCGCGATGCCACAACTGCCCCCGTTCCTCCAGTGCGTCGTGCAGGCGGAGTCGGGTGGGGACTACCAGGCGATCTCTCCCACAGGGCTGTACATGGGCGCGTTCCAGTTCGTCCAGGGGACGTGGAACGAGGCGGCACGCCTCGCCGGGCTTCCGTCGCTCGTCGGCGTCCCGCCCTACGAGGCCTCGCCGAGAGACCAGGACCTGCTCGCGATCGCCCTCTACGAAGCCGACGGCGAGCAGCCGTGGTTGGACCGCTGCCACAGCTGACGCCGCCGGGCGGCGGGGAACGCGCTCGGATCCCGTAGGGTGCCGTCCGTGACGACCGGCGTGGCGGTGGTGACCGGGGCGACGAGCGGCATCGGCGAAGCGACGGCGCGCCGGCTCGCTGCCCTCGGCTTCGACGTGGTGCTCGGGGCGCGCCGGGAGGAGCGGCTGCAGGCGGTCGCCGACGAGATCGGTGCGAGCTGGGCGGTCCTCGACGTCACGGATGCCGATTCAGTCGATCGGTTCTGTTCGCGCGTCGACTCGTGCCGCGTGCTCGTCAACAATGCGGGCGGCGCGCTCGGCCTCGACAGGATCGACCATGCCGACGAAGACGAGTGGCGCACCATGTACGACGTCAACGTCCTCGGGACGCTGCGAATGACCAAGCGGCTCCTCCCGCACCTCGAGGCGAGCGGCGACGGGCACGTCGTCAACGTCGGCTCCATCGCCGGCTACGAGCCGTACCTCGGCGGCGGCGGGTACAACGCGGCGAAGTTCGCCACGCGGGCGTTCTCACGGGTCCTTCGGATGGAGCTCCTCGGGCGTCCCGTCCGCGTCTCGGAGATCGATCCGGGGATGGTCGAGACGGAGTTCGCCAAAGTGCGGTTCCACGGGGACGAGGAGCGGGCGAAGGCCGTCTACCGGGGCATGACGCCGCTCAGCGCGACGGACGTCGCGGACTGCATCGCCTTCGTCGTCACGAGGCCCTCGCACGTGAACATCGACACGCTCGTGGTGCTGGCTCGCGACCAGTCGGGGGCGACGACCGTCCACCGGCGCGAGGACGGCGGGTGAGCACGATCGCCGAACTGCTCGCCCGGTCCGATGCCCGCGCGGCGGGGCGGTTGCACAGCGTGCACGACGCCCGCCGCGCCGCACGCCGTCGAGTGCCCGCGGTCGTCTTCGACTACGTCGACGGCGCGGCGGACGACGAGGTGACCAAGTCGCGCAACGAAGCTGCATTCGCCGCGGTCGAGTTCCGGCCGAAGATGGCCTCCGGGATGGTGGACCCGTCCCTCGCCACCACCGTGCTGGGGAGGTCGGTCGCCCTCCCGGTGCTGCTCGCGCCGTGCGGCCTGGTCCGGCTCCTGCACCCCGACGGGGCGGCGGGCGCCGCGCGCGCGGCAGCGGCATGCGGGACGGTGTCGGTCCTGAGCACCGTGGCGGGCTCACCGGTCGAGGCCGTCGCTGCCGACTCGGGGGCGCCGCTGTGGTTTCAGCTCTACGCCGCGGGTGGCCTGCCCGAGGCCGACGCACTCTGCGACCGGGCCGCGGCCGCGGGGGCGGAGGCACTCGTCGTCACCGTGGACACGCCGACGCTCGGCAACCGCGAGCGCGACGTCCGCCACGGCGTCGCGCCGCCGCTCCGCGTGGACGCGCACAATGCCGTGCCGCTCGGCGCGCAGGTGCTCGCCCGACCGCGCTGGGCGGTGCAGTTGGCCGCGACGGGCCTCCGCATGTCGCGGCGGGGCGCGGGACCGGGGGGGCACGGCGGCGGCATGCTCAGCGCGGTGGCCTCCCCGTTCTCGTGGGACGACGTGGCGCACCTCCGAGCGCGCTGGAGTGGCCCGCTCCTCGTGAAGGGCCTGCTCTCCGGCGAGGACGCCCGCAGGGCGGTCGACGCCGGGGCGAACGGCATCGTGGTCTCGAACCACGGCGGCCGCCAGCTCGACGGTGCGCCGGCGACGCTCCACGCGCTCCCGCGCGTGGTCTCGGCCGTGGGCGTCGACGCCGAGGTGCTCGTCGACGGCGGCATCCGGCGGGGGTCGCACGTCGTCGCCGCACTCGCTCTCGGGGCACGCGCCGTCATGATCGGGCGTCCGTTCCTCTTCGGCCTGGCCGCCGCGGGCGAACGGGGTGTCGAGCGGGTGCTCGACGTCCTCGCCGCGGAGATGCGCCGGACCATGGTGCTCATGGGGTGTCCGTCCGTGGACGAGCTCGGCCCCGGTTGGTTGGAGCCTCCGGCCCCCTGACGCGCGGCGCGGAGACGGGCGTTACGAGTAGGAGAAGGTGAGGGGATTGGACCGCCCCGTCGCGGTGACGATGGTCAGGCGGACCGGCGCCCGGCCGCTGCCCAGGTCCGGCACGGTCACCGTGCACGACGTCTGCGAGCTGCAGCTGGTGGGCGCGGCCGCGCCGCCGAAGTAGGCGACCACGTGCCCGTTGCTGCTGAAGAGACCGGACCCGTCGACGACGACCGTCTGACCGGCGTGCCCGCCCGACGGATACGCGGAGGTGAGCCGTGGCGCGCCTGTCGGGGCGGGCGCCGGCGGCGGCGGCGGCGTCGTCGTCGGACTGGAGCTGGCCGTGGGCGGGGAGGTGATGCTTGGAGCCGAGGAGCCGCCCGGGGCGCGGGTGGTCCCGTTGTCCTTCGACCGCTGCCCCGCCGTGCCGCGTTGCGATGTGGTCGGGCGCGCCGCGCCGCTCCGGGATGTGGCAGGGCGGGTGGGGGAGCGAAGCGCGAGCCCGAGGGCGATGCCCGCCCCGGCGATCACGAGGATCCCGACCACCCCGCCGACCAACAATGCGCGCGACCGGTCCGAGTCGATCCCCCAGCGTGTCCGCCACGCCGGCCGGCTCCCCGGGCGCCGTACCGGGGGCGCGTCACCGCGACCCCCAGCGAGGTGCTGGCGTGGTGCGCGACGCGCGCGGGGGCCGGGCGCTGCGGGCGCGGCCCGCTCGGGGCGTGGGCCTCGCGAGGTCGATCTCGCGACGAGCCGGCGGGCACCGGTCTCCTCGTCGCCGGCGTCGCCGACGGGTGGCCGGCCGGAGCCCTGTGCTCGGCGTGACGCGCTCGCCATCGCGTCGAGCGCTCTACGGTTCGGTTCTCCTGCCAGCCCGCCGCGAGCCGCGGGTGGTGTCCCAGGGGCGCGATCCATAGAAATACCTTTCCCGTGCCGGCGGCGGACCGCACACCGCCCGATCGGTGCAGCGGGAACGGGGATTGCCGCTCACGGCGCGAGCCGGGCGGCCGTCCTCCAGGCACGTAGGCGGACGTCAAGGGCACGGAAGCAACGACGGGCGCCGGTTCCGGCTCAGCCCGCTCGTGCTGCCGCCACGCCTCCCGAACCGGCGCGCACGCCGGCGGCCCGGAGCACGAAGGGCCAGATCCGGTGCCCGAGGAAGGCGCCGGCTGTCAGGCTGAAGTGCACGCCGTCGGCGGCGCGCACGGTGACGCCGTCGAGCCTGCGGTGGAATTTGCCCCCGGGGCAAACGAGGGCGCCGAGCGGGAACACGGACGTGCGCCGGCCGCTGCGGACGGCGACTGCGCGCACGATGCGGTCGTACGCGGCGACGCGGGCCGCGGCGTCTGTCGGCCACGGCTGGCCGTCGGGTTGCTCGCCCGCGTCGTAGCAGGGGGCGGTCATGAGCACGGCCGCTGCGCCGCGGGCGGTCGCGATGCGCACCGCGCGCCGCAGACCTCGCGCCACGGCAGCGGCGAACGCGCGATGCCCGATGTTCGTCCACCGCCCGCCGACAAGGCGTGTCACGACCTCCCAGCGTCCGGCCAGGACGACGACCACCTGCGGGCGGTCCCGGGCCACCCAGTGCCGGTACCAGGCGCTCCACCGCTCGCCGTCGGGCACCGTCACGTCCACGCCGAAGGGCGTCGGCACCCTCTTCACCTGCGGAGTCCCGGCGGGAAGGGGCGACGTGCTGCAGGGACGGCTGATCGACTCGACGCGCCCGGTGACGCGCACCCTGCGGCCTGTGACGACGCCGCACCCGAGGATCGCCACGTCGCGTTGGGCGATGCCGTAGCGCGCCGCGTCCTCGGAGAGCGCGACGCCGAGCGTGAGGGCGGTGGAGTCGCCGATCACGAGCACCCGGACGGCCCTGTGGGGGGCGGCCGGCGCGGTGGGGCCCGGCGCCGCATCGGCGGGCAGGGTGGACGGCGGGAGGGTCGTCACCACCGCGACCACCGCGACGAGGGCGACACCTGCGGGCGCGGCGATCCACGCGCGCCGTCCGTGCAGGACGCGCCCGCGGCGCACGGGGCGCTCGAGGAGGACGAACGACGCCCACGAGACCGCCACGGTGAGCAGGAAGCGGAGGCCGAGCAGGGCTGCGCCGTGGAGGTGGGTCCGCCCGGCGTCGACCCAGAGGAACAGCGGGTAGTGCCACAGGTAGACGCCGTAGGAGATCCGCCCGAGGGCGCGAAGCGGGTGCGCCCCCAGCACCCTCGAGAGCACTCCTTCAGGAAGGCAGACTGCCGAGGCGATGACCGCCGCCGACGACAGCGCAACGAGAAGGAAGCCGCCCTCGTAGAGGAACGCCGACGCGCCCTGAACGCCCACCCACGCCGCGGCCCCGCCGGTGGTCCCGACCGCGCCGAGCACGCCGAGCGCGACGCGGGTCCTTCGCGAGGTGGGCGACCATGGCGACCAGGCGACAGACGGGTCGGTCGTCGCGTCCCTCCTGTCGGCGAGCATCGCCAGGCCGACCGCCAGGGTCGCGCCGACGAGCAACGACTGCGCGCGCGTGTCGGTCCCGTAGTAGAGGCGTGTGAGCGAGGCCCCCCCACCGAAGAGGAGGGCCATCTCGACGCAGGACGCGACGCACCCTGCCGCGCAGACCCACAGGAGTGGCCCCAGCCGCCGCGTCCACGTCAGCACGACGAGCACCACCACGGGCCAGAGGAGATAGAACTGCTCTTCGATCGCAAGGGACCAGGTGTGCGTGAGCGGCGACGGGGGGGCGGCCTGCGCGAAATAGGTCGCGCCGGCCGAGACGAAGTGCCAGTTCGCTACGTAGAGCAACGTCGAGATCGCGTCGCCGCGGAGCCCCGGGTAGCTGCCAGCGGGCATGACCACAGGCGCCAGGCAGACGACGGCCACGACGAGCGCGAAGAGCGCCGGCAGCAATCGCCGGGCCCGGCGCGCCCAGAAGCCGCCGAGGGCGATCCTGCCCGTCGCCCGCCACTCGCCGAGCAGGAGCGAGGTGATGAGGAAACCGGAGAGGACGAAGAACGCGTCGACGCCGAGGAATCCCCCCGGGAGCCACGAGACGCCACCGTGAAAGGCGAGGACGCCGAGCACGGCGAGCGCGCGCACGCCGTCGAGCGCCGGGACGTAGGAGAGGTGGACGCCGGCTGCCGGCCCGTCGGGGGGCGGTGCGGGAAGCGACGACGCGAGCGCGGGCGCGGAGGGCGCGGACTCCCCCGGATTCCGGTCCGCGGCCGCCGGGGTGGCGCAGGATCGGCGCACGCCCAAGTATGCGCCAGGACCCGGGTGCGCTATTCGAGCACGGCGCGGATCCGGCGCACGCCGGCCGCCGACGACTCCTCTTTCACGATCCGGAAGTGGCCGAGCTCGCCGGTGTGCGCGACGTGCGGTCCACCGCAGATCTCCTTGCTGTACCACTCACCCGCCGGGTCCCCGGCCGTGTACACGGTCACGGTGGCGCCGTACCGGTCACCGAACGCGCCGAGGGCGCCCGCGGCGAAGGCCTGGGCGGGTGCCATCTCGCTCACGCGCATCGGCCAGTCCTGCGCGATCGCGTCGTTGACGATCGCCTCCACCTTCGCGAGCTCTTCGGGCGTGACCTTGGCCGGGTGCGAGAAGTCGAACCGCAGCCGCTCGGGGGTGATGTTGCTCCCACGTTGGACGACGTGGTCGCCCAGCACGAGCCGGAGGGCCTTGTAGAGGAGGTGCGTCGCCGTGTGGAGCCGGGTCGTCGCGGCGGACCTGTCGGCGAGCCCGCCCTTGAACATGCCTGCCGCGGCCGTCCGCGAGCGGTCGCGCTGTTGGGCCATGAGCTCGTCGAACCGGGCATTCCAGCCCGGCTCGACCGCCAGACCTTCGGTGCGCGCCTCTTCGACGCTGAGCTCGGGGGGGAAGCCGTAGGTGTCGAAGAGCTTGAAGACCGCGTCACCCGTGAGCTCGCGCCCTGCCAGCCGGGGGAGCTCGCGCACCCCTCTGGCCAGGGTCTTGCGGAAGAGCGTCTCCTCGCGCTCCAAGACCGTGCGGATCTCCGCGGCCCGTTCGGAGAGCTCGGGGTAGGCGTCGCCGTACGCGGCGACGACGGTGGCGGAGAGACGGGGGAGGAGCGCCTCGTCGATGCCGAGACGCAGCCCCTGACGGATCGCGCGACGCGCGAACCGGCGCATGACGTAGCCCTGGGTGTTGTTGGAGGGCTCCACGCCGTCGAACGCGAGGAACACGACCGCCCGGGTGTGGTCGGCGATGATCCTCGCCGCCCGCGCGTCGCCGTCGCCACCGCGGCTCGCCGACGACGGACGCATCGCCTCGATGTCGCCGAGGAGGGGAGCGAGGAGATCGATCGCGAACGTGTCGGCGGCGTCCGCGGACGCCATCGCGATGCGCTCGAGGCCGCCACCGAAGTCCACGTTGCGCTGCGGGAGGTGCTCGAACCCCTCGGCGGTCCTGCGGTACTGCATGAAGACCGAGTTGCCGATCTCGACGTACCGTCCACAGTCGCAGTGAGGATGGCAGTGCGCGCCGAACTCCGGGTCGTGACGGACCCGCGGGAAGAGGTAGAAGACCTCCGAGTCGGGTCCGCCGGGCTCACCCGGCGGCATCGTGTCGGGCGGCCCGGACCGGCTCCACCAGCACTGGGACTCGTCGTAGGCGACGATGCGGGCGTCGCCGATCCCCGTCGTCGAGGCCTGTGCGGCCGACCCCGCCTCCACGACGACAGGATCGAGCCCGGCACCCGAGAAGAGCTCCTTCCAGAGGAGTTCGGACTCGTCGTCACGCGGGATGTCCCAGCGAGGCGACCCCGAGAAGATGCTGGCGTAGAGGCGGGAGGGGTCCAGGCCCACCACGCCGGTCAGGAGCTCGAACAGCCAGGGCAGTTGCTCCTGCTTGAAGTAGCTGCCGAGCGACCAGTTCCCCAGCATCTCGAAGAGCGTGGTGTGGCGCGTGTCCCCGACGTCGTCGATGTCCTCCGCCCGGAAGCACACCTGCGAGTCGACGAGCCGGTCACCTGTCGGGTGCACGGCGCCGAGCAGATAGGGGATGAGCGGCTGCATCCCGGACCCGGTGAACAAGGTGGTGGGGTCCTCGCGAGGGACGAGGTTCGCGCGGGCGATCGCTGCGTGGCCGCGCGCGACGAAGAAGTCCAGGTATGCCTTCCGGATCTGTGATGCGTCCACACATCGACGCTACCAGCGGCCCATCGCCGGCCCCGATCGGACCGGGCCGGTCGGCGGGCGGTTCGGGTCCCTGGGCTATCCTGGGGCGGCAAGCGACGGCGACTGCGACTGCGACTGCGACTGCGTCGCTGCGACGGTCGGCGAGACCGGGAAAGGAGGGACGAGCGATGATCATGCGTCACCTTGGGCGTGCGCCCTCCCCGCCCCTCTCCACTCGCCCGCTCCTTCCCGCGCTTGTCGGCGCCTGAACCGCTGAGCGCCTGAACCGCTGAGCGCCTGCGCGCGCCACCGGTCGGGGCGGGCTCCACCGAGGAGTCCTCTTGACCGATACGTTCGCCGCGCTCGAGCCCTACGGCTTCTCCGAGCGCGTGCATGCACTGTGGAACGCACAGCCTCGCGCCCTCACGCACCCCGGACGGGTCGTCCGGATCGACGGCGCACTCTGCCAGGTCGCCTGCGCCGACGGCGTGGAGCGACCCTGTCGCACCCGAACGCCGGTCGCGGTCGGCGACTGGGTGGCCGTGGGTGCCGACGACACCGTGGACGACGTCCTTCAGCGTTGGTCCGCCGTCACGAGGATGGACCCTGCGCAGAGCGGCGCCTGCGCCGGCCTCCAGGTCCTCGCGGCCAATGTCGACGTGGTCGTCATCGCCGCGCCCGCGGACCGTCTGAAGGTTGGGCGCGTCGAGCGGGAGGTCGCGCTGGCATGGGAGAGCGGCGCGAAACCCGTCGTCGCGCTCACCAAATCCGACCTCGACGACGGCCACGGGCTCGCGACCCTGCGTATGAGGGTGGCGGGCGTCGACGTCGTCGCGACGAGCGCCCGTCACCGGCGGGGTATCGACCACCTGGCAGAAGAACTTCACGCCGGCCGGACCGGCGTGCTGCTCGGCCCCTCCGGGGCGGGCAAGTCCGCGCTCGTGAACGCACTCGTCGGGCGCGACGCCCAGGCGACCGGCAGCGTCCGAGCGGGGGACCAATGTGGCCGGCATACGACGACGGCGCGCCAGCTGGTGTGCCTCCCGGGCGGTGGCGTCCTGATCGACACCCCGGGCCTGCGAAGTCTGGCGCTGTCCGGGGGTTGTGGGGTCGCCGCGGCCTTCCCCGACATCGCCGGGCTGGCCCGGGGCTGCCGGTTCCGGGACTGCGGCCACGGCCGGGAGCCGGGTTGCGCGGTCAAACGGGCGGTGGCGGACGGCTCGCTCGATCCGGACCGGCTCGCGAACTTCGCGAAGCTCGCCAGGGTGGTGGCCGCGGAGCGCCGCCGGACGGATCCGCTCGCCGCGCGCGCCGCCAAGCGCGTGTACGTGCGACGGCGGAACGAGGCGCGCCGCAACGACAAGCGTCGCTGGATCTGAGGGTGCGGGCTCGCCCGTGGTTCCCGCCGGCGCGAGGAGCCGGTGGCCGGGCGCTGGTCCTACCAGCGCTCCCAGTGCACCACGTCGTCGAACGGGCGGCGATCAGGGTGCACGACCGGGCGGAGCGGGCGGTCCGCGGGGTGACCGAGCCCGATCAGGTACCAGCAGCGATGGTCCTCGGGGAACCCGAGGGCCTGGCGCGCGGCGTCCTGGTCCTTGACGTTGGCATGTCCGGTGGCGATCCCGAGGTCGGTGGCTGCCAGCATGAGGTAGGCGGTCGCCTGCCCGAGGTCGTACTGGAGCATCCGGGCGGACTTCTCGTCGTCGGGCTCGGCTGCGACGAGGGCGATCACCGCGGCGGCGTGCGCGACGTATGCAGCCCCCTGCCACACGGTCGAGAGCACGCCGAGCCGTTCGCGGTCGGTGACCACGACGAAATGCCACGGCTGCCAGTTGCTGGCCGACGGCGCCCGCCGTCCTGCCTCCAGGATCCGTTCGAGGTCCTCCCGGGCGACCGGCTGGTCCGTGTACTGACGGACGTTGCGGCGTGCTCTGATGGCATCCGGGGTCTCCATGTCCCAGGTCTACCAGACGCCCGCGGCCCCGGGTCCCGTGGTCCAGGCGCAGCCCGAGGTGTCGGTGCCCGCCCGGATGTCGTGGTCCGCGCGTCACACCGCAG
Organism: Acidimicrobiales bacterium; assembly: GCA_035534455.1. Taxonomy (GTDB): domain Bacteria; phylum Actinomycetota; class Acidimicrobiia; order Acidimicrobiales; family RAAP-2; genus JAJYVT01. The sequence goes on from DATLRV010000050.1 coordinate 20,662, forward strand.
CGGTCGGCGGTGCGTGATAGTTGATGACCATGGAGGCGGTCGTGGGCGAGGCCCCGGCGGGTGCGTGCGAGGGGTTCGAGCGGTTCTTCCGTGCGCAGTACCCCACGGTCGTGCGCATCGCGCGGGGCGTGGTACGGGACCCGCACCTGGCGGAGGACGTCGCCCAGGACGTCATGATCGCGGCTCGCCGCCGCTTCTCGGACCCCGAAGGCTCCGACCACGCGGTGGCCTGGGTCCGCACCGCCGCCGCGCATCTCGCACTCAATGCCGTCCGCGGGAGCCGGCGGCGAGAGGCGCGACATCTGCGGGCGCGCCCGGAGCGAGCGAGCGCGGGGCCTGAGGAGATCCTCCTGGACCGTGAGGCCGGCGCCGAGGTGCGCGCCGCGCTGGCCGGTCTCCCGGTGCGCTCCGCCATGGTCTTGGTGCTCCGCCACAGCGGCCTGAGCTACGCCGAAGTCGCAGACACGCTCGGTGTGGGGGTGGGTGCCGTCGGCACCATGCTCCGCCGCGCCGAGGCCGCACTTCGCAGGGAGGTTGAGAAGCATGCGCCACGTTCCTGACCGGGTCCTGCGGCGACTCGTCGACGAGCCGTTCGCCGTGCCGGACCGTGATGTCCGGCACCTGCAGCGCTGTACGCGGTGCCAAGCGCACCATGGACGCGTCGCAGACGACGCTGTCACCGCCCGGGAGCTGTTCGCCCGCCCGCACGCGGTGCCCGATGTCGACGTGGCCTGGGAGCGTCTGGCCCGCGCCGAGCCGGTGCCGGGCCGGCACGTTCCGCGGCGCATCCGCCCGCGACGCCTCGCGGGTGCCACCGGGGTGGCCCTGGTCTCGGGCGCGCTGGTCGCCGGTGTCGCGGCGGCGGCCACCTTGACCGTGGTGTTCTCTCCCACACACGTGGCACCTCTTCCGGTGTCGACGTCGGACCTCCAGAGCCTGTCGGGAGCCCTGGGGCTGAGCGGGGCCGGGCTCTTTGCGACGGCATCGACGTCGGCGTCCACATCGGGTCCTGCGACATCGTCGACACGACCGGTGCGCGGCGGAGGGACACTGCCGCACACCTGGGCCTACGGCACCATCCAGTGGGAGAACCGCCCGCATGCGACCAAGACGAGCTCGCTGGCCACGGCCGAAGCCGCGGCCGGAATGACCGTCCCGCTGCCGTCGGTCCTGCCCGCAGGTGTGCAGGGCCAGCCGAGCTTCCTCGCCGTGCCGGAGTCGCAGGTCAGCGTCACGTTCGGCGCCAACGCCGGCCCGTCGCTCGAGGGGAGCACCCTCACGCTCACGCTCGGCCCGGGGGTCCTCGCGCAGTACGGCGGCGTGAGCACGGGCACAGGGACCCTCGGGCGCGTGCCGACGCTGGTCGTGGCGGCCATGGCACGCCCGACCGCGACGTCGACCGGCGCGTCGCTCGAACAGCTGGAAGCGTTCGTCTTCGGGCGCCCCGGGTTCCCGAAGGGCCTCGCCGACGAGCTCCACCTGCTCGGCAACCTCGGTCACGTCCTCCCCGTGCCGGTGCCGTCGGGCATGACCCAGTCCTCGACCTCGATCTCCGGATCCCCCGCGGTGCTCCTGTCCGCCGACGGCGGCGCCGCCAGCGGTGTCGTCTGGGAGCACGACGGGGTGGTCCGCACGGTGGGCGGCCTCCTCTCCGGGCAGGATGTGATGGATGTCGCTCGACAGCTGGGCTGAGGCCGAGCACGAACCCGCGACGCCGTCAGCGCCCAGGGTGGAACCGGCCGCCCCGGCGTCGACGGCCGCCGACGGTCCTCCGCCGTCCCCTGCGGTCCACACGGTCGAGCTGGCGAAGCGCTACCGCCGCACGGTCGCGCTCCGGAGCCTCTCGATGACCGTGGCGCGCGGAGAAGTGTTCGGCTTCCTCGGCCCCAACGGCGCGGGGAAGACCACCACGGTGAAGTTGCTGCTCGGCCTCGCCCGGCCCAGCGGGGGGGAGGCCCTGGTCCTCGGAGCCCCCGCCGGTGACGTGGAGACCCGTCGCCGGATCGGGTACCTGCCCGAGCTGTTCCGTTTCCAGCACTGGCTCACCGCCCGGGAGGTCCTCCAGCTGCATGCGCGGCTCTTGGAGCTCGCCCGCCGTGACCGGCGCGCCGATGAGGCGCTCGCGCTCGTCGGGCTCGCCGATCGCGCCGACGACAAGGTGGCCACGTTCTCCAAGGGCATGCAGCAGCGACTGGGTCTGGCGGTCGCGCTGGTGGGCGAGCCCGAGCTCGTGGTCCTCGACGAGCCGACGAGCGCCCTGGACCCTGTGGGCCGCCACGAGGTCCGTGCGATCGTCCGGCGCTTGCGCGAGCGGGGCACGACGGTGTTCTTGAACACCCACCTCCTCGAGGAGGCCGAACAGGTGTGCGACAGGGTCACCGTGATCGACCACGGCCGCGCCATCGCGACGGGCACGCTCGACGAGTTGCTGGGTGCCCGCGCGAGCGTCCGGCTTCGCGTCACCGGTCTGCCCGACGGCTGGTGGCGCGCCTACGGCGCGCTCGGGACCTGGACCGCCGAGGGCGACTGGTTGCGCATGGCCGGCGCGGCGGCCGGCGCGGTACCCGAGCTCGTCGCCCAGATCGTGCGCACCGGCGGAAGCGTGGAAGCGGTCGTGCCCGAGCACCAGACGCTCGAGGACCGCTTCCTCGAGCTGTTGGGCGCACGGTGAGCCAGACCGCCACCATCGCCCTGCTGACGATGCGCGAGGCGCTCCGGCGCAAGCTCATCGCGGCGTTCCTCGGCATCACCATCGCGCTGGTGGTGCTCAGCGCGTGGGGCTTCGACCGCCTCAGTCACTCGAGGAGCCTCAGCTCGGGGGAAGTGGCGGTCTCGGTCCCGCAGGCGCTGATCCTCTTCATGTTCATGTTCAGCTTCGTCGTGGCGCTGAGCGCGTCGACGATCTCGTCGCCCGCGATCTCCGCGGAGATCGAGTCCGGCGTGCTCCAGTCGGTGGCGACCCGGCCCGTCCGCCGGGCGCAGATCCTCCTCGGCAAGTGGTTCGGCCTCGCCGCGGTGCTCGCCGCCTACGCCGCGGCCGTGTGCGCGCTGGAGCTCGTGGTCGTCGACGTGGTCAGCGGGTTCACGCCTCCTGACCCCGCCGGCGCCTTCGGCTACCTGCTCGCCGAGGGCCTGGTGCTCCTCACCGTCGGGCTCTTGCTCAGCACCCGGCTCTCCGCGCTCGCGACCGGGGTGGTGGCGGTGGCGCTCTTCGGCGCCGCATGGCTGGCGGGCGTCGTCGGGGCGATCGGAGCCGACCTCCACCTCGCCTCGCTTCGTGAGGTGGACAGCGTTGCGAGGTACATCCTTCCCACCGACGGGCTCTGGCACGGCGTGATCTACGCGCTGGAGCCGAGGACGATCCTCGCCAACGCCATCGGCCACGCGACGCCGTTCTACGCGAGCGGACCTCCGAGTTGGGCCTATTTGCTCTGGTGCGCGGTGTGGGTGGTTGCCGCACTCGCGGTGGCGCTGCTCGTCTTCGAGCGGAGGGAGCTTTGACGTGATCGACGCGCACGGCCTCAGCAAGCGCTACGGAGAAAAGGTGATCATCGGCCGCGGGCGGCTCGTCGCCCAAGTCCCGACCGGGGAACTGCTCGCGACGCTCGGGCACGTGCGCGTCCGGTCGTCGCCCTTCACGAGCTCTCGCAGCAGACGGCGTCCCTCGAGGACGCGTACATGGAGCTGGTGAAAGATGACGTCGCGTTCGTCGGGGGTGCAAGGTGACGGAGATGCTGGTCGCGCAGATGCTGGTCGCGTAGATGCGCCAGGCGACCGCGAGCACGTTGGCGCCGAGGCCGAAGAGCATGGAGGCGTGGCCGTGTCGCAGGTCGCTGCGGCATCACCTCACCGTCATGGGCCGGCCGCCAGCTCCGTGCGGCGGCGGGTCAGGTGCCGGACCTCCGCGGGGTTGCGGGCCAGCTCCATCGCGCGCGTGTAGGCCGCCCGCGCCTCGTCGGAGCGACCGAGGCGGCGCAGCAGCTCGGCGCGGGTCGCATGGAAGGCGTGGTAGCCGGACAGCGCCAGCGCGTCGACGACGGCGAGGGCCGCCTCCGGCCCGTCGAGCTCGGCCGTGACGACCGCACGGTTGAGGGCGACGACCGGAGTCGGCTGCACCGCGTAGAGCTGGTCGTACAGCGTGGCGAGGGCCTCCCAGTCGGTGTCCCGGAACTCGGGCGCCGCAGTGTGGACGGCGTTGATCGCCGCCTGCAGCTGGTAGGGGCCGGGCCGATTGGCCTCGACGCAGGCGCGCACCAGCGCGTGCCCTTCCTCGATCAGCGCCGTGCTCCAGCCCGAGCGGGCCTGCCGGTCGAGCGTCACGAGCTCGCCGCCCTCGTCGACGCGGGTGGCGCGGCGGGCGTCGGTCAGCAAGAGCAGCGCGAGCAGGCCGGTCGCTTCGGGCTCGTCCGGCAGGAGGGCGTGCAGGACCCGGGCCAGCCGCACCGCGGCATCGCAGAGATCGGGCCGCAGTTCGACGCCGCTCCCTGGCAGGTAGCCCTCGTTGAAGACGAGATAGACGACGGCGAGGACGTCCTCGAGCCGCTCCTCGAGGCGCTCGGGGACGGTGAAGGGGATGTGGGCCGCCTTGATCTTCGCCTTGGCGCGGGTGATCCGCTGCCCGATCGCCGCCTCGCTCGAGAAGAGGGCGCGGGCGATCTCCTCGACGGTCAGGCCGGCGACCAGGCGCAGCGTGAGCGCCAGCCGCGCCTCGGGCGCGAGCGCCGGGTGGCAGCAGGTGAAGATCAGCCGGAGCTGGTCGTCCTCGATCTGGTGCGCCGGCTCGGGATCCGGTGGTCGCACGGCGGCCTCGGCGTGCTTGCCCTCCCGCTGCGACTCTCGCCGCAGCCGGTCGATCGCCTTGCGGGTCGCGGTGGTCATCAGCCAGCCGCCCGGGTTGGGCGGCATCCGCTCGCGCCACCCGGAGACGGCGGCGAGGACGGCCTCGCCGGCCGCCTCTTCGGCGAGGTCCAGGTCGCCGAAGCGGCGGGTCAACGAGGCCACGAGGCGCGGCCACTCGTCCTGGAAGACGTCCTCGATCATCCGCTGCCGGTCAGCTTGCGAACGGGCGCACCTCCACCGCTCCCCGGCTCGCCCTGGACCCCTCGGCAGCCAGCTCGAGGGCGACGTCGAGGTCGGGCGCCTCGACGATCCAGAACCCCCCGATCCACTCCTTGGTCTCGAGGTACGGGCCGTCGGTGAGCACCGGCTTGTCGCCCGTCGCGTCGACCACGGTTGCCGTGGACGCCGGCCGGAGGCCACCGGCGAAGACGAAGCGGCCTTCGTCGACCAGCTTCTGGTTGAAGACCCCGGTCGCGGCCATCGCCGCGTCGGCCTCCTCCGCTGACGCATACCCCCCGAACTTGCCGGCCGGGAGGTCGTAGTCCGAGCCGGCGCCGTGTACGGACAGCAGGTACTGCGGCATCTCAGGCCTCCCCGGCCGCCGCGGCCCGGTCGGCGTCGGGAGTCGGGACCTGCTCAGGGGTGCGGAATATCCGCACCTCCTGCGGCCAGTCGCAGGCCACGGCGATCCGTCCCGCCCAGTAGCGGGCGGCGGCCTCGTCGGGGACATCCGCCGCCGCGAACCCGCCGAAGGTCTCCTTGGTCTCGGCGTACGGCCCGTCCATGAAGATCGGGGTGCCGTCGCGCGGCTCGACGTGGAAGACCGGGGCATCGTTGTCGAGGCCGCCGGCGAAGATCAAGACCCCGGCCGTCTTCATCTCCGCGACCACGGCGCGGACGTCGCGCGACCGCTTCTGCCACCCCTCGTCAGTGGTCTCGGTCACCCACTCGTCGTTGAAGAAGATGAGGTACTCGGCCATGTCAGACCTCCCTCGGCCCGGTGGTCGGCCGGCCCGCCTCGGGGAGTATGGCGTAGTCGGGGTCGCCGACCACGTCGCTCGGGTAGGGCGTCATCGCTCCTCCTCGGTTCGGGGATGGTCCCGTCGACCATCCTCCACCCCATCTACGAACGGGATCGACCGGATCCGACAATCCCTCGTCGGAAGCTTTGGAGGAGGTTGTCCCGCGGAGCGTAGAAGTCGAGGTGGCGGTCCCCCGCCTGACGCCTGCCGAGTGGTAGGTCTCGGGCGTCCTGCAAGACATCCGATCAGGAAAGGGACCGCCAGCATGAAGAACTACCAGACCTCGACCCG
>DATLRV010000051.1:0-49693 GCA_035534455.1 Acidimicrobiales bacterium
CGAGGTCGACGTCCCACATCGGAAGGTAGGCGAGACCGATGAGCCGCTCGGGCGCGACGGAGCAGAAGTCGGCGAGCCAGCGGTTGTACATCCGGTGGCCGACGGCCACGAGCTCGAGGTCCTTCTTCGTGTCGGGCTCCGCCCACTCCCGGACCCCCCCGAACGGGTACAGCTCGGTGTTCTGGCTCCCGTGGAAGATCACCTCGGCCGCGACGCCGTCCCAGTCCATCTCCTTGATGCGCGTCTCGACGTCGTGGTGCCCGGCGGTCCGTCGGTTGAGGAGCCGGCGGATCTTCGTGACCTCGCTCGCCTGCGTGCTGCGCCCCATGAGGATGTCGCCGGCGTCTCCGACGCCCTGCATCGCGTTCATCCCCTCGTCCATCGTGCGCACGTTGGCCGCGATGAACTGGTCGAACGTCTCGAGATAGCGGCCCGGGCAGTAAGGGCGGAGGTCCTCTTTGAGTCGTGGCCCGACGTGGCTGTCCCCGGAGACCACGATCATCCGCTTCGCGTTCGCGTTCGTCGCCGTCGCGCCGCCCAATGCCTCGGTCACTCTGTCTCCCCTGTCGTCACGAGAGCTGCCGCAGATCCGAAACCGACCCGGAATCTACTGTGCGAACCCCGGGCCGTGCTCGGGCGCGCCCTGCGGTCTCGCGACGGGCCGCACGCGGTCGACGACCGCCATCGCCATCGCAAGCACCCCCAACCCGCCCCCGAGCCCACAGACCCCGGTCCACCCGGCCGCGGCGTACACCGCTCCCGCCAGGCCGGACGACACGGCGCCGCCGGCGAAGAAGCAGGTCATGTAGGCGCTGTTGACGCGGCTGCGGGCCTCGGGCGCGACCTCGTAGATCAGGGTCTGGTTCGTGACGTGCATGCCCTCGACGCCGACGTCGAGGACGACCACGCCCGCGAGCAGCGCCGCCAGGGACGTGCGGCCGGCCACGAGCGCAGCGAACGAGCCGGCGGTCAAGAGGGCGGCGAGTGCGGTCACGAGCTGCGTGCGCCTCGCGTCCGCCAGCTTCCCCGCGTAGGTGGCCGCGACGACACCGCCCACCCCGGCGAGCCCGAAGAGGCCGATGACGAGGCTCGAGTACCGGTACGGCGGCCCCGAGAGAAGGAACGCCAGCGCCGTCCAGAGCACCGAGAACGACCCGAAGACGGTGGCGCCGTACCAGGCGCGCCGGCGGAGCACCGGCTCGGCGAGGAAGAGGCGCACCGAGCCGGTGACGAGGCGCCGGTAGGGCATGGCGGCGCGCGGGCGCTCCTCGGGGAGCACGAGGCGCAGCACGACGGCGAACACCGCCATGAGCGCCGCCGACACCCAGTAGATGGCTCGCCAGCCGAAGAGGTCGGCGACGACTCCCGCGAGGGTCCGTGCGAGCAGGATGCCGACGAGGAGCCCGGTCATCAGCCGGGCGACGACCCGGCCGCGCCGCGCAGATGTCGAGAGGTCCGCGGCGAACGGGACCATGACCTGGGCGCCGACCGTGGCGAGCCCGGTGGCCAGCACGGCGAGCTCGAAGACCCACAGGGACGGCGACCACGCGCACACGACGAGGCCCGCCACCGAGAGCCCGTACAGCGCCGGAAGGAGGAGTCGTCGCGGGTGGCGGTCACCGAGGGGGAGGACGAAGACCAGCGCGGCCGCGTAGCCGGCCTGTGCGCTCGTGACGACGAGGCTCGTGGCCCCCGCGCCCGAGTGGAAGGTGCGGGAGATCTGATGGAGGAGCGGCTGCGCGTAGTACAGGTTGGCGACGATCGCACCCGTCGCGACGGCCATGAACCACACGAGCCCGCCCGACGCGAACGACCCCGAGACCTGGGCGGGGGACTCCCCCGGGTCCCGGTCCGCGGCGGTCACGACCCCGGCCGCGCCCGTGTCGACCCGCACCCGGTCCCGCGTCAGTGGTGGCCGCCCCGGCGGCTCTCCGCGGTGACGCCGACGAGCGCCGTGAGGATCAACGAGACGCCGATCAGCGCGAGCCACATGCCGAAGACCAGCGCCAGCAGGAGGGAGAACGCCCCCGAGCCGAGGATGAACGGCCACACGCTCGACCCCGGGAAGGAGCTGATCACGCCCGCCCCCTCTTCGATCGTGGCGTCGCTGCGGTCCTCGGGACGTGTGCCGACGACGCGGTCGGTCCTGCCCCAGAAGAAGTACTTGTGCCCGTGGAAGCGGCGGTGCCAGAAGTAGTAGTAGGCGCCGGGCACGAAGCCGAGCGCCGTGACGCCCACGAGCATCATCGTCCCGCCGTCCTCGTACGAGGTGAACCAGTACGAGATCGCGATGAGGCCGAAGAACGTCCCGATGCCGATGAGGAACGACGACTCGACCTTCACGTCGCCGGCACCTCCTGCGCCGCGCCCGCCGCGCCGTCACCTGCGTGCGGCGGTCCCGCGCCGTTCCCCCCGCCGAACGGGCCGTGGCCGTTCGGGTGGCCCGGACCGCCCTGCCCGCGCCCGTGGCGGATGTTGGGCGCATCGGGGTGGTTGTAGTCCCACGTCGGCCGCTCGGAGCGGATGGTGGGCAGGTGGGAGTAGTTGTGGTGCGGGGGCGGCGAGGTGGTGAACCACTCGAGCGTGTGCGCGTCCCAGGGATTGTCGCCGGCCGGGATCGGATAGCGCCAGGACACCCAGACGTTCACGAGCATGACGAGGAACGAGACGGCGATCGTGAAGGCGCCGATCGTCGACGCGATGTTCCAGGACTGCCAGCCGAGCGTCGTGGGGTAGCTGGCGACGCGCCGGGGCATGCCCCGCAGACCGACGATGTACTGGGGCATGAAGGTGACCCAGAACCCCACGAACAACAGCCAGAAGTGCAGCTTGCCCAACCGGTCGTTCAGCATCCGGCCGAACATCTTCGGGTACCAGTAGTAGAAGCCGGCGAAGCCCGCGAACACGGCGGAGCCGAAGAGCACCTGATGGAAGTGCGCGACGACGAAGTACGTTGTGTGCACGAAGAAGTCGATCGGCGGCGCCGCGAGCATCACACCGGTGACGCCTCCCATCAAGAACGCGAAGAGGAAGCCGATCGACATCAGCATCGGCGTGGTGTAGACGAGCTGCCCGCCCCACATGGTGCCGACCCAGTTGAAGAACTTGATGCCCGTCGGCACCGCGATCAGGAGGCTCATCAGCGAGAAGAACGGCAGGAGCACCGTTCCCGTCGTGAACATGTGGTGCGCCCACACCCCGGTCGAGAGCGCCGCGATGGACATGGTGGCGAAGACCATCCCCTTGTAGCCGAAGACGGGCTTCCTCGAGAACACCGGGAGGATCTCGGTGACGATGCCGAAGTAGGGCAGTGCGAGGATGTACACCTCCGGATGGCCGAAGAACCAGAACAGGTTCTGCCAGAGCACCGCCGATCCGCAGGCATGGGGGTCCGGCGCACCGGTGACGGCATGACAACCCGTCACCGCGTAGATCTGGGTCCCGAAGTGGCGGTCGGCGAAGAGCATGATGAGCGCCGCGGTGAGCACCGGGAAGGCGATGAGGATCAGGATCCCGGTCACCAGCATGTTCCAGGTGAAGATCGGCATGCGGAACATGGTCATCCCGGGCGCGCGCAGGTAGAAGATGGTCGCGACGAGATTGACGCCCGTGAAGATCGCCGAGAACCCGGTGAGCACGAGCGACATGATCCACAGGTCCTGCCCCGCACCCGGCGTGTACGTCGCGGTCGAGAGGGGCGCGTAGGCGACCCAGCCGAAGTTGGCCGCGCCCCCGGCCACGACGAAGCCGAGCAGCATCATGATCGAGCCGCCCAGGTACAGCCAATAGCTGAGCGCGTTCAGCCGCGGGAACGCCATGTCCGGTGCGCCCACCTGCAGCGGCACGACGTAATTGGCGAGGCCGCCGAAGGCGAACGGCCCGGCGAACAGGTACAGCATGAGGCTGCCGTGCATCGTGAACAGCTCGTTGTACTGCTGGAACGAGATGAACGTGCCGTGCGGTGTCGTGAGCTGCACCCGGATGCCGAGCGCCAGGAGGCCGGCGATGTAGAACAGCACGATCGAGGTGACCATGTAGCTGAGACCGATCACCTTGTGGTCGGTCGTCGTGATCCACTTGATCAGCCCGCTCGGGCCGTGCTCCTCGTGGGCGTGCGCGTACTCCCCGCCGCTCACCTGCGGGACGATCACGTCGGTCACGAGCCTGTGCCCCCTGTCGCTGCTGTGAGCGTTGTGTAGCTTGTCGAGTTGGAGAGCGCGCCCTTCCCGGCTGTCGAGATCGACGTCTGCGGACCGCTCGACTTGTGCTTGGACACCCAGGCCGCGAACTGCGCCGGGGTCACGACCTCCACCCGGAACCGCATGAGCGAGTGGAAGAGCCCGCAGTACTGCGTGCACTGCCCGCGGTAGGTGCCCAGTGTGTGGAGGTCGACCGTGAACTTGTTGGTGATCCCGGGCTGCGCGTACCGGCTGAAGTCGAAGGCGGGCACGTAGAAGCCGTGGATGACGTCGTGGGACCGGAGCGAGATCCGCACCGTCTCGTTCTGCGGGAGGACCATCACGGGGTCCTGGAGCTCCACCCCGATGACTGTGACGTGCTTTGTCGTGTACTGGAACTGCCAGCCCCACTGGAACCCGGTCACCGCCACCGAGAGCGACGGCGCAGGGAGGGCGTCCACGTTGTTCTCGGTGACGAAGGTGAAGCCGAAGAGGATGAGCACGAAGACGACCGGGACGGTCGTGTAGAAGATCTCGAGCAGCGTGTGGTACTGGGTCTGGCGGGGGATGGCGTCGGACCGGCGGCGGTAGCGGAACACCGCCCAGGTGATCAGCGCGAACACGACGACGAAGACCGCCGCGCCGGCGATGAAGAAGCCCTGCCAGAGCTTGAGGGAGTCCTGCCCCTGGGCCGTGACCGCCTTGTAAGCCCCGAAGGTCGGGAGCTGGCAGCCCGCCAGGAGCAGGCCACCGCCCGCTGCGACGACGACGGCGAGCCAGCGCGGGCGCGAGCGCCCGCCACGTGGGTGCGGCGCCGTCACGGCGCTCCTCCGACGCGTCTCGGCGGTGGTGGAGGGGTTGCCGGACGGCGACGGATCCACGAAGCGGGAGACTAGCGAACCCGCTCCGAAAATTCGAAGTAGCAGGTCGGGGCGTCGCGGCACCTGTGGGCGACCACGGCGGGGACGGGCGTCGCCGGCCCCGGTCGCCGCGGTCGCCGCGGTCTGCGGCGACGCGTCAGGAGGCCGCCGACTCGCCGGTCTCGGCGGCCGGCTCGGTGGGCGTCGCGGAGTCCTTGATGCCCTTTTCGAACTCCCGCTTCGCCGAGCCCAGGTTGCGAGCGAGCTTCGGGATGGCGGCGCCGCCGAAGAGCACGACGGCGAGCACGATCAGGACGATGAGCAGGTCCGCGCCGAAGATGTCTGCCAGCATCGCTGTCTCCTTGCTCCGGCGGGCGGGCACCCGCCGCACCCAAGGCTAATCGAGCCACGCGACCGCAGCGCGGGCGCCCCCTCGCCCGGCGCGGTCAGCGCCCCTGCCAGTTGGGCTTGCGCTTCTCGGCGAAGGCGATCGGGCCCTCCATGGCGTCGGTGGAGCTGAAGACCACGCCCACCGCCTCGTCCGTGAGCCGCCAGCCCTCCGCCTCGTCGGCGTCGAGGGCGCGCAGCATGACCGACTTGGAGTACCGGACGGCCAAGGGGGCGTTCTCTGCGATCCGCTCGGCGAGGACGAGCGCTTCTTCCATCAGTTGGTGGCGGGGGACGACCCGGTTCACGAGGCCGAGGGCGTACGCCCGCTCCGCGTCGATCGGGTCGCCGGTGAGGGCGAGCTCGAGGGCGATCGCGAGCGGCAGCCGCTTCGGGAGTCGGAAGAGACCGCCGGCGCCGGCGATGAGCCCGCGCTTGGCCTCGGGGATCCCGAAGGTCGCGTGGTCCGCGGCCACCACGAGGTCGCACGACAGGACGATCTCGAGACCGCCGGCGAGCGCGGAGCCGTTGACGGCGGCGATGACGGGCTTGGCGAAGCTGCGGCGCGCGACGCCCCCGAACCCGCCGTTGACGTTCATGACCGCGGCACCCTCGCCTGCGGCGAAGGCCTTCAGGTCCATCCCCGCCGAGAAGGCCTTGTCGCCGCTCCCGGTGAGGACGACGACCCACGCGTCGTCGTCGTCGGCGAGCTCGTCGAAGGCGCCGGCGAGCCCCGCGCTGACCGCGCCGTTGATCGCGTTGCGGGCATCGGGGCGGTTGATGGTGAGGATCTCCACGTGTCCCCGCCGCTCCCTCAGGACCTCGTCACCCATGGCGCTCCTTTTCGTCCTCGCTCCTCCGGCGAGGACGCTAGCGCCGCGCGCTGGAGGGTCCGCCATCGCCGAGCGTGCCATGCTTTGCGCCGTGCGCCTGCCACTCGTCGGCTTGAGCGCGGCGGGCTACCGCTCGGAGGGCGGCTTCAACGGCCCGGGGGAGCCCGCCAACCAGTGGACGACGTGGGAGCGCGTGGGTGTGCCCCCGCCGCGCCGGGAGCCGGGGGCCCCGGGCGTCTGGGCGGACCCCGGCCGCCTCCTCGACGACGCCGCCGCAGCCGGGGCGCAAGTGCTCGCGCTCCCGGTGGAGTGGGCCCGCACCGAGCCCTCGCCCGGTCGCGTCGACGAGCGCGCGATCGAGCGGTACGCCGCGACCTTCGCGTCGGTGGGTGCGCGCGGGATCGAGCCGGTCGCCGTCCTCCACGACGTCGCGCACCCCGGGTGGCTCGGCGAGGAATTCTGGCTCACGCCCGGCTCACCCGACAGGTTCGCCGACCACGTGGGCCGCACCGTGCGGGCGCTCTCCCCGGTGTGCCGCCGCTGGGTGACGCTGCGCCAGCCGAACCTGGTGGCTCTCGCCGGTTGGGTCGACGGGCGCCACCCGCCGCGCCGCGTCGGGGCGCTCGCGGACGCGTGGGCGGTCGTCGACAACCTGCTGGCCGCGCACCTCCTCGCGTTCGGGGTCGTCCGCGACGTTCTGCCCGGTGCGCAGGTCATGCTCGGCCTGCGGGCGTCGTCCTCCTACGACTGGCACCGCCTCTTCGTGGACCTGCTCTGCGCGCCGGCCCTCGGGGTCGAACGGGACGTTGTCGACGGATGGGTCGCCGGGCGTCGCGCGCGCCACGACCGCGCGCTCGCGCCGGCGGACCTCGAGGAGCTGGCGTGGCGCAGGGTCGCTGCGGCCACCGCGCCGTTCGGCGCAGGCCGACTTCGCCGCCCGTCGCCCCGGCGCGCGCTCGATCTCGCGTACGGGCCGCCGCCGTATGTCCGCCGGCACGCACGGCCGCCCGCCGCCCCCGGGGATCCCGGCGCGAACGGGTCCGCGCCGCCGGCCGATCGCAGCTACCCGCTCGACGCGCTCCTGGTCGGCTGGCAACCGCCGCACCTTGCGGCCGCGCTGCGCCCGGCGTCGCGGCGGGTGGCCCCGTGGGACGTGGTCCCGGACCCCGAGGAGCTCGCCCGGTGGTGCATCGACCAGGCGGAGGCGACGCCGGGCCTCGAGCTGTGGGTCGCCGACGGGCTCGCGACGAAGCGCGGGGCGCCGCGGTCCGACGGGTGGGACCTCGCGGCCTACGTCCGCGCCGAGCTCGAGACGCTCGAGGGCGCGGCGGCTCGCGGTCCGGTCAGGGTCGGCGGGTACCTCTGCGACGTCTCGGGGGGAGACGGGGACCCCACGTGGCCCGACGCGCAATTCGGTCCCGGTGGCGCCACGCGCGGGTTCGGGGACCTGTGGAGCGACCGGGACCCGGCATCCGCGAGTGGACCGGGCACGTCGGGCGGGCGGGCCTGAGCGCCTGGCCGGGGACCCCCGCCGCTGCAGGCTCCCGCGGATCAGCGGATGCGGCGCAAGGAGCCCCTGCGGGCTGACGGGTCCGAGAGGTGCCGACGGCGCACGAGGACCTCGGACACGAACCGCCGGCCGCTCTCGAGGCGGGTGAGCACGTCCGCCTGCCCCTGGGGCCGGGCCAGCATCCACGAGTGGCCGCCGGGCACCCACTGGACCGTCGTGCGGGCGTACCGGGCGAACTCGTCGGCCGTCGACGCCCCGACGATCCGGTCGAACGACCCCCACGCCGCGAGCATCGGGACCCCGGCGTCGGCGAGCGCCACGACCTCGTCCCGCAGGTCGACGGTGAGGAGCATCGCGCCGAGCGGCAGCGTGAGGCCCATGGTGCGGACGTTCCGGCGGACGTCCGGGAGCACCGTGAGGAACGTCGAGCCGAGCCTCCCGATGAGCAGGTCCGGGACGTCCGCGACGAACGAGGCGGCGAGGTCGGCGAAGGGCGCCATGTTCGGCGAGACGGCGCCGATGACGGTCTGGACGGGCCCGTGGCGGTCGCGCCACGCCGGCGTCGCGACGCCGTCGCGGTAGACGACGCCGAGCGTCTGCTCGGGCCGATCGTGGGCGTACTGCACCGCGACCGCACCGCCCATCGAGTGGCCCAGCAGCACGACTGGGCCGGCGTCGAGGTGGTCGACCACGTAGGCGATGTGCTCGGCGAGTGCGCCGACCGAGACCTCGTGCCAGCCCAGCGGGTCGCTCCCGCCGAAGCCGGGCAGGCACGGGTTCACGACCCGCCAGCCGAGCTCCTCCGCGAGGTGCGCGCTCTCGCGCCAGTACATCCGGCCCCCGGCGAAGTACCCGTGCACGTTGACCGCCCAGACCGGATCGCTGCCCGGGCCGTCAGGCCCGTGGGCGTCCTCGTTGTCCGAGACGGCGAAGTGGAGGTGCCGCGAGCCCACGTGCAGCACGGACGGCACCATGCGGACCCCGGGCCTGCGGCGGCGCGCCCAGCGGGCGGGCGACGTGATCGCCGCGCCGAGGCTTCCCAGGGCGCCTTCCCAGATCGGCACCCCGGGTCGGGGTGCCGTGGCCGTGGTCATCGTGGTGCTCCTCGCGTCTCCCCGGCGCCACCGTGTCCCTACCCGTGTCACTCCCGTGGCCATGGCCGCGCCGTGCGAGCGTTTGCACCCTATAGCGCTGGAACCCCGGCCCGGGCGGAGGGAAGGGGGCGAAGCAGGGGCGAAGCAGGGGCGGGGCGCGGGTGGGGCGCGGGTGGGGCGCGGGATGGGCAGGGATCAGGTGACGTCGCGCCGGAAGGTCGTGTAATAGCCGACCACGGCCGTGCCCGCACCCCAGACCACGAGGGCGACCGCCCCCAGCCACCAGCTGAGGAGCAGGTGGGCTGTCCCTGTGGCGCCCGCTCCCCCCGGGCCGTGCGGCGTCAGCCCTCCTGCGATGGCCTGGGTCGCGCGTGTCGGGAGGAAGTTCACGTCCATGTGGGCGAGCGAGCTGAAGATCGCCACGATGATGGGCTCGAGCACCAGGGTGAGGCCGAGGGCGAGGATGACCCCGGCGATCTGGTTGCGCACCAGGGTGCCGATCCCCATGCCGTAGATGGCGAGGAGCAGGAAGGCGGCGAACATCCCCGGGACGACGGGGCCGACCTGGTCGAGGAGGCCGCGGAGCGACCCGCCCTCGCTCAACAGGAGCGGGATCCCCATCGCCGCGAGCATGGCGAACGACACGACGCCCATGAACAACCCCCACAGCGCGGAGGCGACGACCTTCGCTCCGAGCACGTCCGCCCGGCGCGGGTGCGCCAAGAGCGTCGACGTCAGGATGTGGTGCCGGTACTCCGTGGTGATGCACAGCACGCCGAGGATGGGGGCCATCACGATCGCGGCGGTGTACCCGGCTCCCATGAGCCGTCGCAGCTCTTCGGTGGTGGTCGGTGCGCTGAAGTGCACGACGCCGTGGTCGCCGTTGATGAACGACGTCGTGACGCCGAGGCCGGTCAGGAGCACGACGACCGCCATGCACACCCACGGACCCGGCGTGGTCCGGAACTTGTAGAGCTCGGCGCGGACCAGACGGGGGAACGCCGTCATCGCGGCACCACCTCTTTGGGCTCGACGGATGCCGCCGTCCCGGTCATCGATGTCGTCAGCTCGAGGAAGACGCTCTCGAGGTTCTGGCTCACCTGGGCGAGCTCGTACACGACGACCGAATTCGAGGCGATGATCGGACCGAGCGCCTCGGGCGTCGCGCCGTCGACGAGGAGGGTGTCGTCGCTCACCGGACGCGGTGCGTAGCCCGCCGCATGCGCGATCGCGGCCAAACGGTCGCGCTCGGGGGTCCGCACGCGCATCGAGGACTGCGACTGGCTCGTGAGGAGCGACAGGGGACCCTGGACCCGCAGCCGCCCGCCCGACACGATCACGACGTCGTCGACGGTCTGGGCCATCTCGGCGAGGAGGTGGGAGGACACGAGGATCGTGCGTCCCTCGGAGGCAAGGTGGCGCAGGAGGTCCCGGAGCCAGGCGATGCCCTGCGGGTCGAGCCCGTTGGAGGGCTCGTCGAGGATGAGCACTCCCGGGTCGCCAAGCAGCGCGCCCGCGAGTTGGAGGCGCTGGCGCATGCCGAGCGAGTAGCCGCCCACCTTGCGCCTCGCGTCGGACGTGAGGCCCACGAGGTCGAGCACTGCGTCGATGCGCGAGGAGTCGAGTCCACCCTCGATCGTGAGCATCTCGAGGTGCGCGCGGGCACGGCGCGACGGGTGGAAGTTCGTCGCCTCGAGCACCGCGCCGACGTGGCGCGCAGGGTCGGGGATGTCGCGGTAGCGGCGGCCGCCGATCACGCAGCTGCCCGACGTCGGCGCGGCCAGGTCGAGGAGGATCCGCAGGGTCGTGGTCTTGCCGGCACCGTTGGGTCCGAGGAAGCCGGTGACCCGCCCCGGCGCCACGCTGAAGGTGAGGTCGTCGACGGCGGTGACGGCACCGAAGCGTTTGGTGAGCCCCCGCACCTCGATCGCCGTGCCGCGGGCGGCCGCGTGTACGGCGCTCATGTCGACGACGATACTCCGCTGCTCGTCGGCGATCGTGGCGGATCGCGCACCGGCGCACCGGCGCGCGGGCCTACAGCGTGACGACCTGGCGGATCACCTCGCCGCGCTTCAGCGCGCCCAGACCGTCGTTGATCTGCGAGAGCTCGAGGCGCGCGCTCACCATGCCGTCGAGGTCCAGCCTCCCGGCGCGCCACAGGCGGATCAGGCGGTGGAACTCCGTGCGGACGTCGGCACTGCCGTAGTAGCTGCCGAGGAGCGCCTTCTCGGAGAAGAAGAGCTCGAAGCCGTTCAGCGACAGCGTTGCGTCGCCGCGTCCCGCACCGACGATCACGGTCGTGCCGCCGCGCCGCGTCGCGTCCCAGGCCGCCCGGAACGTCGGGGCGGTGCCGATGCACTCGAACGCATAGTCGAACCCCTCGCCGCCGGTCACCTCGACGAGCGCGGCCGGGAGGTCGTCGGGCGCCACGGCACCCGTGGCCCCGAACCGCCGGGCGTCGTCCAGCTTCCGTGCGACCGTGTCGACGGCCACGATCTCCGCCGCGCCGCAGAGGCGGGCGCCCTGGATCGCCGAGATGCCGACCCCGCCGCACCCGAACACCACGACGGACGCACCCACGGCCACCCGGGCGGTGTTGACCGCGGCGCCGACGCCGGTGGTCACCCCGCAGCCGATGAGCGCGGCGATGTCGAAGGGAACGTCGCGAGGGATGACGACGACCGCCTGCTCGGGGAGGACCATGCGCTCGGCCCACGTCCCGGTGCCCGCAAAGCCGAAGACCCCCTCGCCGGCGCGCCGGAAGGACGGCCGGCCCTGCATGGCGAAGAAGATGTCGACGCACAGGTTCGGTTGGCCGCGCAGGCACGCCTTGCACGTCCCGCACGGCGGGGTCCACGCGACGATGACGTGGTCACCTTCCTCGACGCCGGTCACGCCGGGTCCGACGGCCGTCACCTCGCCGGCGCCCTCGTGGCCCGGCACGAAGGGGAACCGCTGGAGGATCGTGCCGTTCATCCCCGAGAGGTCCGAGTGGCAGATGCCCGCAGCACGCACCGAGAGCTCGATCTCGCCCGGACCCGGCTCGCCGACCTCCAGGTCGTCGACGAGCTCCACCGTCTCGCGCCCGCTCTCGCTGGCCACCGCGCCGTGCACGGACGGCCACGATAGCGAGCCGGGGGGATGCCCGACCCGGCGGCCGGTACCATCGCCAGCGTGCGGCTCCTGGTCGCAGAGGACGATCCCGGCCTCCGGTCGGTCCTCGAGCGGGCGCTGCGGCGCAACGGCTACGCGGTGGACGCCGTTGCGGACGGCGACCGGGCGCTCGCCTGCCTTCGCGGCCTGTCCTACGACGCCGTGGTCATGGACTGGCGGATGCCCGGACAGCCCGGCGTCGACGTGGTGCGCCTCGCGCGCCGCGGAGGGACCCGGATCCCCATCCTCATGCTCACCGCCTGCGACACCACGGCGGACCGCGTCGAGGGGCTCGACGCCGGGGCGGACGACTACCTGGTGAAACCGTTCGAGCTCGCCGAGCTCCTCGCCCGCCTGCGGGCACTGCTGCGGCGGCCGCCCGTCGCCCTCGACCCGGTGCTGCGCGCCGGGGACCTCGAGCTCGACCTGGCCACCCGCGAGCTGCGGTGTGCCGGCGAGCTGGTGGCGCTCACCGCCAGGGAGCTCGCGATCCTCGAGGTCCTGCTCCGTCGCAGGCCGTCGGTCGTCGCCCGCCGGGCGCTCGCCGCCAGCGTGTGGGACGACGAGTCCGACGCGGTGGGCTCCAACACGATCGACGTGCACGTCGCGCGCCTCCGGGCGAAGCTCGGGCCCTCCGGGGCGGTCGTCCAGACGGTCCGCGGCGTCGGCTACCGGATCGGCGAGGACGCCGCCGCCCTCGGGGACGGGACCCCGCCGGACGGCGGGCGGCCGGGCGGAGGTTGAGGTGCGCCGGCGCCGCCGCCAGGCGGCGAGGGTGGCGGTCGTCGCGACCGCGTTGATCGCGGTGCTCTACGTCGTCGCGGCGGCCCTCATCGACACGTACGCCGCGCGGCGCGTCCTGTGGGAGGTCGACCAGCGGCTCTCGAGCCGGCTCTCGGTGGTGAGCAGCCTGAAGGACCCCCTGGCGAGCAGGACGATCCCCGACGACGTGGGGACCGACGGCGTGCCGGTGTTCGTCTGGTGGGTGCCCGCCTCCGGCCCGGTCACCGCGCTGACCGTCGGCGCGCCCGGGCTTCCGGAGGCCGCGCGGGACAGCGCGCCCAGCCCCCTCAGCCTCTCGCTTCGCGACGGGACGACGTTCCGCTTCACGGCGGTCCACTACCGAGGGGGTCTCCTCGTCGCGGCCCAGGACCTCGCGGGACCATCGCACATCGACCGGGTCCTGCTCGCCGGCGAGCTCGTGCTCGGCCCCGTGCTCCTGCTCGGGATCTTCGCGGGGTTGCTCGTGATCGGGTTGCGCGCCGCGGCGCCGGCGGAGTCGGCGCGCCTGCGCCTCCAGGAGCTCACCGCGGACGCCTCCCACGAGCTCCGGACGCCCCTCACGGTCATCGAGGCCGAGATCGAGCTCGCGCGGGCGGAGCCCCCGGAGCCCGGTGCCGAGCGCGAGGCGCTCGACCACGTCGCACGTGAGAGCCGGCGGCTCAAGTCGATCGTCGAGGACTTGCTCTGGCTCGCCCGCTTCGACGCGGCACCGGCCCGCCCGCCATCTGCCTGGGTCGACGTCGGTGCGGTCGCTGCAGCGGGCGCCGCGCGCTTCGACGCGGTCGCCGCCGCCCGCGGGATCGCCCTCGTCACGGACACGTCGCCGGCGTGGGTCGAGGCACCGTCGGACTGGATCGACCGGCTGGTGGGGACGCTCGTCGACAACGCGTGCCGCTACGCGCCCGGTGGTGGCACGGTCCGGGTCACCACGCACGTCCGCAATGGCCGCGGGACCCTCTGCGTCGAAGACGACGGCCCGGGGATCCCCGACGAGGACCGGGAGCGCCTCTTCGACCGGTTCCACCGGGCGTCGGGGGTGCCGGGCGGCGCGGGACTGGGTCTGGCGATCGCCGATTCCGTGGTGCGCTCGACGGGGGGGCGCTGGCGCACGGGGACCTCGTCGCTCGGCGGTGCCTGCTTCGAGGTGTCGTGGCGCCGGGGTGTCGCACCCGCCGCCGGCCCCGGCGCGGACGCGCGCCATCTCGCCGCTCCCCCAGCGCGCCTGATCCCGCCGCCCCCCAGCGCGCCTGATCCCGCCGCGCCCCAGCGCGCCTGATCTGCGCCGCCCGCCGCGTCACCAGCCGGAGGCGGTCGCCCCCTCCAGTGCGAGGAGCCGCCGCTTCACGTCGAGGCCGCCGCCGTACCCGCCGAGCCTGCTCCCGGCCGCGACGACACGGTGGCAGGGGTAGACGATCGGGACCGGGTTGGCGCCGTTGGCCTGTCCGACGGCCCGGAAGGCGGCCGGCCGTCCGACGCGCGACGCGAGCTCCCCGTAGGTGATCGTCTCGCCGTAGCCGATGTCCGCGAGGGCCTTCCACACGGCGAGCTGGAATGCCGTGCCCTGCAGGGCGAGCGGGAGCGAGAACGCCTTGCGCGTGCCGGCGAAGTACTCGTCGAGCTGGGCCGCGGCCATCCGGAGGGGGGCCGGCACGGCGCCGGGCGTCTCGCCGAGCGTCGTGGCGCCGGGCAGGAAGACGTGGGTGAGCGCGACCTCGTCGCCGGCGAGCAGCAGCCGGCCGATCGGCGACTCGATCCGGAGTCGCGCGCCGGCGGCTCCGGCGCGCGCGGCGTGGTGCGTGGTCATGCTGCCTCCTCTCGTAGTGGGGTCGTGATCGACCACAGGTGCATCAGTGCGTACGAGCGCCAGGGGCGCCAGCGCGCAGAACGGGCCATCGACGCCGGCACGCTGCTCGGCACGCCGAGCGCGTCGAGTGCCCGGCGGACGCCGAGGTCCCCCGGCAAGAACACGTCCGGATCGCCGAGCGCGCGCAACGCGACGTACGCCGCCGTCCACGGTCCGACCCCGGGAAGCGCGACGAGACGCGTCGTGACCTCCGCCGGATCCGCGCCGGGGTCGAGTGTGAGCGCCCGCTCCTCCACGCTCCTCGCGAGCGCGACGAGGGCGCGCCGCCGGGCCGCGGGCATGGCGAACGCGTCGTCGGGTGCGCAGAGGAGCTCCCCCGGCGACGGGAACACCCTCGCGCGGGCGCCGCCGACCCGTGCCGAGCCCGGGACCTCGCCGTGCTGGACGGCTCTTTCCCCCGCCGGCACTCCGAGAGCGGGCATGGGCTCGTCGAGCGGCGGACCGGCGGCGGCGGCGAGTCGGGCGAGGACGCGGCGTGCGCCGGCGACCGAGATCTGCTGGCCCACGACCGCCCGGACCGCGGTCTCGAACCCGTCGACGGCACCGGCCACGCGCCGACCGGGCGTCGCTCGGACCAGTGGGCGGAGGAGGGGATCGGCGCCCAGCGCCGCGTCCACCGCCTCGGGGTCGGCGTCGAGGTCGAGCAGTCGCCGGCAGCGTGCCACCGCGGACGTCAGATCGGACATCGCCGCGAGGGTCAGCGTCGCCGCGACGTGCGCGTCACCGGGGGCGAGCGCCATGACGGCGTGACCGTGCGCAAGGCGCAGCGTCCTCGTGTACGTGCCGGCGGCGTAGGTCTCGACCCCGGGGACGGCACGGGCCCCGAGGAAGCCGAGCAGCTCGCCGACGGCCATCGGCCGGCGGTAGGGGAGCCGCAGGGCGATCGTCGTCGGACCCGGAGCGGTGATGCCCGCCGGGGCGACGGGCCGCCGGACGCGCGACGCACGCCGACGCAGCTCCGTCGGGGTGCGACCGAGCACCTCGCGCACGGTGTCGTTGAACTGGCGGACGCTCGCGAACCCGGCGGCGAAGGCGATCTCGGCCATGCCGAGCTCGGTCGTCTCGACGAGGAGCCTCGCCGTCTGGGTGCGCTGTGCCCGGGCGAGCGCGAGAGGGCCCGCCCCGACTTCGGCGGCGAGCATGCGGTGGAGGTGGCGGGAGCCGTAGCCGAGGCGCGCGGCGAGCCCGGCGACCCCCTCCCGGTCGACGACGCCGTCCGCGATGGCCCGCATGGCCCGGGCGACCACGTCGGCGCGCACGTTCCATTCCGGGGACCCCGGGACGGCATCGGGACGGCACCGCAGGCAGGCGCGGAACCCGGCCTGCTGTGCGGCGGCGGCGCTCGGGAAGAAGCGGACGTGTCGTCGCGCCGGCGTCCTCGCAGGGCAGCTCGGCCGGCAGTAGATGCCGGTCGTCGCGACGGCGGTGAAGAACCACCCGTCGAACCTCGGGTCGCGCGAGAGCACGGCCCGGTAGCAGTGCTCGAAGTCCTCCACCACGGGGCCATCGTCGCGCCGCCGTGGCGTGGGCGTCTGGCGGGAATCGGACGTTGGGCTACCGTCACGCGGTGGCCTACGCCCCGAGCGGCGACGCACGCATCTGGTGGGAGTCGGCGGGCGACGGACCCCCGGTGCTCCTCGTCATGGGTCTCGGCTACCCCGCAGCGATGTGGTACCGGATACTTCCCTTCCTCGTCGACGCGTACCGGGTGCTCACCCTCGACAACCGCGGGGTGGGCGCGACCGGCGTCCCGCCCGGGCCCTACACGATCGAGCAGATGGCCGACGACGCGGTGGCGGTGCTCGACGCCGCGGACGTGGCGTCGGCCCACGTCGTCGGTGCGTCCATGGGCGGCTTCATCGCCCAGGAGATCGCCCTGCGCCATCCCGGCCGCGTGCGGTCGCTCGTCCTGGCGTGCACGAGCCCCAACGGGCCCGAAGCCGTCCCGCCGGACCCCGAGGCGGTCACGATGCTGACGGCGAGGGTCTCGCTCACCCCGCGTGAGGCCGCATACGCCGCGCGGCCGTTCGTGTACGCGGCAGACACCCCCGACGAGGTGGTGGAGGAGGACATCGAGGTCCGGATGCGGCGGCCCACCACGCCCGAGGGGTACGGGAACCAGCTGCAGGCGGTCCTGGCGCACCGCGGCACCTACGACCGCCTGGGGCAGATCGCCGTCCCCGCCGCCGTCGTCCACGGCACCGACGACAAGCTCGTCAACCCGGCCAACGCCCCCGTGCTCGCCGAGCGCATCCCGGGCGCGCGCCTCGTCATGATCGAGGGTGCGAGCCACCTCCTCTTCTCGGACCGGACCGAGGAGACCGGTGCCGGGCTGCGCGGCTTCCTCGACGAGGTCACCTCCGCCACGACCTGGTGATCACCGCGCGGCGGCTGAGCCACCCGGCGTGCACGGCTCGCCGGGTGGCTCGACAATGCGGGGACCGCGACCCGCGGGCTCGACGGGGTGGAGCTCAGGCCGTCTTACGCAACGCCTTGGGCACCGACGGCTCCTTGCCGTGGTACGCCTTCACCGGTCCGTTGCCGACTGTGGAGGTGTACACCGGGCTGAGGACCTTGGTTCCCGGCCAGGTGCCGCTCGGCGTGGTGTAGGTCCCGGCCGACGACGTGAACTGCACGATCTCGTCGCCTTCGTAGCCGTAGTGCACGGTCTTGGCGTACTTGAGGGGCACGAGGCCCGGGGTCTTGAAGCTCTTCGCCTTGGTGTCGATCGCCTTCATGAGGCTTGTCCTGGTCAGGTTCTTGCCGGCGGCATGGAGAGCCTGGACGAAGGTGTAGGCGAGCGCGACGCCGTACTCAGTGTTCCCGTCGAGGCCGTGCTTCACCCACAGTGTGTGTGTGTACTTCTGCAGGATCTTCTTCTCCACCTTGACCCACGCGTTCGACGCTGTGCTCTCCGGCGGCTGGTAGAGGTTCGTGATGACACCGTTCATGAGCCCGGTCGCCGCGGCAGCTGCTGTCTTTGTGTGGGTCGCAGCTGTGGTGAACGACGACAGCAGCGGGCCGACGGTCGGCGGGTCGGCTCCGACGTTGTCGATCACGTACTGCGGCGTGAAGCCGATGGCGGCAGCGGGCAGCATGGCGAGCGCCGTCGCAGCGGGAATGGTCGCCAAGACGACCACCTGGGCGCCCGCAGCCTTGAGGGCGGACATCTGCGACGTCATGGCCCCCGCGAGGGTTGTGACATCGTATGTCTGCTTGCCCACGACGTCCGACGCCGGGACCTCCATGTTGATGCCCTTCATGACGTCCTGTCCGAACTCTGTGTCCTGGTAGAGCTCGCCGATCTTCTTGCCCTTGAAGTGCTTCTTGATGTAGTAGCCGAGAATCTTTCCTGTGACCGTGTACGGGGGCTCCCAGCCCGTCTCGTCGGGATACTTGGATGTGCTCCAGCAGTTGCACCCCGACTCGATGAAGAGGTGCGGGACCTTCTCGGAGTGGAGGTACTTCTGGATCGCCAGGTCGGTCGGCGTCCCGAGTGATCCCACATCGGCGAAGATGTGGTCTGTCAGCACCAATTTGCGCGTGAGCGTGGCGGTTGTCTTCGGGTTGTACTTGTCGTCCAGGTAGATGTACTTGATCTTCCGGCCGTATACGCCCCCGTGACCGTTGATCCACTTGAACACTGCGTCCATTGCCGGTGCGATCTCGCTGTACCCAGGGGCGGCGGGACCGGTCAACGGCACCGTCGCGCCGATCGTGATCTGGTGCTTGGTCACTCCTGTTGTGGACGCGCCGGCCGATCCCGCACCGACGACCGTCGCGGCGAGGAACACGGCGGTGGCAGCTCCCACCCCCAGGAGTGGCCGGCGCAGTGCCCACCGGCCCTTGCAGATTTTCATCGCTGTCTCCTCTCTCGGTCCCCCAGGTTTGGGAGGTCTTGGCTGGTCGTGTCCGTTGCGTTCTCGTGGGCGCCGTCGCGCTCCCCGCTGGAGGGCGCGAGCGACGGCCCGGCCGTCGCCGGTCGCGGCACCGAGCCGGCGAGGGCGCGCCAGGACTGTCGGCCGATCCATCGGAGCCCCCCCTGGATCCCGGTGGGCGCCACGAGCATGGCGATGATCAGGATCGCCCCGAAGAAGGTGTCCGACAGATAGGCGGCCGCCGAGGTGCCGAGCGACAGGTGCTGTGACAGCGACGTGCTCCATGTCGGCATGTAGACGAGAGCGATCGCGCCCCACCAGATGCCGACCAGCGAGCTGGCGCCCCCGAGGACCATGGCGGCGAGGAGGGCGATCGAGAGGGACAGCGGGAACTCGCCGACGTTCACGACGCCCGTCGACAGGACGAGCAGCGCCCCTCCCAGCCCGGCGCACCCGGCGCTGACGGCGAACGCGAGGACCTTGGTCCTGGCGACGTGGATGCCGCTGATCGCCGCGGCGACCTCGTCGTCGCGGACCGCGCGAAAGGCCCGCCCGAACCGGCTGCGGACCAGGTTCGCGAGGAGCACGATGACCACCAGTGCACAGAGGATCTCGATCCAGGCCAGCCACTCTTCGGAGCTGACCGACCCCGGCGCGATCGGTGGTGTCGTGGTGAGGCCCTGCTCGCCCCCGAACACCGATCCGTACTTGGCGGACAGTTGCGGAAGGCCGAGGGCAAGCATGAGGGTGACGCCTGCGAGGTAGGGAGCATTGAGTCGGGCGGCCGGCACGCCGACCACGATCCCGGCCAAGGCGGCGATCAGGGAGGCGAGCACGAGCTCGCCGACGAGCCCGACGTGCGCGTGGAGCTGCAGGAGGGCGAGCGTGTAGGCGCCGATGATCATGAAGGCGCCGTGGCCGAGGGAGAACTGTCCGTTGTGCCCGGTGAGGAGACTGAGTCCTCCCAGCACGACGGCGTACACCGCGATCTCGCCGATCTGGTAGTCGTTGTACGCGCTCACGTTGACGGTGACGAGGTAGAAGAACCCCGCGCCCAGCACGAAGAGGATCAGGTGCCGGACGAGAGGCTGGCGCGGCAGGCGGATCGTGCTCGGGAGCGAGCGCAGCCGGGCACGCCGCACGGCACCGGTCGTCGGCGTGTCGGCGCCTGTGCGAGGTGAGGCGCCGGTCACACGCGTCGGATCTCCGCGGTGCCGAAGAGTCCCTGCGGTCGGAGCGTCAGTACGAGGAGAAGCAGCGCCAGTGCGGCGATCGGCTGGAGGTCCGAGCCCAAGTAGCCACCAACGAAAGCGATGGCGAGCCCGGTGGCCAACCCTCCGACCACGGCGCCGGCCGGGCTCAGGAGCCCACCAAGCACGGCGGCGGTGAAGCCGTACACGAGATAGAGGTCCATGTAGTACGGGCTGAAGGAGCTGAGCGGCGCCACGATCAGCCCGGCGAGCGAGCCCGCAGCGCACGCGAGCGCCCATCCCAGGGTGAAGAGCCGCCCCACGCGCACCCCGAGCAGCCGGCTGACCTCGGGGGAGAACGCGGCGGCCCGCATACGTAGGCCGAGGTCCGTCCACCTGAAGAGCGCCACGACCGCCGCCACCAGCAACGCGACCGCGCACACGATGAACACGTCGAATTGCGAGAAGGCGACCCGCGTCGTCCCGATCACCAGGCCTCGCTGGGAGAACGCCGCCGGGAAGCCTCTCGCGACGTTGCCCCAGATGCTCCCGGCAAGCCCTTCGAGCACGACGAGCAGACCGATCGTGACGATCACGGAGTTCAGCGCGGGCTTTCCCTGGAGGGGTCTGATGAGGGTCCGCTCCACCACCGCACCGAAGGCGAAGCCGATCGCCAGGGTGGCGGCGAACGCGGGCCAGTACCCGAGGCCGTTGGTGAGCAGGCTGAACGCGATGAAGGTGGTGAACATGCCCATCGCGCCTTGGGCGAAGTTCACGATGCCGGTCGCGCGCGAGATGAGCACCAGTCCGAGAGCGACGACGGCGAAGGCCATCCCTTGGACCACCCCGCTCAAGAGGACGTTGACGAAAAGCTGCACGAGTGTTCAGAACCCCAGGTAGTGGTGACGGAGGTCGGTGTCGGCGGCGAGGCGTGCCGGCTGGTCGGCGACGACGACGCGTCCCAGGTTCAGCACGACCGCCCAGTCGGCGATCGAGAGCGCGCTCCGGGCGTTCTGCTCCACCAAGACCGCACCCAGCCCGCTGGCGGAGGTGAGGTCGCGTAGGGTCGCCATGATCTGCGCGGTCACGATCGGCGCCAGCCCGAGAGAGGGCTCGTCGAGGAGCAGCAGGCGCGGTCTCGAGACGAGTGCCCGCCCGATCGCCAGCATCTGTCGTTCACCGCCCGACAGGAAGGAGGCTGACCGGCGCCTCCTTCCAGCGAGGAGCGGGAAGTACTCGTAGATCTCCTCGATCGCGTGGCGCCGCTCGGAGCGCGGCAGGCAGGCGAACGTACCGAGTCGCAGGTTCTCGTCGACGGTGAGCTCGGTGATCACGCCTCGGCCCTCGGGGACGTGCGCGATGCCCATGCGAGCAATGGTCTCGGGTCCGCGGTCGGTGATCGCGGCGCCGTCAAAGGTCGCCGTGCCCGCGCGCGTCGGAACGAGGCCGCTCAGCGCTCGCAGCAAGGTGGTCTTCCCGGCGCCGTTGGCCCCGAGGACGGTCGTCACCTCGCCGCGACGGGCCTCGAAGGATACGTCCCGGAGAGCGTCGACCGGCCCGTACCGGACCGACAGCCCCTCAACTCGGAGCATCGGTCCCCGCCCTGCGCCGGGCGATCCCGGGCCGGGCGTCTCCGGCGCCGGCCCGTCGACCGCTCTCACGGCGCCCCGTCGACCGTCTCCACGGCGTCGCCCAGGTAGGCCGCCGTGACCGCAGGGCTGGCACGGACCTCCTCGGGGCTCCCGGCCGCCACGACCTCGCCGAAGTCGAGCACGACGATGCGGTCGCAGGTGCTCATCACGAAATCCATATGGTGCTCGACGAGGAGAACGGACATCTGCTCACGCAGTCCCCGGATCCGGGACGACAGGTCGTCCATGTCCGACGCGGACAAACCGCTCGCGGGTTCGTCGAGGAGCAGCAACCGGGGCCGGCTGATCAGCGCTCGGCCGAGAGCGACGCGCTTTTGGACCCCGTAGGGCATCTCGCCCGGGAACCGCCGCGTCCAGTCGGCGATGCCGAGGTCGGCGATCAGACCTTGGGCCTCGAGCAGTACGCGCCGTTCCTCCCCGCTCGACCGCCAGAGGCCGGCCATCGCGGAGACGAGGTCGGACCGGAGCGCGGGCTGCGCGCCGCATGCGACGTTCTCCACCGCAGTCAGCCCCTGGCAGAGGCCCACTCCCTGCAGGGTCCGGGCGATGCCCATGTGCCCGAGGCGATGGGGGCGGTGATTGCGCAGCTCCCGCCCGTTCCACCAGACGCGCCCACGGGTCGGGCGCACGAAGCCGGTGATCACGTTGAAAAGGGTCGTCTTGCCGGCCCCGTTGGGACCGATGAGCCCAACGACCTCGTGGCGGTTCACCTCCAGGGACACCCTGTCGAGCGCGATCAGCCCTCCGAATCTGACCGTGAGCTGGTCGACCTCCAGGCGGTCGTCGCCGGCCGTCGACCTCGTCGGACCCCCAACGGGAGCGCCACGCTCTGTCTCCGTCACGTTGCTCCTCGACCTTCCCCCGATCGTGCATCGTGGCCCGCGCGCGACCTGACACATGATTCATGTGACGGACTACACGATCGCAATGCAGCTGTCAAGAATCCGCGCGGAGGGTGGGTCGGGCGCCTTCTCCCTGGTCGCAGTTGACATCTGAGGTGAGATGCCGGTTGAATGACAGGCGAATCACCTGTCGTAGGTGACGACTTAGGGGGCGCGGGTGACGTCGAGCGTCACGGGCAGCCGGGGCCGACGGACCCGCCGACGGCTCCTTGACGCTGCCGAGGGCGTCTTCGCCGAGCACGGCTACCACGACGCGTCGATCGTGCGCATCGTCGAGCGGGCGGGCGTCGCGCAGGGAACCTTCTACATCTACTTCCGCTCGAAGCAGGAGATCTTCGAGGAGCTCGTCGCGGACCTCAATGTGCGCCTTCGCGAGGCCATGTCGAAAGGGGCGGCGGCCGGAAGTGGCGGCAGGCTGGAGGCGGAGCGACGCGGCTTTGCGGCGTTCTTCCAGTTCACCGCGGAGCACCCGGCACTCTACCGGGTGATCCGCGAGGCCGAGTTTGTCGCGCCAGAGGCGATGCACCGCCACTACGAGAAGATCATCGAGGGGTACGTGCGGGCGCTCACCGCGTCGATGGCGGCCGGGGAGGTCGAACCGTGCGACCCCACGGTGCTCTCGTGGTCGTTGATCGCGGTCGGGCAACTGGTGGGCATGCGCTGGATCGTCTGGGACGGGCGCGATGCCATTCCCCCCGACGTGTTCGAGCAGTGCATGGTCGTGGTGTCCCGCATGCTCGGGCGCGCGCCAACGACGAGCGCCCCCTGACCGGACTTCCGCTGAAGTCCGGCCTGACCCCGTCGAACTGACCGCGGGCCGGGGTCGCGGACCGGTCGTCGGTGCGCCCGGGGCTACTCCCAGCGCACCGAGGCCGCCTCGAAGTCCCCCTCTTCGGCGGGGATGACGCAGACGAAGAGCCCTGCGGGGTCGCGCAGGACGACCCATGTCTCAACCGGTCCGACGACGGTGGCGCCCGCCGCGACGAGCCGGCGCACCTCCGCGTCGACGTCGTCCGCCGCGATGTCGACGTGGTAGCGGGCGGGTCCGTCGATCCGCTGCAGCACCACGTCGGGGTGCCCGTCGCCGCCCACGAGGCTCAGGTACGGCTGTGCCTCCTCGGGGGACCTGTTGGGCCGGCGGCCGAGCGCGGTGGCCCAGAAGGCCGCGGCTGCGGCGAGCGCTTCCTCGGGAACGTCGATGACGACCTTGCTCAGCCGGCTGCGATGGGCCACGACGCGGCCACTCTACGCGTGGTCAGCGAGCTATCCGCGACGTCGCGACGTCGCGATGCTCGCCGCCTCGGCGCTGCGACGCGCCGCTGACGCGATCCCCCGACCGTCCAGGCCGTGCGCGGCGAGGATGTCGTCGGCCTTCCCGTGCGGGAGGAAGGCGAGCGGAAGCCCGCAGGTGACGACCGCCGCCCGCGAGGCTCCTGCGCCCGGGTCGGCGCGCAGCGCCGCGGCCACCGAGGCGCCCACGCCGCCCTCGGCGATGCCGTCCTCGGCGGTGACCACGACCGCGTGGCGCGTGGCGTCGGCGAGCATCTCGGGGTCGAGCGGCGCGGCGACCCGGACGTCCCACACCGTCGCGGCGATCCCCTCGGACTCCAGTTCGCTCGCGGCTTGCTCGCACGCCTCGAGGAGCTTGCCGACCCCGAGGAGGCACACGGATCCGTCGCCCGCCCGGACTCTGCGGGCCTGCAATCCCCGACCCGTCACGGCGGCACGCCGCGCCGGGGTCTTGGGCCACCTGATGGCGACAGGACCGTCCCTGTGCTCGAGCGCGTCGTGGAGCATGACCTCGAGCTCCTCGCAGGACGAGGGCACGAGGACGGTCATCCCGGGGACCTTGGTGAGCAGCGCGAGGTCGTAGATGCCGTGATGGCTCGGCCCGTCGTCACCGGTGACCCCGGCGCGGTCGAGGCAGAAGACGACCGGGAGACGGTGGAGGGCGACGTCGTGGACGACCTGGTCCCACGCCCGGTTGAGGAAGGTTGAGTACACGGCGACCACGGGGCGCAGGCCGCCCATGGCCATTCCGGCGGCAGCGGTGACGGCGTGCTGCTCGGCGATGCCGACGTCGACCAGCCGGTCGCCGTAGCGCTCGGCGAACGGGATGAGGCCCGTCGGCCCCGTCATGGCGGCCGTGACCGCCACCAGCTCGGGTCGCGACGCGGCCTCGCGGACGATCGCCTCCCCGAAGGCCTCGGTGTACGTCGGGACGCTCCCCTTGGGGACCCTCGGCAGACCGGTCTCGACGTCGAAGGGCGAGACGTCGTGGAGGCACTTCTCCCCGTCGAGCTCCGCGGGCGCGTAGTCCCGCCCCTTGACGGTGTGCACGTGCACGACGACGGGACCGGGCGCCGACGCGGCGTCGCCGAGCGCTTCCTCGAGGGCGCCGACGTCGTGGCCGTCGACGGGACCCATGTAGGTGAAGCCGAGCGCCCCGAAGAACGCCGGGGGGGAGGCGGGATCGGCGCCCTCGCGGCCCTCGCACGCGGTGGTGAGATTGGAGACCGTCGGCGCGTACGACCTGCCGTTGTCGTTCAGGACGACGACGACCCGCCGCTTTGCGACACCGATGTTGTTGAGTCCCTCGTACGCCAGCCCGCCGGTGAGCGCGCCGTCGCCCACGACTGCGACGACGTGGTGGTGCTGGCCGAGCGCGTCCCGGGCGCGAGCGAGCCCGTCCGCGTAGCCGAGCGCCGTGGACGCGTGGCTGTTCTCGACCAGGTCGTGCGCCGACTCCGCACGGTTGGGGTAACCCGAGAGGCCGCCGGCCTTGCGCAGCGCGTCGAACCCCTGCGCCCGCCCGGTCACCAGCTTGTGGACGTACGCCTGGTGGCCCGTGTCCCAGACGATGGGGTCCGCGGGGGAGTCGAACACCCGGTGGAGCGCCAGGGAGAGCTCGACGGCGCCGAGGTTCGAGCCGAGGTGGCCCCCCGTGAGCGAGACCGACGAGACGAGGAAGCGCCGGATCTCTGCGGCGAGCTCGTCCAGCTCTGCCCGGTCCATCGCGCGGAGCCGGGCGGGGGTGAGGTCGACGAGCGCCCCCGGCGGCGTGTGCGTGCCGTTGGCGCTGCCGGCGCGGCCGTTGCCGGCGTGACCGTTGCCGGCGTGACCGTTGTTGCCGGCGTGGCCGTTGCCAGCGTGACCGTTGGCGCCGACGTGACCGTTGGCGCCGACGTGACCGTTGGCCTGCGCGCCCTCCTCCCCGCGCGCGCCGGTCGGCGCCGCAACGTCGTGCTGCAGGTGGGTCTCTCGGAGGGTCGTCACGCCGATCAGTGCGTGCTCACGATGGCGCGCAAGGACTCGCGCAGCGACCCCATCGAGGCGATCACCGCCGAGGGCTCGTAGCCGCAGTGCGCCATGCAGTTGTTGCAGCGGGGGTCCTTGCCCCGCCCGTACTTCGACCAGTCGGTCGTCTCGACGAGCTCCTTGTAGGAGGAGACGTAGCCGTCGGACATCAGGTAGCAGGGCCGCTGCCATCCGAGGACCGAGTAGCTGGGGATGCCCCACGCGGTGCACTGGAAGTCCCTCTTGCCTTCGAGGAAGTCGAGGAAGAGCGGCGAGTGGTTGAGGCGCCACTTCTTGCGCTTTCCGGCGAAGGCCTCCCGGAAGAGCTTGCGGGTCTGCTCGACACCCAAGAAGTGCTCCTGGTCGGGTGCCTTCTCGTACGCGTAGGCGGGCGAGATCATCA
The DNA here is from genome assembly GCA_035534455.1 of Acidimicrobiales bacterium. Taxonomy (GTDB): domain Bacteria; phylum Actinomycetota; class Acidimicrobiia; order Acidimicrobiales; family RAAP-2; genus JAJYVT01. The sequence goes on from DATLRV010000051.1 coordinate 25,985, forward strand.
TTGCGTCCACCCGCAGGTCGTCGTTCAAGAAGTCGAGCAGGTCGCGCACGGTCTTGGGCGAGTCGGTGTTGAAGAAGGTCGAGTTGGTCGTCACGCGGAACCCGGCAGCCTTCGCCGCGCGGATGGCCTCGACCGCGGTGTCGAACACCCCCTCGCGGTCGACGGCGGCGTCGTGGCGCTCGCGCAGCCCGTCCATGTGGACGACGAACGAGAAGTACTCGCTCGGCGTGAACTTCTCCAGGCGCCGCATGAGGAGCACGGCGTTCGTGCAGAGGTACACGTACACCTTGCGCGCCACGAGCGTCTCCACCATCTGGACGATCTGGGGATGGAGGAGCGGCTCGCCGCCGGCGATCGACACCATGGGCGCGTCGCTTTCCTCCACGGCGTTCACCACGTCTGTGACCGAGAGACGCTTGCGCAGGATGTCGGTCGGATGCTGGATCTTGCCGCAACCCGGGCACGCCAGATTGCACGCGAAGAGCGGCTCGATCTCCACGATGAACGGGTAGTACTTGCGCCCCTTCATCCGTTGGCGGAGCAGATGGGCTCCGATCTTCATGTTCTGTTTCAAGGGAATGGGCATCAGCGCACCTGTAGGGGGAGAGAGAATCGGACGGTTTCTGTCGTGGTCCTGCGCTCGTCGACGTCGATGGGACCGAGGGCCGAGAGGGCGCCCACCAGTTCGGCGACGAGGGACTCGGGGGCGGACGCACCAGCGGTGACCCCGACGGTTTCCGCACCGTCGAGCCACGAGAGGCAGAGCTGGCCGGCGTCCTCCACCAGCTCTGCACGGCAGCCCTCCCGCCGGGCCACCTCCACCAGCCTTGCCGTGTTCGACGAGTTGGCCGAGCCGACGACGAGCAGCAGGTCGCACTCGCGGGCGATCGACCGCACGGCGTCCTGGCGGTTCTGCGTCGCGTAGCAGATGTCGTCGGCGCTCGGGCCGACGACGTCGGGGAACCTGCGGCGGAGGGCGTCGACGACCGCCGCGGTCTCGTCGGTCGCAAGGGTGGTCTGCGTGAGGAAGGCGACCGGCGTCCCGGGCTCGAGGCCGAGGTCGTCGACCTCGTCGGCGGTGGCTACGACGTGCATCCGCTCGGGGGCCTCGCCGTAGGTCCCGACCACCTCTTCGTGGTCGTCGTGACCGACGAGGACGATCTCGTAGCCGCGCGCCGCGTAGCGACGCGCCTCGTGGTGCACCTTCGCCACCAGCGGGCAGGTCGCGTCGATCACCGTGAAACCGTCGCGCGTGGAGGCCTCGCTGCGGACGTCGGGGGAGACCCCGTGGGCGGCGAGGACCACGGTCGCCCCGTCGGGGACCTCGTCGAGCTCCTCCACGAACACCGCGCCCATCGACGCGAGCCGCCCGACGACGTGGGTGTTGTGGACGATCTGGCGCCGGACGTAGACCGGCGCGCCGTAGCGCTCGAGCGCGCGCTCGACGATCTCGATCGCCCGCTCCACCCCCGCGCAGAAGGACCGCGGGGACGCCAGCACGACGCGGCGCGAGCGGCACGCCCGTGCCCAGCGCTCGATCGGCGCCCGGAGGTCTGCGAGCGACTGCGCCGCCCGGTGGGTGTCCACGGCCACCATGGCGCCCGGCCCCGGCGGCTCCTCGACGGCGCGGACGACCGCGAGCGGGCGGTCGTCGCCCGCGAATGTCGCGGCCCATGCCGAGTCGTGGTCGACGACGAGGGCACCCAGCGTCGACAGCTCGGCGGGGTCGAGCTCGGCGGGGTCGAGCTCCGCGCGGTCACCATCCGCGTGGTCGAGTTCGGCGCGGCCGCCGCGACGCCCGTGGTCGGGCGACCCGACCGTCGACACCACCGGACCGAGGACGACGGCATGGCCGTCGCGCCGCAGCTCGTCGGCGAGCAGTCGTGCCGAGGGGAGCTGGCACACGAGGCGCGGCGTCACCCCCTCGCCCGCCGCCCACAGCTCACTCGCCACGACGAGCTGGCCGGGCACGAGCTCCGGGCACAGTCGCTGCGCGGTCCCCGCGACGGCGATCGCCGCCCCCGCGGGGAGCGTGGGCAGGAGGCGCGCCGCGGCGTCGGCGACCGATGCAGCTCCCGTTCCCGTCACGACGGTTCCCGCGCCCATGACGTCGGCCTCTACCCGGGTCGGCGCGAGGACGATCACGTCGTCACCCACGGGGACCGCCCCCGTGCACGAAACGGCCGAGCGCCGTGACCGGGAACACCAGCCTGTAGAGGTGGTAGTTGATGTAGAAGGCCCCGGGGAACCCCGTGCCGGTGAACCAGGGTTCGTCCCACGTGCCGTCGGGACGCTGGGTGGCGGCGAGGAACTCGACCCCGCGGCGCACCGGGAGCTGAGAGCCCTCCCCTGCGACGAGCAGGGCAAGGAGCGCCCACGCGGTCTGCGAGGCGGTCGACGCCCCCTTCCCGGCCCAGGCCGGGTCGTCGTAGGAACGGAGGTCCTCGCCCCATCCGCCGTCGTCGTTCTGGTGGGTGCCCAACCACGTCACGGCGCGCCGCACGGCCCGGTGCGAGGCCGGCACACCGGCGGCGACGAGCGCGGGCACGACGGCGCCGGTGCCGTAGAGGTAGTTGGCGCCCCAGCGACCGAACCACGAGCCGTCCGGCTCCTGGTTGGCGAGGAGCCACGCGACCCCCCGGTCGAGCGCGGCGCGGTCCGACGGGCGTCCGGCGGCCTCGAGCGCGGCCAGCATCTCGACCACGTGTGCGGTCACGTCCGCGCTCGGCGGGTCGATGAGCTCGCCGAAGTCACAGAACGGGAGCTTCCGGCACAGCGTGCGGGTGTTGTCGACGTCGAACGCGGCCCAGCCGCCGTCGGCACACTGCATGCCGAGCACCCATTCGGTAGCCCGGGCGATCGACCCGCGGTCGTCCTCGTCGCAGTGCAGGAGGGACAACACCACCTCCGCCGTGTCGTCGACGTCGGGGTAGTGGTCGTTGGCGAACTCGAAGGCCCATCCCCCCGGAGCGAGACGGGGGCGCCGGACCTTCCAGTCCCCGTCGACCGTGATCTCCTCGCCGACGAGCCATTCGGCGGCGGAGGTGAGCGCGGGGTCGTCCGCGCCGAGTCCCGCCTCGGCCAGGGCCACGACCGAGAGCGCGGTGTCCCACACCGGTGACTGGCACGCCTCGAGCCTGCGCCCCCGCTCGTCCCGGATGGTGAACCCGTCGAGCCCGCGCAAGGCCGACGCCAGCACCGGATGTGTCAGGTCGTAGCCGCGGAGGTGGAGCGCGATGATCGAGTACACCCACGGCGGCTGGATGCCGCCCCACCCGCCGTCTGCCTCCTGTCGCTCCACGATCCAGCGCTCCGCCTCGCGCAGCGCGGCCTCGCGCAGCTTGCGCACGGGACGGCGCGCGTAGCGCCGTGCGACCGCGTCGGCACGTTCGAGCGCGCCCTCCCAGCTCCAGAGCCGGTGCGGCGGGCGGGGCGGCAATCCGGTGCGCAGCTCGTCGATGTCGACGCCGAGCTCGTGCACGGGCCGGTAGGTCCCGACGATCGTGAGCGCGACCACGGTCTGGCGCGCCCAACAGCCGAAGTCGTAGATGTTGAGCGGCAGCCATGGGGGGAAGTACACGAGCTCGGGCGGGAGGACCGGCAGGTCGTCCCACGACCACTTGCCGAAGAGCGCGAGCCACATCCGGGTGAAGACGCGCGATCGCTCGAGGCCTCCCCTGTCCCTCACGAACTCAGCCGCGGCCGCCATGTGGGGAGCGTCCGGCGGGTCCCCCGCGAGCCGGAGCGCGACGTAGGCCTCGATGGTCGTCGACAGCTCACCCGGGCCGCCGTAGAAGTTGGCCCAGGTCCCGTCCTCCCGTTGGTTCGCGCGGATCCACCGGGCCGTGGCGGCGGTGTCGGTGTCGCTGCGGATGCCGAGGAACTGGCGAAGCAGCAGGTCCTCGGCATCCATCGTCACGTTCGTCTCGAGCTCGCCCTTCCACCACCCCTCCTCCTCCTGGAGGGCGAGGAGCGCGTCGGCCGCCTTCTTCAAGGTGACCGCCGCCTTCGTGACGGGGCTGGTCGCCGTCGCGGGGCCGGCCGGTGCGGTGACCGCGGTCACGATCTCGGGGGGCGACTGCCGTTCGGTGGTCGTCATCGGTCTCTCGCCGTCACGTAGTGGGCGACCTCGGCCAGCTCCTGCTTCGCCCCCGCCGCGAGGTCCGCGCGGTCGAGCGCCGCGAGGGCGGCCTGCAGGTGCTCGTCCGCGATGGCCGTGACCTCGTCGCGCACGCCGGCGCGCTCCATGAGCTCCGTCGCTTTGGCGACGTCCGCCGGCTCGAGGGCGCGCGAGAGGATGGCCGCGAGCTCGTCGGCCACCTCGCCGCCGCGCTCGAAGGCCACCGCCACGGGCAACGCCTTCTTGCGCGCGAGCAGGTCGGCCCCCACGGGCTTGCCGGTGAGGGCGGGCTCGCCCCAGATGCCGAGGACGTCGTCGACCGCCTGGAAGGCGATGCCGAGGTGCTCGCCGTAGTCGCCGAGCGTGTCCGCCGTCTCCTTGCCCGCCCCTCCGAGCAGCGCGCCGATCGCGCAGGAGGCCGACAGCAGGGCACCCGTCTTCCCGCGTTCCATCGCGAGGCACTCGGCGACGGTCACGCGGTCCCGGGACTCGAAGGCCATGTCCGAGGACTGGCCCGAGATCATTCCCTGGTTGGCGTCGGCGAGGCGCCGCGCGGCCGCGACGCGGGGCGCGCTCGGCACGTCGAGCAGCACCTGCATCGCGAGCGCCGCGAGCGCGTCGCCGGCCACGATGGCCACGCCCTCGCCGAACTCCACCCAGACGGTCGGGCGGTGCCGGCGCTCGCGGTCGCCGTCGATGATGTCGTCGTGCAGCAGGGAGTAGTTGTGCACGAGCTCGACGGCGACCGCCCCGGGGACGGCCGCCTCCTCGTTGCCGCCCGCCGCCACCGACGCCAAGAGGACGAGCCCGGCGCGGACGTGCTTGCCACCGCCCGTCAGATGGTGGCGGACCGGGTCGTGCAACGACGCGTCGAGCCGGTCGACGGCGGCGAGGAGCGCAGGCGTGACCAGCGCCGAAGCCCGAGAGAGGGCAGCCGGCACCGTCACGGCCGACGCCCTGCTCCCCCCGGGTGGCACGAGCGACGTCGTCACGCGGACGCCCCCGCGAGGTGTCGTGCCGGCACCTCGCCGCTTCCGAGGGACGCCAGGGCGGCAGCGGTCGCGTCCATGCCGGAGCGCACGGCGCCTTCCATCGTCGCCGGCCATCCGGTGGCGCACCACGCGCCGGCGACGAAGACCCCGGGGGTCCGGGTCACGGGACCGGGTCGAAGCGGCGCCGTGCCGGGAACGCCGCGGAAGGTGGCGGCGTGCTCGCGGCTCACCACCCCGTCGACGAGCGCGGCGCCGCGCGCCATCGGGAAGAGCTCGCCGAGTGCCGCGTGGAACGTGCGCACGAGGTCGTCGGGCCGGGCGCCCACCCAGGCCGTGGCGTCGGAGAGCGAGACGACCAGGCACTGGCGGCCGCTCGACGACGGGATTCCCGACGCCTCGGTGTGGTCGAACACGTACTGGACGGGAGATGTCACCGCTGCGGCGAGCGGAAGGTCGGTGACGGTGCGGTCGAGCACGAGGTGGACGTTCACGATGGGCGAACGTCCGAGGCCCGAGAGGTCTCCGAGGGTGCCCGGAGGAAGGACCCCTGGCGCGGCGTCGTGCGGGAGCGCCACGACGACCGCATCCGCGTCGAGTCGACGGCCCCGGGTGTGGACGGCGAGCGGCCCCGCGTCCCCCGGCCCGGCGTCCCCCGACTCGAACGGCTCGAACGTCTCGACCGTGTGCACCGCCTCGCCGACGGCGACCTCGACCCCGGCCGCCTCGAGCGCGCGCATGCCGTGGTCCCCGTGGAGCTCGCCGAGCGGAACGGCCGCCCAGCCGATGTCGGCACCGTCGACGGTGTCGAGCAGTCCCGTGCGGAAGACCTTCGCCGCGAGCGCGAGCGACGCCTCGGCGGACCGGGCGTTCACGGTCGGCAGCACGACGAGATCCCAGAGCCGCTCGATCGCGCGGGCCGACTGGCCCCGGGACGCGAGCCACTCCCCGAACGAGACGTCGTCGAGCGCGGGGTCCTCGAGTGTGAGCTTGCGCAGCGCGAGCACCGGCTCGAGCAGCCGGGCGCGCGCGGCGAGCGACAGGTGGCCGAACGAGAGGAGCGACGCACCGAGGTGGAGCGGCGAGGGCAGCGGCGCCGCGGTCCGCGCGATGTGCGCGGTCCGCCGGCCCGGTGCGAGGACCGGCACGTCGAGCCGTTGCTGCAGGTGGACCTTGTCCGCCGCACCGATGCGGTCGAGAAAGGCGCGGTAGGCGGTGCAGCAGCGCAAGAAGACGTGCTGGCCGTTGTCGAACACGAGGTCCTTGCGCTTGAACGACCAGGTGAGCCCGCCGAGCCGCTGACGCTTCTCGACGAGGGTCACGTGCGCCCCGGCGTCCGCAGCGCCGAGGGCGGCCGCCATGCCCGCGAGCCCGCCGCCGACGACGACGACGCGTGCGCCCGACGCGGCGCCGGCCACGCGCGTCACGCCCCACCCGCCCGAGTGCCGGCGTCGGGGGCACCGGGCGAGACGAGGCAGGACATGGCGACCCAGAGCTTCTCGGACGCGGGCACCGAGACGCGCCCCCGCGTTACCGCCATCGGATCCCGGCCGATGCGGCGGAGGAGCCGGTGGTAGATGCCGGCCATCGCGCCCACGCACGCCTGGCTCCGACGGTCGAGCATGGGCAGGAGACGGAACCCGCGCTCGAACCACTCCTCGGCCCGCCGGCACTCGAAGGCCACGAGCCGGCCCAGGGCCTCGTCGTCGGAGAGGTCGGCGGGGCAGCCGTTGGCGGCCGCGTCCTCGGCCGGGAGGTAGACGCGGCCGCGGCGACCGTCCTCGCGCACGTCGCGCAGGATGTTCGTCAGCTGGAGCGCGACGCCGAGGTCGTCCGCGAGGGCGTCGGCCCCCGGTTTGTGCGCGGCGCCGAAGACGGCGAGCGAGAGCCTGCCGATCGAGCCCGCGACGCGCCGGCAGTAGACGACGAGATCCTCCATCGTGCGGTAGCTGGTGCCGACGACGTCCATCTCGCAGCCGTCGACGAGGTCGCCGAACGCGTCGATCGGCAGCCCGTAGCGGACCCTGGCGTCTGCGATCGCGAGCAGCACGGGATCGTCCGTCGGCTCGCCCAGCTCGCCCAGATGCTTGCGGACGGCCGCGAGACCGTCGAGCTTGCGCTCGGGCGGCTGCTCGCCGTCGCCGATGTCGTCGATCCGGCGCGCCAGCGCGTACACCGCGGAGAGGGCGCGCCGCTCGGGCGGGTGAAGGAGCCGTATCCCGTAGGCGAAGTTCTTCGCTTCGCGCCGCGTGATGGCCTCGCACTCACGGTAGGCGTCTGTGACCGTCACCAGCAGGGTCATGCGCGCGTCCCTACCCGTGCCGCCGGGCCGCCATCGGCCGTGTCGTGCGTCGTCGGTTCGTCCGCCGTGCTGTCATGGGCCTGGCCACGCGAGCCGAGCGGCGCGAGCAGCACGAGTGCGAGCCGGGCCGCGAGCCGCTGTGGCCGAGGCCGGCAGCGGTGCGCGAGCACGTCGAAGTCGGCCGCCTCGATCGCGTCGAGCGCGGCCATGCCGCCCGCGGCGAAGCCGGCGACGGCGATCCGGGGGCGAAGGGAGAGACGCTCGGCGAGGGGGACGCCCGAGAAGAGGAGCCGCCTCGCCCGCCCCGCCTCGAGCGCGAGCACCCTGCGGAGCGCGGGACCGGCGCGTTCGGCAGCGAGGTCCGCGACGTCGCACCCCTGGGCCGCCAGGTCGGCGAGAGGGACGTAGACACGATCGGCCGCGAAGTCCTCTGCGACGTCCTGGAGGTGCTCGACGACCTGGAGACCGGTGCACACGTCGTCGGAGAGGGAGACCCGGTCGGGCGTCGCGGCCCCGAAGATCTCGAGCACGATCCGTCCCACGGGGTTCGCGGAGAGCCTGCAGTACCCGACGAGGTCCTCGAACGTCTCGTAGCGCCGCACCGTCTGGTCCTGCCGGTTGGCCGCGATGAGGTCGCGGAAGGGCTGCAGCGACAGTCCCCGCGCGTCGATCGTCGCGCCGACCCGACGCATGACCGGGTGGCTCGCGCGCCCCTCGACGGCGCGACCCAATTCGCCGTCGAGCCATTCGAGGTGCGCGAGCCGGTCGCCGCCCGACTCGTCGCCGATGTCGTCGGTGAGCCGCGCGAAGCCGTAGACCGCCATGAGATCCGCGCGGACCGCGCGGGGAAGGAACCACGACGCCACCGGGAAATTCTCGCGCGTTGCCTGCACGTACACGTGTTCCGCGGCCGGTACGTTTTGCGGTGATCCTGTAGTCACGCAGACCACCGGTTGCTCCTTGTCGGGCGCGTCGGGACGGAAGTGCTCCATTGCTCTACGTGCAGTGCGGAGCGAGGTCAAGCGCACGATAGTGCCAGCTTAAGAGCAGTGCAGTCCGCATGTCCCGCCTATCGAACGCTCGTATGTGGACGACCGACGGGCCGGCTCGGTCGATGACGGGCCGGACGGCGCGGCGTCGGAGCGCACCAAAACAAACGATCGTCCGGCTCGCGGATCTTCGTGCTGTCCGCGCAGGGCTTCGCAGGCGCCGGTGCATTCCCAGTTTCCTGGCGGAAACCCTCGGGTATGCCTCAGAGAGGGGAGGGACTGGCCGCGGGTACCACCCCAAGATGGACACTGTGGGAGGCAAGACGACCATGTCGCAGCACCTCATCGACAGCGGGCAGCGGGTCTCCGCCGACCGCGAGGACGCCCACAAGGGCGAGGACGCCCACAAGAGCGAGGACGCCCACAAGAGCGAACTGAGCGAGGCCGGCGGCGAGGGCGACGGAGCCGCCCACCGCAACGGCGTCGGCGGCAACGGGTACGGCGGCGACGCCGGCAGCGGCGGGGACGGCACCCTGCACGCCCTCGACGCGTTGTCGGACGCTCTGAGCGAGATGACCCGGGATCAACGGCTGCTCGAGAAGAGGCTCCAGGACCTCCGCGAGCAGCGGGCGTCGGGGCGTGCCTGGCGCGACATCCTGGCCGAGGAGGATCCGCCCGGGACCATGCAGGTCGTGAGCCGGATGCTCGCGTGCCTGGCGAAGGCGAGCGGCACGCTCCGAAAGGAGCTCGTCGACTCCCTGCGGAGTGAAGGCGCGAGCATCCCAGCCATCGCCAAGCTGTTCGGGGTGACCCACCAGCGCGTCTCCAATCTGCTGCGCAGGCCGTCGGACTGACCGTCCTCCCCGTGCCGGCCGCCGGCGTGACGGCCGCCGGCGTGACGGCAGCCGGCGTGGCGGGCGACGTGGTGGCGGGAGTCGGCGTGACGGCCGCCGGCGTGGCGGGCGACGTGGTGGCGGGAGCGCGCAGAGGAGCTCGCAAGGAGGCCTGCGGAACCGGGGAACGGTCGAGCCGCGCGTGATTCGGGACCAACGGCACTTCGGTCGGCGGGCGCGCGCCTGCTAGAAAGCCCGCATGAAACTGGCGGTTCCCGCGGAGTCCGTCGCGGGCGAGCGCAGGGTGGCCATCGTCCCCGACGTGGCCAAGCGGCTCGTCGCCGCCGGTTGGACGGTGTCGGTGCAGTCACGCGCCGGCGAGGGCGCGGCGTTCACCGACGCCGCGTACACCGACGCCGGGGCCGAGGTTGCCGCCGACGCGGCTGCCTGCCTCGGCGGGGCCGCCGCCGTCGTGCGGGTGCAGCCGCCGAGCACCGCGGACGCGGCGTTGGTCCCCGACGGCGCCCTCGTGCTCAGCTTCCTCCAGCCCGCAGCGTCCCTGGACGCGCTCCGGGTGCTCTCTGAAAAGCGCTGCAGCGTGTTCAGCTTCGACCTCCTGCCCCGCATCAGCCGCGCCCAGTCGATGGACGCGCTGTCGTCCCAGGCGACGGTGTCGGGCTACCGCGCGGCGCTCACGGCGGCGACGCGGATCGGCCGGTTCTTCCCGATGCTCATGACGGCGGCGGGCACCGTGCCGCCGGCGAAGGTGCTCGTCATGGGCGCCGGCGTCGCGGGGCTCCAGGCGATCGCGACCTGCCGGAGGCTCGGCGCGGTCGTCCGCGCCTACGACGTCCGCGCCGCGGCCAAGGAGGAGGCCGAGAGCCTCGGCGCAACCTTCGTGGACCTCGGAGTGAAAGCCGAAGGTGCCGGCGGCTACGCGCGCGAGCTCACGCCCGAGGAGCTCGCCGCCCAGCAACGTGCCCTCGCCGACGAGGTGGCCAAGGCGGACGCCGTCGTCACGACCGCCGCGGTCCCCGGTCGCCGCGCGCCCGTGCTCGTCACGAGGGCGATGGTCGAGGCGATGGCGCCGGGGGCGGTGGTCGTCGACATGGCGGCCGACTCCGGCGGCAACTGCGAGGTCAGCCAGCCCGGCGTCGACGTGGTGGTGGAGGGCACCCTGGTGGTCGGCATGTCGAACCCGCCCTCGGGGATGCCCACGCACGCGAGCGCGCTGTACTCGCGCAACGTCGCCAACATCCTCGCCCTGCTCTCGTCCGAGGGCGCGGTGGCCCCCGACTGGGAGGACGAGATCGTGGCCGGGACGTGCGTCCTGCGTGACGGCAGACCCGAGCACGCCCCGACGGCGGAGCTCATGGGGAGCGCGTCGTGAACGGGAGCGGGTCGTGAACGGGATCGTCTGGTACCTGACGATCTTCGTGCTCGCGGGGTTCGTCGGCTACGAGGTCATCTCGAAGGTGCCGAGCATCCTGCACACCCCGCTCATGTCGGGGTCCAACGCCATCCACGGCATCGTGCTCGTCGGCGCGCTGTTCATCATGGGCGAGGCGAGCGGCACCGGGCAGGTCGTGCTCGGCTTCGTCGCCGTCTTCCTCGCGACGCTCAACATCGTCGGCGGCTTCGTGGTGACCGACCGGATGCTCGAGATGTTCCGCGCCAAGCCCGAGCGCGCGGCGGCGCCACCCACTGCGCCCACGACCTCCGCTGTGCCCACGGCCTCCACGACCCCCGCTGTGCCCACGACCTCCACGACCTCCACGGCCTCCACGGCCTCCACGACCTCCACGGCCTCCACGACTCCTCCGCCTGGCGACGCGACCGGCCCCGGGGAGGGCGCGCCGTGACGCCCGGGCTCACCGCCGTCTCCCTCCCGCTGTCGACCTGGCGGTCGGGGATCTACCTGATCGCGATCATCGGGTTCGTCCTCGCCCTCAAGGGGCTCAGCTCGCCGCGCCACGCGCGCCGGGGCAACCTGGTCGGCGCCGCCGCGGCGCTGCTCGCGATCGCCATCACGTTCTCCGCCGGGAGCGTGTACCACTCGTCGACGAACCTCGGGCTCGCATTCGGTGCCATGGCCCTCGGCACCGTGGTGGCCGTGCCCGCGGCCCGGCTCGTGAAGATGACCGCGATGCCCCAGATGGTCGCGATGTTCAACGGGGTCGGCGGCGGCGCGGCGGCGCTCATCTCGGTCGCCGAGCTCCTGCACGTCCACTCGACCGGCGTGAGCCCGGCGACGTACGTGATCGTCGAAGCCGTCCTCGGGGTGCTGATCGGTTGCGTCTCGTTCGCCGGCAGCGCGATCTCGTTCGCGAAGCTCCAGGAGCTGATGCCGACGCGGCCGATCGTCTACCCCGCGCAGCAGCCCATCAACGCGCTCGTCGCGCTCGGGATCCTCGGGCTCCTCGTGGCGGCCGTCGTGACCGGATCGACCGCGTACGTCTTCGGCGTCCTCGGGTTGTCGCTCCTCCTCGGCGTGGCGTTCACCATGCCGATCGGGGGCGCGGACGTCCCGGTGCTGATCTCGCTCCTCAACTCCTTCACCGGGTTGGCGGTCGCCGCGTCGGGGTTCACCCTCGGCAACAACCTGCTCATCGTCGCCGGGACGCTCGTCGGGGCGTCGGGCATGCTGCTCACCCGCCTCATGAGCAAGGCGATGGGACGCTCCCTCCCGAACATCCTGTTCAGCGCGTTCGGCGCGGTGGTCACCGCGACGGCGACCGCCGAGGGCCTCGACGGCAAGAGCGTCAAGACGTCGACGCCGGACGACGTCGGGGTCCTCCTCTCCTACGCGCGCAAGGTCGCCATCATCCCGGGGTACGGGCTGGCCGTCGCGCAGGCCCAGCACGTGGTGAAGGAGCTGGCCGACGAGCTCGCCTCCAAGGGCGTCGAGGTCTTCTACGCCATCCACCCGGTGGCGGGCCGGATGCCGGGCCACATGAACGTGCTCCTCGCAGAGGCGAACGTCCCCTACGACGAGCTGAAGGAGATGGACGAGGCGAACCCCGAGCTGCCCACGACCGACGTCGCCCTCGTCGTCGGCGCGAACGACACCGTCAACCCTGCCGCCGTCGACACGCCCGGCAGCCCGATCTACGGCATGCCGATCATCCACGCCGACCAGGCGCAGCACATCGTCTTCTTGAAGCGTTCGATGCGCCCCGGGTTCGCCGGCATCGACAACGCGCTCCTCTTCGACGACAAGACCGTGCTCCTCTTCGGCGACGCCAAGGCCACCCTCCAGAAGCTCGTCGCCTCGGTCAAGGCGTCCTGAGCTCCGGGGTCGCCCCCTGCCTGCCCCGGCCGGCGGGGGCTTCGGGGCAGGCGGCACGCCGCAGAGACGGGACGTAAGGCCCGTCGCCTGGGGGGCCATAGGGCCCTACCTGCCGTGCGGCACGGACCGTACCGTCGTCGTATGGTCACGCAGGCTGTCGAGCTCGAGCACCCGGGTCGGGCGGTCTTCGTCGCCGACGTCGTCGACGTGACAGGTTCGGCCGAGCTCGTGAGCGCGCACCTCTCGGTCGGCGAGGCGTGGCTGAGCCGTCTTGCGACCGCCGCCGTCGAGGACGCGGCGACCGGCCCGGCGCGGCCGCGCCGGACCACGCGCGCCGGGCGGCGCTACCGCGAGGTGTGCGTCCGCCTCGGGCGGGAGGCGCAGCTCGCGGGTGCGGTCGTCGTGCCCATGCGCTGGCAGGACGGTCGTGGGCCGCACCCCTTCCCGGTGCTCGACGGCAACCTGCACGTGGCGCCGCTCGGGGAGCACCGCAGCCGCCTCGTCCTCTACGCCTCCTACCGTCCGGCGTTCGGCTGGCAGAGCGAGCTCGACGGTGCGGTCGCGCACGAGGTCGCCACCACGACGGTCCGGTCCTTCCTCGAGCGTGTGGCGGGAGCGCTCCAGGGCTGACGGAGGACGGGCGCCGCGACGCGCCGCGCGTGCGGCGTGCCTGCATCCGCGGCCGACCGGGGTCGATCGCCCGCCGTGTAGCATCGGAAGTCGAACTCGGAGGCCTGGGGATGGGACGCCGAACTACCGTCGGGATGGCCCGCGCTGCGCTGCGTGTCGAGGTGACCGCGCTGCACCCGGACGACGCTGACGCGCGCCCGTGCGCGCTGCGGTTCACCGGGCGCGGCGTCCTCGTCGAGACGAGAACACGGGACGACCCCGAAGTGCTGCTCCGCGTGCCGTGGTGGGCGGTTCACGGCTTCAGTGCCGACGACGTCGCCCTCCTCTCCGACGGCACCGTGCTCCAGGCCCTCGACCTGGTCACCGACGCGGGAAGGCTGCGCCTCGCCCTCCGCGCCGACGGCGTGGCCGTCGCCCTGTCGCTCCTCTCGGTGCACTCCTCGCGCTGGCGGCACTGGCGCGTGCCCGCGTCGCGTTGGGTGGGGCACCGGGCCGCCCGGGCTCGTGCCGCAGGGCGCCGAGCCGCCCGGGCTTGTGGCGCAGGGCGCCGGGGCGCGGGGGCTTGTGGCGCAGGGCACCGGGCCGCCCGGGCTTGTGGCGCAGGGCGCCGGGGCGCGGGGCGAGTCCGCAGCCGTGCCGGGACCCCGAGCCGGCGCCCGGCGGTCGTCCTCGCGGCCGTCGGCGTGGCGGTCACGCTCGTGGTCTCCGCCGCCGGCGCGCTGGCGGCAGGGCTGGGCCCGGTGTCGCCGTCGCGGCCCGGAGCACCCGGGGTGGCCGAGGTCGCCGGCGCGTCGCACGGCACGTCGCTCGGCACGTCGCTCGGGCCGTCGGGCATGGCCGCCCTGATCGCCGGCGCGCACCTGGACCGTCACCGGAGCGCGGCGCACCTCGCGCGGGCCACGTCACCGCCCCCGCCCGCGCCCACGTCGATCGCCGAGCAGCCGGCGCTGGCCTCGCACGAGGTGTTCGGGTTCGTGCCCTACTGGACCCTGGACGCGCAGGCGGGCTTCGACGTGAACGGCTTCACGACGCTCGCCTACTTCGCGGTCGGCGCGAACGCGAACGGGACGCTCGACGAGTCGGGCACAGGGTGGGACGGCTACGAGAGCCAGGATTTCGCCGACCTCGTCGCGCGGGCGCACGCTGCAGGCGCGCGGGTGGTGCTGACCGTGAACTGCTTCTCGCCGAACGCGCTCGCGGCGCTCACGTCGCAGCCGGCCGCCGCGTCGACCCTCGCGTCGTCCATCGTCGGCGCGATCGCCGCCAAGCGCCTCGACGGGGTGAACCTCGACTTCGAAGGGGGCGATCCCGCGGAGCGGCCGGGGCTCACGACCGTCGTTGCGACGGTCGCGGCGGCCGTCCACGCCGCGAACCCCCACTTCCAGGTCACCGTCGACACCAACGGCGAGTCCGCGGGCGACCCCGGCGGCTTCTACGACGTGCGGGGGCTCGCCGCGGTCACCGACGGGCTGTTCGTGATGGCCTACGGGCTGAACTACTCGTCGCCGCCGAGCGGGGCCTCGCCGATCACGAGCAGCGTGATGTCCGACGCCACCGAGGCCGAGCAGTACGCCGCGGCGGTGCCCCCCTCCAAGGTGATCTTCGGCACGTCCTACTTCGGGTACTCGTGGGCGACGACCAACGGGACGATGGGTGCGCACGCCGTCGCCACAGGCACGCCGGTCACCTACGCCCAGGTCATGGCGAGCGGTCACCCCATGTACTGGAACGCGGTGACCGAGACGGCGTGGACCTCCTACGAGAGCCACGGGCAGTGGTACGAGGACTACGTCGACGACCCCGAGTCCGTCTACCTCGTCACGCTGCTCGCCCAGCGCGACGGGTTCGCCGGCGTCGGGGCGTGGGCTCTCGGGATGGACGGCAACGATCCGCAGATGACCGCCGCGCTCGACGGCAACGCCCCGCCGACCCGCGCAGGGCCGGCAGGGCCGACGACGACCGCGCCCTCGAAGCCCTCGAAGCCCTCGAAGTCCTCGAAGCCCGCCGCGCCGGCGCCCGCGGCGGGCACGACGACGACCGTCACCTCGCCGACCACCTCGGTGCCACCTTCGACAGCCGTCAACGCCTCGACACCCACAGCCGGCGCGGCGGGCACGACAGGCACGACGCCCACGACGACCACGACGCCCACGACGGGGCCGACAGGCCCGACGGCCACGACAGGCCCGCCGGCCACGACAGGCTCGACACCCACGACGCGCACCACGCGCACGACGTCCACGACCGGCGCGCCGGCACGTCCGGTCACGTCGGGCGTCACCGACCTGCCCGCGACCACCACCACCACGACGACGGTGGGCGCACCGGACTGAGCGGAGCACCGGCCGCCGCCGGCACGGGCCGCCGCCGGCACGGGCCCCCGCCGGCACGGGCCCCCGTCCCGGGAGGCTCTAGGCTCGACGTCCCGGCGGGACGACTCTCGCGGGACCCACGCAATGCCGCAGCCCATCTTCACCTCAGTTCCCCTGCTCCCCCCGATGGCGGGCAGCGGGTTCCTCCGGACGGACGCGAGCCCGGCGGCCATCGCCGTGCTCGCCGGCGGCCTCGCGCTCTACCTGTGGGGCGTGCGGCGCCACAACCTCCTCCACCCCCGTCACCGCTGGCCCGCACGCCGTACCGCCGCCTTCGTCGGGAGCGTGGCGGTCAACGCCCTGGCGGTCGTGAGCTTCCTCGGCGCGTACGACCGGACGCTCTTCTGGGACCACATGGTCCAGCACCTGCTGCTGATCATGGTGGCGGCGATCCTGTTGGCCGAGTCGTCGCCGATCGCGCTGTGGTGGAGCTCGACGACGGGGAAGGCGCACCGCCGAGCGGGCGCGATGTTGCGCTCGATGCCCGCCTTGGTCGCGGGCCACCCGGTGACCGCCTTCGCGCTCTACGGGGTCTTCGTGCCGCTCACCCACCTCACGGTCTTCTTCGACTGGGCGGTGGACTCGACCGCCGTCGACCAGCTCGAGCACCTCCTGTTCCTCCTCGTCGGGTACCTGTTCTGGCGGCAGATCTTCGGCGTGGACCCGAACCGGTTCCGGATGCAGCCGCCCATGCGCGCGCTCCTCCTCTTCCTCGCGGTCCCGGTCGACACTTTCGTCGGGCTCACGCTCGACACCGAGCAGCGGGAGCTCTTCCCGACGCTGGCCGCCGAGCACCGGACGTGGGGGCCGTCGCTCCTCACGGACCTGCACATGGGCGGTGTCGTCATGTGGGTCGGCGGGGACATCCTCATGATGCTCGCCCTCATCCCGGTCGTCGTCGCGTGGGTGCGGCGCGAGGAGCGGCGCTCGACACGCGTGGACCGCCAGCTCGACGCCTACTTCCCCGAGCGCCGCCCCGCGGGACAGCCGACAGCGGGGTTCGCGCTGGGCCGGCACCGCCCCTGGGGGGCGCCGGCCGACGGGCGCGCCGAGCCCGCCTCCGCTCTGCTGCCGCCCGCGCCTCCGCCCGGCCCGCCTCCGCCCGGCCCACTGCTGCCGCCCGGCCCGCCGCCGCCCCCCGGCCCACCGCCGCCGCCCGGTCCCCTGCCGCCCGCGCCACCGCCACTCCGCCCACCGCCGGCGCCCGGGCCGGGGACCACGGGCAGCGTCGCGACCTGATGGCGCTCGACGGCGCCGGCGCGTCCATCCCCCGGCTCCATCGGCGTCCCCTGCCGCGCCCGTCGGCGCAACAGCTCGTCGCACGGAGCGCCGAGGTCGCGCGCGCCGGGATGCGCCGGCTCGGCCCCCTGGCCGCCCGCCAGGTGGTGCACGCACGCGGCGGGGGTGGGCTCCTGCCCGCCGCGGTCGCAGCACGGCCGCTCCGCCAGATGTGCGAGGACCTCGGTGGCACGTTCATGAAGTTCGGGCAGCTGGTGGCCTCTTCGCCGGGGCTGTTCGGCGACGCCGTGGCGGACGAGTTCCGGGCCTGCCTCGACACCGGACCCCCGGTGCCATTCGACGCGGTGCGCGAGTGCATCGAGGCGGACCTCGGGATGGACCTCCACGAGGCCTTCTCCGACCTGGACCCGGAGCCCATCGGCCGCGCGTCGATCGCCGTCGTCTACCGCGGGCACCTCCACGACGGGCGCGAGGTGGCGGTGAAGGTGCTGCGCCCGGGGATCGACCTCCTCGTGGCGGCCGACCTCACGCTGATGGTCCCGCTCGCCCAGCTCGTCGCCCGGGAGACGGGGGAACAGATCGCAGGCTCGGTGCTCCAGCTGCTCGACGGACTGCGCCAGCAGCTGGGCGAGGAGCTCGACCTCCGCAACGAGGCCCGGGCCCTCGCGCACTTCCGGACCCTCCTTGCTCGCACCGGCCTCGAGCGCATCGTGGTGCCCGAGCCCTACCCGTCGCTCTCCGGGCCCAACGTCCTCACCATGGAGCTGCTGCACGGCGTGGCGATCGACGACCTCGCCGCGGCGGCCGCCCGCGGGCACGATCCCGCGCCGCTCGTCGAGCAGGTCGTCCGGGCGTTCTTCGCCACGACGGTGCGCTGGGGCGCCTTCCACGGCGACCTCCACGCCGGCAACATGCTGCTCCTCGACGACGGCCGCCTCGGCATCATCGACTGGGGCATCGTCGGCCGCCTCGACCCCGACACCCACCGGTTCGTCCTGCGGCTGCTCGACGCGGCCCTCGGCGACGAGCGTGCGTGGGCCGACGTGACCGCCCACCTCACGCGCGTCTACGGGCGAGCGATCCAGGTCGGTCTCGGGATGTCCGACGAGGACCTGACGGTGTTCCTCCGCGGCATCATCGAGCCGGCGCTGACGCGACCCTTCGGCGAGGTGAGCCTCGCGGCGATGCTCGAGGCGCCGCTCGTCCAGGCGGCGAGGGCGAGGGGGGTGCGCGCCCACGAGAGGCCGCTCGCCGCCGCGGCGCTGCGGCTGCGGACGAACCGGAGGATGCGGCGCCTCGCCGACGAAGCCGGCGGGCTCATGTCCGACTTCACACGCGGCACGTTCCTGCTCGCCAAGCAATTCATGTACTTCGAGCGCTACGGCAAGCTCTTCCTCGCCGACCGGCCGATCCTCTCGGACCGGGCGTTCCTCACGTCCCTGACCGACGAGGCCCGGGCGGCCGGCGCCGTCGACGGCGCCGTCGACGAGGCCCGGGCGTCCGCTGACTGCGGCCGGCCGCCGCCCGCGCCCCGCCCCGCCCGCTCCTAGCCGACGGGCGCGCCCGCCGCCGCGTCCGACGGCGCGCCTGTCGGGCCGGGGAGGACGCTCGCGCAGTACTTGCACTTGGTCGCCGCCACCGGGAGGTCGTCGGAGAGGCAGTAGGGGCAGCTCTTGGCCGGGGGCGGGGGCCCGAACACGGTCATGCCACGGCGTGCCTGGGCGTGGCGGTAGGGGACGACCATGACGAAGTAGACGACGGCCACGAAGATCACGAAGTAGACGATCGCGGAGATGAACGTCCCGATGTTGAGGAAGGTGCTCGTGTTGTTGGCGGCACCGAGCTGCACCCCGAGCGCGATCGGGTGTGTCCCCTGTGCGCGGTTCACGATGGGGTCGATGACCCCTGTCGTGAAAGCCTTGATGAGCCCGCTGAACGCGAGGGCCACCACCAGGCCGACCGACACCACCACGATGTCGCCGCGCGTCATGAAGTTCCGGAACCCTTTCATCGCACTCTCCTCGCCTCAGGGGACCCCGCCAACGGCCCAGTGCCCCGGGGGGTCTGGTACAGATTGTGCTCCGGGCGCCAGGTGGGGTGCCGGTATGCTCCTCGGCGGCGGCGGCCGCCGCGCCGGGGACGGCACCGGCCGTGCCCGCGGCCGGCGACGGCCGTGCCTCAGTGACGCGACGGGAGGGTAGCCGGTGAAGGTCGTGGTGGACTTCGACGTGTGCACGAGCAACGCCGTGTGCATGGGGATCGTGCCCGAGGTGTTCGAGGTGCGCGACGACGGCTTCCTCTACGTCCTCGACGAGCACCCTCCCGAGGCCCTGGCGGACCGCCTGCGTGAGGCGGAGAACAGCTGCCCCACCGGCGCCATCTCGTTGGTCGCGGACGACTGAGCGGAGGCGTGGCGGCCCCGAGAGTCCGGATCGCCCCGTCGCCGACGGGGTTCTTCCACGTCGGCACCGGTCGGACGGCGCTCTACAACTGGCTCTTCGCCCGCCGCCACGGCGGTGTCTTCATCCTCCGCATCGAGGACACCGACACGGAGCGCAACCGCGAGGAGTGGGTCGACGGGATCGTCGACGCCCTGGTGTGGCTCGGCATGGAGCCCGACGAGGGCCCCTACCGCCAGTCCGAGCGCCGTGCGCGCTACCAGGCGGCCCTCGACACCCTGTGGGACGCCGGCCATCTCTACGCGTGCGAGTGCACGCGCGACGCGGTGCGCGCCCGGACGGCGTCGAACGCGACCCCCGGCTACGACGGCTTGTGCCGCGAGCGCGGGTTGCCCCGGGAGGGGCACGCCCTGCGGTTCCGCACCCCGGCGGACGGCGAGACCCAGGTGCACGACCTCGTCCGCGGCACGGTGACCTTCCGGCACGAGACGATGGAGGACTTCGTCGTCGCGCGCTCGAACGGCGAGCCGCTCTTCGTGCTCGCCAACATCGTCGACGACCGCGACATGAAGATCACGCACGTGATCCGGGGCGAGGAGCTGCTCCCGAGCGCCCCGAAGGCGATCCTCATATGGCAGGCGCTCGACGCGTCGGGGGAGGGCGAGGCGGGGGAGGGCGAGGCGGGGTGGGGCGAGGCGACCGACCTGCCGGCCTGGGCGCACCTGCCCATGCTCGTCAACGAGAAGCGGGAGAAGCTCTCCAAGCGCCGCGACGCCGTCGCCGTCGAGATGTACCGGGAGGAGGGCTTCCTCCCCGAGGCGCTCAGGAACTACCTCGCGCTCCTCGGCTGGAGCCCGCCGGGCGACCAGGAGAAGGTGCCGGTCCAGGTCCTCGTCGAGAGCTTCGCGCTGGAGGACGTGAACCACTCGCCGGCCTTCTTCGACGTGAAGAAGCTCTCCCACATGAACGGCGAGTACATCCGGGACCTGTCGGTGGAGGACTTCGTGGCGCGGGTTCGCCCCTGGGTCGACCCGGCCACGGAGCGGGGCGCCGGCCGTTGGGTCCCCGAGTCCGCCGCGCCGCCGCCCTGGCCCGAGGAGCGCTTCGACGCCGAGGTCTTCGGCCGCCTCGCCCCGCTCGTCCAAGAGCGCGTCGCCACGCTGGCCGAGGCGCCCGGGCTCGTCGACTTCGTGTTCCTCCCCGAGCCGGTGACCGACGAGGCGTCGTGGGACAAGGCGATCGGGAAGGATCCGGGGGCAGCCGGGCTCCTTGACGCCGCGATCGCCGCCTACGAGGGGACCGAGTGGGTCGCCGGGGCCCTGCACGCCGCCACGCTCGCCGTCGGCGAGCAGGCCGGACGGAAGCTCGCCAGGGCCCAGGCCCCCATCCGGGTGGCGGTGACGGGGCGGACCGTCGGGCCACCCCTCTTCGAGTCGCTCGAGGTGCTCGGCCGCGACGAGGTGCTCCGGCGCCTGCGCGCCGCCCTCGGGCGCATACGGGGGGACTGACCGGGCGCGGTGTTCATCCTCCGCTGGCTGACCGCTCCGGCGCGATGGGCGCTGAAGGTGCTGGTACTGGTCCTCACGGGCCTGCTCCTCTACTACGTGGTCACCCTGGTCCAGGTCTGGCTGACCTCGCGCCAGTACGACCCCTTGAGCGCCCAGGCGATCGTCGTCATGGGGGCGGCGCAGTACAACGGGGTGCCGTCGTCGGACCTGCGGGCGCGCCTCGACCAGGCGCTGATCCTCTTCCGGGAGGGCTACGCCCACCTGATCGTCTGCACCGGGTACAAGGAGCCCCTGGACCACTTCACCGAGGCCGAGTCGGAGCGGCGGTACCTGATCGGCAAGGGGGTGCCGTCCGTCGACATCTGGAAGGTCGGCGGCCGGGACAGCTGGACAAACCTCGCGCTCGCCGCCGACAGGCTCCGGCCGAGGGGCGACACGGACGTGCTCATCGTGACGGACCCCTTCCACGAGGACCGCTCGATGGCGATCGCCACCGACGTGGGGCTCACCCCCCACCCGGCACCGACCCAGACCTCGCCGATCAGAGGGGCCGCCGTCATCCCCTACTTCCTCAGCACAGCGGCGGCAGTGGCCGTCGGGCGTGTCGTCGGCTTCCAGCGGCTCCACTCCCTGGGAGAGCTGGCGGTGGCAGGCCGGGTCGGGCGCTGACCGGTCGGTGCGGCGAGCACCGGTCGGATGCGGCGAGCAGAGCTGGTCGACATGGGTCCGGACCGGTCCGGTCCCGGTCACGCCCGGTCCCGCACGTGTCCGTGCTCGGCTAACCTGACCCCGCCCATTCGGGGGTGGTGTAATCGGCAACACGGCAGGTTCTGGCCCTGTTATTGGGGGTTCGAGTCCTCCCCCCCGAGCTGTGCAGGTGCGCGGTGGCGCACCTGTGCTCGGCCCCATCGTCTAGAGGCCTAGGACACCACCCTCTCAAGGTGGAGACACGGGTTCGAACCCCGTTGGGGCTGCCATCCATACGTTTCATTGTGCGAACACCTGTCACGTCGGGGGATGTCGGCGGCCGGTTGCCCTCTACGGGTTCGCCGTGTCAACGCCCGTCCCGTAGACGTCCGTCAAGCGCTGCATCCACTCCTTGGCGATCGAGTCGCGCATCGCGTCGTCAGGCTTGTCGGTCGCGTCTCCCGTCTCCTGTCTTCAGGTTGTAGATGGCATCGGTCGCGGCGGGGTTCGCGTCCAGCTCGTCGCGCTTCGTGGCCAGCATCTGTTGCCAGAGATCTAGAATCCCTGATCGTCCACGGGGTCGGCCTCCGGATGCCGGGTGCGTACCTCCGAATCCTGCCGAGACGCCGCGTCATGCTCGGCGTCTCGGCGCCGAACGAGGGGATTCCGATCCCCTGGATCGTGGATACACCGGCGACGATCTCTTCACGTAGGGACGGTCACTCAAGCAGGTTGGAAGGGACTTGCGCTTTAGGCCCCCAGATTGTTGACTTAGTTGATCAGGTTTTGTGGGAACCCCTAGGAGGAGCCGTGTCGACGACCGACGAACTACTTGAGCGGGCGACCGAGTACGCCGCAGCCTTCGACAAGGGGGACCTGCCGATGCCTCCCGGTCGTCACGTGGCGATCGTTGCCTGCATGGACGCCCGCGTGAACCCGTACGGCATCTTCGGATTGACCGAGGGGGACGCCCACGTGATCCGCAACGCCGGAGGGGTCGTCACCGATGACGTTGTTCGGTCGCTCTCGATCTCCCAGCGGCTGCTCGGGACGACCGAGGTGGTCCTCGTCCACCACGCCGACTGCGGTATGCGGACGTTCGGCGACGACGCCTTCCGCCGGTCAATCCAGGAGGAGACCGGTGTCCGCCCGCCGTGGGCGGCGGAAGCCTTCCCCGACTCGGCCGAGGACGTCCGACAGTCGATCGCGCGCATCAAGGCGAGTCCGTTCGTTCCGCACAAGGATGGCGTACGCGGCTTCGTCTACGACGACAAGAGCGGGAAGCTGTCCGAGGTCGCCTGAGCTTCCGGTCGAAGTCTGCGTAACGGGGCCACGATCCACGACACAGTGGTGGCGTGCTCGTGCACTCGCGGATCGCTGACCGTCATCGATGACTGCGGACGGTCGCCGTCAAGGGAAGCATCGACAATGATCGATGAGTTGTCCATCCGATTGTCCACTCCAACTGCGGGAACTCGCTCCGCTCGGGTGCTTGGACCTGGGCGGATGATATTGGCTGGATGATCTGCAATGTGCATTCCAGGAGCTAAGGGGACTGTCGACGGAATCCACCCAGAGTGGAGACAGTTGCCGGGTTAGGTAACGGATGCCGTTCATAACGGCGAGACAGCGCTCACGACGACTCGACGAGATGACGCAGCGTGCGGCACTCCGCAAGCTGCTGATCCTCGACGCCGCAGACACGCTTGGCGACCTTGCCGTCGCGCCGGGGAACCACCTCGAGCGGCTTCGGGATGATCGTGCCCGCCAGCACAGCATCCGGGTGAGCCAACAATGGCGCATCTGCTTTCGATGGACCTCTGCTGGGCCGGAGAGTGTCGAGATCGTTGACTCACACCGAAAGGAGGGCACGGTGACTCCAACCGCGACGATGTCCCCGATCCGCCCAGGCGAGGTGTTGCTCGAGGAGTACCTCGAGCCGCTCGGCATTACTCAGCACCGGCTGGCGGTTGCGATTGGCGTTCCGCCACGGTGGATCAACGAGATTGTCCACGGCAAGCGCGGCATCAGTGCTGACACCGCGCTGCGCCGTGCGAAGTACTTCGGGACCAGTGAGCGGTCCTGGCTCAACCTTCAGGGCCGCTACGACATCGAGGCCCAGCGAGATGGTCTAGCGGATCGACTGGAGCGAGTTGAGCCGCTACGCAGCGCATGAGCAGCAGAATGCACGAGATGGCGACGGCGACGCTCAGGAGGTTGTCCCGCGGAGCGTAGAAGTCGAGGTGGCGGTCCCCCGCCTGACGCCTGCCGAGTGGTAGGTCTCGGGCGTCCTGCAAGACATCCGATCAGGAAAGGGACCGCCAGCATGAAGAACTACCAGACCTCGACCCG
>DATLRV010000052.1:0-3750 GCA_035534455.1 Acidimicrobiales bacterium
TCGAGCGGAGGCGTTTCGGTCGGACCGGACATTTGAGCTCGAGGGTCATCTTTGGATCGGCCGGCCTCGGTGGAGTCGACCAGCGGACCGCAGACCGCGTGCTGCCGCTTCTCGATGAGTTCGGGGTGAACCACCTCGACACGGCTGCCATGTACGGCGATGCCGAGTTGAGACTCGCACCGTGGCTTCGAGACCGGCGCAACGACTACTTCGTGGCCACGAAGACGAGGGAGCGCACCGCTGAAGACGCCCGACGCAGCCTCGAACGCTCCCTCGCTCGCCTTGGGGTCGACCGGGTCGACCTCATGCAGCTCCACAATCTTGTCGAAGAGGACGAGTGGGAGATCGCCCATGCCCCCGGCGGTGCGCTCGAGGCACTCGTCCAGGCTCGTGAGGAGGGCCTGGTCCGCTTCATCGGCGTTACCGGCCACGGTCTGCGCATCCCGCGGATGCACCTGCGCAGTCTGGAGCGCTTCCCCTACGACTCGGTCCTGTTTCCCTACAATTTCCCGCTGATGCTCGACGACGGCTATCGCTCGGACGTCGAGACCCTGCTCGCCGTCTGTGAGGACCAGGACGTGGCGGTGCAGACGATCAAGTCCGTCGCCCGTCGCCGCTGGACCGACCGGGGGTCACCACAGGCTCTGGCCGGTCACAGCTGGTACGAGCCGCTGCGGGACCCGGAGGTCATTGGGAGGGCCGTCCGGTACGCGCTCGCCCGCCCGGCATTGTTCCTCGACTCGTCGTCCGAGTTCGAGGTACTTCGAGCGGTGTTGGTGGGTGCCGAGGCGGCCGCCCCGGCACCGACGACGGCGGAGCTCTACGACGACGTGGCGTCGTTCGCGATGGCCCCCCTCTTCGACGGGGACGAGCTCGAACGGATCTAGTCCGTCGAGTGCGTGACACGGTCAGGGCGCGCCTGCCGAAGTGCTCCGCCCGTGAGCGGCAGGTAAAGTTCCTCGAACGTCGTTGAGGACGGATCGGACGGTTGGAAGGTGGAATCCTCCGAGCGCGTGGTGGCTGCCGGCTCAGCGCGTGCAGCCGCTGTTGGCGATGCGTCGAGGAGGCTGGTCTTGTGGTGAAGAGGAACGCCGTTGCGCCGGGAGAGGCGCCACCCGACTCCGGACACGAGCGCGAAGCTCGGCAGCCCTCCGGCAACGCTCAACTCGGCTGGTACCGGCGCCCCTCTTCGTGGATCGCGGTCGGCACGGCAGCGCTTGTTCTGGCCGTAGCGGTCGCGTTCGCCGTGACCCGATCCAGCCAGCCGCAGACAAATCTCGCCTCGATCAGGGTGAGCGGGATTCCCTCGAACGTGCCGACCGCGCTCGCCGGCCTCATGTCGCTCTCCCCCGAGCAACACGGGAACGTCACCGCGCCCGACTTCACCCTCACCGATCAGCACGGGTCCCAGGTGTCGCTCTCGAGCTTCCGGGGGCACCCGGTGGTCCTCACGTTCTTCGATCCACGCTGCGTGACAATGTGCCCGATCATGTCTCAGGAATTCGTGGAAGCGGAGCGCCATCTGGTGCGGGTGCAACCGAGGGTCGTGTTCGTGGCCGTGAACGTCAACCGGCATGCCCTCGGCGTGGCGACAGTCGCGGCGTTCACCAACGAGCACAAGCTCAACGCCATCCCTACGTGGCACTTCCTCACCGGTACCCTCCCGACGCTGAAGTCGATCTGGCACGCGTACGGCATCGAAGTCGCGACACGGATCGTCCACGGGAAGTGGACAGTGCTGCACACGACGGTCGACTACTTCATCGGCCCGCAAGGCAAGGAGCGGTTCGTCGCCGCGCCGAACGCCGACTTCAAGAAGACACCGACACACCTCGCGTATCTGCCGAGCGGGACATCCGTGAAGTGGGGGCGCGGCATCGCCCTGGTCGCCCGCGACACGTAGCCCGCCGCTGCGTCCGTCCGACTCCGACGCCGGCGAGGGGAGCGGTCACACGGGAGCGAAGCGGGTCGTGAAGTGGCGGAGGCGGCGGGGGCTCTGACTCGACCGTCCCGGGCCGTGGCGTCAGGCGGGGCCGGCGTACGTCCCGGCGGTCGTCGGGAACAGCGCCTTGACGATCCGGAAGTTCGTGATGTCGGTCGTCGCGTCCATGTGCAGGTAGACCGAGGCGTCGCGGAGGTACTTCTCGACGCCGATCTCGAGCATGGCTCCGTAGCCACCGTGGAGCTCCATCGCTTGGCAGCAGACCTCGAGGATCTGGTGCGACGCGAAGACCTTGGCCATGTCCGCCAGGGCGTCCGCGTGAGGCCGGCGGATGTCCACCGCCCTGGCCGCCTGCCGGAGCAAGGCCGCCACGGCCTCGAGCTTGGTCGCCATCTCGGCAATCCGCACGGCCACCGCCTGGTGCTCGATGAGCACGCGCCCGCCCTGCACGCGGTCGTGGACGAACGCCACGGTGTCGTCGAACGCTGCGACGCCGATGCCGAGGTTCTTGGCCGCCTGCATGATCTTCCCCGGTCGGAAGTAGACGCCGGCCTTTCCGAGCGCGTCGTTGTGCGCGAGGAGGTGGTCCTCCGGGACGCGGCAGCCGTCGAAGACGATCTCTCCATTGTTCATGTAGCGGCCACCGATCGTCTCGTTGCACCTCGTCACCTCGAGGCCCGGGGTGTCGCGCGGGACGAGGAAGCTGCTCGTCCCTTGGAGCATCCCGACGGAGTCGTCGGTGTTCGCGTAGACCACGTAGAGGCTCGCGTCGAATCCGTTGCTGATGAACTGCTTGCGTCCGTCGATCGTCCAGTGGCCGCCGTCCAGAACCGCCTTCGTGTCCATGTTCGCCTCGGGGACGTTGTACGGGAGCCAGCGGTCCGACGCGCCGCGCGGTTCGGTGAGGCAGTGCGCCATGAGGAACTGCGGGTCGGACATGTACGTGGTGAACCACCGCTCCTGCAACGCCGGCGGAGCCAGCTCGCGCAGCAAGACGGCGATCTTCCAGTTCTGCACGAGCTTGTCCGCGACGCCGACGTCTCCTCGAGCGAGCTCCGCAGCGATGACGGCGAACGTCTGTGCCTCGGTCCCATGCTCGAGGGCGACCCCGCCGTAGACCTCGGGCACCCCGAGGCTGCGGAGGCCGGCCAGGTCGGCTTCCTCCAGGACCGCGTCGGTAAGCCGGTGCTCGGGGCGGAAGTCCCACTCGCGCTCGCGGTTCGCGGCCACGAACGGACGGAGGACCTTGTCGACATAGCGGCGACAGGTCTGGAGCATGGCCGCCTGCTCTTCGGTCAGCGTGCCGTCGTCGATGTCGAACGTGCCGGTCATCACGATCTCCTCGGGCTGGGCCTGACGCCCTCCGTGCCACCTCTGGTGGCGCGGTAGGGCGGTCGATCCACTGCAGAGCGGTCAGTCTGGCACCCTGGCGGCCGCGCGTCCCGGAGGTCGGCGGCCCTGTCCCCCGAGGGATCCTTACGTTTTCTTAGACCCCGTTACGCGGCTTCTTATGCGGCCGGGATGTAATCGCGGCGAAGATTTGCAGAGACGGGAGGCGGCGATGCCCGACGATCCCGAGGCGCCCAGCGGCGAGCCCGCCGACGCCTCAGCCGAGATGGCGAGAACCGATGACACCCCGACGGCCGGCCGGCCGGCCCCAGGGGAAGGGCAAGAGGACGAGGCCGTCCTTGCCGCGTGGTGGCGCCGCGACCCGGAGCCGCCGCGCCCCGCGCCCTCTTCGGAACTGCCGCCAACCGGGACGCCGCCGTACGGCACCCCTCCCGCCGGGGCCGCCCTCCCGCCGGGCG
>DATLRV010000053.1:0-6212 GCA_035534455.1 Acidimicrobiales bacterium
CCAGCTTCGAGGAGCTGGGCCGCCTCCTCGAAGTCGACCCAGCGGTCGTCGTCGCCCATCGCCGTGCACCACCTTCGCCCTCGTCCGCCGCAGTCGACCCTACCGCCGCACACTGCCTGCCCTCTCGTGACCCGGGCTCGCGCGGTTCGGTGGTCACCCGACGGCAGGTCCCTGGCGTTCTCGTAGACCACCCCTGTTGACCGGCTCGTCGAGGCGCCGTATGATACTCAGTATGGTACCGGACCTTGGCCGTGGGGGTGCCCCATGAGCGTCCGGCACGCCCTGCTCGCCCTCCTGAGCGACGGTCCCAAGTACGGCCTGCAGCTCCGACAGGAGTTCGAAGAGAGCACCGGCCAGATCTGGCCCCTGAACGTCGGGCAGGTCTACACGACGCTCCAGCGACTCGAGCGCGACGAACTGATCGAGTCAGACGACCGTGGCGAGGAGGCCGGTCCGCAGAACGTCTTCCGGATCACCGCGACTGGTCGCAAGGAGCTCGACGCCTGGTTGAGCACGCCCCCGGACATGACCTCGCCGCCGCGCGACGAGCTCGTGATCAAGGTGCTCGCCGCACTCCGGGTCCCCGGCGTCTCGGTGCGCGACGTGATCCAAGTGCACCGCCGCTACGTGGTCCAGCTGATGCAGCAGTGGACGCGCCTCAAGGAGGACGAGGCGGCGTTCGACCTCACCTTCGCCCTGGTCGCAGACGCCGAGCTGCTCCGCTTGGACTCGGTGGTGCGCTGGCTCGACGCCGCCGATGGCCGCCTGCAGCGCGCGGCCCTCGACGCGCCGCCGGCCGGCACGCCCGGCCCGCTCATCCGCCGGCGGTTGGTCGCACGGCGATGACCTACCTCGAGCTGCACGGCGTGTCGAAGACCTACGGGAACGGTGCCGGGGAGGTGCACGCACTCGCCGACGTCGACCTCGCCGTCGACCGCGGCTCGCTCGTCGCGGTGATGGGACCGAGCGGCTCGGGGAAGTCGACGCTGCTCACGATCGCCGGGAGCCTCGAGGAGCCCACGTCCGGCGACGTGGTGATCGACGGGCGCTCGCTTGCAACCATGTCGCGCAACGACAAGGCGCGCCTGCGCCGCAGGACCGTCGGCTACGTGTTCCAGGAGTTCAACCTGCTGGCAGGTCTCACCGCCGCAGAGAACGTGTCACTGCCGCTCGAGCTCGACGGCGTCGCGCCCAAGAAGGCGCACCTCGCCGGCATGGCCGTGCTCGACGGCCTCGGACTCGCCGATCGAGCGTCGCACTACCCCGACGAGCTCTCGGGAGGTGAGCGGCAACGTGTCGCCATCGCCCGTGCGATCGTCGGGGAACGCTCGCTGCTCCTCGCGGACGAGCCGTCGGGCGCGCTCGACTCGATGAACGGGGAGGCGGTCATGCGGATGATCCTCGCCGCGTGCCACCGGGGCGTCGCGGCGATGGTCGTGACCCACGACGCACAGCTCGCGTCGTGGGCGGACAAGGTGGTGTTCATCCGCGACGGACGGGTTGTCGACCACACGGTGCCGCCACCCGCCCCCGAATCGTTCCTCGCCGAGCTCCCGGCGCCCCGCCGGTAGCGGGCTCCACGCCAGTCTGCCGAGCCGGGAGACGGACCAGATCTTGACGTCGACTCACTCGATAATATACTCAGTATTCATACGGATCGCCGAGGGTCGCCCGAAAGCCGCCCGGGCGGGGGGGAGAGGCAAATGAGCCTCCTCGAGCTTCACGACGTGTCGAAGTGCTACGGCGTCGGCGCTACCGAGATTCGTGCATTGAACGATGTCGCGCTCTGCGTCGACGAGGGTGATCTCGTGGCGGTGATGGGGCCGTCGGGCTCGGGCAAGTCGACGATGCTCACGATCGCCGGAAGCCTGGAAGAGCCCACCACCGGGGACGTGCGGATCGCCGGCACATCCCTGCCGCAGCTGACGCGCAACGAGAGGGCGCGCCTACGCCGCAGGACCATTGGCTACGTGTTCCAGGAGTTCAATCTCCTGCCGGGGCTCAGCGCCGCCGAGAACGTCTCGCTGCCGCTCGAGCTCGACGGCGTCCCGTCGCGCAAGGCGCACCTTGCGGCGATGAGCGCGCTCGACGAGCTCGGACTCGCCGATCGAGCGGACCACTATCCCGACCAGCTCTCTGGTGGCGAGCGCCAGCGCGTGGCGATCGCCCGCGCCGTGGTGGGAGAGCGGCGGCTCGTGCTCGCGGACGAGCCGTCGGGCGCGCTCGACTCGGCGAACGGCGAGGCGGTGATGTCGATCCTCCGCGGCGCCTGCGATCGGGGGGTCGCCGCGGTCGTGGTCACCCACGACGCGCACCTCGCCTCCTGGGCCGACCGGGTCGTCTTCCTCCGGGACGGGCGCATCGCCGACGCGCCCACGGCCGGCGTACCCACTGCGGGCGTACCCGATCGGTCGAGCACGCCCAGAGCCGGCGACACCGCGACGGCCGACGAGCGCCTCGGGGGGTCACGGTGAGCGCGACGGCGCCCGGGCGGGACGCACGAAGGCGTCGTCGCGCCGACGGCGGTGCCCCCGCACGCCGCGCCGTCGTCCGGTGGGCATGGCGCCTCTTCCGCCGGGAATGGCGTCAGCAGTTCCTCATCTTCGCCCTGATCACGGTCGCGGTCGGCGCGACCATCGTGGGGTCGGCGGTGGCGACGAACGACCCCCAGCCCGCGAACTTCGGGTTCGGGAGCGCCCAGGACCTCGTGTCCTTCCCCGACGACGGCGCGCACACGGCGAGCGTGCTCTCGAAGCTCGAGCACCGCGTCCGTCGCGTGGAGGTGATCGAGCAGAAGCCGGTGACCATCCCCGGGTCGGTGAACACCTTCCAGTTGGTGGCCGAGGACCCGAACGGGCCGTTCACCGGGCCCATGCTCTCGCTTCTTGCGGGTCGCTATCCCTCCGGTCCCGCAGAGGTCGCGGTAACCAGGGGCGTCGCGGCGGACTTCCACCTTCGCGTCGGTGGGCGCTGGCGCGTGGGCGGCGCCGCGCGCACGGTCGTCGGCGTGGTCGACGACCCCCTGAGCCTCCTCGACGAGTTCGCGCTGGTCGTGCCCGGCCAGGTGCGCCGGCCAAGCCAGGTGACCGCCCTCTTCGACGCGAACGGCAAGTCCCTCACGTCGCTCGGCGCACGGGTCGCGACGCCCGCGTCCGTCGCCCGGTCGAAGATCTTCAACCCCGAGACGATCTCCCTCGCGGCGTTGGTCGTCGGGATGCTCCTCATCGCCCTCGTCTCGGTCGGTGGCTTCACCGTCCTCGCGCAGCGCCGGCTGCGGTCGATCGGGATGCTCGAGTCGACGGGAGCGACTGACCACCACGTCAGCCTCGTCATCCGGGCGAACGGTGTTGTCGTGGGTCTCGCCGGCGCGGTGGCGGGCTTCGGGCTTGGGCTCGCCGCATGGCTCGCGTACCGTCCGAGCCTCGAACAGAGCTCCCATCACGTGATCGGCGTCCTGGCACTCTCGTGGACCGTCGTCGGCGCCGCGATGGTGCTCGCCGTGGTCGCCGCGTACGTCGCCGCCATGCGGCCGGCGAGGGGGATCACGAAGGTGCCGATCGTCGCCGCGCTCTCCGGGCGACCCGAGCCTCCCCGCATGGTCCACCGCTCGGCGGTCCCCGGCATCGTCTTCCTCGCTGCCGGCTTCCTCCTGCTCGGCTATGCGGGCAGCTCGAACCACGGCAACGGCAGCGGGGGGATGCCCGAGCTCGTGGTCGGGATCGTGCTGCTCATTCCCGGGCTGATCCTGCTCGCCCCGTTCTTCCTCTCGCTCACTGCGAGGCTTGCCAAGCCGTTGCCGCTCGCGGGGCGTCTCGCGTTGCGCGACCTCGCGCGGTACCGGGCGCGCTCGGGCTCGGCGCTCGCGGCGATCAGCGTGGCCGTCCTCGTCGCGGTGATCGTGGTGCTCGCCGCTTCGGCCCGCTACGGGAACGTCTTCGACTACGCCGGCCCGAACCTCGCCTCCAACCAGCTCCTCCTGCAGCCGAGCGTGCGGTTGACAGGCCGGCCCAGCAGGATGGTCGAGAAGCCGCCGCCGTCCAACGTGCCGAGCCGCGCCCAGCTGACGGCGCACGCCGGGGCGATCGCGTCGTCGCTCGACGCCACGCTCGTCTCCCTCAAGATGCCCACGGCGGGGCTGGCCGGCACGAACCTCGGGCGCAACTGGAACGGCCCCGTCTACGTCGCGACGCCCGCGCTCCTCGAGGCGTTCGGAATCTCACCGTCGCAGATCGACCCGAACGCGGACATCTTGAGCTCTCGCCCGGGTCTCGCAGGCGTGTCGAGCCTCGTCCTGCGGTACGGGACATCGACACCGAAGCAGAGCGCGGCTCCGGGTGCGCCGGGGAGGACAACACTGCGGAGCTGCACCCCCGCCAGGCACTGCCTCGCGCACCCGGTGGTGCAGGAGATCGGCTCGTTGCCGGCGGGGACCTCCGCGCCGAACACGGTCATCACCGAGCACGCCATGCGCGAGTTCCACATCACCGCGACGGCGTCCACATGGCTCGTCCAGGGTGCCCAGCCCTTCAGCGCGTCGCAGATCGCCAGTGCGCGGCTCGCGGCGTCGACCACCCAGCTCGCCGTGGAGGCGAAGAACGACCAGCCGACGTCCACGGCGGTCACCCGCTGGGCGACGATCTTCGGGATCGTGATCGCCCTCGGGGTCCTCGGGATGTCGGTTGGCCTCGTGCGGAGCGAGACGGCGAGCGACCTCCGGACGCTCACCGCCACCGGTGCCTCGAGCTTCACCCGCCGCACCCTCACCGCCGTGACCGCCGGCGCCCTGGGGTTCCTCGGCGCCATCCTCGGCGTCACGGGGGGCTACATCGGCATGATCGGATGGATCCGCGACAATTCGCTCAACGGCGGCATCGCGGCGCTCGCCAACATCCCGGTGGGCAATCTCCTCGTGATCCTCCTCGGCATGCCCGCCTTCGCCGCTCTCGTGGGCTGGCTCCTCGCCGGCCGGGAGCCCGCCGCCGTGGCCCGCCGGCCAATCGAGTAGGTGCTGCGCACTCCCCTCGAGCGGCCAACGGCGGCGGCGCTCGACCAGCGCGCCGAGCGCCGCGCCGCGTGGCGTGTCCGATCCCGCTGGGTCGTCCACCTCGGGCTCCTATGCACGGCCGCGGCAGCGCTCGGAACGCTCCAGCTGCTCCATGTGCACGTCGACTACCACACCGTCGTGGGCCTCGTGTTCGTCGGGCTGGTGGTCGTGCACCTCGCCCAGCGCCGGCATACCCTCGTCCGAATGGCCGCGCAGCTCGTCGCGGCCAAGGTGTCCGTTCAGCGTCGGTTCCGGCTCACCGTCTCCGATGTCGTCCTCGCGTTGCTCACGCTGAACGTCCTTGTGTCAGGGGTCGTGGACTGGGGACGCGGCTCGCCGGCCCAGCTCCCGATTCCGCGGCCGTTCTACCGATGGCACCTCGACTCGGGGATCCTCCTCGTCGCGTACCTGGTGGCGCACGTCGTGCGGCGCCGGAAGCGGCTCCGGCGTTCGACGATCCGCTGAGGGCGAGTGCGCGCAGCTCCCTGCCAGTCAAGCTGAGACCCTAGGACCGGTCGTAGCGCGAGGCCGCCATGCCGTCGCGGAGGATCGCCGCGACCGCTTCCTCCGGCGTCAGCGTGGAGGTGTCGAGCCACAGACCGCGGGAGGGCGTGGCGTCGAGTGCCTCGCCGAGTGCCGCGATCGCGTCCTCGAGCGACCTCCCGGGAACGAACCAGTCGAGATACGAGGTCTTTCCCCGGCCACGCTCGCGCGCCGCGATCGCGTCGACGGACGGCGAGAGCACGACGAGGTGGACGTCGGCGCCGGAGATCGAGTCGAGCCATCGTGCGACGTCGTCTCCCATGACGATGTCGCTGTAGACGAAGTCGAACCCGTGGTCCGCGTAGAACTGTGCGAGCCGGGCGGATGCTTCGTGGCGCAGCCGCAACTGACGGAGCGCTTCGGCGCTCGGCTCCGGCGTCATGTCGACCCTCCCCTTCACCACCATCCGGTAGAGGTGGTCGTCGTCGAACCACGCGGAGGGGCCCTCGAGGGCCTCGGCCAACCGCCGGCCCACGGTCGGGGTCGCCCTGTTGCCTCACGTCAAGACCTCCGGGAACGCTGATTCGTTGCCTCACCAAGAATCTCCGGATGGTGCGAGGCGTTGAACGACCGGTTGACCCGGGGTTTGGCGGGAGCGGGGGCCTTGGAAAGCGCCATGCGCTCG
>DATLRV010000054.1:0-34850 GCA_035534455.1 Acidimicrobiales bacterium
CAACCACCTGCACACCCAGGTCGGCGTGGCCTGCGTCGAGGCCATCGAGGAGGCCGGGTGGCAGGTCGTCGTGCCCGAAGGTCACATCTGCTGCGGGCGGCCCCTCTACGACTACGGGTTCCTCGACGCCGCCGAGCGCTATCTGCACCGTCTCGTCGCGACCCTGGCCCCGTACGCCCGCAAGGGCATCCCCATCGTCGGCATGGAACCGAGCTGCCTCGCGGTCCTCCGAGACGAGCTCAGCAACATGCTGCCGTTCGACGACGACGCCAAGCGGATCGCCGCGCACGCGATGCACTTCGGCGACTTCTTCGAGCGGTTCGAGGTCCCGCTCCCCCATCTCGAGGGCGGTGCGCTCATGTGGGGGCACTGTCACCATCGCGCGACCGGCGCCGTCGATCCCGAAGCGCACGTCCTCTCGGAGATGGGCGTCGACGTCGAGTCCCTGTCGGGCGGCTGCTGCGGCCTCGCCGGGTCGTGGGGATTCGAAGCCGGCAAATACGGGATCTCGATGGCCTGCGGCGAACAGGCGCTCTTGCCGGCGATCCGAAAGACGGACTCCTCGACGGTGGTCGTGGCGAACGGGTTCTCCTGCAAGACCCAGATCGAACAGGCCGGGGTCGGCCGGCGGGCGCTGCACCTTGCCGAGGTGATGGCGCTGGCGCGCCGGACCACGTCGGCGACGCGGGCCGGCGGTACGCCGGAGTCCGCGCTCGGCGACCTGCGGCCCCGCCCGCCAGCGGCTCGTCGCGCGCTCCGCACCGCAGGCCCGATTGCCGCCGCCGCGGCGGGTGGCGCCGTTGTCGTCGGGTGGCGCGTCCGCCGTTCACGCTGAGCGCGCTGGCTCGCCGAGCGCCGTCGGCCCTCCGGCGGGGCTGGCCCGCGCACGCCGACGCGCCATACCGGCGGCTCCTGCTCGTCCAGAGCGCCTACGAGGCCGGTCCGCTCGCGACGAGATGCCGGTCGTCGACGCCGTGGACCCCGCCGTCGCCATCGTCTTCGGGATCGCGCTCTTCCAAGAGCACATTCGCACGGGTCTCTGGCTCACTGGGATCGCCGCGGGCATCGCGCTGCTGGTCAGGGGGATCCTTCTCCTCTACACGTCGCCGCTCATCCGCTGCCTCCAGAAGGTGGAGCACCAGCAGCGGTCGCCCGAGGGGTCCGGCACCACGGCAGACGTCCCCGAGCGGCGACTCGCCTGAGCGCGGTCCGTGGCGGGCTACGCGCCCGTGGCGTCGTGCCCGGTCTCGACCGGACGGGCGTCGAACGTCGGCACGAGCACTCTGGCGGCGCGCGCCTCGTCGAGGCGCCCGACTGGCGTCGTGCGCGGCGCCGCGTGCGCCGAGTCGGCGCCCCCGTCAGTGGCCGCCTCCGCGGCGATCCGTTCGAACGCCTCGGCGAGCGCTTCGAGCGTCTGGAGGCTCTCCGTCTCGGTCGGCTCCACCATGAGTGCCTCGTCGACGACGAGGGGGAAGTAGACGGTGGGCGCGTGGAAGCCCTCTTCGAGCAGCCGCTTGGCGACGTCGAGCGCGCGCACGCCGTGACGGCGTTTGAGCGTCGACGCCGCGAGTACCACCTCGTGCATGCACGTCCGGTCGAAGGGGACGTCGTAGGTCGCCGCGAGCCGGACGCGCAGCCAATTCGCGTTCAGCACCGCGCGCTCGGCGACGCGCCGCAGGCCGTCGCCGCCGTGGACCCGGATGTACGTGAGGGCGCGAGCGAGCACCAACGCGTTGCCGTGCCAGGAGTGGACGCGACCGATCGAGTGGGCCGGCGTCGCCCACCCGTAACGGGCGCCCCCGCCCGAACCGTTCGCCGCCGCCGCCCCTTGCGCGCCGTTGACGAGTCGGACCGGCCGGGGGCCGGGAAGGAAGTCTGCCAGCCGCCGCGACACCGCCACGGGACCGGCGCCCGGCCCTCCCCCGCCGTGGGGCGTCGCGAAGGTCTTGTGCAGGTTCAGGTGGACGATGTCGAAGCCCATGTCGCCGGGACGGACGACCCCGAGGATGGCGTTCAGGTTCGCGCCGTCGTAATAGAGCAGACCGCCGACGTCGTGGACCGCTTCCGCGATCTCTTCGATGTCCTCTTCGAAGAGGCCCAGCGTGTTCGGGTTGGTGAGCATGATGCCCGCGACGTCGTGATCGAGGACGCTGCGCAGCGCGTCCATGTCCACGCAGCCCCGCGAGTCCGACGGCACGGTCGTGACCTCGTACCCGCCGAGCGACACCGACGCGGGGTTCGTGCCGTGCGCCGAGTCGGGGATGACCACCCGGCGCCGCTGCTCGTCTCGCGTGTCGTGATAGGCGCGCATGAGCAGGAGGCCCGTGAGCTCGCCCGCCGCGCCCGCGGCGGGCTGGAACGTCACCGCCGCCATCCCCGTCACCGCACACAGCGCCTCTTCGAGCTCGACGAGCAGTGCCAGCCAGCCCTGGCACATCTCCGCGGGAGCTGCCGGATGCACACCGGCGAGACCGGGCAGCGCCGCCACGGTGTCGCAGATCTTGGGGTTGTACTTCATCGTGCACGAACCGAGGGGGTACGCGCCGAGGTCCACCGAGAACTGGCGGTGCGACAGCCTCGTAAAGTGCGCGACGAGGTCGCGCTCGGACACTTCGGCGAGTGGCACCGGTTCCGGGCGCCTGTGCCCTTCGGGGACCAGCTCGTCGACGCGCCACTCCGGCACCCCCGTCGTCCGCAGCTGCCAGCTGCTCCGGCCAGGCTCGGACAACTCGAAGATCGTCGGCTCCTCGTGGCGGCCGAGCAGGGGTGCGCTCAGCGCCCGCCCGCCGGGCGCGTGGGTGGCGGCCTGGCCGCTCGCCTCGGCGCCCGCAGGCGACGTGCTCACGGCCGTACCGCCTTGTCGAGCGCGACGAGATAGCCGTTCATCTCGGCGAGGGTCCGGCGTTCGGTCACGGCGACGAGGAGCCCGTGCTCGGCCGCGTCGGCGTCCACCGACCGGTCACCGTCGCCGCCGACGAGGTCCGACAGCGCGACCCCTGCGAGAAACCCCTCGGACGTCATGCGGTCGACCACCGTGCGGGCGGGCACGGCGGTGCGCAGCGCGAGCTCGCGCACGACCGGGGTGTTGCCGGTGACCGGGGAGATGCCGTCGATGCCGAGGGCCGCGTCGCGCAGGTAACGGGTGCCGCGGGCGCAGCGCAACGCGACCTCCTCGAGGCCGCGCGTCCCGAGCCAGCCCAGTTGCACGGCGGCCGTCACCGCCATGAGCGTCTGGTTGGTGCAGACGTTCGACGTCGCCTTCTCCCGGCGGATGTCCTGCTCCCGTGCGCGGAGGGTGGTCACGTACGCACGCCGTCCCTCGACGTCGACGGTCTCGCCCACGAGCCGTCCGGGGAGCCTGCGCACCTGTGCCATGGTGCAGCAGAACAACCCGAGGTACGGGCCACCGAAGGAGAGCGCGGTGCCGAACGGCTGGCCCTCGCCGACGACGACGTCGGCCCCGACGGAACCGGCGGACTGCAGGATCCCGGCGGCGACGGGGTCCGCCGCGACCACCATCGTCGCCGCGCGCGCGTCGGCCATGCGGCGCACCGCGGCGAGGTCCTCCAGGCAGCCGAGGTAGTTGGGATAGGCGACGACGATCGCACCCGGGCCGTCGCCCGCCGCAGAATCCGCGTCGCCGGGCCACGCCGTCACGCCATCGGCGAGCGGGATCTCGACGATCTCGTGGCCGGATCCGCGTGCAAAGGTCCGCAGGCAGCGACGCCAGTGCGGATGAACCCCCGCCGACACCCACACCGCCTGGCGCCCGCTCGCCGCGGTTCCGAGGTTGACCGCCTCGACGAGCGCGCTCGCGCCGTCGTAGAGCGAGGCGTTCGCCACAGGAAGCCCGGCGAGCCTCGCAACCATCGTCTGGTACTCGAACACCGCCTGGAGCACCCCTTGGGCGACCTCGGGCTGGTACGGGGTGTAGGCCGTCACGAACTCCGAGCGTCCGGCGAGCGCGCGGACCACCGGCGGGATCTCGTGGTCGTAGGCGCCCGCACCCGCGAAGCACACCAGGTCCCCGGCGCGGTTCGCCCGGGCGAGCGCGCCCATGTGGTCGAGCACGTCGGGCTCGGGTTCCCCCGGGGCCAGCTCGAGCCCGCCGGCCAACCGGAGCGCCTGGGGCACCGCGGCGAACAGCTCGTCGAGATCGGCCAGTCCGAGGAAGGCCAGCATCGCCGCCACGTCCTCTTCGGTGTGCGGGAGGTAGTCGGCCATCAGCCCACTCGCGCCTGCGCTGCTGGCGGTGGCGGCCAGAACCTGGTCCTTTGGACGATCACCGGCACCTCCCGCCCGCGCACCACGGCGTGGAGCTTCGCGCCGTCTTCGACGCCCGCGGCGGTGTCGACGAACGCGAGGGCGATCCCGCGCCCGAGCATCGGCGAGAAGTTGCCGCTCGTCACCCGTCCGACGGTCGAGCCCGCCGCGATCACCTCCGCCCCTTCGCGCGGCGGCTGCCTGCCCTCGGCGAGGAGGCCGCGTAGCAGGCGCCGAGGCCCATCGGCCTGCTCGAGCTCGAGGGCCTCGCGACCTCGGAAGCTGCCCTTGTCCCAGCCGACGACCCAGCCGAGGCCCGCCTGCAGCGGCGTGATCCCTGGGCCGAGCTCGTGGCCGTGCAGGGGGAGTCCCGCTTCGAGCCGGAGCGTGTCGCGGGCGCCGAGACCGGCCGGCGCCACCCCCGCGTCGAGCACTGCGGCGAAGAACGCGGGTGCAGCGTCCGACGGGACCGCGCACTCGACGCCGTCCTCCCCGGTGTAGCCCGTGCCCGCGGCCGTGCAGTCGACCCCCTTCCACTGGAATGGTGCGACGTGGAACCGGCCGACCGAGGCCGCGTCGGCCGACACCGTCGCGAGCCGCACGCGGGCTTCGGGGCCCTGGACCGCGACGACCGCGCGCCGTTGGGTGGTATCGGTCCCGCCGACCGCCGCGCGCACCCGCGACGTGTTCGACGCGTTCGGCATCACGTCGAAGGCCCGTTCGCCCACCCACCACACGATGATGTCGTCGGCCACCGATCCGTCGTCGTCCAGGAGGTGCGTGTACTGCGCGCGGCCCGGGGCGATCTTCGACAGATCGTTGGTCAACGTCCGCTGGAGCGACGCGAAGGCGTCGCCCCCCTCCACCCGCACCGTTCCGAGATGGCTCACGTCGAAGGCCACTGCGCCAGTCCTGCAGGCGCGGTGCTCGGCGACGGTGCCCGAGGGATAGGCGAGCGGCATCTCCCACCCACCGAACTCGACCAGCTTGGCCCCGAGCGCCACGTGCGCGTCATAGAGGGCGGTGCGCCGCAGCGCCCTCGGGGTCGGCGGGCTCATCGGGTGCAGCCTATGTCCACGGACGCTGGGCGCCCTGCGACGCGGTCGACGGGTCCGTTCCCCTACGCGGCGCCGACGGCGGACGCGTCGAGACCGTGGTGCGCGAGGAGCTCGACGAAGTCCCGCTGGTAGATCACCAGCACCTGCACCTCCGGGTAAAGGGCGCGCATCCGGCGGACCTTGGCGTTCTTGCGGGTGACGAGGCGCTGGTCCGCCGTGGTCAGCTCGACGAAGCACTGGAGCTCGGGCAGCCAGAAGTCGGGCCGGAAGCCGCCGTTGGGAGAGCCTTGGGCGTCCCAGCGGAGCGTGAACTCGACGGGCTCGTAGTCCCACCTGATGCCATGGAGGTCCAACAGTGCGGCGAAGAGCCGCTCGGAGGGGTGCGCGAACCGCACGCGAGCCGCCGGCATCGACGAGGGGTGCCGGTGGCGATGCGCAGCAAGGTGGTCGTCCGGAAGCGCCGGGGGCCCGGCCGTGCGGTCCTGGGTCACGCGACGCGGCTCACGCGTAGTTCATCCCCCCACCTGCGTCGGCGCGTGCCTGGGTCAGATCGGCCGGTGCCGTCGTGCCGGCCGGGTGCGCCGCCGCCCGCCAGCCGAGCGGCAGTGAGGGCTCGCGCGTGCCGCGCAGTTCGACGATCGCGGCGTCGAGCTGGTCGACGACCCCGGACAGCGGGACGATGTTGAAGACGCCCTGCCCCCCGGCGAGGAGGTCCACCACCTCGCCGTTGGTCTGGGCGAGGACCGAGCGCCCCTCGGTCAGCACGAGCTTCGCAGCTGCGAGGTCCACGCCGAGGTTCTGGCGGAGGCAGTCCACGGCCCGGCGCGCCGACTGCAGCGAGACGTCCGCGTCGAGGAGCTGCTTGATGACCTTCAGCTCGAGCAGGTCCCGGTAGGAGTAGAGGCGTTTGCTGCCGCTGCCCCGGGCGTCGGCGACCGAGGGGCGCAACAGCCCGGTCCGTGCCCAGTAGTCGAGCTGCCGGTAGGTGATCCCGATGAGCTTGCACACCGTCGGGCCCCGGTAGCCCTCGACGTCGCCGTGCTCGGTGCCGCTCCCCGCCATCTCCGTCTCGGCCATCCGGCTCTCCCCTGTGGTCGTCCGACGCGCCGATCGTAGCCGACCGAGTCACACGGGGGTAGTTACGTCCGGGTGACTTTTGACGGTGACGGGCCGCCGCCGGCGCCGGTTGGTCCGGTGGTCCTGTGCTCCGGCAGCTGGGGGTGGCCCGGGCGGCAGCGGGGTGCGCGGGCGCAGGGGGGTGCCCGGGCGCAGCGGGGTCGGCGGCCCGCCACTCCGGCGGTAAGATAGGGCGTCCTTCTCTCCGATCTTAGGTATACCTAAAAGCGTGCTAGCCACCTTCGTGATCTTCCTACGGGAAGGCGTCGAGGCGTCGATGATCGTCGCGATCCTTCTCGCCTACCTCGACCGGATCGATCAGCGCCGCCACTTCCGCGACGTGCTCGTCGGCGTCGGCGCGGCGGTGGTCCTGATGGTGGTGGGGGGCGTGGCGGCATACCTCCTGTTGAAGAGCTACGCCGGCTCCCGGGTCCAGACGATCTTCGAGACCTGCACGTACCTGCTCGCGGCGGCCGTCCTCACCTACATGACCTTTTGGATGCAGCACCACGCCCGGGGCCTCTCCAGCGAGCTGCGCACCAGGGCCGAGCATGCCCTCGACGGGCGCGCGCGGTGGGGGCTGGGTCTCCTCGCCTTTCAGGCGGTCGGACGCGAGGGGCTCGAGACCACGGTGTTCACGCTCGCCATCGTCTTCGCCTCGCATGGCAACGGGGTGATCGCCGGCGGCGGCGCCGGGCTCGTCGTCGCCCTCGTGATCGCCGTCGCCATGTACCGGCTCGGCACGAAGATCAACGTCGGGCGGTTCTTCGCCGTCGTGGGCGCGCTGCTGATGGTCTTCGCGGCGGGCATCCTTGCAGACGCGGTCGAGAACCTCGCGCAGCTCCACTGGCTGCCCGTGGTCGGCCCGCACCTTTGGAACACCTCGGGCGCGCTTTCCGAGAACAGCTCCCTCGGTGACGTGTTCCACACCTTCTTCGGGTACGCGGAGCGTCCCACCGCAGCCCAGGTCACGGTCTACGTCGTCTACCTCGCGGCGGCGGGCGGCCTCTTCCTGCGCGGCCGCCGCCCGGCGAGGAACCGCACCACGTCGCCCCAGACGACCTAGACTTCGGCCCCGGAAACTCCCGCTAGAGGTGGTGCTCCCCCCCGCGCACCTGCCGCGCCGTCTCCCTCGCGCACCTGCCGCGCCGTCCCCCTGCGCAGGGACCCCGCGGCACCTGGCGCTCAGGTGCCGAGCAGTCCCTCCCACTGGCTCGATGCCACCGCGTGAAACCGCGGGGGGATCCTGCCGGCGTGGCGGGCGAGCCAGCCGGCGTGGACCGCCAGTGACATCGCGTGGGCCATGACGGCGGGGTCCTCGGCCCGGTTGACTGCGGATGCCACGAGCACCGCGTCGCAACCGAGCTCCATCGCCCGAGCCGCGTCCGAGGCGGTCCCGATGCCGGCGTCGAGCACCACCGGGACCGAGACCGACTCGCGTAGGAGTGCGAGGTTGTGCGGATTGCGGATCCCGAGCCCGGTGCCGATCGGCGAACCGGCCGGCATGACGGCGGCGCAGCCGACCTGCTCGAGCCGGTGGGCGAGCACGGGGTCGTCGGTCGTGTACGGGAGCACGACGAAACCGTCCTCCGCGAGCTGCTCCGCAGCGTCGAGCAGCTCGGTGGTGTCGGGAAGGAGGGTGCGATCGTCGCCGATCACCTCCAGCTTGATCCAGTCGGTCTGGAACGCCTCTCGCGCCAGCTTCGCGGTCAGCACCGCGTCTGCGGCGGTGAAGCACCCCGCGGTGTTCGGCAGCACCCGCAGGTGCAACGACGCGAGCAGCTCGACGAGCCCGCCAGGCGCCGACGGGTCCACCCGGCGTACCGCGACCGTTGCGACCTCCGCCCCCGAGGCGTCGATCACCGACTCGAGAGCCGACAGGCTCGTCATGCCACCGGTGCCGAGGAAGAGGCGCGAGCCGATCGACTGGCCGGCGACGACGAGCGGCGCGGGAGCGTCCCGACGTTCGGAGCTCGCGGCCGTTGCGCCGCCGACGGGATCCCTCACCATGCGTCGGATCGTACCCGCCGGAGAAATTGGAGCCCCGGCAGCGACGGGCGTAGCGTTCGCGGCGATGACCCCGAAGGTGGCGCTGACCATCGCCGGCTCGGACTCCGGCGGCGGCGCCGGCATCCAGGCGGACCTCAAGACCTTCGCAGCACTCGGCGTCTACGGAGCGTCCGCCGTGACCGCTGTGACGGCCCAACACACCGCAGCGGTGCTCCGGGTCGTGGCCCTGGACCCCGACACCGTGCTCGCGCAGGTGCACGCCGTCCTCGCCGACCTCCCCCCGGCGGCGGTGAAGACCGGCATGCTCGCCAACCCCGAGATCGTCAAGGGCGTGGCCGACGTCGCGGCGCGCCGCCTCCTGCCCAACCTCGTGGTCGACCCGGTCCTCGTCTCGACGAGCGGCCACTCGTTGATGGACGAGGGAGGCGTCCACGCCTACCGGGACCTGCTCTTTCCCCATGCGGTGGTCGTGACGCCCAACCTCGCGGAGGGCGCGCTCCTCGCCGGCGTGGACGTGCGCGAGCTCGACACCGTCGAGGCGATGGCGGAGGTGGCCGAGACCCTGCGCAACCTCGGTCCCCACACGGTGGTGCTGAAGGGCGGGCACCTCCAGGACGACCGCGCCGCGGACGTCGTCGCAGGCCCGGGCGGGACGGCGGTTCTCGACGCCGTGCGCATCGAGACCGTGAACGACCACGGGACGGGGTGCTCGCTCTCGGCGGCGATCGCCGCCTACCTGGCGCTCGGTGCCTCGCCGATCGACGCGGTGGAGCGTGCGAAGTCCTACGTCCACCGCTCGCTGTGGGGCGCTGCTCGCTGGAAGCTCGGCCGCGGCCACGGCCCGATCGACCACTTCGGGTGGGGTGACGCGCCACAGACCGATCGCTGAACCCCGCTGCCGGGCGGCCCGTAGGCTGGGGCGGTCATGAGCCAGGCTGAGACCGCTGGCACCGCGGGCGGCCCGTCCGTCCTTCCTGCGAGCTCGCCCCTGTCTGGGGCCGGCGAGCCGGCGCGCCCGCGCCGCACGCCCGGCCCGAGCGTCCGCCCTGCGCTCGTCGTCGTGGGCGTTGCGCTCGTGCTGGTCCTGCTCTTCGGAGTCGGCGCGGCGTTGACGCGGAACCCCTCACCGAAGGAGCGCGGCGCCGCCCCGGTGGCGGGCACCGGGCTCGTCGCAGAGCCCGCCACCGCGACGCTCCACCCGATCGAGATCCTCGGGACACCGCCCGCCGACGTCCTCGACGCCCTGGTGCTCCCGAAGGGATCGCACGCCGTCTCGGCGGTGCCGTGGAAGGGGTCGACACAGTACGCGGGCAGGATGACCTTCCGAGTCGGCGCCTCCCAGGGCGTGCTCGTCACCTTCTTCCGCCGCGCGCTCGGCGCCCGGGGGTGGTCCATCGTCAACGTCGGGGCCGCCCGCGCGGCGCGTGGAGCGACGGAGGTCCTCGCACAGCGCGCCAGCTCGGACGGCTGGTTCTGGGAAGCCGGGGTGGTGGTGTTCCCCACGTCGTTCGGCACCTCGGCAGCGCACCGCGACGCGACGAGGTTCAGCCTCGACCTCTACGAGATGCCTGACGCCACCTGATCCCTGGGCAGGCAGCGGCCCTACAGTGTCGGCGTGACCTGGCTCGGGTTCGTCGCCACCCGCGGAGAAGACACCGTGCGCACCGGTGTCGAAGAGCTCGACGACGGTGAGCTCGGTGACGGGGAGGTGCTGGTCGGCGTCGAGTGGTCGGCGGTCAACTACAAGGACGCGATGGTGACGGTGCCGAAGAACCGCGTCGCGCGCCGTTCGCCCCTCGTGCCGGGGGTCGACCTCGCAGGCCGTGTGCTCGAGAGCGGGGATCCCCGCCTCGCTGCGGGGGCGGGCGTCGTCGTGCACGGCTACGACCTCGGCGTCGGGCACCATGGCGGGTTCGCGACCCGTGCCCGCGTGCCTGCGACATGGGTGGTGCCGCTCCCCGATGGGCTCACGACGCGCCGGGCCGCCGCGATCGGCACCGCGGGCTTCACCGCGGTGCTCTCGGTGGAGCGGCTGCGCAGCGCCGGCGTGCTCCCCGGTGACGGCCGGGTGCTGGTCACGGGCGCGTCGGGCGGGGTCGGCAGCATGGCCATCATCGCGCTCGTTGCGCAGGGCTACGAGGTCGTCGCGAGCTCCGGGAAGGACGCGGAGCACGACTACCTTCGCGGCTTGGGGGCGTCCGAGGTCGTCGGCCGTGCCGACGTGGCCGACACCGGACGCGTGCTCTCCTCCGAACGCTGGGCCGGCGCGGTCGACTGCGTGGGGGGCGCGACGCTCGCCGCCGTGCTCCGTGCACTCCGCTACGGGGGCGCCGTCGCCGCGAGCGGGCTCACCGCCGGCGCGGCTCTCGAGACGACGGTGTACCCGTTCATCGTCCGTGGGGTCGCGCTGCTCGGCGTCGACTCGGTGCAAACGCCCATCGAGGAACGACGGAGGATCTGGTCGGGCATCGCCGACGTGCTTCCGACGTCCGCGCTGGACGCGACCGTCGCGTCGGAGGTCGGATTGCACGACCTCTCCGGGGTGCTCGAGGACGTGCTCGCCGCACGCACGAGGGGGCGGGTGCTCGTGCGGCCGGCGTGATCAGCCGCTGAAGTCCTCGGGCTTGATCGAGTCGAGGAACTCGCGGAACTGGCCGACGAGCTCGTCTGGGCTCTCGTCGTCCTCGTCGTCGGAGGGCTCG
Source organism: Acidimicrobiales bacterium (assembly GCA_035534455.1). Lineage (GTDB taxonomy): Bacteria > Actinomycetota > Acidimicrobiia > Acidimicrobiales > RAAP-2 > JAJYVT01. Next base: position 11,150 of record DATLRV010000054.1, read on the forward strand.
ATCGCCAGCAGGATGCCCTCGGCGTCCATCAAGTCGTCCGCGACATAGAGGGGGCTGCCCGTCCGAACTGCCACGGCGACCGCGTCGGACGGTCGGCTCGAGACGACCGACCGATCCTCGCCGCGGCGCAGTTGGAGCTCCGCGAAGTAGGTCGAGGAGCGGAGCTCGGTGATCACCACTCGTTCGACCGCCACGTCGAGCGAGGTGAGGAGGTCCCTGATGAGGTCGTGCGTCATCGGCCGCGGCATGGCGACCCCTTGCAGCGCGTACGCGATCGCGGCCGCTTCCGGCGTCCCGATGAAGATCGGGAGCGTGCGCCCTTCGCCATCGGTCTCCTGGAGCAACAACACCGGCGTGTTCGACTGGAGGTCGACCCGGACAGCCCTCAGGCGGACTTCGACCATAACGAGCAATGTAGCGTGGAGCCGACCCCGGCGTGCGGCGACGCGTCTGGCGCCGGGGCGGTCAACTGCCGAGTTGGCGACGGAGCTCGGAACGGACGAGCGAGGCACGCATGCTCTGGCCAAGGCGGGCCAGGTCTGCCGCGGCTTCGACAGCTCGCTGGCGCGCCTCGGGGTTGCGCTGCCGGAGCAGCGGCGTGATCACCTGCTCGACGAGGCCGACCTCGCGGTCGACGGCGTTGCGGTACATGCGCAGGTGGCGAGGCTCGACGCCGTAGCGGCTGAACTCGGCGACGAGCTTGCCCACCGTGAGCGCCTCTTCGTCGTAGTACGTGCCACCGGCGATGGACATCGGTGCGAGCAGGCCGAGGCCCTCGAGCGAGGCCACGGCGTCGGGCGTGAGCCCGGTCGCGGCGCACAGTTCGGCGAGGGAAAGGCTGACGCCGGTCACGGACGCCGACAGCACGTCCGCCGCACCGGCGGGCGCGACCCGACCACCGGCCGCCTTGGCGGCTGCGGCCCGTCCGGGTGGGTCAGGGTCGGGCACCCCGGAATGCCGTGACCGGGACGTCGCGGCGGCTTCGCGCGCCGCGGCCTGCGCGGGAACGGGAGGTGCCTCGGCGCGCGAGGGCGCGCGGTCGGCCACGGCAGTGGCCGTCGCCTGCGGCGCCGCCGCGGGCTGCGCCACGGCCCGCAACGCCGGCTCGGCCTCCGCGGGAGCCCGAGCACCCTCGGTCCGCCCCGTCGGGGTGTCCGCATCGACGACGTGGCTGCGGCCCGCAGCGCGTTGGTGCTCTGCGGCGCCGTTGCTCGCCTGCGCACCCCCCTTGCCCGCGGCATGGGCGGCGCGAGCGGCATCGGCGGCGCGAGCGGCATCGGCGGCGCGGGCGGCATGGGGGAACACGTCCGTACCCGCGGCGTCCTCCGCACCCTGCGCCTCGGGCTCGGCCTGGGACCATTCCGGAGTGCCTTCGGCGTCGGGCTCGTCGTCGGCAGGCACGCCACGCCCTGCCGCGGCCAGGCGGTCACGTATGACCTTGAGGGGGAGGAACTGGTCACGCTGCTTGCGCAGGACCCATCGGAGCCGGGCGACGTCGTCGTCGTAGAACTTCCGATAGCCGGACGGCGACCGTTCCGGGTCGACCAGGCCCTGGCTCTCCAGGAACCGGATCTTCGAGATCGTGACGTCGGGGAACTCCTCGCGCAACAGGCTCAGCACGTCGCCGATCGACAGGTACGACCGACCGCTCACTGCCCGCACCACCATGTGGGTGCCCTCCCCCCCGCGTTGGCGTTCACTCGTCGCCTGCCACCAAGAAGACGAGCTTGAACTTGCCGATCTGCACCTCGTCGCCGCCCTCGAGGACGTGCTCCTCGATGCGCTCACGGTTCACGTACGTCCCGTTCAGCGAACCCACGTCGCGCACGACCACGCCCCCGTCGGGGCCACGCGTGAACTCGGCGTGCCGGCGCGACACGGTGATGTCGTCGAGGAAGATGTCGCTCTCGGGGTGGCGCCCCGCGCGCGTCACCTGCGTCTTGAGCAGGTAGCTCGCGCCGATCGTCGGCCCGCGCTTGACCACGAGCGTCGGGGTGCCGTGCGGCACGTCCACGTGGAAGCCTGCGGACTCCTCGTCGGGGTTCTCGCCGTGATCGTCGACGGGCACGAAGGCCACCGTGGTCTCGGACCGCTCGGTGGGAAGGGCCGCACCGCACGACGAGCAGAAGTTCCCGCCATCGGGGTTGCGGTGCCCGCAGTTATGGCAGAACACGCCCACCACGGTAGCCGCTCGGGCGAGCCGGTTCCGAGGGCGCAATGCGCCGGGGCGCTCCCCGGGGCGGGCGCCTGCGGCCGGTTGGCGGTCAGCTCTCGGTGAGCTGGCGGTAGCCCGCGGCGTCCATGAGGCCGCCGACGGCGTCGGCGTCGACGAGCTCGATCTCGCAGAGCCACCCGTCGCCGTACGGATCGTGGTTGAGGGCCTCGGGCGAAGAGGAGAGCGAGTCGTTCACCGCGACCACCGTCCCGGCGACGGGGGCGTACACCTCGGAGACGGACTTCGTCGACTCGACCTCGCCGAGGACGTCGCCTGCGGCGACCGCCTTGCCCACTGCGGGCAGGTCCACGAAGACGACGTCTCCGAGCGCATCCTGCGCGTAGTCGGTGATCCCGACGCGCACTCGACCCTCGCCGGGTCGCGCCCACTCGTGGTCGGTCGAATAGCGGAGGTCGTCGGGTACGAGCACGGCCCGACCCTATCCGCCCGAGCGCAGGAGCTGCCGCAGCCGCACGGCGTACTGCTGCGCCCGCGCCCTGGCCCGCGCTTCGCTTGGGCCTTCCGCCCAGACGTGGGTCACCGGTTCGTCGGGGTCCGGCAGCACGAGCGCCCAGCCGTCCTCCGCCGGGACCTTCACCCCGTCGATGAGCACGAGGTCCTGCCCGTCGAGCTGCTCGACCAGGGTGCGCATGACCATGCCCTTCTGCTCCCACGGCGTCATGACCGCCTCCTTGGCGATGTGCACGGCCGGGAGATCGTCGACGATCTTGGAGAGCGGCTGGCCCGTCAACGAGAGCATGGACACCAGCTCCACGAGGGTCGCCGCGGCGTCGTAGGCAGGGAGGATCTCGGGCCAGACGAAGCCGCCCGACTGGCTGGCGGCGAAGCCGACCTCCCCGGACGCGGCGACCTCCATCACGTGGGCGGAGGACATCTTGGTGAACGTGATCGGGACCCCGGCCTCGGCGCAGATCGTCTCCGCCCAGCGGCTGACGCCGACCGGAAGGGCGACCGCCAGGTCGTGCCGCGTCTCGACGACGAGCACGAGGAGCGCGAGGAGCGCCTGGTCGTCCGACAGGACCGTGCCGGCGTCGTCGACGATGACGATCCCCTCGCAGTCCGCGTCGATCACTGCGCCGAGCTGCGCGCCCGACGCGCGTACGAGGTCGGCCACCCGCCGTGCGTGCACGTCGCGCTCGACCGCCATCATGCTCGTCGTGTGCGCATAGGGATTCACGACGAGCACGTCGGCGTCGAGCTTTGCGAGAAGGTTCGGCATCACGAAGCTCGCCGCGCCGTAGGAGAGGTCGAGCACGATCTTCATGTTGGCGGCTCTGGCCGCGGACAGGTCGACGGCGCCCGTCATGTCTTTCGTGTACTGCTCGACCGCACGTGCGGGGAAGTCGATGTCACCGATCTGGCCGGCGAGCACCCGGCGGAAGTCCTCCCGGTGGTACAGGCGTTCGACCTTGCGCTGGCCGCCCTCGGCGAGGTCGAGGCCCTCTTCATCGAAGAAGCGGATGATCACCGACTGCGGGTCGTCCTGCGCCAGGCGTACGGTGATCCCGCCCTGGTTCCCCGACGTGCGGATGTGGTGACGCGTCAAGGGCACCGTCGCGACCTCCAGGTCCTCGACGTTCACCCCCGCAGCGTTGCAGCCGATCATGGCGGCGCGCTTGAGCACGCGCGCCGCCCTGCTGGTGTCGCGAGAGGCGGTGATGGTCATGCCCCGGTCGAGGGTCGACGCCCACGCCATCGAGAGGCGCACCACCAGCTCGGGGCTGATGTCGACGTTGGCGATCCCGCGGACCCCGTCGCTCCCGAAGAGGCTGCGGGGGCCACGTGACTCCCAGACGATCGAGGAGTTGACGACCGCGCCGGTTTCGACCGTCTTGAAGGGGTAGACCTTCACGTCGCCGCGGACGTGCGCGTGCGCGCCGATGAGGCACCCCTCCCCCAGGACCGACCCGGGCTCGCAGGTCGCCCCGCGCCGCAGGTCGCAGGAGCGGCCGATGACGGCGCCGGCCACTCGGACGCCCGGGCCGAAGTACGCGTTGTCGTGCACCACCGACCGGCGCACCTCGGCACCGTCGGCGATCCGGACGTTGGAGCCCAGCGTCGAGTACTCGCCGAGGACGACGCCTGCGCCGATGGTGCAGTTGTCGTCGATGACCGCCGGCCCCTCGATGGTCGCCGCCGGGTCGATGGTGCAGCCCTTTCCGACCCAGACCCCCGGCCGGATCTCGAACCCGCCGATGTCGACCTGCACCTTGGAGTCCAAGACGTCCTGGTGAGCCCGCAGGTAGGCCTCGGTGGTGCCGACGTCTTCCCAGTAGCCCTCTGCGACGTAGCCGTAGAGGGGACCTCCCCTCCCGAGGACCTCTGGGAACACCTCGCCGGAGAAGTCGGCGGCCCGGTCTGCCGGGATGTGGTCGAAGATCTCCGGCTCGAGCACGTAGATCCCCGTGTTGATGGTGTCGCTGAAGACCTGACCCCACGTCGGCTTCTCGAGGAACCGGTCGATGGATCCGTCCTCGCGCGTGATGACGATGCCGAATTCGAGAGGGTTCTCGACCGCGCACAGCGCCAGGGTCGCGAGCGCACCCTTGCGCTCGTGGAATTCGACCACCGCGGTGAGGTCGATGTCGGTGAGCACGTCGCCGGAGATCACCAGGAACCGCTCGTCGAGCTCGTCGCGCGCGTTCAGCACCGAGCCCGCCGTGCCGAGCGGGGTCTCCTCGGTCGCGTAGACCATCCGCACCCCGAGCTCCGATCCGTCGCCGAAGTACGTCCGGATGGAGTTCGGCATGAACGCCACCGTGACCACGATGTCCTCCAGGCCGTGGCGCCGGAGCAGGTTGACGACGTGCTCCATCATCGGCCGGTTGGCCATCGGCAGCATCGGCTTGGGTTGGTTGGACGTGAGGGGCCGCAGCCGGGTCCCTTCTCCCCCCGCCATGATCACGGCCTTCATGCACCCACCTCCCCGGGTCCGCGGATCGATCCTCGCACTCCTCGACCGTCGTCGCCGCCCCTGCGACCCGCTCGGCCCTCGGCGAGGGCGCGCCGGGCCGGCACCAGGTACGCAAGCGCCGCCGCCCAGGCCAGGACGATGCCCGCGCCGCCGGCAGCCCACGCAGCGTCGTGGAACGGCTGTTGCCACCCGGCGCTCCCGAGGCTGATGAGGAACCCCGGATAGGCCACCATCAGTCCGAACGTGCCGGCCTTGCCGATCCAAAGGACGTCGATACGGCGCGCCCCCAGCGCAGCGAGGACCAGGACCGTCGAGGACACGAGGGCCTCGCGCACCACCGTGAGCACGCCGAACCACAAGGGCACCGCGCCGTGGACGATGACAGCGATGACGGCGGTGCCCACGAGCACCCGGTCCACGGCGGGGTCCAGCACCTTGCCCAGGCGCGAGACCTGGTGCAACCGGCGCGCGAGCTGCCCGTCGACCCAGTCGGTGGCGCCGAGCACACCGAGGAGCACGGCGGCGACGGTCTGGTCGCCTGCACCGAAGAGGAGCCACAGGAACACGCCGATCCCGAGGAACCGCAGCGAGCTGACCACGTTTGCGGCGGTGAGCACCCGGTCCTCGGTGTCGGTCGCTCCCCCGGCTGCTGGTCCCGCCGGCGCTCCGGCGTCGGGCGCGGGGTCCGGAGCCGGCATGCGATCGAGTCTACGGGCGGCCCGTGTGCCAGTCTGTGCCCGTGCCACGCTTCGACGCCTTCAGAGGGGCGCGCTACGACGTCCGCACGGTCCACCTCGACCAGGTGATCGCGCCCCCCTACGACATCGTCGGGTCGTCCGAACGCGACGTCCTCGCCCACCGGAGCCCCCTCAACGCGATCCACGTCGAGCTCCCCGAGCCCGACCTCGAGTCGGGCCGGGACCGCTACCTCGCGGCCGCTGATCTTCTCGACTCGTGGCTGGAGCGTCGCGTCGTCGTCGAGGATCCCACGCCCGCCCTCTACCCCTATCGCATGACCTCCCCCGACGGGACGACCACCACCGGCGTCATCGGGGCGCTCGAGATCGGTGACGACGTCCTGCCCCACGAAGAGACCATGCCCAAACCCAAGAGCGACCGTCTGGACCTGCTGAGGGCGACGGGGACGAACCTCTCGCCCATCTGGGGCCTCTCGCTCACCGCAGGGCTCACCGACACCTTCGCGCCCGACGGCCCTCCCGCCGAGGACGCCCACGACGACGAGGGCGTGCGCCACCAGCTGTGGGTGCTCGACGACCCGGTCGCCGTCGCAAAGGTCCGCGACGCGGTCGCGGCGTCGCCGGTCGTGATCGCCGACGGGCACCACCGCTACGAGACGGCGCGCACCTACCGAGGCGAGATCCGGCGCGCGAACGGCGACCGGCCGGGGGACCACGACCTCGTCATGGCGCTGATGGTGGAGCTCGCGGAGTCCGAGCTGCACGTGCGCGCGATCCACCGGATGGTGGATGGACTCGCGCCGGGCACCGATCCCCCAGAACTGCTCGGCCGGTTCTTCGACGTCGTCCACGCCGGTCCGGCCACCGAGCGCGTCCTCGGCGCGCTGGAAGGCGCGGGCTCGCTCGCCGCCGTGACGGCGACCGGCGCGTGGCTCCTCACGCCGAATGCCGACGCCTTCACCGAGGCGGGGACGGACCTCGAAGCCGGGCTCGTCGACCTCGCGCTGAACGCGGCGCCCCGCGCCTCGGTCACCTACTCCGCGAAGTGGCAGGAGGTGCTCGGTGAGGTCACCGCCGGGCGTGCCCAGATGGGGATCGTCCTGCGGCCGGTGACCGTCCCGCAGATCTCCGCGTGGGCGGGGGCGCGCCGGCGGATGCCGGCGAAGACGACGTACTTCAGCCCGAAGCCGCGCACCGGCATGGTCTTCCGGATGCTCTCGGGTGACACCGGTCCGGCGGAGGTCACGCGCCCCCGGTAGGCCTCGAGGCCTCAGGCGAGGGTCGCCGGGCGCCGGGCGAGCCGCCGTCCGTGGAGCATCCACACCGCGCAGCCGATTCCCACCAGCACCGCTGCGACGCCGAGCCCGGCCGTGCCGACGCCCACGTACTTGAGGCCGGACACCACGATGACCCCGGTGATGACGGGACGCACGATCCGGTCAGGTGCGCGCGAGGAGAGCAAGGACCCGACCAAGACGGCCGGGACGCTCCCGAGCACGACGGACGCGGTCACCGCCAGCACGACGTGGCCGAACAGGAGCTGGCCGAGCGCAGCTGCGGCGGTGAGCGGCACAGCCTGGACGAGGTCCGTTCCGACGAGTTGCGACGATCCCAGAGCGGGATAGACGAAGAGCAACAGCACGATCATGAGCGAACCCGCGCCGACCGAGGTGAGCCCGACCAGGACCCCGCCGACCACCCCGACCGCGACGGTGGCGAGGCGGCGGATGCGCACGTCCTCCCCGGTCACATCCGGCAACCCCGCTCCGGGTTGGCGACGCCACCAGGCGCGGACGAGCATCGCCGCCGCGCCGAGCAGCAGCGCCGCACCCAGCACGACCTCGACGTCGGTCTCGGCGGCCTTGCCGTTCCCCATCACGTGCAGCAGGAAGGCGCCCAGCAACGCTGCGGGCACCGAGCCGAGGGCGAGCCAGCCGACCATGCCGAGGTTCACCGTCCCGCGACCCAAGTGGACGGCTGCCCCGACCGGCCGCATGAAGATCGACGCCACGAGGTCGCTCGAGATCGCCGCCGACGGCGTCACACCGAACAGGAAGATCAGCATCGGGGTCATGAGCGCGCCACCGCCGGCGCCGGTCATGCCGACCAGGAGGCCGATCAGCGCGCTCCCCAGCACGATGAACACGTCAAGGTGCACGCACTAAATCTATCAACTCGATAGGAATAATGTCAAGAAGGGCGACGCCGTGCATCTCCATGCGCGGGTGTCCCGTCCCACGACGCCGCCCGTACCGGCGTCGAGCGGAACCGGTGGTCTACTCGACCGTCCAGGTGGCGCCCGAGCGCAACAGCGACTTCAGGTCGCCGACACCCCGCCGCTCTTGCGCGGCGGCGAGCTGCGCCGCCATCGATGCGCCGTACTCCGCGCGGTGCACCGCACGGAAGACGCCGATCGGGGTGGGTTCGAAGGGCCCGTGGGAGAGCCGCGACAGCGCGAACGCCAGGCCCGGGTCCTCGCGGTGCTCGTCGTGGACGAGGATCGCGTCCTCGCCGACCTCGGCGACGTCGACGATCTGCAGGCGTCCGTCGGGACGCTGGACGATGCCGCGCTCGTTGTCGGGACCGAACCGGATCGGCTCGCCGTGCACGAGGGGCACGAGCATCGCGGCGCGGGTGTCGCGACCCGTGATCTTTTCGAAGGCGCCGTCGTTGAAGACGTTGCAGTTCTGGTAGACCTCGACGAACGCGGCACCGTCGTGCTCGTGGGCACGGCGAAACATCTCCTGCATGTGCTGACGGTCCATGTCGTGGGTCCGGGCCACGAAGCTCGCCTCAGCGCCGAGCGCGAGGCTGATCGGGTTGAACGGCGTGTCGAGCGAGCCGAACGGCGTGGACTTGGTGACCTTCGCCACCTCCGAGGTCGGCGAGTACTGCCCCTTGGTCAGGCCGTAGATCTGGTTGTTGAACATGAGGATCGTCATGCGCACGTTCCGTCGAAGGGCGTGGATCAGGTGGTTCCCGCCGATCGACAGCGCGTCGCCGTCACCGGTGACGATCCAGACGTCGAGATCGGGGCGGGTCGTGGCAAGTCCCGTCGCGATCGCAGGCGCTCGCCCGTGGATCGAGTGCATCCCGTAGGTCGACATGTAGTAGGGAAACCGCGCCGCGCAGCCGATGCCCGACAGAAAGACGGTGTTCTCCCGACGCACGCCGAGGTCCGGGAGGAGCATCTGCACCGCGGCGAGGATGGAGTAGTCGCCGCACCCGGGGCACCAGCGCACCTCCTGGTCGCTCGACCAGTCCTTGCGGGTCGTGGGCGGCACGGCGGTGCTCGTCATGATGATCCTCCGAGGAGCGAATGGATGGCGGCCTCGATCTCGCCCGCGCGGAACGGGACGCCCTGCACCTTCGAGAACGAGTGGGCGTCGACCAGGAACTCGGCACGAACCAGCCGGGAGAGCTGCCCGAGGTTCATCTCGGGCACCAGCACGAGCCGGTACCTCGAGAGCACCTCGCCGAGGTTCCTCGGGAACGGGTGCATGTGCACGAGGTGGGCGTGCGCCACCTCGTGCCCACGGGCGCGCACCCGTCGCACGGCGGCCACGATGGCGCCGTAGGTCGAGCCCCAGCCGAGCACCAGCAGCTCCGCGTCCCCGGTCTCGTCGTCGACCTCGAGGGGCGGGATGTCTCGGGCGATCCCGTCGACCTTCGCCGCGCGCAGCCGGACCATCCGTTCGTGGTTGGCAGGGTCGTAGGAGACGTTGCCCGACCCGTCCGCCTTCTCCAGCCCGCCGATGCGGTGCTCGAGCCCGGGCACGCCCGGCGGTGCCCACGGGCGCGCGAGCGTCTCGGCGTCGCGCACGTACGGCCAGAAGACCGGCGTGCCCTCCTCCGTCTCGTGGTTCGGCGCCGTGGCGAACGCGGGGTCGATCGGCTCGAGGAGGTCGACGTCGGGCAGGCACCAGGGCTCCGCCCCGTTCGCCAGGTAGCCGTCGGACAGCAGGATCACCGGCGTGCGGTACTTGACGGCGAGCCGCGCCGCCTCGATCGCCGCCTCGAAACAGTGCGACGGGGTCTTGGCCGCCACGATCGGGACGGGTGCCTCACCGTGACGCCCGTACATGGCGTGCAGGAGGTCGGCCTGCTCGGTCTTGGTCGGCAGGCCCGTCGACGGTCCGCCGCGCTGGATGTCGACCACGAGGAGGGGCAGTTCGAGGTTGACCGCAAGACCGATCGCCTCGGCCTTGAGGTCGAGTCCCGGTCCGCTCGTCGTGGTGACCCCGAGCGCGCCACCGAAGGCCGCGCCGATGGCCGAGCCGATGCCGGCGATCTCGTCCTCGGCCTGGAAGGTCCGGACCCCGAACTCCTTGCGCCGCGACAGCTCGTGGAGGATGTCCGAGGCGGGCGTGATCGGGTAGCTGCCCAAGAAGAGGGGGAGCCCCGACAATCTCGAGGCCGCAATGAGGCCCCACGCCAGCGCCTGGTTCCCGCTGATCTGGGTGTACTCCCCCGGCGGGAAGTGCGCGGGGCGGATCTCGAAGCTCGCCTCGAAGAGCTCCGCCGTCTCACCGAAGTGGTAGCCGGCGCGAAATGCCCTCGCGTTCGCCTCGGACACCAGCGGCCGGTCGGCGAACCGCTTCTGGATCCACTCGACCGTCGGGTCGACCGGGCGCGTGTAGAGCCAGCTCAGGAGTCCGAGAGCGAAGAAGTTCTTCGAACGCTCCGCATCCCGGGGCTTCACGCCCGCGTCCTTGCAGACCTCCTGGGTGAGCGAGGTCATCGGGACCTCGTAGACGGTGAAGGCGGCGAGGGCCCCGTCGGTGAGCGGGTTCGAGGCGTAGCCCGCCTTCGCGAGACTCCGCTCGTCGAACGCGTCGACGTTCACCACGACGGTGGCGCCCTTCTCGAGGACCCCGAGGTTGGCCTTGAGCGCGGCGGGATTCATCGCGACGAGCACGTTGGGCGCGTCGCCCGGGGTCACGATGTCGTAGTCCGCGATCTGGACCTGGAACGCCGAGACGCCTGCCAGGGTCCCCGCCGGGGCGCGGATCTCCGCGGGGAAGTCCGGGAACGTCGAGAGGTCGTTGCCGAACAGGGCGCTCGACGCGGTGAACCGGTCGCCGGTCAACTGCATGCCGTCGCCCGAGTCCCCGGCGAACCGGATGACGACACGGTCCAGCTGGTGGTGCTCGCGGGGTTGCGGGTGCTCTTCGGTCGTGGTCACGCAGCGTCAGCTTACCGGTGCACCACCCGGTGCCGAGGGCGATTTCGGACCTCGACGGCCGGGCACCCCTGCTCGCGTCGGGTCGCCCTGCTCGCGTCGGGGCGACAGCCGCCGGGCGCCGGGTCAGGCTACCGTCACGTCCCCGTCGAGGTAGACGTCCTGGATCGCGTGGATGAGCGCGGCCCCTTCGTCCGTCGGTCGCTGGAAGGACTTCCTCCCGACGATGAGCCCCTGGCCCCCCGCCCGCTTGTTGATGACCGCAGTGCGCACCGCCTGTGCCAGGTCGCCGGTGCCGTGGGATTCGCCACCTGAGTTGATGAGGCCGATCCGTCCGGCGTAGCAGTTCGCCACCTGCCAACGGGTGAGGTCGACGGGGTGGTCCGTGGTGAGCTGGTCGTAGGCGAGCGGGTCGGTCTTGCCGAACCCGAGGACGTTGTAGCCGCCGTTGTTCTCCGGCTGCTTCTGCTTGATGATGTCCGCCTCGATGGTGACGCCCAGGTGGTTCGCCTGTCCCGTGAGGTCGGCGGACACCTCGTAGTTCACGCCGTCCTTCTTGAACCCTGGATTGCGCAGGTAGCACCACAGCACGGTGAACATCCCGAGCTCGTGGGCCTCGGCGAAGGTTTCGGACACCTCGTGGAGCTGGCGGTCGGCGAGCTCGGACCCGAAGTAGATGGTCGCCCCGACGCCGAGCGCACCGAGGTCGAACGCCTGGCGGGCCGAGCCGAACGGGACCTGGTCGTAGGTGTTCGGGAGGTGCAGGAAGTCGTTGTGGTTCAGCTTGACGATGAACGGGAGGCGGTGCACGTAACGCCGGGATACGGCACCGAGCACCCCGAGCGTCGTGGCGATCGCGCTGCACTCGCCGGCGATCGCGAGCTCGCACAGATTGGCGGGGTCGAAGTACTTCGGGTTCTTGGCGAAGCTGGCGCCCGCAGAGTGCTCGATACCCTGGTCGACGGGCAGGATCGAGAGATATCCCGTGCCTCCCAGCCGCCCGTGCGCGTACAGGGTGCCGAGCGCCCGAAGCACGGCCGAGGGCCGGTCGGAATCACGAAAGGTGCGGTCGAGGAAGTCTGGGCCGGGAAGGACGAGGCCGTCGGCGGGGAAGGCCTTCGCCTCGTGGTTCAACAGGAAATCGGCGTCGTCGCCGAGCAGCTGCTGGAGATCGATGGCCATACTCCGAGCCTAGTTCGGCCCCCGCGGCGACCCGTCGCTCCGTGCCTTGGGCGGCGGCGTGCGAGACCCCCGCGGACGCCGTCGCGCGCGGGCGGGGCCGAGCGCCTCCAGCCGGTCGACGACGTCGTAGGCCTCCGCGTCCACGCGCGCGACCCGGGCGAAGAGCTCCCGTGCCCTCGGCAGGTCGCCCGCCCGCTCGTAGAGGTCGGCGAGCGCGTACCACTGCCGGAGATGGCGCTCCGACGGGTTGCGCAACGCTCGGGCGACCCCAGCCGACACGAGGAGCTCGACCGCCTCGAGCAGCTGTCCACGATCCGCGAGGCTCCCCGCTGCGACCATGCGCGCCTCGGCGAGGACGTCGGCATCCGGTGAGCGGCGCCGGAGCTCTCCCCACGCTGCGGCCACCTTCGGGTGACGTCCCAACGCGCGCAACGAGTCCATCAACGCCGGCACCGCCTCGGGGTCGTCGGTGACCCCGACGTACGCCTCGAGGTGGCGCGCGGCGTCTCGCCAGCGCCCGAGCCGGTAGGCGGCGAACCCCGCGAGCCGGCGCACGGCCTGTACCGATCCGACCTCACGGAGGAGCTCGGTCGCGTACCGCAGCGCCTCGGGGTACCGGCCGCGCTCGTAGGCCGCCACGCCCTTCTCCATGTGATCGACGAGCACCTCGCGGTGACGGGCCGTCGCAGTCCCGGCGGCACGCCTGATCTCGGTGGCGATGTCCGCGGGCAACGTCGGCGTCCTCGCGGGGCGAGCGGCAGGGAGACGACGCGCCGGGACGTGCGCGGGCGGTGAAGGCTCGACGCGGACCCACTCGTCCTGCGGCGGCGGTGCCGACATCGCGCGCCGGCGCTCGCGTTCGTCCCGCCGGTCGCTCTTTGCGAACCCCGCCTCCTCTGTTCTCGTCACCTCGTGGGCACCCCGACGTGCGACCCCGCCCCAGCGGCGGGCGGCTGACGGCAGCGGGTCACGGTCGACTCGACCCGGACGGTCGACGCGCGTCCGGTCCCCGGCTCGGCGCGCGTCCCCGGCTCGCCGCGCGTCCCCGCTCCGTCGCGTCTCGCCTTTGGCGTCTCGGCGAGCCGCGGGCCGTTCGGCCCTTCCGGCTGTCGTCCGCCCGCCACGGTCGCCGGGCTTGCCGGTTCCGGGCCGGGCGGTGGTGGACCTCGATGAGGAGGACCTCGATGTCGCAGACCTCCCGCCGGTCGGTCTTCCCGTCGCCGGCTTCCCCGCCCGCGGCCGAGCGGCACCCGGTGCCCGTGTGGAGGTCGCGCCACCCGGCGACCTGGCCCCGGCCGCCCGCCCACCCGATCCCTTCTGGTCCGACCGAGCGGCAGGTCGGCGGCGTGGACCACCGCCTTGCGGCGCGCCCGGGGCGCGGCGCTGCCGGTCATCGGGGGGTTGAGGCATCGCACGAGTGTACGGGCCGCGTCCGAGGAGGGCGTTCGGGAGAAATGGGACCTTCCGACCTCCTCTTGCCCCTCCACGGCCCGTACCATCGGCACGGGGGGGGACGCGGCGACGTGCGCCGCGGCAAGGGAGGCGGCACGTGGCATCCGTGGCTCAGCGATCCGACGACCCGCAGCGCGAGCCCCGGGGTATGTCGGACCGCCATCTCGAGACCGCACGAGGTCCCGCCCTGCGGTTCTCTGGCGTCAGCCACTCCTACGGCACCCGGCGCGCGCTGGACGACCTCCACCTCCGCGTCGAACGCGGGCAGACTCTCGCACTCCTCGGACCCAACGGCGCGGGAAAGTCCACGACCATCTCGGTGCTGCTCGGCCTCCTCCGCCCCGTCGCCGGCGAGGTGGAGGTCCTCGGGCTCGCCCCGAAAGACGCCGTCGCATCCGGACGTGTCGGAGCCATGCTGCAGACGGGTTCGGGGACCGGCCTGCCACCGGGAGTGCGGGTCGTGGACGTGCTCAAGATGGTCCGGCGGCTCTACCCGAGTCCCGCCGCGCTGGACGTGACCATCGAGCGCGCGGCGATCTCCGCCCTGCTCTACCGTCGCACCGACCAGCTCTCCGGCGGCCAGGCCCAGCGCGTCAGGTTCGCGCTCGCGATCGCAGGCGACCCCGACGTCGTCTTCCTCGACGAGCCGACGGCCGCCATGGACGTCGAAGCCCGTCGGACGTTCTGGACGATGATCCGCTCGCTCGGCGACGAGGGCAGGACCATCTTCTTCGCCACGCACCACCTCTCGGAAGCCGACCAGGTCGCCGACCGTGTGGTGGTGCTCCACCACGGCCGGGTGGTGGCAGACGGTCCGGGCGCCACGTTGAAGGCCGCGGTCGCGAGCCGTCAAGTGCGATTCGTCGCCCAATGCCCGGACGTCGACACCCTCAACGCCCTCGAGGGCGTGACCGACGTGCAGGTGCGCGGCACCACCGTGACGCTCGACTCCCTCGACGCCGACGCGACGGTCCGGTCCCTTGTCGCGCTGGGCGTGGAATTCTGCGACCTCGAGGTCACCGGTGCAGGGCTCGAAGAGGCGTTCCTCGCCCTCACGTCCTCTCCCCCACGGTCCGTCGGGGGGGACGCGGCGTGACGGCGCTCGTTGCCTTCGGGCGCTTCGAGGTCGGGCGGCTGCTTCGAAGCTGGAAGTTCCTCGCCATCACCGTCGGCTTCCCCGTCCTCTTCTACATGCTGTTCCTCGGGGACCGACGGGCCGGCGAGATCGTCTACGGCGGCGTGCCGTGGCGTGAATACCTCATGGTGTCCATGTCTTCCTTCGGGGCACTGATCGCTGCGCTCAACGCCGGCGGGAGCCGGGTGGCCATGGAGAGGGCGGGCGGCTGGGCGCGCCAACTGCGGGTCACGCCGATGCCGGCCTGGGCGTACGTCGCGGTGAAGATCACCGCGAGCATGCTCGTCGTCCTTCCCGTCGTCGTGCTCGTCGAGATCGTCGCCGCCACCTTCGGCGGCGTGTCGCTGTCCGCGGCCACCTGGGTCGGACTGAGCGCGCTCCTGTGGATCACCGCGATCCCGTTCGCGTCGCTCGGCGTCCTGGTGGGCTTCGCGGTCGGGACCGAGGCGGTGTTCCCCGTGGTGACGGGCCTCCTCTTCCTCCTCGCCTACTTCGGTGGGCTCTTCACCCCGGTGAGCCGGATGCCCGGTGCGTTGCAGGGCACCGCGCACGTCCTGCCCAACTTCCACCACCTGTCGCTCGGTCTCGACGTGCTGAGCGGCCAGGCGATGTCCGCCTCGCACTGGCTCGTCCTCGGCGGGTACACCCTCGCGCTCGGTGCGCTCATCGTCTGGCGACACCGCGTCGAAGAGGGACGCGGCGTCGCGTAGGGCTCAGGTGGCGCGCGACGCGTTCGCCGGCCCCGTGAGGCGGCTCACGAGGAAGCCGACGACGTGCTCTTCGAGGTACGCCCGATCCTCGGGGCGCCGCGGGAGGTGCCGTTCGGAGGGGAAGCAGAGCAGCTGGTAGGGCTTCTTCGCGGCGATCAGCCGGTTGACGAGCCGCGCCGTGTGACGGAAGTGGACGTTCTCGTCGATGAGCCCGTGCACCAGGAGGAGGTCGCCCCGCATCGTCTCGACGCACGAGAAGACCGAGCTCGACCGGTACCCCTCCGGGTTGGCCTGCGGGGTGCCCAGATAGCGCTCGGTGTAGTGCGTGTCGTACCCGTCCTGATGCGTCACCGGCGCGCCGGCCACCGCCACCCCGAAGACGTCGGGGGCGCGCCCGAGGCAGCGCAGCGCCATGTAGCCGCCGTAGCTCCAGCCGTAGACGCCCACCCGCGCGGGGTCGGCGAGGCCCGCCGCCGCCGCCCAGCGGACGGCGGCCACCTGGTCGCGCACCTCGATCTCGCCCATCCGCAGGTGGAGGAGGGCCTCGAAGCCGAGCCCGCGCCGGGCGCTCCCCCGGTTGTCCACGACGAGCACCGCGACCCCGAGCCGCCGGAGGGCCTGGGCCCGCAGGTACACCGTGGGCCCCCAGTCGTTCACGACGAGCTGCGCGTGCGGGCCGCCGTACACCTGGACGACGAGGGGCGGAGGCCCTGCCGACGTCTCCGGTGCCGGGCTCGGGCGGTAGTAGAGGCCGAACAGCTCGGTCCCGTCGTCGGCGGGGATCGTGAGGAGCTCCGGCGCCTCCAACCCGAGCGCGTCGATGCGGGGGTCGCGCCGGTCGTGGAGCACGGCGAGCGAGCTCCCCGGCCCGTCCTCGTCACGCGCGTCGAGCGCGCGGAGGCGCACGGTCGGCGGGACCCCGAGCGCGCCGTGCCGGTCGACGAAGACGCGTCCGTCGCCCGACACCTTCACCCTGTGGGTGCCCGCGTCCCGGGTCACGCGCCGGACGTCCCCGCCGTCGAGCGGCACGCCGTAGAGGTGACGCTCGGTGGCGCCGTCCAAGGTCGCGGTGAAGTAGACGACGCCGTCCCGTTCGTCGACACCTTCGAGCGCGTCGACCTGCCAGTCGCCCGAGGTGAGGACCCGGACGAGGGACCCGCCGGAGGACCGCAGCTCGAGATGCCGGAACCCGGTCCGCTCCGAGCTCCAGACGAACTCGCCCGACGCGAGCTCTCGGAAGTCGCGGTGGAGGTTGATCCACGGTTCGCACCGTTCGGAGTGCACGAGCTCGCCCTCTCCGGTCCCAGGGTCGAACGAGACGAGATCGAGGCGCGTCTGGTCGCGTGACTCGATCTCGGCCGCGATCCGCCCGCCGCGCAGCCAGTGCACCCGCGCGAGGTAGGCGTCGGGGTCGCCGGTCCGCATCCAGACGGTCTCGCCGCCCGCGACGGGCACGATCCCGAGGCGGACCTTCGCGTTGTCCTTCCCGGCGAACGGGTACCGGTGGTCCTCCTGCGCCCCGGGTCCCACCTCGTCGCTTCCCTGGTGGACGATCCGGTAGACGGGGATGTGGCGCTCGTCCACCTCGCAGTACGCGAGGAAGGCCGAGTCGGGCGACCACCACAGGCCGTCCGATCGGTCCATCTCCTCCTGCGCGACGAACTCGGCCACCCCGTTGGTGAGTCCGTCCTCGGCCGTTCGGGTCAGCCTGGTGGGCGTGGCGCCGGCCCGGGCGTCGACCACGTACAGGTCGCCGTCGCGCACGAAGGCGATCCGCTCCCCGTTCGGAGACAGGGACGGCGCCACGATCTCGCCGTCCTCCCCTCCGAGCACGACCTCCTCGCTCACGGCGCCGGGGCCGCCGGCCAGCCCCCGCAGCACGTGCAGGCCGTCGTGAAGGGGCACGAGCAGCGCGTCGGCGCGTTCGGCCCACGTCGCCGAGGTGATGCCCACGCCGACTTCGCGCGCCCGCTCCCTTCGCAGCTGCTCGTCGAGGGAGAGCGTCCCCTCGTCGACCGGAGCCCCGCCGACCGGCACCTCGGCGGGCCCGGTCGCGAGGTGGTCCAGGTAGAGCGCGAACAACCGCCGGTCGAGCCCGCCTTCCGGCGAGTACCGGTAGACGAGGACGCGATCTTCGGCCCCGAAGGCGAAGCCGACCGGCTCGGCCGTGCCGGGGAGGGGGAGCCGGCCGATCTCCTCGAACGGGATCGGCGCGGACCGGCGGTCGGGCGACGGCACCGCCACGACTAGCGCTCCAGGCTCACGAGGTCGTGCGACGCGTGGTTGAGCCGGCGCGGCCCGGTCGGGGTGACGACCACGATGTCCTCCAACCGCATGCCGAAGCGGTGCGCGTGGTAGATCCCGGGCTCGACCGAAAAGGCGTTGCCGGCGACGAGGGGCTCGGCGTTCCCCGCCACGATGTAGGGCTCCTCGTGCGTCTCGATGCCGATGCCGTGTCCGGTGCGGTGGACGAACGCTTCGCCCAGCCCGGCATCCTCGATCACCGAGCGCGCCACGCGGTCGACCTCTTCGGCTGCCACGCCGGCGACGGCCGCCAGGACCGCCGCCTCCTGGGCCGCGCGGAGCACCGCGTAGCACTCGGCGACCTCGTCGCTCGCCTGGCCGGTGACCACCGTTCTCGTGATGTCCGAGCAGTACCCGACCGCCGTGCCGGGGACCAGCACCTGTCCGCCGAAGTCGCACACCACCGTCTCTCCGGCGCCGATGACCCGCTCGCTGCTGTCGTGGTGCGGGCTCGCGCCGTTGGGGCCGCTCCCGACGATCGTGAAGTCGACGCGCGCGTGCCCTTCGGCGAGCAGCCGGCGGGCGATCTCGCCGGCGACCTCGGCCTCGGTCCTTCCGACGAAGCGCACCTCGGACGCTTGGATCGCGCTCGCGACCCGGTCGGCCGCGCTGGCCGCCTTGGCGAGCATCGCCACCTCGAGGTCGTCCTTCACCGCACGGAGGGGCGCCGTCACCGCCGACGCGCTCACGAGCGTCGTCTTCGGCAGGCGGGCCTGCAGGCCGAGGAGCGTCTTCGCCCACGCCTGGTCGGAGAGCCCCACCTGCCCGGCGCCGCCCCGTCCCACCATGGCCGAGACGAGGTCGAGCGGGTCGTCGGTGTCGAGCCACGGACGGACCTCGAAGAGGTCCCCGCACCTCGTGACCCTGGGCTCTTCGAGGGCGGGCACGAGGAGCACTGGAGGCTCGTCCTTGCGGACGACGAGCATCGTGATGCGCTCGAGCGGCATCGCCGCGTAGCCGGTCAGCCACGGCAGATCGCCGCCGTTCGAGACGAGGAGCGCCTTCATCCCGTGCTCGGACATCGCTCGGCGCACCCGGTCCATGCGCTCGGCGAAGGACCGTACGACCGCCTCGGCGTCGACGGGCACGGCCACCTCCGGGGCACTTTGTGCGGGGGTGTCCGAGGGAGGGTTCACGCGCGGTCTCCTGTCGTCCGTCGGGTCACTCGCCGGCGTCCGGTTGGTCGACGGTCGCGCCCGCGTCGGCCGCCGGCACGGTGAAGAGGTCGAACCCCTCCGCGGTGAGGCAGCGTCCGGTGGCGAGGTCGTAGCGGTTGCCGTGCAGGGAGCACGTCAGCACTCCGTCGTCGACGTGCCCGAAGCGCAACAGGTCCGCGCCGAGGTGCGGGCACCGGCGCTGGACGAGGTAGTCGCCGGCACGCCAGAGCTCGCCCGCGGCCGGCGCGCCGTTCTCTTGACGGCGGGCCGCGAGCGCGAGCGACGCCTCGAGGTATGCCATGCGCCGCGGCGACAGGCACTTGAAGAAGCTGAAGACCGTCTCGTTGTACTCGCCGCGCCGCGTCGCCTCGAATCGGCAGGACAAGAAGAGCTCGTTCACCCAGTCCTCGACCTGGCGGTCCACGAGGGACCGCAGGAGCGTCTCGTCGAAGAAGAAGGCGTGCCCGGCGGCGGCCGCGTCGTCGGACGTCGCGAGGCGTACGGTCCCGGGCGGGGTGGCCGCCTCGGAGTCGATCACCACGCCGAACCGGCCGACGTCGAGAAGGATCGTCCCGCCGAGCGCCAGGCGGACCGCCGGGGCGGACGAGAGGAGCGGACCGATCCATTCGGCCATCCGCTCGACGATCCCACCCGGGTCCGGCCGCGGCGCGGAGGCTCTTGGCGTCGCCTCGTCGATCTCGGCGCGACGGCGCGACTGGTACCGGCGCAGGTAGTCCTTCTTGTCCCGGTAGATCGACTCGGGCTCGGTCGTGACGGCGCCTGTCGGTGTGACGATCCGATGTGAGACGTCGACGCCGTCGGCCGTGACGTCGATCAGTGAGCCGGCGACGGCGAGGTGTCCGTTGTCGATGCCGTTCGCCTCGAGCACGCGCAAGAAGCTCCGCTGGTCCTGGAAGATGTTCGCGGGGTCGTCGTCGAGATCGTTGAGCTCGAAGAGCGCGTCGTCGAGGAACGCCGGCGGCCCGGCGAACGGGACGACGTGCCCGGCACGGAGCTCACGGATGTACTGCATCGCGCGCTGGCCCTGCCGCACCCGCTTCTCACGGCACAGCGCGTCCTTCTCGGGCGCGTCCCAGCGGTACACCATCGGGTACCAGATGGCACCGGAGTACTGGAGGAAGTGGACGTCATAGGGCCCCAACGCCCGCAGCGCGCTGAGGTCGCGCGGGTGGCAGTCGTTCTGGTTGAGGATCCGCGTGGTCCCGTCGTCCACCACGATGGCCGAGTCGCCGATCGGCCCGTCCGCCACCGACGTCGAGGTGGTGATCGCCACGCTGAGACCGTCGAGCTCGACCCGGCGCCCCGAGTGCGTCTCGACGAAATTCGTGAAGCCGAGCTCCACCAGGGCGCGGCGCAGGTCGTCGAGCGGGAAGTCGGGAAGGAGGACCGTGGTCGACTTGTCCACGTGCTCGGCGAGGAACCGGGAGTCGAAGTGGTCCTTGTGGAGGTGCGACACGTACAGGTAGTCGGGCGACGAGATCCGGTCGAGCTCGAGCCCCGCGTTGTCCGGGAACGGGAACCAGGAGCCGAAGTAGGCGCCGTTGAACCACGGGTCGCACAGGACCGTGCGACCGCTCGCCTCGATGAACAGCCCTGCGTGGCCGGTGATCAGGATCCGCATCGCGCGGACGCTCCTGTGCTCGTGGTGCTCGTGGTGCTCGTGGTGCTCGTGGCCGCCGACAGGGTCGTGCGACCCATGACGGTCGGGTGAGCGCGCGTGTCGGCATGCCCGGAACCAGGGCGGACGAGGCGGGAACCCGGGCTGCAGGGGCGGCGTCGCGAGGGCAGGGGGCCGGCGAGGTGGCGGATCACGGACGCCCATGTTGGCATCCCCATGCGGGCCCGGCGGGCACGACGGGGCACGGGCGGTGACGGACCGCCGTCGAGCCGACCATTCGACAGGAACGTCGCGCCGCGCATTCGACAGGAACGTCGCGCCGCGGGCATGCTCGCCGACCGATGACATCTCGTGACCTCCTCCGGCGGGCCGCAAGGTCCCTGGCGCCGGTCCAGCCGCGCCGGGCGCTGATGGCGCTCGGCGGCCACCTGTCCCCCGGCGCGCTCACACGGCTCACGAACGCGCTCGGGGGCCTCGAGCAGGGCCGCTGGGTCGCCGATGTCGGGCGCCGCGTCCCGAACCTCCCCGACCGGTTCGCGGTCTTCGACGAGGCCGTGCGGCGGGTGCGCGGCACGAGGCCGCTGTACCTCGAGTTCGGGGTGTACCGCGGCCGGACCCTCCGCTATTGGGCGTCCCACCTCGAGTCGCCGGACGCCCGGTTCGTCGGCTTCGACAGCTTCGAGGGCCTGCCGGAAGACTGGCAGCCCAACGCGCAGGCGGGCGCCTTCTCGGTCGGCACGCCGCCGGTCCTCGACGACGAGCGGGTCTCCTTCGTCGTGGGGTGGTTCGACGAGACGCTCCCCCGCTACGAGCCGCCCGAGCACGACCAGCTCATCGTGAACGTCGACTGCGACCTCTACTCGAGCACGCGCTGCGTCCTCGACTGGC
This sequence comes from Acidimicrobiales bacterium, assembly GCA_035534455.1. GTDB lineage: Bacteria > Actinomycetota > Acidimicrobiia > Acidimicrobiales > RAAP-2 > JAJYVT01. Next base: position 32,647 of record DATLRV010000054.1, read on the forward strand.
TCGCCCCGCGACTTTCGCCCGGCACCCTCGTCTACTTCGACGACCTCTTCAACCGCGACCACCAGTGGCGCGCCTTGCGCGAGTGGCTCGACGGCACCGGGAAGGCCGCGCGGCCGGTCGCGATGGCCCGCTGGGGCCACCACATGCTCTTCGAGATCGGGCACGTCGAAGGCGGTTGACGGCGTCCGGGTGCCGGGGGGCGCCCGCCGCGCCACCGAGCATCGAGGCTCGAGCATCGAGGCTCGAGGTCGAGGGGCCGAGATCGGGGGTTCCCTGGACGCCGCACCCGCCCTGTGCCACACTCCCATTGCTTTCGACGGGAACGACCGGTCCCGCACGACGCACGCTGAGGGGGGGGAGATGCGGGAGAGGGAGCCTGCGCGTTCCGACAGGGCGCATCGCAGCGTCGATACCGCGCACGACGCGGAGAAGGATCCGGCGCCGGCGCACGGCCTCCTCGATCTGCAGCGGTCGATCGGCAACCGGGCCACCCTCGCCCTGTTGCGGTCCGCCCAGCCCAAGCTCCTCGTGGGTGCGGCGAACGACCCCTGCGAACAGGAGGCCGAGACCGCCGCCCGACAGGTTCTGACGCGCCTCGACGCGACACCCGGTGCCGGCCGGGCCGGCGTCGAGCTCGAGACGACCCCCGAGCCGGCGATCGAACGCCTCGTGATGCGCAGGGCGGCGGGCGGCCCGGTGGTCGGTCTCGCCGGAGGCCAGGTCGACCGGGACACCGAGTCGGCGGTCGAGGGCGCACGCCGTGGGGGCCGGGCGCTCGAGCCTCCGGTGCGCGAACGGATGGAAGGGGCCTTCGGAGCGGACTTCTCGAAGGTCCAGGTCCACTCCGGCGCCGAGTCCGCGTCCTTGAACAGGGAGATGGGCGCCCGCGCGTTCACGATCGGCTCGGACATCTTCCTCGGGGAGGGGACGCCGTCCCTCTCCTCGCGGGCAGGAGAAGGACTTCTCGCCCACGAGCTCACGCACACCATCCAGCAGGGCGCGACGTCCCAGACGGCGGAGCGGATGGTGCAGCGCTTCCCCGCGACGGCCCTCTCCGATCCGCCGATCCCAGCCGTCGATTGGGAAAAGGACGTCGGGTCCGTATCGAAGTCGAGTGAAGGCGCGTCGGGAGGCGTCTACTTCGTCAAGACCAAGAACCCGAAGGACCCCATCCAGAGCCTCGTCCTCAAACCGAACTTCGGCGTGAATGCCAACGAGGCCGTGGAGCTCGCGCCCCAGCTCGTCCTCGGCGACCGGGTGATCAGCTCGCTCTTCGGGATCGGCGCCCCCACTTCCCGGATCGTGGCGAAGGGAACTGCCGAGTTCGCCGAGATCATCAATCTCATCAGCTCGAAGGACGTGCCGTCCGACGATCCGCTGATCCGGCAGGGGTGGCGCCCGGTCTCGGAGGCGGGAGCGATCATCGTCATGGGCGCGGTGCCGAACGCGACGTCACTCAGCTCGCTCGCGGAGCAGGCGATGGACGATCCCGCGGCCAACGAGCGCCTCCACGCGGCGCTCTTCAGTGACACGTTCCTCTACGACCTGGGCAAGCTCATGGTCGCCGACATGCTCATCGGCAACGACGACCGGATGGTCCTCGGGGCCATGAACGTCGGCAACATGATGGTCTCGTCGACGTCCGGCGGTCACAAGCTCTACGCGATCGACTCCCGGGCGGTGCTCGGGAACTTCGACCCCTCCGAGGTGGTGCGCTCGGGCGGCACGCGGCTGGGCGGCAAGTACTCGACGAAGAACGAGCTGGGAATGGACCTGGGCGAACGGCTCGACGACTTCTTCAAGTCCGTCATGAATTGGTTTCACGGAGGGTCGCTGAAGATCCGACGCGGGCAGGGACGGGTGGCGCCCGAAGGAACGCTCGATCCCGCGGACATCCTCTGGATGGAGTACGGGGCACGCAAGCCGGCCGCCGTGAAGTCCTTCACCTCGGGCTTCAACGACGGCATGGCGACGGTAGTTGCCCTCTCGGACACCAAAGAGGGCCAGGACAAGATGAAGGGGATCACCGACTCCTTCGAGGGGCAGGAGGGCAGCAAGGAGGTCCAATACCTCACGCTCAAGACGCACGCCCAGTACATGTCGAAGCGGGCCAAGGGCGAGTCGCAGGACACCGCAGGGACGGACACTGCGTCGATTGCCGCGCTCGAGATGCTCGCGTCCTTCAACCCGAACGACTATCGCCT
>DATLRV010000055.1:0-84414 GCA_035534455.1 Acidimicrobiales bacterium
CTTGGTGGCCGAGGACGCGGCTAATGCAACAAGGAGCCCGGGTGGTGGATCCCTCAAGACTGCGGGATTACGTGAACGCAGGGGTGCTGGATAACTTGAACGCCAGATCGCTGAACTGCGGGATTTCCTGAACGCTGACACCACGGTCTACACGGACGAGGCACAGGGGTATCGGCGTCTCGGCGGGTTCTACAAGCATGACTCCGTGACCCACGGTCGGCAGGAGTTCGTCCGCGGCGACGTCCACACGAACGGGATCGAGAACTTCTGGGCGCTGCTCAAGCGGTCGATCAAAGGCACCCAAGTCCATGTCGACAAGAACCACCTGCACCGCTACGTCACGGAGCGCGCTTTCGCCTACAACTACCGCGGCCTGAACGACCTCGGACGGATGCGGGTAGCGATGGCTGGCACGCCCGGTCGGCGGGTCACCTACGAAGAGCTGACCCAGCACTAGATCTGCAAGGACCAGGGGATACTCTGAAAGGCGGAGCGTTGCGAGAGCGGCCGAATCGGGCGGGTTGATACCCCGCTGTGCTTCTGGGCACCAAGGGTTCAAATCCCTTACGCTCCGCCCGCAGTGCGGAGAAAGCCCCGGTCCTAGGACCGGGGCCTCTCCGTCTTGAACTATCTGACTGCACTCGCTACCGCATTGCGGGTTGATAAGTCCCTCAACAGCGGGTGCGGCCGGATCGCTCTGGCGCTTCTGGGCACCCAGGTAAAGATTACCCCCACAGGGGGCTGCGTCCAACCCCCTTGACTTCCCAGCTAGTCCTCGTCGGGTTGCTCCTCCTCGGACGGCTTGGGCTTGGCGCGAGCCTCGTCCACTTCGTGTTTCGGCACCTTCAGCATCGTGGTCATGAGGTTGCCTAAGTGGTCCAGGGTGGTCGGTTCGTCCTTCGGCTTGTTCTTGCGCTGCGGGTCGTTTGGCATCGCTCCCCCTTGAGTCCGTTGGGTGGCGTCTAAGTGCTGACCTGAGGAGGTCCCGGTTTGACGAACAGATTGACTCCGACGGTCGTCGGCTCCGCTTCGCTGCCCTGCTCCCAAATGCGGGCGGTGACTCGATGGAGGCCGTGTTGCGCGAATTCCACGGGGAACCGGTGGGCGATGAGATTTCGGGTGGGCGCGCCTTGCCAGATGGGGCTTGTCCTCCGCGGGAGAGTCTCAACGATACCGAGCGGAGTGGAGTCGTCGGGAGGTGGAGTCGTGTCGGGCCTGATGTACAGGTGGATGCTGTACGCTGACTCCAGCTCCGCCTCATCGAGGTCTTGGACGAGGACGAACCCGACCGCCATCCGGCAGGGGACGTTGGGGACTGTCCACCACTCGGGAAATGCACCAAGGATGTTGGCGAGTCCGCCGCGCTGCTCCGCGTAGTTGGCCAAGAAGAACGAATCAACCCGCATCCCCCCCATCTTTGTCGGCATCTGCCGAGGGCGCCATCGGGGTCGAGATGGTGGCTTCGACGGTCTCGGACTCTGCGGCATGAGCTGCGTCCGCGCCCTCGGTCTTGATGGTCGTGAGACCTGGAGCACCCCCTGCGCCGTAGTGGTAGTGCTCGCCGCCGTAATAAGTGACGTTGACGGTCTGAGTCTCTCCCTTTGGCGTAGCACCGGGATGCCGCTCGCGTCTGACAACCTCGGCGAAGGTCAGCAACACCAGCAGGGCAAGCAGCGTAACGACGCCCCACGCTGGCGATTTGCTGATGAACCCCACAAGTGCAGAAAGCCCGAAAGACGCCAGCACCATGAGCGGCCCAAGAAGGCCGTTGAGACGCCACACGAGCCTCACCACCGCCTCTGCGCCTCGTCCGATCGCGCCGAGTTCCTGAGAGACGCGCTCCAACACCATTCCCCGCAGTCTCCTACTCGGCTTCCCGTTCGTCTTGCGCTTCGGTCTGCATACGGGAATGGTGAACCCAATTGAGGCCGATACGCGAGGTAGTGCGCCCCCTGGTTCAGTGCATCGGGTGAGTCAAGTATGTCAATGCCATACCTATGCAAACTGCCCGTCGGTCAGCGCAGCGTCGCTCCCGTGGCCGACGCGGCGGCGTCGATCGCGGCCTGGCGCAGCCTTCCGACCTCCTCGTCGGTGAGGGTGCGGTCGAGCGCCGAGTAGCGGAGCCGGTAGGCGAGGCTCCGGTGACCCGCCGTCACGCCCGGCCCGCGGTACACGTCGAACAGCGTCACGGAGACGAGGAGGTCTGTGCCTGCGTCGCGCAGCGCCTTCTCGACCCGTGCCCCCGGTACCGCGTCGGCGACCACGAGCGCGAGGTCGACGTCCGACGACGGGAACCGGCTGAAGGGTCGGGCCTCGGCCGGCCTCCTGGCCACCGCCGCGGGATCCAGCAGGAGGGCGAGGTCCACCTCCAGCCATCCGATCCGGCCACCGTCGTACCCGAAGGCCGCTGCGATCTCGGGGTCGACCTCCCCGAGCGCGCCGAGCAAGCGCCCGTCGGTCACCAACCGGGCGGCCCGCGTGGGGTGGAGGCCCGTCAGGCTGCTGTCCGCCACCACGTCGACCGGCTCGACCCGGAGCGCGTCGGCGAGCACGCGCCAACAGGCGACCGCGGTGCGCGCGTCGTCCCCCTCCGCCGCAAAGACCGCCGACAGCAGCTCGCGCTCGCCGGGCAGCACCGCCGTCTGGGAGCCGGTGGCGCCGCCGCGCGCCGTTCGGCCCGCGACGTCGGGGTGCGAGAAGACGACGCCCAGCTCGAAGAGGCGCACCCCGCCCTCCCGCCGGTTCGCGTTCCACGCGAGCGCACGCACCAGGCCCGGGAGCATCGAGCGACGGAGCCACGCCTCTTCTTTGACGATCGGGTTGGAGACCTCGACGGCGGGACCGGCGAGCCCCATCGTCGCGTGGTCGGCGTCGTCGACGAGGCTCGGCGTCCACGCCTCGAGCGCGCCGGCGCCACAGAGGGCGTCGGCCAGCCGGCGGCGGTCCTTCTGGTACGAGGTGAGGCCGCCGGGTTCGGGCCACGACGGTTGGTGCCTGGGAACCCGCGAGTACCCGTAGGTCCGGGCGATCTCCTCGATGACGTCGTCGACGCCGTGCGGGGCCGGCCGGACGTCGGGGCGATTGGTCGGCACGGTGACGAGCAGGCCGCCCTCCACGGGTTCGGCGCCGAAGCCGATCGGTTCGATCAATGAGGCGGCCGTCTCAGCTTCGATGTCGACGCCGAGAACCGTGCGAATGCGGTGCTCGGGAACGACGATCCGCTCGGGCTCGGGCACCACGCCGCGGACGTCGAGCGTTCCGGCCGCCACCGGCGCGCCGACGAGCTCGCAGAAGCGGTCGGCCGCCCGGTCGATCCCCCACGGGTCGCAGCCGCGCTCGAAACGCGAGGAGGCCTCGGTACGCAGGCCGAGGCGCTTCGAGGTGCGGGCGATGGCCATCGGCGAGAAGTAGGCGGCCTCGAGGAGCACCCTCGTCGTCGTCTCGGAGATCTCACTCGACGCGCCGCCCATGATGCCGCCGATCCCGACGGGGGTGCCCTCGGCGTCGCAGATCAGGCAGTCCTCACCGGTGTCGCCGAGCCCGCGTCCGGGCGTCCCGAGGGTCCGCTCCACGCCGTCGAGGGTGACCAGCGTCTCGCCGTGACCGGCCCGGCGCACGAGAAGACCGGCGCCCGGGAGGCGGTCGAGGTCGTAGGGGTGCGTCGGCTGGCCGAGCTCGAGCATGACGTAGTTGGAGGCGTCGACCACGTTGTTGATGGGGCGCATCCCCGCAAGGAGCAGGCGACGTGCCAGCCAGCGCGGCGAGGGCGCGACACGCACGCGTTCGAGCACGCGCACCACCATTCGCGGGCAGAGGTCGAGGTCCACGACCTCCAAGGACGCGAGCGACCCGACCGGGTCGCCGAGGTCGGCGGCGGGCGCGGGCTCAGGAAGCACGAAGGAGAGGCCGAGCTTGCCGGCGAGATCCCGCGCGACGCCCGCGACCGACCATGCGTCAGGTCGATTGCCCTCGACCGTGATGTCGAACACGACGTCGGGCTCGATGCCGAGCAGCTCGGTGAGCGCCAGCCCCGGCCTCGCTCCCTCGACGTCGTTCAGGACGAGGATCCCCTCGTGGTCGTCGGACAGGCGCAGCTCCCTACCGGAGCACAGCATGCCGTTCGACACCGCGCCCTTCATCTTGCGTCGCCCGATCTCAACACCGCCGGGGAGCACCGCGCCGACCGGCGCGAGCGGCACGAGGTCGCCCGGCGCGAAGTTCCACGCGCCACAGACCACCTCGAGGGGTCCCTGTCCCGCGTCGACGGTCACCAGTCGGATGCGATCCGCGCCCGCGATCGCCTCGATTCCCTCGACCAGCGCCACGACGACGTCGCCAAGGCCCTCCCCCACCCGCTCGACGCCCTCGACCACGAGGCCGAGCTCGTCGAGCGCGGTGACCAGCGCGGCAGGGTCGCGGGTGTCGAACGGCGCGAAGTCGCGCAGCCAGCTGAGCGGCGTCTTCATTCCTGGACCCTAGAACTGCCTCAGGAAGCGGACGTCGTTCTCGGTGAGCACGCGCATGTCCGAGATCACATGGCGCATCTGCGCGCACCGGTCGATCCCGAAGCCGAAGGCGAACCCGGTCCACTCCTCCGGGTCGATGCCGACCGCGTCGAACACCGCGGGGTCCACCATGCCGCAACCGGCGAGCTCGACCCAGCCGGTCCCCGAGCACGTCCGACAGCCCTTGCCCCGGCAGATCGAGCACGTGACCTCCACCTCGGCGGAGGGCTCGGTGAACGGGAAGTACCCGGGCCGCAGGCGCGAGTGGATGTCCGCGCCGAAGTACGCGGTCGTGAAGGTCTCGATCGTCCCCGCGAGGTCGGCGAACGTGATGCCGTGGTCCACCACGAGCCCTTCGATCTGGTGGAACACGGGCAGGTGCCGCGCATCCGCGGTCTCGCGCCGGTAGCAGCGTCCCGGGATCACCGAGTGGATCGGCGGGGGTTGCTCCTCCATGAGATGGACCTGGACCGGTGAGGTGTGGGTGCGGAGCACGACGGTCTCGGGCTGTCCGAGCTCGAGGTAGAAGGTGTCCCACATACTGCGGGCCGGGTGGGCCGGGGGGATGTTGAGCGCCTCGAAGTTGTACCAGTCGGTCTCGGCCTCCGGGCCCTCGGCGACCGTGAAGCCCATCCCGACGAACACGTCCTCGAGCTCGCGCCGCGTCTGGTCCACGAGGTGGAGACGGCCCCGCGTCATGATCGTGCGGACCTCGGCCGTCGTCACCTCGGTGAGGTCCAGCCGGTCACGCTCGAGCATCGCCTCCCGCTCGGCCGCGGCAAGCGCCGTGGCCCGCTCGTCCGCGAGCGCCTCGAGCCGCGTCCGGGCGTCGTGGAGGGCTTTGCCTGCGGCACGTCGTGCGTCGGGGTCGAGCGCAGCGAGGTCCCGGTGCGCCAACGCCAAGGGGCTCCGCTTCCCCAGGACGGCCGTCTGGACCTCGGCGAGCGCGCCGAGCGAGGGCGCGGCGGCCAGCGCCGCGGCTCCGTCGCGCTCGAGCTCGTCCACGCTGCGGCCGGCGGTCATCGGGGCATCGTAGATCGACGCTGACGGAGCGCTTCGAAGCAGAGCACCGCACACGCCATTCCCACGTTCAACGACTCCGCGCGCCCGGCCATCGGGATCCCCACGAACCCGTCGAGGGGGAGACCCGCGGGGAGTCCCCACGCCTCGTTCCCGAGCACGAGCGCGGTCGGGACCGACCAGTCGACGCCGGCGTAGTCCTCACCGCCGCGCGCGGCTGCGCCGAGACGACGGTGGCCCGACGTTCCGAGGCTGGCGAGCGTCGCCACGGGGTCCTCGGCGAGCACGACGGGGACGTGGAAGATGGAGCCCGCCGACGCGCGGACGGTCTTTGGGTTGTATGGGTCCACCGTCCCCCCGCAGCAGACGACGGCGCCGACACCCGCGGCGTCCGCGCTGCGGAGCACCGTGCCGGCGTTGCCGGGGTCCCTGACGTCGGCCATGACCACCACGAGGTCCGCCCCGTCGGGCACCCCGTCGACGTCGAGTGCCGGAAAGACGGCGAGCACCGGCTGCGGCGTGACGGTGGAGGCGACACGCTCGACGACCCCCGGCGCGAGCTCGAAGACGCGTGCGCCGGCGGCGACGGCGAGGCCGGCGAGCTCGGCCACCGCCGGGTCCGCCTCCGCAGCGCCGGCTGCGACGTAGAGCGACTCGGGCACGGCGCCGGCGAGGAGCCCGGTTCGGACCACCTCGGTTCCCTCCGCGACGAAGACGCCGTCCGAGCGACGGGCGGCGCGGCGCTGCAGCAGACGCCGGAGGCGGCGTACCCGCTGGTGCGAGTACTCGAGGCTCAGGAGGCCTGCAGCGCCGCGCCCGCGACCGCGACGAGCGCCCCGAAGGCGGCGTCGTCGGTCACCGCAAGGTCGGCGAGCACCTTGCGGTCGACGTCCACACCGGCCTGGTGCAGCCCTGCGATGAACCTGCTGTAGCTCATCCCGTGCTGGCGGGCCGCCGCGTTGATGCGCTGGATCCACAGCTTGCGGAAGTCGCCCTTGCGTGCCCGGCGGTCGCGGTAGGCGTACTGGAAGGAGTGCAGCAGCTGCTCGTTGGCGGCGCGGTACGTGCGGCTCTTGTTGCCGTAGTACCCCTTCGCTTGCTCGAGCACCGCGCGGTGGTGCTTGCGGCCATGGACGGCCCGCTTCACTCGTGCCATCGCTCGCTCCTCAGATCCCGAGCATGCGCTTGACGCGCCGCTCGTCGCCGACGGCGAAGTCCGTCTCGCGGGACAGCCGCCGGGTCCGGACACTGTTCTTCTTCTCGAGGAGGTGCGAGCGGTTCTGCTGCAGGCGGCGCAGGCGACCGGAGCCCGTGATCTTCACGCGCTTCGCCGCTCCCTTGTCCGTCTTCATCTTCGGCATCTCGCTCCTACTCCTCCTCCTCCTCGGTCCCCTGGCCGTCGGGGCCGTCGGGGTGCTCCGCGCCGTCATGGTCCTGGTTCCGCTGCCGCGCGGCCGCCGACTGCTTGGCCCGCTTGTCGGGTGCGAGCACCATCACCATGTTCCGGCCGTCGAGCCGGGGTTCGGCCTCGACCTTGGCCATGCCGTCCATCTGATCGGCGATCCGGTCGAGGATCTTCTTCCCGAGCTCGGGGTGGAAGACCTCCCGCCCACGGAACATGATCGTGATCTTCACCTTGTGGCCGTCGTCGAGGAACTTCCCGACCTGGCGGGTCTTGGTCTCGAAGTCGCCCGGCCCGATCTTCGGCCGGTACTTCATCTCCTTCAGCCCGACGTGGACGGCCTTGCGCCGGCTCTCCTTCGCCCGCTGCGCCTCGTCGAACTTGAACTTTCCGTAGTCCATGATCCGGCAGACCGGCGGGTTCGCCATGGGGGCGACCTCGACGAGGTCCATGTCGAGGCCTCTGGCGATGCTCAGCGCTTCTGGCAACGGCTTGATCCCGAGCTGCTGCCCTTCCGGGTCGACGAGGCGGACCTCGCGCGCCCGGATTCGGTCGTTGATGCGGTGCTCAGGTGCAGTGGCGGTGACTATGCGGCATCGTCCTTCCTATCTCGGGCCGTCGGTCCTTCCGCGACCATCGTCGTGAAGCGGAGCCACGCCCGACCGGGCAATGCCACATCGACCCGGCGCACCGGTGGCGGCCGGGTGGAGACTCCGCCAGCCGTGAGCCCCGCTTCCTCGTCTGCATAGGCTACCAGCATGAGCCTGTGGACCCCTTCGGGTGAGCATCCTGTCGGCGACGAGCGCCCCACCCAGGGTGCCGGGCCTGCAACCGGTCCCTCCCCGGCGGCTCCGGGGGACGGCGGAGCGGGCGACCAGCACACCGACGGCCCCGTCGGTCCGGGCGGGGGGCCCGACATCGACGAGCTGCGCCGCCAACTGGTCGAGGCGCCCGCCGAGGTGGTCGTGGCCAACCACTGCTACGGGCTCTTCGAGCTCGCGGCCGTCTACCTGTCCGACTCGGCTCCGCACCTCGACCAGGCCCGGCTCGCCATCGACGCCCTCGGCTTCCTCGTCGACGGGCTGGGCGACCGGCTGGGTGACGCCCATCCGTCACTGCGCGACGCGTTGGCTCAGATCAGGCTCGCCTTCGTCCAGATCTCCGCCTCACAGGAGCCGGGCGGCGGCCGGGACGGAGCCGGCAACGGCGAGAGCGCGCCGTCGGTCACTTCCTGACACGGTCAGAGCCGCCGTCAGAGCCGCCGTCGGCGCCGACCTCGGTGACGCGGCACGCTTCCATGCGGCCGAGATGACCGGTCACCACACAGAACACCACGGCGGTCCCGACGCGAATCGTGCGGCTGCCGTCGGCGATCCGCGTGCAGTGGAACGGCCACTCGCTCCCCGAGCTGTCGGAGACGGTCCCGAGTCCGCGCGCCTCGTCGAAGGCCGCGACGACGCCGATGTGGAGCGGGCCGCGCGTCACTCAGTGCACGATCTTGGAGAGCGGCAGCTCGAGGATGTCGGTTGCGCCCTCGTCCTTCAACGCCGGGATGAGCGTGTTGATGTCGGTCTTGGCGACGACGGTCTCGAGCGCGAAGCCGCGGCCTCCCGACAGCTCCGACACCGTCGGGGCGCGCATGGACGGAAGCACCGTGACGACGGCCTCCAGCTTCTCCGCCGGCACGTTCAGCTTCACGAGCACCTTCCCGCGGGCCTCGAGCGCCCCGGCCAACAGCGTGTGGAGCTGGCCCATCGCGTGGCGCTTCGCCGGATCGCTCACCGACGCGGGATTGGCGATCAACTCGGTGCGTGAAACGAGCACCGTCTCGAGGACCCGGAGGCCTGCCGCCCGGAGCGCCCGTCCGGTCTCGGTGATCTCGACGACACAGTCGGCGATGTCGGGGACCTTCGCCTCGGTGGCGCCGTAGGAGAGCGAGATGTCCGCGTCGATCCCGTGCGCGCCGAGCGCCCGCGCGGTCAGCGTCGGGTACTCGGTGCTCACGCGGAGCCTCCTCCCCTCGTGCCCGGTGACCCCGGCGAGGTCCGCCAGGCTCTCCCAGGTCGAGTCCTTGGCGACCGCCAGGACCACCCGGATCGGCTGGGCGCTCGCCTTCGAGTAGGCGAGCTCGCCGAGGGAGACGACGTCGGCGCCCCGCTCCTCGATCCAGTCGCGCCCGGTGATGCCGAGGTCGAACAGCCCCTCGGCGACGTACACGGGGATCTCCTGCGGGCGCAGGATGCGCACCTCGCTGACCCTCGGATCGGCGATCGACGCCCGGTAGTCGACGTCGGACGACCGCAGCACCGCCAGGTCCGCGGCCTCGAAGAGCTCCAACGTCGCCTTCTCGAGCGACCCCTTGGGGAGCACGATGCGGAGCACGTCGGAGCCTCAGAGGGTCCGGAGGAGGCGCGCCATCTCGACCGCAGCGGCGGCAGCCTCCCGGCCCTTGTTGGCGTCGCCGGCTCCGGCGCGCGCGAGCGCCTGGGCGGTGTCCTCGGTGGTGAGCACGCCGAACGCGACGGGAACCCCGGTGTCGAGCTGCACCTGCTGGATGCCGCGTGCGCACTCGCCGGCGACGAACTGGTAGTGGTCGGTCTCCCCGCGCACCACCGCGCCCAGGCACACGACGGCGTCGGCCCCGCCTTCGACGAGGGCTCGCGCGAGGAGCGGCAACTCGAACGCCCCGGGGCTCCACGCGACGGTCACGTCGCCGCGGTCGACCCCGCACTCCTCGAGCGCGTCCAGCGCGCCCTGGAGGAGCCCCCACGTGAGGGCGCCGTTGAACCGGGAGCATGCGACCCCGACCCGCATGCCGCCGCCGGGCCGGGCGAGCTCGGTGCCGGCACCCGGGCCGAGAACCGGGCCGGCCGAACGCATGCGGCCGACACGCCCGGTGACCTGGTCGATCGCTCCGGGGGGGAGCCCCGTGCCCGTCTCCGCGCCCATCTGCGTCAGACGGCCCCGAGGCCGTCGGCGTCGATGCCGTCGAGGCCGTCGATGAGGTGGCCCATGCGCTCGCGCTTGGTACGCAGGTAGGCGAGGTTCTCGGGGTTCGCCACGGGCTGCAACGGCACCCGGCCGACGATCTCGAGGCCGAAGCCCTCGATGCCCCCGTACTTCGCGGGGTTGTTCGTCATGAGCCGCATGGTGGTGACGCCGAGGTCCGCGAGGATCTGCGAGCCGATCCCGTAGTTGCGCAGGTCGACGGGGAGACCGAGCGCGAGGTTGGCGTCCACCGTGTCGTGCCCCTCCTCTTGGAGGCGGTAGGCGCGGATCTTGTGGGCGAGCCCGATCCCTCGGCCCTCGTGGCCGCGCAGGTACACGACGACACCACGGCCCTCCTTGTCGATGAGGTCCATTGCGGCTCGGAGCTGCGGTCCGCAGTCGCAGCGCAGGGAGCCGAACACGTCGCCGGTGAGGCACTCCGAGTGCACCCGGACGAGAAGGTCGGGTCCGATCTCGCCCTTCACGAGGGCGAGGTGCTGGTCGCCGTCGAGCACCGACTCGTAGACGACGGCGCGCCAGTCGCCGCCATCGGTCGGGATGCGCGCCTCAGAGACCTGGTGGACGAGCTTCTCGGTCCGGCCGCGCCAGCGGATCAGGTCCGCGATCGAGATGAGCGGCAAGCCATGCCGCTGGGCGAAACGCTCGAGCTCGTCGAGACGCGCCATCGAGGACTTGTCCTCGCTGACGATCTCGCAGAGCACGCCTGCGGGGGTGAGGCCGGCGGCGCGTGCGAGGTCGACCGTCGCCTCGGTGTGGCCGCCCCGCTTCAAGACCCCGCCGGTCCGGTACCGCAGCGGGAAGATGTGGCCCGGACGGTTCAGGTCCTGGGGCCGCGTGCGGGGGTCGATGAGCGCCTTGATCGTCGCGGCGCGGTCGGCGGCGGAGATGCCCGTCGTGGTCGTGCCGCGAGCGTCGACGCTGACGGTGAACGCGGTCCGCTGTGACTCGGTGTTGTCGCTCACCATGAGCGGCAGCTCGAGCTCGTCTGCGCGCTCGGGGGTGACGGGGACGCAGATCACGCCGGAGGTGTGCGCGAGGAAGAAGGCGATCGCCTCGGGCGACGCAGCCTCGGCGGCCATGACGAGGTCGCCCTCGTTCTCCCGGTCCTGGTCGTCGACGACCACGGCCATGCCGAGCCGTGCGATCGCATCGATCGCCTCCTCGACGGTGGAAAAGCCCATCAGGCCACCTCCCCTTCCGCCTCCCCTCGCGCGGGTGCGAGCTCGATGCGGAGGTCGTCTCCCAGCTGCTCGACCGACACGACCCGGCCGCGCCACACGTCGGCGACGGTCCCCGCTCCGGTCCCGTCGAACAGCGGCCGGCCGTCGTCGCCGCCGAACAGCGCCGGTGCCAGGTACAGGACGTACCGGTCCACCAGGCCCGCGGCGTGGAGGTCGCGGGCGACCCTCGCACCGCCCTCCACGAGGAGCTGCACCACCCCGAGGCCGCCGATATGGTCGAGCACGTCGCAGAGGTCGCCGGAGAGCTCGAGCGCGGGGTGCACCTTCGCCCCTTGGGGGGCACGGCCGAGCACGACGCGCAGCGGCTGGCGGACCCCGACAGACGTCGCGGCGTGGCGGACGGTCAGCTCGGGGTCGTCGGCGCGGACCGTCCCCGCGCCGACCAGCACGGCGTCGGACGACGCGCGCAGGGCGTGGGCGTCTCGGCGCGCGGCCTCTCCGGTGATCCAGCGGCTCGAGCCGTCGGGCGCCGCGGTCCTGCCGTCCATCGTCGCGGCGAGCTTCAGCACCACCCACGGCCGCCCGGTGCGGCGGTGCTTCAGGTACGGCGCGAGCTGCCGTTCCACCTCACCAGCCCGGATCCCGACCGCGACGTCCACACCGGCGGCCCGGAGCGCCTCGACGCCCCGGCCGACGACGACGGGGTCGGGGTCCACGACGCCGACGACCACGCGGCGGACCCCCGCCGCGACGATCGCGTCGACGCACGGCGGCGTCCGCCCGAAGTGCGCGCACGGCTCGAGCGTCGTGTACAGGGTCGACCCCGAGGTGGTGTCTCCGGCGTCGGCGGCGAGCCGCAGGGCGGTGACCTCCGCGTGCGGGCCCCCCGGCGGCGCCGTCGCCGCCTGGTACGTGGCGGCGCCGGTCACGAGGACCGCACCCACCCAGGGATTGGGCGAGGCGTGGAGGCGGGCGGCCTGCGCCGCAGCGATCGCCCGTGCCATGTGGCGCTCGTCGGGCCCGTCCTCCGCGGTGCCGGTCGTCCCGGCCATCGTCGCCTGCACCTCGCCTCCACCTCGTCCTTCCCGCACGCACGTGCGAGGGTCTGTGGCGCGGAGAGTCTACCGGCCCCCCGGTTGCACCCCGCCTGGGTCACGACGGTTCGAGTCGCAGGCACACGCCGCGAACGCCCGAGCGGTCTGCGTCGCGTGGACGTGGGCGGTCAGTGTCTCGAGAGTACGCTTCGACCACCGGGGAGCAAGGGGGCCCGATGCAGCACTGCGAGAGCTGCGGAACCGACAACCCGCCGGCAGCCAAGTTCTGCGGTGGCTGCGGCAACGTCCTCGCGCCCTCGTGCCCCTCGTGCGGTGCCGCTGGCCGGCCTTCCGACCGTTTCTGCCTCGAGTGCGGGAGCTCGCTCGCCGGCACGGGGGACGGCGAGGGGCCATCGGCACCCGGCGCTCCCCTGTCCACGGCGGAGCGTCCGTCGAGCGCCGTCTCTGAGCGGCGGGTGTGCTCGGTCCTGTTCGCCGACCTCGTGGAATTCACGCCGTTCTCGGAGTCGCGCGATCCCGAGGAGGTGCGAGAGCTGCTCTCGCGCTACTTCGACGTGGCGCGACGGACCATCACCCGCTACGGCGGCACCGTCGAGAAGTTCATCGGCGATGCGGTCATGGCGGTGTGGGGCACCCCCGTGGCGCAGGAGGGCGACACCGAGCGGGCGGTGCGCGCGGCCCTCGACCTCGTCGAGGGGGTTCGGGTGCTCGGGGAGGAAGCCGGGGCGCCCGGGCTCGGCGCGCGGGCGGGGGTGGTGACCGGCGAGGTCGCCGTCACGCTCGGGGCGACCAACGAGGGCATGGTCGCCGGCGACGCCGTGAACACTGCGTCGCGCGTGCAATCGGTCGCACGGCCGGGAGCCGTTTTCGTCGACGGCGCGACGAGGAGGCTCTCGGCACCCGCCATCTCCTTCCACGACGAGGGGACCTTCGAGCTGAAAGGCAAGGTGGAACCCCAGCAGCTCTTCGCTGCCACCCGGGTCGTCTCGAGCGTCGGCGGCCGGCAGTGGGCAGAGGGCCTCGAGGCGCCGTTCACCGGGCGCGACGCCGAGCTCCGCACCCTGAAGGACCTCTTCCACACCTGCATCGAGCGCAGGACGCCGCGGCTCGTGGTGATCACCGGGCCTGCAGGGGTGGGGAAGTCGCGCCTCGGCTGGGAATTCGAGAAGTACATCGACGGGCTCGTCGACACGATGCTCTGGCACCGCGGGCGCTGCCTCTCCTACGGCGAGGGGGTCGCCTTCTGGGCGCTCGCCGAGATCGTCCGCCAGCGCTTCGGCATCGCGGAGGAGGACCCGCTCGCGGCGGCCGCGTCGAAGCTCGCCGAAGGGATGGTCCGCTACGTCGCCGAGGGCGAGCGCGACTACGTCGGCGTGCGCATCTCCAGGCTCCTCGGGGTGCCCTACGGCGAGGAGCCGAAGGTAGTCCTGTCCCAAGACGAGCTGTACGCCGGCTGGCGGCTCTTCTTCGAGCAGCTCGCGGGCGTCGCCCCCGCGATCCTGCTCGTCGAAGACGCCCAGCACGCCGACGCGAGCCTGCTCGGGTTCTTCGAGCACCTCGTCGACTGGACCCGCGACCTTCCCATCTTCGTGCTGCTGTTCGCGCGACCGGGCCACGGGGCGATCGACGCCGGCTACGGCGTCGGGCGCAACCGCTCCACGCTGTCCCTCGATCCGCTCGACACCACCTCGATGTCCGACCTCGTCGACGCGCTCGTGCCCGGCATGCCCCCCGGGGCGCGCGACGCCATCAACGACCGGGCCCAGGGCATCCCGCTCTTCGCCGTCGAGACCGTCCGTTCGCTCATCGACCAGGGGGCCGTGCAGAAGGACGCCGACGCCTACCGCCTCGTCGGCGACATCGGGACACTGCGGGTGCCCGACTCGCTCCACGCCCTCTTGGCCGCGCGCCTCGACGCGTTGCCGAAGGACGCTCGGGCGCTGGTTGCCGACGCGAGCGTGCTCGGCACCACGTTCCCGAAGGAGGCGATCGTCGCCGTCTCCAACGTGGACCTCGACCTCGTCGACGCGGCCCTCGCAGAACTGGTCCGACGCGACGTCCTCCAGGTCGTCGCCGATCCCCTCTCCCCCGAGCGCGGGGCGTACCGCTTCAGCCAGGAGATGCTCCGTCAGGTCGCCTACGAGACGCTCTCCAAGCGCGACCGCAGGGCCATCCATCTCGCCGTCGCCGCCCATCTGCGATCGGCGTTCCCCGGAGACGGAGAGGAGATCGCCGACGCCATCGCGCGCCACTACCTCGACGCGCTCGCAGCCGGTTCGCCGGACGCGGCGACAGACGACATCAGGGCCGATGCGCTCGCCTTTCTGGTGCGCGCCGCCGAGCGGTCGACCCGCTCGGGCGCCGTCCACCGCGCCGCCGAGCTCTACGCCGAGGCCGCCGGGATCGCGCCAAACGAGCGGGCTCCCTCCCTCTTCGAAGAGGCCGCCCGGGCGAGCGACGACGCGGGCGACTTCGACGCCTCGCTCGCCAACGCCGAGGCGGCGGTGGCGGCCCACCTCGACCTCGGCGACACGAGAGGGGTCGCCCGCGCCAGGACCGCAGAGGGGCACGCCCTCATGCGCCTCGGGCGCCACGCAGCCGCACAGGTGGTATTCGAAGAGGCGCTCTCGGTCCTGCGCGAGCGACCCGATCTCGACACGGTGCGGGCGCTCCGGCGCTTCAGCGGGCTGTGCGTCTTCAGCGGCAACATGGAGGAGGGTCGGCGGCTCGCAACAGAGGCGCTCGACCTCGCCCAGGCCCTCGGGGTCGACGACCGGGAGCTCGCCGGCCTCTTCAACGCGCGCGGCCTCCTCGCGTCATCGAGCGACCGCCTCGCCGAGGCGGCCTCCGACTACCGGGAGTGCGCGCGCCTCGCCGAGCGCGCCGGCGACTTCGGGATCCTCGGCCTCGCACAGGTCAACCTCGCCGACGTCCTCGTGCGGAGCGACGTGCGGGCGGCCACCGACGCCGCGCGATCGGCCGTCGCCCATAGCCGGCGCAACGGGCGGCGCGCCGTCCTCGCGGTCGCAGTGGGAAACCTTGCGACCGCGCTGGCGGAGCTCGGTGACTGGCAGGAGGCGTCGGCGGTGCTCGGCGACGCCCTCGAGGTCGACCTCCTCGACAGCCCGTTCGTCCGCACGGTCGCCGGCTGGCTCGCAGGTCTGCGCGGGGACGCGGAGGCTGCCGCCGCCGCGCAGGCATCGCTCGCGCCGCACCGCTCGAGCGAGGACCCTCAGGACCAGGCGGGCTTCGGCCTCGCCGATGCCGCAACGGCGCTGTGCGCCGGGGACGTCGCCGGCGCGCTCGCCCACGCCATGGCCGTGGTGGGGAAGGCGGACGCGATCGGGATCGGTGCCGACACCACCCGCTGGGCGTGGCCGCTCGCCGCACGCGCGGCACGCAGCCTCGACGACCGGCCGGCCGTCGAGCGTCTCGTCGGCGAGCTCGAGGGCCATCCTTACGGGCACCTCCCGCCGATCCTTCGCGCCGAGCTCCAGCTCGAGACCGCGCTGCTCGCCTGCGGCGAGGGCTCGGTCAATCAGGACGGGCTTGCCGCCGTCGAAGCGGCCGTCGAGGCGCTGCGCGACGTCGGCAACCCGTACCAGCTCGCGCACGCGCTCGTCGACCTCGCCGACGTCCGGGCGCGCGCCGGCGGGGACGGGGTGGACGCCGCGCTCGCGGAGGCGAGCACCATCGCCGAGCGGCTCGGATGCCCCCCTCTCGCCGTGCGGGCGTCGGCGGTCGGCTCGCGCTACGCCCGCGCGGACGCCTCGAACTGAATCTGGCGCACCGCGCGCCGGTAGGGTGGCACCGTGGAGCGGCCGCCGGTCGAGACGGTGCTGCGGGGGCGCCAGCTCCTGTCCGATCCACGCCTCTCGCACGGGGTCGCGTTCACCCGTGAGGAGCGGGCGGCATTAGGGCTCGTCGGGCTCCTTCCCCCCGCGGTGCTCACGCTGGACGTGCAGGCGGCGCGGGCCTACGAGCAGTTCTCCGCACAGAAGAGCGACCTCGCGAAGCACGTCTTCCTGACCCTCCTGCACGAGCGGATCGAGGTGCTCTACTTCCGGCTTCTCCAGGATCACCTCGCCGAGATGCTGCCCATCGTGTACACGCCGACCGTCGGCGAGGCGATCCAGCACTTCAGCACGGAGTTCCGGGGGACGCGCGGGGTATACCTGTCCGTCGACCACCCCGACGAGCTCGAGACCTCGCTCGAGGCGGCCGGGCTCGGGGCCGACGACGTGGACGTCGTGGTCGCGACGGACGGGGAGGCGATCCTCGGGATCGGCGACTGGGGCGTCGGCGGCATCGGCATCTCGATCGGCAAGCTCTCCGTCTACACCGCGGCGGGTGGCGTCGACCCCGATCGCACGCTGCCCGTCGTGCTCGACGTCGGCACCAACCGGACGAGCCTCCTCGACGACCCGCTGTATCTCGGGAACCGGCACCCGCGCGTCGACACGCCGGCCTACGACGCCTTCGTCGACGCCTTCGTGCGGACCGCGACCAGCCTCTTCCCGCGGGCGCTCGTGCACTGGGAGGACCTGGGCGCGGCCAACGCGCACCGGGTGCTCGACCGCTACAAGGACGACTGCCTCACCTTCAACGACGACATCCAGGGGACGGGGGCGATCGCCCTCGCCGCCGTCCTCGCCGCGCTCGAGACGAGCGGGGAGCACCTTTGCGACCAGCGGGTCGTCATCCACGGCGCGGGAACGGCGGGCATCGGCATCGCCGAGCAGCTCGCGGCCGCCATCGAGGAAGACGGGGCCCCGGACGGGCGGCGCGCGATCTGGGCGCTGTCGAGCCAGGGACTCCTGTGCGCGTCCGGCCGGCTCCGAGACTTCCAGCGGCCCTTCGCCCGCCGCGACGACGAGGTCGCCGACTGGTCGAGGGACCACGACGGGCGGATCGACCTCGCCGAGGTCGTCGCGCGGGTCCACCCGACCGTCCTCATCGGCACCTCAGGACAGGCGGGAAGCTTCTCCGAGGAGATCGTGCGCACGATGGCGTCGCACTGCGAGCGGCCGGTCGTCATGCCGCTGTCCAACCCGACCTCGCTTTCGGAGGCGGACCCGGCGGACGTGCTGGCATGGAGCGACAGGCGGGCGCTCCTGGCGACGGGGAGCCCGTTCCGCCCGGTGACGATCGGCGCGGAGACGTTCGAGATCGCCCAGGCCAACAACGCCTTCGTCTTTCCCGGCCTCGGTCTCGGCGCGATCGTCGCCCAGGCGTCGCGCATCACGCCGGGAATGCTCCGCGCGGCTGCGGTCGCAATCGCCAGCGCCGTCGGTACCCCCACTACGGGTTCCCCGCTCCTGCCGCCCGTCGGCACGCTGCGACGCGTCTCGGCGGCCGTCGCCGCGGCGGTGGCCGGGGCTGCGGTGGACGACGGCGTCGCCCGACGAGACCCCGGTCGCCTCCACGACGCGGTAGCCGGGGCGATGTGGGAGCCGATCTACCGGCCCATCCGCCCCGCGGGATGAGCCGACCGGCCCGCCCCGCGGGCCGAGCCGGTCCGCGGTCGACCGCAGCGGCGACGCCGATCCCTTCGCGGACCCCCTTCAGCCGAGGCCGAGCTCGACTGCGGCCTCCTGCAACCCGGCCCGGGCGTCGGGGTGCGCGGCGTGCTCGATGATGAGCCTCGCCTGCGCGCGCTGGCTACGGCCGAAGATCTGCGCGATCCCCTGCTCGGTGACGATCGCCGAGTGCTGGAACGAGGTGCTCGGCGACTCGAGGCGTGCGAGGACCGTGGAGCTCGCCGTCTTCTCGTGCCACGAGCCGAGCGCGATGACGGCCTGGCCCCCCGGCGAGTGGAGCGCGCCCACGATGAAGTCCGTCTGCCCGCCGAAGCCGGAGTACACCCGCGGGCCGATGTAGGCGGCGTTCGCCTGCGCGAACAGGTCCACCTGGAGCGCGGTGTTGACCGACGTCATGCGCGGGCGACGGGCGATGCGACCGGGGTCGTTGCTCGTCTCGGTCCGGACCAGGCGCAGCCGCGGGTTGCGGTCGACCCACTCGTAGAGCTCGGCGGAACCGAACAGGAACGACGCCACGAGCTCCCGCTCGGGATCGAGCGCACCGGCACGCTCGAGCGCGAGCACGCCGTCGCTCACCATCTCGGACCACACCCCGAGGCCGCGCCGTCCGGCAAGGGCGCCGAGCGTGGCGTCCGGGATCGCACCGATCCCGACCTGGAGGGTCGAGCCGTCGGCCACGAGCGACGCCACGTGCTCACCGATCGCACGGGACCCGCCTCCCGGCGCGGGCGGCGCCGGTGACACCAGCTCTTCTTCCGCCTCGATCGCGAGGTCGACGAGATCGACGTCGAGCTCGGCGTCGCCGAGCGTCCTCGGCATCCGGGGGTTCAGCTGCGCGACCACGAGGCCGCCACGAGCCCGCGCCTGCTCGACGGCGGCGACCAGAATGTTCACCTCGATGCCGAGTGACACGGACCCGTTCTCGGCAGGTGCCGTGTGGAGGAGGACGACGTCGGGCGGTCGGACTCGCTCGAAGAGCTGCGGCACGAGCGACAGCCGCATCGGGAGGTAGTCGAGCCGGCTCGCCGCGTGCGGCGAGGAGGGGCGCATCCCCGGCCCGACGAAGGGGGTCTCGTGGACGACTCCGCTGCGCTCGGGGACCGGCGGCTGGGCGTTGATCATGAAGAGCCGGTACCGCTCGACCGAGGCGTCGAAGAGCTCGAGGAGGCGCCGCGGCGTCCCGAAGTTGCCGCCGACGACCGCACGCGGCAGGTCGTCAGACCGATGGGCCTCGCCCTGCGGTCGCGGGCTCCGCGCGGCGCGGGCCCCCAGGGCGGCCAGCCGGTCGGCGAGCTCGCGTTCGGACACCCGCCGCACAGCGTCGCCCGTCCTCGAAACTCAGACGCGAGCGCGCGCCCGGACCGCGGCGCGGATCTCCTCGATCGCGTCCCAGGGCCGGTCCGCGCCGAACACGGCCGAGCCAGCGACAAAGACGTTGGCGCCGGCTGCGGCGGCCCTCGGCGCGGTCTCGCGGTCGATGCCGCCGTCCACCTCGAGGTCCACGGCGAGCTGCCGTTCGTCGAGCGCGCGCCGCACCCGCTCGACCTTCCCGAGCACCTCGGCCATGAACGCTTGTCCGCCGAACCCGGGAAACACCGTCATGCACAGCACGAGGTCCACCTTGTCGAGGTAGGGCTCGAGGTCCTCGAACGGCGTATCGGGGTTCGCCGCGAGACCCACCCGCAGGCCGAGCCGGCGGCACTCTTCGACCAGCTCGCCGGTGCGCCCGACCTCGACGTGGACCGTGCAGCCGTCGGCACCGGCGTCCCGGAACGCCTCGAGGTAGTCGCCGGGGTCGGTCATCATGAGGTGGCAGTCGAAGTAGAGCCCCGAGTGCTTGCGCAGCGACGCGACCACCGGCGGCCCGATCGTGAGGTTCGGGACGAAGTGCGCGTCCATGACGTCGACGTGGAGCCAGTCGGCGACGTTGGCCACCTCGCCCACCGCCTCGGCCAAGCTCCCGAAGTCGGCGGAGAGGAGCGACGGCGCCATCTTCAACGAGCGCGGCGTGCCGCAGTCCCGTTTCACGGCGACCAGCCTAGGAGTCGCCGAGCCGCTCGCCGGTGACCGGTCGAGCGCCGCGACGCCATTCGGCCGCCGCCATCGGCGCGCGTCCCTCGGGCTGGACGCGGCGGAGTCGGAGAAGGCCTGTCCCGGTCACCACCGCCTCCCCCGTGAGCGTGCCCGGGGGCCCCGGCGCGCCACCGCCTCCCCCCGGCACGCCACCGCCGGCCCCCCGTGCCTGGGGGCGCGCCACGGCCACCTCGGCGTCGAGCACCAGGAGTCGCCGGCCGCGCCACGTCGTCCACGCACGGTCGAGCCGGACCGCCGCCGCGAGATCCGCGGCAGGGCGCGTCCATGTGAGCCGAAGCTCGGCGGGGTCCAGCTTCTTTGCGTAGGTGGGCTCGCCGCGCTGGGGCTCGGGGGTGCCGAGCGGTCCGGCCAGCACGCCGACGAGCAGCCTCGTCCCCACCGACACCAGCCGGTCCCGAAGTGGTCCCAGGTGCTCGCCGGGCTCGATCGCCACCTCCTCGCGCGCGTACACAGGCCCGGTGTCGACGTCCGGCTCGAGCGCCATGACGCACACGCCCGTCGTGGCGTCCCCCGCGAGGATGGCGCGCTCGACGGGCGCGGCGCCACGCCAGCGCGGCAGCAACGAGAAGTGGAGGTTCACCATCGGGAGCTGTTCGAGCAGCCGCGCCGGGATGATGCGCCCGTACGCCACGACGACGCCGAGCTCGGCCCCGGCGGAGGCGGCGGCGGCGAGGTCGTGGGCGACGGGGAGGCACAGGCGCTGAGCTTCGGCCTTCACCGCGCTCGACGAGGGGGCGGCGCCTCTGGCACGGCGACGGTCCGGACGGGTGACCACGAGGCGCACGTCGTGGCCCGACTCGACGAGCGCGCGCAGCGGCGGCACCGCGGCGTCGGGGGTGCCGAGGTAGACGAGGCTGCGGACCGCGGCCGCCGTCCCTCGGCTCAGCCGGCGAGCACGCGGGCGCGGAGGACCTTCAGCGCCTCGCGTCGCTGGTCGTCGTCGAGGCGCTCGAGCAGGAGGGTGCCGTCGAGATGGTCCACCTCGTGCTGGAAGACGCGCCCCAGGTACTCCTCCGCGTCGATCGACAGCTCGTTGCCCTCGAGGTCGAGGCCGACGAGGTGCACGCGGTTCGGTCGGACGATCGTCCAGCTGAGGCCCGGCACCGACAGGCAGCCTTCCTCGAACGCCCACTCCCCCGCCGTCTCGGTGATCCGGGGGTTGATGACGACCTCGGGGCCTTCGCCGACGTCGTAGACGAACAGCCGCCGTTGCACGCCGACCTGGTTGGCGGCGAGGCCGACGCCCGGGGCCGCGTACATGGTCTCGAGCATGTCGTCGACGAGTTTCGCCACTCTGCCGTCGATCTCCTCGACGTCCTTCGTCTTCTGCTTGAGCACGGGGTCACCGTACGTGCGGACTGTGAGCACCCTGACCAGCCTAGACGTCCAACGGGTCGATCCCGACTCCGCCGCGCAGCAGCGCGACGGCGTCACAGAGCACCCGGTGGTCGGGCGCGCGCACGAGCCAGCGACCCGGCTCGAGCGGCGACACCTCCACACCCTCGCCCCCAAGTGCCGGCCGCGCGTCCGACCGCACGGTGGCGAGCGCGCTGAACGGCGGCAGGCGAAGGTCGTGGCGCAGATCGAGGTCTGTGCACAGATCCGGGTCCCCGGCGACCGCGGCCCGCAGCACCTCGTGGTCGGGAAGCCGGGTCTGGACCATCACGACACCCGGGTCCCGGCGGCCGGGCGACTCCCGCCCGCCCACCAGCCGCCCCGCCCGCGCCACCAACGCGAGCGCTTCTTCGCCGGCAACGAAGCGGGGGGCGAGGAGGTGCTGGTCGAAGTCCAAGAAGGCGACCGCGCCAGCGTGGCGCACCCGGTGCAGCACCGCTTCGGTGCCGACGAGGGCGGCGGTGCCGGGCAGCGCCTCGTGCCCTGGACGGCCGGACACCTCGCCCACTGGCACGCCCAGAAGCGCCTCGAGCTCGTCGCGCACCCGGGCGACGCCCTGGCGCAGGACCTTCATGCGGACCGCCCCACACGCCGCGCACACGACGGGGCGGTCCTCCCCGCAGCCCCTGCAGTGCAGGACCTCTTCGGCCGACTCGACCGCCCGGCCGCACACTGCGCACCGGGCGAGCGCGCCGCACGCCGCGCACTTGAGCAACCGCGCGCGGCCCGTGCGGTTGAGCACGCAGACGAGCCGCTCCCCCGCCCCGAGCGTGCGGCGGGCGAGGTGGACGAGCTCGTCGGACAGGATCCCGGTGCGGGGGTCCGCCCCCCGCCGGTCGACGACGTTGAGCGCCGGCCAACCTGCCCGCTCCGCCGAGCGTTCCGGAGCGGCGACGGGTCCGTAGCGGACCCGCTGCACCGCGGTCGGGCACGGCGAGACCAGCACGCACGGTGCGCCGTCCCGCGCGGCGCGCTCCGCGACGACGACGGACGCGTCGTAGCGGTCGTGGTAGTCGTGCGCGTCCAGCACCACGGCGGCGCCGAGCGCCGCGACGGGTGCCCACGCCGTCGCTCTCGACCCGACGACGACCGGCCACCCCGCGGCGGCCTGTGCCCAGTCGGACGCGACGTCGATCCCGCGGGCGCGCAGCCGCCGGGCGAGCCGGTCCGCCCAGCCGCTGCTCGGCGCGAGGACGAGCGCGGGGCGGCCCGCGGCCTCGGACGCTCCGAGCACCTCGAGGACGACGGCAAGCAGGTCGTCGGCGGGTGGGACCCTGCGCAACGTCACTCCCGGGCCGAGCGCGGCGCCGGGCGCTCCTTCGCCGGCGCCGGGCGCTCGCGGTGCGCGCAGGGGTGCTCGAGGGAGGGACCAGACGTTGCGCTCGGGCGACGCGGTGCGAAGGAGGGTCGCGACCGGCATCGCAAAGCGCCAGGCACCCCATTCGGCGAGCGAAAGGACGGCGGGCGGCGGCCCCCAGCCGGACACCCCGGTGATCTCGCGCACCTCGACGTCCGGAGGCGGCGTGACCCCGCACTCGGTGACCCATGCGCCGACCCGTCGCCCGTGGAACGGGACGCGCACGCGCGCGCCGGGGCGCACGTCCGCCTGCCAGCGCTCGGGGACCGCGTAGTCGAAACGCCGCCGGCTCACCGCCGGCACGTCCGGGATGACGCGGACGATCAGAGACCCAGCGTGCGGCGAAGCTCGTCCACCTTCGGCGTCTGCTCCCAGGTGAACTCCTTGTCGCTGCGGCCGAAGTGGCCGTAGCTGGCGGTGCGACGGTAGATCGGCCGGCGCAGGTCGAGGTCGCGGATGATCGCCGCGGGTCGGAGGTCGAAGAGCTCGGCGATCGCGCCGACGATCCGCTCGGGATCGACCGCCTCGGTGCCAAAGGTGTCGAGGGAGAGCGACACCGGACGCGCCACGCCGATGGCGTAGGCGACCTGGAGCTCGCAGCGGCGCGCCGCACCCGAGGCCACGATGTGCTTGGCGACCCAACGCGCTGCGTACGCGGCGGAGCGGTCGACCTTGGAGGGGTCCTTGCCCGAGAACGCGCCGCCACCATGGCGCGCCATGCCTCCGTAGGTGTCGACGATGATCTTGCGGCCCGTGAGCCCTGCGTCCGCGTGCGGGCCGCCGAGCTCGAAGCGACCGGTCGGGTTCGCGAGGAGCTTCATGTTCTCCGTCTCGAGGTCCCTCGGAAGCAGCGGGTGCACGACGTGCTCGCTCAGGTCCGGCAACAGGAGCGTGTCGAGGTCGATCCCCGGCTGGTGCTGCGTCGAGATGAGCACCGTGTCGATGCCGACGGGGCGCAGGCCGTCGTAGACGACGCTCACCTGGGTCTTCCCGTCGGGGCGCAGGTACGGCAGCACGCCGACGCGCCGGACCTGGCTGAGCCGCTGCGACAGGCGGTGGGCGAGCCAGATGGGCATCGGCATGAGGTCGGGCGTCTCGTCGCAGGCGTAGCCGAACATCATCCCCTGGTCGCCCGCGCCCTGGGCGTTGAGCTGGTCCTCGCCGCCGGCGCCGCTGCGGAGCTCGAATGCGGCGTCGACGCCGCGGGCGATGTCGGGCGACTGGCCGTCGAGCGCGACCATCACCCCGCACGTGTGGCCGTTGAACCCGTGCGCGTCGTTGTCATAGCCGATGTCCGTGATGACGCCGCGCACGATCGTGGGGATGTCGACGTACGTGTCGGTCGTAACCTCGCCGGCCACGACGACGAGACCCGTCGTGAGCAGCGTCTCGCAGGCGACCCGGCTCATCGGGTCCTTCTCCAGCAGCGCGTCGAGGACTGCGTCCGAGATCTGGTCGGCGATCTTGTCGGGGTGGCCCTCGGTGACCGACTCCGAGGTGAACGTGGTTCTCATCAGCTCTCTCCAGTGTGTCTCAACGGTCCGTGGAGCCGGGCGACCACCTCGTCCAAGACGGCGTCGGCTACCTGTCGCTTGCTTCGGAGCGGCACCGTGGTCGTGGCGCCCTCCGCGTCGAGGATGGTCACCTCGTTGGTGTCGTGGTCGAACCCCCTGCCGGGTGCCGACACGTCGTTCACCACGAGGAGGTCGATGCGCTTGCGGGCCAGCTTCTCGCGTGCCCGCGACAGCACGTCCTCGGTCTCGGCGGCGAACCCGACGAGCACCTGACCCGGCGGCCGCGTCGCCGCGAGGCCCGCCAGGATGTCCGGCGTCGGCTCGAGCACGAGGTCGGGGACGCCGTGCAGCTTCTGGTCCGCCTTCACCTTCGGCCGCCAGTCGGCCACCGCCGCGGCCATCACCACGACGTCGGCGCCGGGCGCGGCCCCGCGCAGCGCGGACTCCATCTCGGCGGCGGTCTCCACGCGCACGACCTCGGCACCTGCGGGCGGCGCGAGCGTCGCAGCGGTCACGAGCGTGACCCGGGCGCCGCGAGCGAGCGCCGCAGCGGCGATCGCGTGCCCCTGCTTCCCTGAGGAGCGGTTCGTGAGCACGCGCACCGGGTCGATCGCCTCACGCGTCCCGCCCGCGCTCACCAGCACATGCCGTGCGGCGAGGTCGCCGCTCCGGCCGAGGACGGCGAGCGCCGCCGCCACGATCGTCTCGGGCTCGGCCATCCGCCCCGTGCCCTCGTCCCCGCCGGCGAGCCGGCCGGATTCCGGAGGCACGACGTGCACCCCGCGGCGAGAGAGCGTCGCGAGGTTCTCGGCGACGGCGGGGTGCTCCCACATCTCGGTGTGCATCGCCGGGCAGACCACGACCTGCGCACGCGTCGCCAGGAGCGTCGCGCTGAGAAGGTCGTCGGCCATCCCCGCCGCGTACCGGGCGAGCAGGTCGGCGGTGGCGGGCGCCACCACCACGAGGTCGGCCGCCTGGCCGAGGCGGGTGTGCGCGATGCCGCCGTCCCAGGGTGCCCAGAGTCCTTCGGGCACCGGCTCCGACGCCAGCGCGCTGAAGGTGGCCGCCCCGACGAAGTGGCGGGCGGCGTCGGTGAGCACCGGCGTCACGCGGTGTCCGGCGTCCACGAGCCGCCGGACGACCTCCACCGCCTTGTAGGCGGCGATGCCGCCGGAGACGCCGAGGACGATCCGCACCGGGGACGGGGGACGACGCTTCGCGAGAGGGACCGCCCGGACTAGCCGGCGGTGGGTCCCTCGTCGACGACGGCGGGGTCCTCCCCGAAGCCGCCGCCGGCCAGTGCCGTCTCCATCGCCTCGTCGTCCGCACGCTCCCCTGCGTCGTCCTCCTCGTCGGGCGCGCGCTCGTAGACGATCTTGCCGGCGGCGATCTCCTCGAAGGCGATCGAGATCGGCTTGCCCGACACCGACGTGACCTGCGGCGGGACGATCCGCCCGAGCCCCTCGCCCAGGCTGTTGTAGTAGGCGTTGATCTGCCGGGCCCGCAGGGCGCCCAGCGCCACCAGCGTGAACTTCGAGTCCACCTTGTCGAGGAGCTCCTCGATCGGTGGGTCCATCAGGGTGTTACGGGCCATCGAGATCCTTTCCGCGGGTCGCGGACACTATACCGGCCAGGTCCTGCACGGCCTGTTCCAGGTCGCCGTTGACCACGACGTGGTGGGCGGTCTTCCGCCCCAGGTCCACCTCCTCGCGGCCCTTGTCCATGCGCCTCATGACGTGCTCGGCGTCGTCGCCTCGCGAGACCAGCCGAGCACGCTGGACCTCCTCGGACGGTGGCAGGAGCAGGATCACGACGGCGTCGGGGCGCTTGGCGAGCACCTGCTCGGCACCCTGGAGGTCGATCTCGAGGAGGACGTCGCTGCCCGGCGGCGGGTCCGGCACCGGCGTGCCGTAGAGGTTGCCCAGGTACTCGGCCCACTCGTAGAAGCCCCCGGCCGCGGCCCGGCGGCCGAAGGCCTCGGGCGTCGCCCACACGTAGGCGTCGGCCGGCTCGCCCTGCCGCCTGGACCTCGTCGTCCAGGACCGGCTCAACCAGAGATGCGGCACGCGCGCGGTGAGCGCCGCCGCGACGGTGCCCTTCCCCGCACCGCCGGGGCCGATCAGGACGAAGATCGTCAGCGCGAGGCGGTCTGCTCGAGGAGGTCGGCCCGCTGCTTGGCCCCGAGGCCCTGCAGCCGGCGGCTCTCGGCGATGCCCACGGCGGCCATCAGGCGGCGCGCCTTGACCTTGCCGAGACCCGGGAGGGACTCGAGGACGGAGACCACCTTCATCTTCCCGACGGTCTCGTCGGACGCCGCCTGGTTCAGGAGCTCTGCGAGGGTGAGGGAGCCCATCTTGAGCCTCTCCTTCACCTCCGCCCGCTCGCGTCGCACCTTGGCGGCCTTCTCCAGCGCAGCTTGACGCTGCTCTGCGGTGAGTGCGGGAGGTTGCGGCATGTGACCGACTGTACTCCCCCCGATCAGGGCAGGGCGCCAGCCAGGTCGTCGCGCAGGCGCGACGCCGCCTCGCGCAGGCCCGACGGGCCCGCGGAGAGCAACCCCCGTGAGGCCGCCGGCAGCACGCTCCGGGGCGCGCAGTGGGCGAAGCGCCGCGCGACGTCGGCCACCGTGGCGCCCTGCGCGCCCAGCCCGGGGGCGAGCACCACGCCGGACATGGCGTCGAGCCCCGCGGGCGGCCGCTCCCCCGTCGCCCCGATCACCGCGCCGACCGAGCCGAGGCCGCCGCCGGCCTCCTCTGCGTTCCACCGGCCGATCGACCGCACCATGGACGCCTCCACCGTCGTCCCGTCCGGGCCGACCGCCGCCTGGACGTCGCGGCCTTCGGGGTTCGAGCTCGTGACGACGACGATCACACCCTTTTTCGTCGCGCGTGCCGCGGCCACCATCGGGAGCAACGCGCCGACGCCGACGTAGGGCGTCGCCGTCAGCGCGTCCGCGGCGAGCGGCCCGCGGAACCACGCGTCCGCGTACGCCTCGGTGGTGCTGCCGATGTCGCCGCGCTTGGCGTCCGCGATGACGAGCATCCCGGCGCCCGAAGCGAGCCCCACGACGTCCTCGAACGCCGAGAGCCCGCGCGCCCCATGGCGCTCGAAGAAGGCCACCTGGGGCTTGACGACGGCGGCCACGCCGTCGAGCTCCTCGACGCAGGCGGCGCCGAAAGCCCGGAGCCCGTCGGCGTCGTCGGGGAGCCCGAAGAGGTCGAGGAGCGCCGGCGAGGGATCGATGCCGACGCACAGCGGTCCGAGCCTGCCCACCGCGTCGCGGACCTGCTCGCCGAACGTGCGCTCACCTGCACGCTGCACCGCACACCTCCTCCACCGTCGTGGCGCGCCGCGCGCACCAGCGCGCGAGCTCCTCTTGGATGCGCCATGGCGCACGCGGGTCGGCGAAGGTGGCGGTCCCGACCTGCACCGCGTTGGCACCCGCCCTGAGCAGCTCGGCGGCGTCGGCCCCGGTGCCGACCCCTCCGACGCCGACGATCGGCACGTCGGGGAACGCCCGCCGGCAGTCGAAGACGGCCCGGACCGCCACGGGGTGGAGCGCCGGGCCCGAGAGGCCGCCCGCGAACGGCACCCGACGGTCGTCCGCGTCCACCCACATGCCCGGCATGGTGTTCACGAGCGTGAGGGCGGCGGCGCCCGCACCGAGCGCGGCCCGCGCCACCTCCGCGATGTCGGCCACGGCCGGGCTGAGCTTCGCCCAGAGCGGCACGCCGGCGGCGCCGATGCCGTCCGCGGCGGCCGCGACCGCCTCTGCCGTCGCGGCAGGCGATTGGGCGGTCATGTGCCCCGCGAGGTTGGGACAGCTCACGTTGACCTCGACCGCGGTCACGCCCGGCGCGTCGGCGAGCGCTCGGGCCGCGGCGGCGAACTCGTCGGGGGTCCGCCCCCAGATGCTGGCGACCACGGTGGCGCCGTGCGACAGGAGTGCCGGCAGCTCGTCCGCGCGCCACGCCGCGACACCCGGTCCCTGCAGCCCCACGCGGTTGAGCATCGACCCGCCGGCCACGCCGTGAACCCGCGCGCCCTCGTTGCCGGGCCAGGGGTGGGCCGCCAGGGACTTCACGACCACCGCGCCGATCTCGGCGAGCGGGCCGTAGGCAGCCAGCTCGGCACCGTGCCCTGCGGTCCCCGACGCGGTCATCACCGCCGAGCGCAGCGTCACCGCGCCGACGCGGGCCGACAGCACGCCGAGATCAGCGGCCGCCCGCGGCACCGTGGAGCTCCTGGAGGCTGCGGACGACGAGGGGGTGCACCGCGCGGTCGGCCATCCCCGCGACCGCCGCGCGGGCGGCGGAGATGGTGGTGATGCACGGCACGTGGTGGGCGAGCGCCGCCGCACGGATGTGGACGCCGTCGCCACGAGGCCCCCGGCCGCGCGGGGTGTTCACCACCATCTGGACCTTCCCGCTCCCGATCAGCTCTACCGCGTCGGCGGCCATGCCCTCCTCCCGCACCTTGGCGACGAGGGTCTCGACCATCACGCCGTTGTCGCGCAGGTAGCCGGCGGTCCCGAGGGTCGCCGCGATCGAGAAGCCGAGCTCGACGAGCCCTTGCGCGAGGGCGATGGCGGCGGGCTTGTCACGGTCCGCCAGCGAGAGGAAGACGGTCCCGGCTTGCGGCAGCCGGGTCCCCGCCGCGGTCTGGCTCTTCGCGAACGCGAGCCCGAAGGTCGCGTCGACGCCCATGACCTCGCCGGTGGAGCGCATCTCTGGGCCGAGCAGCGTGTCGACCCCCGGGAAACGGTCGAACGGCAGCACCGCCTCCTTCACGCTCACGTGGTCCAGGCACGGCACCGACCCCGTCGCCTCGAGCAGTCCCTCGGCCCGCAGGGACTCGAGCGTGTCCCCGACCATCACCCGGGCGGCGACCGCGGCGACGGGGACGCCGGTCGCCTTCGCCACGAACGGGACGGTGCGGCTGGCGCGGGGGTTCGCCTCGATGACGTGGACCACCCGGTCCTTGACGGCGTACTGGACGTTGAGGAGCCCCACCACGCGGAGCGCCTCGGCGAGCGCTCTCGTGTGGCGGTCGAGCGCGTCGAGCACCTCGTCGGACAGCGACTGCGGCGGCAGCGCGCAGGCCGAGTCTCCGGAGTGGACGCCCGCCTGCTCGACGTGCTCCATGACCCCGCAGACGAGGACCTCCCCGGCCCCGTCGCGGATGGCGTCGACGTCGACCTCGACCGCGTCCTCCAAGAAGCGGTCCACGAGCACGGGCCGCGCGGCGGTCACGCCCCCCTCACGCTCGAGCCGCAGGCCCGCCATGACCCGGCGGAGCTCGGCGTCGTCGAAGACCACCTCCATGGCCCGCCCGCCGAGCACGTAGCTCGGCCGGACGAGCACCGGGTACCCGATGCGGCGCGCGACGACGAGCGCCTCGTCGACGCTCGCGGCGGTCCCCCCGGGTGGCTGCGGGATGCCGAGCTCCTCACAGAGCGCGTTCCAGTGCTTGCGGTCCTCGGCCATGTCGATCGACGACGGGCTGGTCCCGAGGACCAGCCCCGCCGGGAGCGAGTGCGCGAGCTTGAGGGGCGTCTGGCCGCCGAGCGACACGACGACGCCCGCCAGCCGACCCCCGGCGCGCGACTCGGCGTCGACGACGTTGGCGACGTCCTCGGCGGTGAGGGGCTCGAAGTACAGGCGGTCGGAGGTGTCGTAGTCGGTCGACACCGTCTCGGGGTTGCAGTTCACCATGACGGTCTCGTAGCCCGCTGCCCGGAGCGCCGTCGACGCGTGGACGCAGCAGTAGTCGAACTCGATCCCCTGGCCGATCCGGTTCGGGCCGGAGCCGAGGATCACGACGCGGTCCCTTCCCGTCTGGCGGACCTCGTCCTCGTCCTCGTAGGTGGCGTAGTGGTACGGGGTGAACGCCTCGAACTCCGCGCCGCACGTGTCCACCGTCTTGTACGTCGGCGCCACCCCTGCAGCCAGGCGTGCCCGGCGCACCTCGTCCTCGGCACATCCGAGGAGGTACGCGAGCTGTGCGTCCGAGAAGCCCAACCGCTTCATCCGGCGCCACGTCGCCCGGTCCACCTCCGGCAACGTCAGCGGGAGCCCGCTGCGGGCGTCGGCGATGCGGGCGATCTGGGAGAGGAACCACGGGTCGATGCGGCTCGCTGCACCGACGGCGTCGACGCCGAGCCCTCGGCGCAACGCGGACTCGACTTCGAAGATCCGCTCCGGCGTCGCCAGAGCGAGCCGCGCCAGCAGCTCGTCGTCACCGAGCGCGTCCACAGCCGACTCGCCGGGGTCCGCGTTCAGTCCCGCTCTGCCCTCCTCGAGGGACCGGACCGCCTTTTGAAGCGACTCGCAGAACGTGCGCCCGATGGCCATCACCTCTCCCACCGACTGCATGCGGGTGCCGAGCCTGCCGTCGGCGCCGGGCAGCTTCTCGAACGCCCACCTCGGGATCTTGGTGACCACGTAGTCGATCGTCGGCTCGAAGCTCGCCGGCGTCGCCCTCGTGATGTCGTTGCGGATCTCGTCCAAGGTGTAGCCGACCGCGAGGCGCGCGGCGATCTTCGCGATCGGGAAGCCCGTCGCCTTCGACGCGAGCGCCGAGGACCTCGAGACGCGGGGGTTCATCTCGATCACGAGCCGCCGGCCGGTCGCGGGGTCGACGGCGAACTGCACGTTGGAGCCGCCCGTCTCCACCCCCACGCGCCGCAGGCACGCGAACGCGTCGTCCCGCATCGCCTGGTACTCGACGTCGGTCAAGGTCTGGGCGGGCGCCACGGTGATCGAGTCGCCGGTATGGACCCCCATGGGGTCGACGTTCTCGATCGAGCACACGACGACGCAATTGTCGGCGCGGTCCCGCATCACCTCGAGCTCGTACTCCTTCCACCCGGCGACGGACCGCTCGACGAGGATCTCGGCGATGGGGCTCGCGTCGAGGCCCTCGGCCGCGAGGCGCGCCAGCTCCTCACGCCCGGCCGCGATCCCGGTGCCCTTCCCTCCCAGGATGTAGCTCGGCCGGACCATGGCCGGGTAGCCGATCTCGTCGGCGATCGCAAGCGCCTCGTCGAGGGAATGGGCGAAGCCGCTCGCGGGCACCTCCAGGCCGATCTCGGTCATCGCCCGGCGGAAGAGCTCGCGGTCCTCGGCCGTGCGGATCGCCTCGGGGCGGGCGCCGATCACCTCGACGCCGCCGAGGGCGCCGCGTTCGAGGAGCGCCATGGTGAGGTTCAGCGCGGTCTGCCCGCCGAGGGTCGGCAAGAGGGCGTCGGGGCGCTCCTTTGCGATGATCGCCTCGAGCACCTCGGGGTCGAGCGGCTCGACGTAGGTCCGATCGGCCGTCTGGGGGTCGGTCATGATCGTGGCGGGGTTCGAATTGGCCAGCACCACGCGATAGCCCTCGTCACGTAGCACCCGGCACGCCTGGGTCCCCGAGTAGTCGAACTCGCAGGCCTGGCCGATCACGATCGGACCCGAGCCGATCACGAGGATCGAGGAGATGTCGTCGCGGCGCGGCACTATCCGAGCAGCTCTGCGAACGCGGAGAACAGGTACGCGGCGTCGTGCGGCCCGGGTCCCGCCTCGGGGTGGTACTGGACGCTGAACGCGTCCGCAGTCCGGCAGCGGACGCCCTCGACGACGCCGTCGTTCAGGTTGACGTGCGTCACCTCGGTGCCGGGCACGTCGGCGACGGCGTAGTTGTGGTTCTGGCTCGTGATCTCGACCGCACCGTCCGAGAGGCGCTGGACGGGGTGGTTGGTGCCGTGGTGGCCGAAAGGGAGCTTGTAGGTCGTCCCGCCGAGCGCGGTGCAGAGCAGCTGGTGGCCGAGGCAGATGCCGAAGATCGGCACCGTGCCCAGAAGATCGGCGATGGCCGCGGTCGGACCGGCGAGCGCGGCCGGGTCCCCCGGGCCGTTGGAGAGGAACACCCCGTCGGGCTCGAGCGCACGGACGTCGGAGGCGGAGGTCGACGCGGGGACCACCGTCACGGTCGCGAGCTTCCCGAGACGCCGGAGCATCGTCTCTTTCACCCCGAAGTCGTACGCGACCACGCGGCGCGGGCCGTCGCCGCGCACGTACGGCGCGCTGGTCGTGACCCCGCTGACGAGGTCACGGCCGTCCGTGGGCAGGGCCTGGGCGGCGGCGTCGCGCAACTGCGTCTCGCCTGCGGTGCCGAAGGCGCACGGCATCGCACCCTTGTCGCGCAGGTGCCTCGTCAGCCGCCGCGTGTCGACGCCCGTCACCGCCGAGACCCCTCGGCGCGCGAGCCACCGGTCGAGACCCTCGGTGGCTCGCCAGTTGGACGGCTCCGGGGTGAGGTCGCGCACGACCATCCCGCGGCAGTGGACGCGGGGCGACTCGTCGTCTTTCTCGTTGACCCCGTAATTGCCGATGTGCGGGTAGGTGAAGGCGACGACCTGCCCCGCGTACGACGGGTCCGTCAGCACCTCCTGGTAGCCCGAGAGGGCGGTGTTGAAGACGAGCTCGCCGGTGGCGACGGGCTGCGCCGCACCCGCGGCATCGCCCTCGAACACCTCGCCGTCGGCGAGCACGAGGAGTGCGGGCCGGCGGACCGCCCCGCTCACCGGAGCGCCTCCCCGTCCACCACGACCGCGTCCCCGGCCACGATCGTGTGCCGGTTCCGGCCGGTGAACGTCCATCCCGCGTACGGCGTGTTGCGGCTGCGGCTGGCGAGCCGCGCCGGGGTGACGGTCCACTTGTCGGCGGGGTCGATCACACAGAGGTTCGCAGCGGCACCCTCGGCGACCGGACCCCCGTGGCGCGGCGAGAGCCCGGCGATGGCCGCCGGTTTCCAGCTGAGGCAGGCGAGCGCGACGTCGAGCTCGACGGCGCTGAGCGCGACCGCAAGGGCGGTCTCGAGCCCGAGCATCCCGGGCGGCGCCTCGTCGAAGGCCAGGTCCTTCGCCTCGGGGGCGTGCGGCGCGTGGTCGGTCGCGACTGCGTCGATGGTGCCGTCGGCAAGCCCCGCGCGAAGCGCGGTGACGTCGGCCTCCGTGCGAAGGGGGGGGTTCACCTTGAACACCGGGTCGTACCCGGCGCATGCCGCGTCGGTCAGGACGAGGTGGTGCGGCGTCACCTCCGCGCTGACGTCGAGGCCCTCGGCCTTGGCCTGGCGCACGAGCTCGACGGACCCCGCCGTCGACACGTGCAGGAAGTGGAGCCGGCCACGGGTGAGGCGGGCGAGCGCGACGTCGCGAGCGACCATCGCCTCCTCTGCCGCCGCCGGGATGCCCGGAAGCCCGAGACGGCTCGACCAGGCGCCTTCGTGCATCGCTCCCGCGGCCGCGAGCCTGGCGTCCTCGCAGTGCTGGGCGACCGTCACGCCGAGGTCCCGGGCATAGTCGAGCGCGCGACGCAGCACCGCGCCGTCCTGGACGCCTGCGCCGTCGTCGGTGAAGAGCCGGACGCCGAGCGCCGCCAGCTCGCCCATCGGCGCCAGCCGCTCCCCCGCCCGGCCGACCGTGAGCGCGCCGGCGACCGCCACCTCCACCGGCGCGCAGGCCCCGAGCGCGAGCACCTCCTTGGCGACTGCCGCCGAGTCGACGGGCGGCTCGGTGTCGGGCATGGCCACGAGCGCCGTGTACCCGCCGAGCGCCGCTGCGCGAGCGCCGGACTCCACCGTCTCGGCCTCCTCTCTGCCCGGCTGACGGAGGTGGGCGTGGAGGTCGACGAGCCCGGGCGCGACGACGCAGCCCGCCGCGTCGAGGACCGTGGCCCCGCAGGGCGCCTCGTTCGCCGCGCCCGCGCCGACCGCGGTGACGACGCCGTCGACGATCACGACGTCGGCGCGGCGCCGGCCGCCGGCGTCGACCACCTCGCCCCCGCGCAGCACCAGGGCGCGGCTCACCTCGCCCCCCCGAGGAGGAGGAAGAGGACGGCCATCCGGACGGCCACGCCGTTGGTCACCTGTCGGGTGACCAACGTCTGGGGCAGCTCCGCGACCTCGCTGGCGATCTCGACGCCGCGGATCATCGGACCCGGGTGGGTGACCACCGCATCGGGCCCGAGCCGCTCGGCGCGGCGCGCGGTCAGCCCGAAGCGCGAGGTGTACTCGCGCAGGCTCGGGACGAACGCCCCGCTCCCGCGCTCGGCCTGCAGCCGCAGCAACGAGACGACGTCGGCCGACGGCAGGACCGCGTCGAGGTCGTCGGTCACCTCGACCGGCCACCCCTCGAGCGAGGGGGGCAGGAGGCTCCCGGGAGCGACCAGCGTCACCTTCGCCCCGAGCGCGCCGTACGCGAGCACCTGGGAACGGGCGACGCGGCTGTGGCGGATGTCCCCCACCACGATGACGCGGAGGCCCTCGATGTCCCCGCGAGCCTGGCGCACCGTGAAGCAGTCCAACAGGGCCTGGGTCGGGTGCTCGTGCCACCCGTCGCCGCCGTTCACCACCTTGCAGTGCTTCACCCAGCGGCTCACCTGGACCGGCACGCCCGCCGACGAGTGGCGCACGACGAGCGCGTCCATCCCCATCGCCTCGACCGTCTCGATCGTGTCGCGGACGGACTCCCCCTTCTTGACCGAGGAGGCCGCCGCAGAGAAGGAGAGCACGTCGGCGGACAGGCGCTTGGCCGCAGTCTCGAACGAGAGCCGCGTGCGGGTGGAGTCCTCGAAGAAGAGCGTCGCGATCGCCTTGCCCCGCAAAGTCGGGACCTTCGGGATCGGCCGCGACCCGACCTCGGCGAACGCGTCGGCGACCCGAAGGACCTCCTCGATCCCTTCGCGCCCGAGGTCGGAGACCGACAGCAGGTGTGTCACTCGAGGACGCCGATCACGACCCCGTCCTCGGACACGTCCACCATCTCGTCGCGCCGCGTGGGCAGGTTCTTCCCGACGTAGTCGGGCCGGATCGGGAGCTCCCGGTGCCCGCGGTCGACCATGACCGCGAGCTGCACCGCGCGGGCGCGACCGAAGTCGCTCAACGCGTGCAGCGCGGCGCGCACCGTGCGCCCGGTGAACAAGACGTCGTCGACGAGGACCACGACGGCACCGGTGAGGTCCTTGGGGACGTCGGTCGCCGCTTCCGGCAGCACCGGGCGCAACCCGATGTCGTCCCGGTAGAAGGCGACGTCGAGGGTACCCACGGGAACGGCGGCGCCCTCGGCGTCGCCGAGGGCGCCGGCCATGCGGTGGGCCAGCGGGACGCCGCCGGTCTGCAAGCCGATGAGGACGACGTCGTCGAGGCCGCCGTTCCGCTCCGCGACCTCGTGCGCCATGCGGACGAGGGCGCGGCTGACGTCAGCGGCCGAGAGAACCTGGGACCGGGGAACGAACGTGCCGCCGCGGGTATGACTGCGCTCGCGCTCGGCCACTGCTCCTCCCGTCCCGTACGGGCCTCACAGGACCCGCTTCACGGTCGGCGAGCACCTTAGCGCAGCCGATCGGCGATCGTGCTCAGGATCCCGTTCACGAACGCGCCCGACTCCTCGGTCGAGTAGGTCTTGGCGAGCTCCACGGCTTCGTCGAGGACCACGGCCGTCGGCGGCCCGCCCGGTTCGAGGAGCTCGGCGACCGCCATGCGCAGGACGATCCTGTCCACGACCGCCATCCGCTCGAGCGGCCACCCGACGGAGGCGTCCGCCACGAGCGCGTTCGCCCGGTCCCCGTGGCGCTCGACGGCGGCGACGAGGTCCGCCGTGAACCGGTCCGTGGGGACCGACAGCGCGCCGAGCACGGCCGCCGGGGTCTCCCCTTTCATCTCTGCCTCGTAGAGCAGGCCCAGGGCGCGCTCGCGCGACTGGTGGCGCGTCGGCTCGTCCGCTGGCACCTTGGTCCTCGTCGCCGGGCTCAGGCCCGGGTCAGGTACTCCCCCGTGCGGGTGTCCACCCGGATCGACTCGCCCGGGTTCACGAACAACGGCACCTGCACGACGAGCCCGGTCTCCAAGGTCGCGGGCTTGCGCGCCCCGGAGACCCGGTCGCCCTGGAGCCCCGGCTCGGTCTCGGCCACCGCGAGCTCCACCGCCGCGGGCAGGTCGACCCCGATGATCTCGGCGCCGTGCATCTGGAGGTAGACGGCGTCGCCCTCCTTCAGGTAGTTGGCGGCGTCGCCGAGGGTCGCCCGGGGCACCTGCAGCTGCTCGTAGCTGGTCGAGTCCATGAAGACGTAGTCGTCGCCGTCGCGATAGAGGAACTGCATCTCCCGCTTGTCGATGATCGCCTGCTCGAGCTTCTCGTCGGCACGGTAGGTCTTGTCCACGACGGCGCCGGTCCGGACGTTCTTCAGCTTCGTGCGGACGAAGGCCCCGCCCTTCCCCGGCTTCACGTGCTGGAATTCGACGATGCTGAACAGCCCTTCGGGAAGATCCAGCGTCATGCCGTTCTTCAGATCGTTGGTGGAGACGGGCATCGGTCCTCTCGGTGCGCTCTCGAGGGTGGTTGCTGGTGGCGGTGGTCGGTGGCCCGGGACCCTCGCGCCTACGCCGCGACGTCCTTCGGGAAGTTGGTGAGGGCCTGGCTCCCGGTCTCGGTCACGACAAGGGTGTCCTCGATGCGGACGCCGCCGGTGCCCGGGAGGTAGACCCCCGGCTCCACCGTGACGACCATGGCCCTCGCCAGGGTAGCAGCGCCGAGGGCGCTGACCGCCGGGGCCTCGTGAATGTCGAGTCCCACGCCGTGGCCGGTGCCGTGCTCGAAGCGGTCCGCCCATCCCGCCGCGGAGATGACGGTGCGGCAGACGTCGTCGACGTCGCAGCACTCGACGCCGGGTGCCACGGCCGCGACGCCGCGGGCCTGGGCCTCGCGCACGACCTCGAAGACCCTCGCCAGCTCGCCCGTCGGCTCGCCCCCCACGACGAACGTCCGGGTCATGTCCGAGCGGTACCCCTCGAACAGCGCGCCGAAGTCCACCACGACGGGTTCTCCGTGCCCGATCGCACGCCCCGTGGGCCGGTGGTGCGGCTTGGCCGAGTTGGGCCCCGACGCCACGATGGTCTCGAAGGCGCTGGCCTCTGCGCCGCCCCCGCGCATCGCGGTGTCGAGCGCCAGGGCGAACTCCTCTTCGGTGAGGCCGTCCGAGAGCAACGGAAGGGTCTCGTGCAGCGCGGCGTCGGCGATGGCCGCCGCCCGTCCCATCCGGTCGATCTCCCCGTCGTCCTTCACCTCGCGCAGCGCTTCGACCACCCCGCTCGTCGGGTGCACCTCGCCGAGGAGCTCCCCCCACCGCCGACTGTCGCTCCAGCACACGTGGTCCGCCTCGAGGCCGACACGCGACCTCGCGCCCACGAAGGACCTCACGGCGTCGCGCTGCGCAGCGAGGGCGCCCACGGAGAGCTCGACACTGGTGCCGGCGCGCACGACCTGTTCGGCGGACTGGGTGCGGTACCGGCCGTCGGTGGTGAGGAGCGCTCCCGCCGGCGTCACCGCCAACAGCCCCGCCGACCCGGTGAAGCCGGTGAGGTACCGCACATTGGCCAGGTTGGAGACCACCAACGCGTCGACGCCGGCGCCCTCGAGCCGCGCGCGGAGCCGGTCGAGGCGGGGAGCCACCTCCAGAGCCCGCAAGGCCTGCGGGGCGTTCGGTGCCTGCGGGGCGTTCGGTGCCTGCGGGGCGTTCGTGCGGGTCGTCATCGTTTCTCCTCGTCGGCGCGACGGAGCCCGTCGTCGGGGGTACCGCCACCCCGACCGCCGGCCCCGGCGAGCCGGACGGCGGCTTCGATCGCGAGCTCGTAGCCGAGTCCGCCCATTCCCGCCACCAACCCGTCGGCCACAGCCGCCAGCACCGAGGTGTGGCGGAAGGGCTCGCGTGCCGCCGGGTTCGACAGGTGGAGCTCGATGACCACCCCATCGAACGCGCCGAGCGCGTCGTGCAACGACCAGCTGGTGTGGGTCAGCGCCCCGGCGTTCACCACGATCGCGTCGGCGCGCGAGCGAGCGCCGTGCACCGCGTCGACGAGGGCGCCCTCGTGGTTGCTCTGGAAGTGGTCGAGCGTCCACCCCAGCGACTCGGCGACCGCGGCTGCGCGACGGACGTGGTCGGCGAGCGTGTCGGTGCCGTACACCTCGGGCTCCCGTTCCCCCAACAGGTCGAGGTTCGGGCCGGACAGGAGCGTCACGTGCACGCGAGCTCCTCGATGGCTGCGAGCACGTCCGACGGCGCGACGCCGTGGACGAGCTCGACGCCGTCGGGGCCGTCGAGGACGAACGCGAGGTCGTGCGCGGCCTTCTTGTCGCGTGCCATGTACGCCAGCAGCTCCTTCGGGTCGACCGTCTCCAGCCCGGCCGGCAGGCGGTCGGACACGGAGAAGCGTCGCACCGTCTCGCGGTGGAACGCCACCCGCTCGTCGGAGATGCGGCCGAGACGGCGGGCGAGCAGCGCCGCGAAGACGAGCCCGACCCCGACGGCCTCCCCGTGGCGTAGGTCGGCGCCCGCGTCGAGCGCCACGGCCTCGAGCGCGTGCGCGAAGGTGTGCCCGTAGTTGAGCAGGACCCGCGGACCACCTTCCCGCTCGTCCGCCTCGACGTGCGCGGCCTTCCGCGCGACGCTGCGCCCGATCTGTGCATCGAGCGGGAGGTCCGCCAGGCGAGGTTCTCCGAGGAACGTGTACTTGGCCAGCTCCCCTCGGCCCGAGGTCCACTCGCGGGCGGGCAGCGTCGCCAGGAGCGCCGTGTCGCAGAGCACGCCCACCGGCTGCCAGAAGGCACCCATGAGGTTCTTTCCCTCGGGGAGGTCGACGCCCGTCTTCCCCCCGATCGCTGCGTCCACCTGCGCGAGCAGGGTGGTCGCGACCGTGCAATACGCGGTGCCGCGGTGGTAGCAGGCCGCGGCGAAGCCCGCGAGGTCCGTCACCACGCCGCCGCCGACCGCTACCACGACGTCGGCGCGCGAGAGCCCCGTGCTCGCGAACTCCCTGCAGAGCCGCTCGACGTTGGCGACCGACTTCGCGCGCTCGCCCGCCTCGACCGCGTGCACCTCGAAGGGCAGCCCGGGGTCGATCGTCTCGAACCACGAGGTCGCGGCGACCATCTCGTCGGTGACCACCGCGGCGTGCCGTGCTGCGGGCACCTGGCTCGCGACGAGCTCTGCCAGCAGCACCGCCGCGCCGTCGCCCACGCGCACCTCGTAGACGCGCGACCCCTGCCCTCGGCCCGCGGGGGAGACCTGGACCGTGATCACGTCCTCGGCACCGCGTCGCCGGTTGCGCCGACCGCGTCGAGGACCCGGTCGGCGACCGCGTCGGGGACGAGGTCGTCGACGTCGACCACGAGGTCGGACACTTCGGCATAGACGTCCCGCCGCTCGTGATCCAGGCGTGCGAGGGTCCCCGCCGGGTCACCCTCGAGGAGCGGTCGGTGGTCGGGTAGCCCCCCGGGATCTCTCGTCGCCGCGGCCTCGTCCGGGCGGACCCGCTCGAAGAGGGTCTCGGGCGTCGCGCGGAGCCACACCACCGTCCCGGCGCGCCGCAGGAGCCGGCGGTTCGCGGGGTCGAGCACGGCGCCGCCGGCGACGGACACGACCGCCGGACCGTCCTCGGCGAGGGCGGCGGCGAGCGCCTCGCTCTCGACGGGACGGAACGCCTCCTCGCCGCCGGACTCGAAGAGCTCCTTCACGGTCCGGCCCGTGAACGCCTCGACCTCGGCGTCCGAGTCCACGTAGCGCCAGCCGAGCCGGTCCGCGAGGACGTGGCCCACCGTCGTCTTGCCCGCGCCCATCATCCCGACGAGGAGCAGCCGGCGTGCGGGAGTCGGCGGCATCGCCGCCGTCACACGGGCTCGGGCGGTGACAGCGTCCGCCCGAGCGAGCCGAGGTAGCCGTCGCGGTTGCGCAGGAGCTCGGCGACCGAGTCCCCACCAAACTTCCGCAGCGCCTCCCCCGCCAGGACGAGCGCGGTCATGGTCTCGGCGACGACGCCCATCGCGGGCACCGACGTCACGTCGGTCCGCTCCTTGAAGCTCACCGTCGACTGCTTGGTCGCCACGTCCACGGTCTCGATGACGGGCCGGCTCAGCGTCGCGAGCGGCTTCATGGCCGCGCGCAGGACCAGGAGACCCCCGATCGACATGCCGCCCTCGATGCCGCCCGCGCGCGCCGTCGTGCGCGCGTACCCGCCCGACGAGGTGGCCGAAGGGTCGAAGTGGATCGCGTCGTGCGCCTCCGAGCCGCGGCGCGCCGCGATCTCCCACCCGTCCCCGATCTCCACCGCCTTGACGGCCTGGATGCTCATCAGCGCCTGGGCGAGCAGGCCGTCGAGCCGCTGGTCCCACTGGACGTGGGTCCCGAGCCCGACGGGGACCCCGTACACGAGGACCTCCGCCACGCCACCGAGGGAGTCCCCGTCCTTGGCCGCGGACTTCACCGCCGCCATCATCCGCTCCTCGGCCTCGGGGTCGGCCGTGCGCACCGGCGACGCGTCGATGCGGGCGAGGTCCTCGGGCATCGGGCGGGTGGCGTCCTTCACCCTCTCGGGCCCGAGCTGGACGACGTGGCTCAGCACCTGGACCCCCAGCCTGGCGAGCAGCAGCTTCGCAAGCGACCCCGCCGCGACCCGCGCCGCCGTCTCGCGCGCCGAGGCGCGCTCCAACACGTCGCGCGCGTCGTCGAAGCCGTACTTCAGCATCCCCGCGAGGTCGGCGTGACCCGGGCGTGGCTGGGTGAGCACGCTCGAGGGCGAGCCGGGAGCCGGGGACATCTCCTCCGTCCACTTGCGCGCCCACTCGGAGTTGGCGATCTCGATCGCGACCGG
The DNA here is from genome assembly GCA_035534455.1 of Acidimicrobiales bacterium. Classification (GTDB taxonomy): domain Bacteria; phylum Actinomycetota; class Acidimicrobiia; order Acidimicrobiales; family RAAP-2; genus JAJYVT01. The sequence goes on from DATLRV010000055.1 coordinate 40,753, forward strand.
TGCACCGAGCGTCCTGCCATGGCGGACCCCGCCCAGGATCGTGACCTCGTCCGCCTCGAACCGCATCCGGGGGCCGCGGCCGAACCCGAGACGCCGGCGGCGGAGCTCCTCGGCGACGTCCTCGACGGTCACCCGGAGGCCCGCGGGCAGGCCGTCGATCACCACGACGAGCGCCTTGCCGTGCGACTCTCCGGCAGTCAGAAACCGCAGCATCTCCCCACGCTACCGACCCGCGCGACCCAGGGCTGGCGACCCGGCGCGCGCGCCGCCGCACTTCGTCGGCGCCGCACCTGGTCGGCTACCCCCCGTGGAGCCAGAGATTGCCGAGCCACGTCCCCCACAGGACGCCCAGCATCGTGCCGACCGCCAGCGCGGGCGCGAACGGGAAGCGATGCCGCCCGCGGGCTGCGAGCACGGCCAGCCCCATCACGGCTCCCGCGACGAAGCCGGCCAGGAACCCGAAATACAAGGGGGCGAAACCGAGCCATCCGAGGGCGCCGCCGCACAACCCCGCGAGCCGCACGTCGCCGAACCCCATCGCGCGGGGCGCGACCCACCACACGGCAGCGAAGACGCCGAACGCGACGACGGCGCCGATCACGGCGTCGAGCATCGGACGCCACGAGTCGTCGGCCGCGGACGCACAGAGCAAGCCGACGCCCACCGCCGCGGCTGCGGCGTAGACGATCCGGCGCGGGACGAGCCCCGTCCGCAGGTCGGTGACCGATACGACGAGGAGCGCACCGGCGAGCACGCAGTACGCGGGCAGTTGGGGGGTCGATCCGAGACGCAGCGCCGCGAGCACGCACGCTGCCGCGAGCACGATCGCCGCGGCGGCACCTTCGGCGAGCACGGCCGTGCGCGACGCCCGGGGCGGGCGCTGACCGGGAGGGGGGAACCGCGGCTGCTCCGGACCCGGCGACGGCACGCCAATCAGCTGCGGAGGCGGCGTCGAGGCGGTGGACGTGGACCCACCCGCCAGGTCGGCCACGTCGAATACGTCGAATACGTCGACCACGTCGGCGACGTCCGCCAGGCCGGCGACGTCCGCCAGGTCCGGACCCACGCCGACGGGAGACGGCGGATCCCCCGGAGCCTCGGCGCTCCCGGGCCGACGGACTCTGCGCGCCAACGTGTCCAGCAACGGGCCGGCGACTCCCCCGCCGATCCCGCAGACGGCCAGCACCCCCCAGGCCGCCATGGTGCGCCTAGTAGTAGGGGTCGGCGCCGCCGGCGTGGTCGGTCACGTCCACCACCCGAGTGAGCTCGGGCACCTCTTCGCGCAGCGCCGCCTCGATCCCCTGGGTCAGCGTCATGCGCGACATCGCGCAGCCCTGGCACCCGCCCGACAACCGGAGGTAGGCGACGCCGCCACTCTCGTCCATCGCGACCAGGTCCGCCCGGCCGCCGTGGGACGCGATCGAGGGGTTGACGGCCTCTTCGAGGACGGTGGACACCCGGCTGCCGAGGGGGCCGCCGAGCCCCGCCGCCAGGACCTCTGCGGGAACGCCGAGCTCCTCGGGGGCCGGCGCGTTGGGATTGACGAGGACGAGGCCGCCGCCGCCCTCGTCGTTCCACTCCAGCCGGGCACCGCGCAGTCGGTCGACGCTCGAGGTCGGGACGACGACGGTCAGCCCGTCGACGTCGGCGATCGAGTGGTCGTCGCCTGCGTCCGAGACCGACTGGAAGAACAGGTCGTACACGAACTGGCCCTGCTGCACGCCGCGGATCTCGAGCCAAAGGGCGAGCCCGTCGGGATCAGGCTCCTGCGAGAGCGCCTCGCGGACCACCCGGTGCGCGTCCGGCGTGAGCGTGACGACGGCCAGTTCTTCGGCGGTTCGTGCCATCCGCCCATTGTAGGGGTAGGGTCCGCCGCCATGGCCACCGGCGGACGGACCGTGCCCGTGCACGAGTGGGTGAGCTTCGAGGATCCGGACGAAGACCGCACCTGGGTCTTCGACGTCACCTTCCTGACCAGCCGCTGGACGTGCATCTACGGACGAGGCTGCCAGGGGGTCCTCACGGAGCCTGCCCCCGAGCTCGTCCACGGGTGCTGCAGCTACGGCGCACACTTCGTCGACGACGACGACGTCCGGCGCGTCGAGCGCATCGCCGCCACCCTGCGCGACGAGGAGTGGCAGTTCCGCGACCGGGCACGCCGCAAGGGGGTCACGCGCACGACCAAGAAGGGTGAGACGGTGACGCGCCTGGTCGACGGCGCGTGCATCTTTCTCAACCGCCCGGACTTCCCGACCGGTCCGGGGTGCGCGCTGCACCAGGTCGCGCTCGCGCGCGGCCGGCGACCGCTCGACCTCAAACCCGAGGTCTGCTGGCAGCTCCCGCTACGCCGGGAGGACCAGGTCGCTGACGACGGGCACGTCACCTCGACGATCAGCCAGTGGGACCGGCGCCACTGGGGGGCGGGCGGCGAGGAGTTCGCGTGGTGGTGCACCGAATCGCCCGAGGCGTTCGTCGGCGCGGCGCCGGTGTACGAGGGGATGGCGGACGAGTTGGTCGCGATGACCGGGAAGAAGGTCCACCGGGTGCTCAAGGCCTACCTCGAGGACCGCCGCGACCGGGTGCGCGTCCCGCTTCCGCATCCCGCGGTCCGCCGGCGCGAGTAGCGTCCGGCGAGCTCGGCGCCCGGTCGGCGCCTCGGTCAGTCGTCGAGAGGGTCGTGCTCCCGATCGTCGTGTGACGGCGCCAGCGAGCCGAGGATCCTGTCGTACTGGTCCTCCTCGGCGAGGCACCACGAGGCGTGCACGTCCTCGGGCTCGGCTCCGCACTCCGGGCACCGCTCCGAAGCGGTGGTGACCGAACGCTTGAGGCTTCGCGCTTCTTCGAAGCGCCGATGGCGTCCCTTCTTCACGACCACTCCCTTGCTGCCCGCCCGGGCCCGAGGCGCTTGCTCGACCGAGCCGGGGGCCATGTAGACGACCTGAGTCGACGTCGACCCGCCGTGGTGGTCGGGTCCCGGCCGCTGGGACAGTGTAGTCGTTCACGGGGGCCGTACCCGTCGCGGCCCCGACCCGTGCGTACGCCCGATCGGCCCTCGTAAGCTGCCCAGACGATGGAATTCGACCCCGAAGCGATGATCGCGAGGTTCAAGGAACGCGCGCAGGCGGTGAGAGAACGCGGGCTCCCCCCCGTCGAGGGACCCGAGCGCCAGCGGTTCCGCGAGCGGGCACAGGTCGACTACATGGATTTCGCGATGCTCGGCGACGCGGAGGCGTCGCTCGACGACGGGATCCTCACGTTGCGCGTCGACCTCCGCGCCCGCTGACCGAGCCTGCCCGGCCCTTCGCGCCAGTGGCCCCCCGTGGGCGTCGCCCGGGGAGGGGGCTCGGCACCTCCTCGCACGACCGGCGTCAGCCGCCGTAGTTCATCCGGGTGTCCTCCATCCGCAGCAGCGGCGGCACGTCACCTTCCGGGCCACCCACGCCGACCACCTCGCCCACGAAGAGGTCGTGGCTGCCGAGCCCCACGCGGTGCCGCACTTCGCAGTCGAGCCATGCGACGGCCCGTGCGAGCACCGGGGCGCCGGTCTCGTGGACGTCCACGGCCTCGCCCGCCATGGACACGGCCACGCCGCCGGTGCGGACGACGTCGGACTCTCGAACCGGCTTGACGAAGCGCCGGACGACCGCGCGGTCGTCGCGCGAGAGGAAGCTCAAAGAGAACACGCCGTGCGCCACGACCAACGAATGGGTCATCGAGCTCGCGTCGACCGCGACGCCGACGAGCTTCGGCTCGACCGAGACCTGGATCGCCAGGTTGGCGGTCATCAGGTTGACCGAACCGCCCGTCCCACTCCCCACGACGTAGATCCCGCTCGGCATCGACCAGAGCACGCGGCGTCGGAGACGATCGTCCACCATCAGAAGAGCGATGTCCCTGTGAGGTCGGGCACGGTCGTGGTGGTCGTCGGCACGGTGTGACCGCTCAGCGCCCGGACCCGTTGCAAGGCCCGCCGGAAGAGGCCGTCGGCGCGGGCACGGTCGGCGGCGGCGACCGCGATCGACGCCGAGCCGGGGGACGACGCACGGATGCACGACTGCGCCGCGTCGTACTCGAGCCCGTAACCGCGTGCGAGCAGTCGGGTCAGCGTGGCGTCGGGAGCCGGCAGGTTGTCGTTGTATGTCTGCGCGTCGTTCGCCATCGCCGCGCACGCCGTGCGCAGCGCCGTGATGCTCCGGTGCGCGGCGACGGCCCTGCGGACCGACGTGCCGTCTCCCTCGAGCGTGCCGATGTCCTGCCCGAGGTTGGTCGACGCCGCCCAGCGCTGGACCTGTTGGCCGAGCGTGCCCGCGGCGCCGTGACCAAGTGACACGAAGGCGACGACCCCGACGGCCACGACGAGGAGGCCACCGAGGAGGAGCCACGTCTTCGCGATCACGCGTGGTCGGCCGCCTGCCTCACCGCGCGACGAGCAGGTGGTGGTCCCGACGGCCACGCCGCAGCACGACGTACCGGTCGTGGAGGAGGTCCGCGGGACCGAGCTCGTACCCCTCGTCCTGCACGCGGCGGTTGTTCACGTAGGCACCTCCCTGGGTGATCGCCCGCCGTGCCTCGCTGCGAGAGGCGACCAGACCCGCCGACACCAGGACGTCGACGAGACGCACCTCTGCGCGCACGAGCGCGTCGCGCTCGACCATGCTCGACGGAGCGTCACCGACCACGTCGAGGAGGGTCTGCTCGTCGAGGGAGGCGATCTCCTCGCCGAACAACGCCCGAGACGTGCGCACCGCGTGCGCTGCCTCGATCTCCCCGTGGACGAGCCTGGTGACCTCGATCCCGAGCGCGTGCTGGGCGGCACGGCGCTCAGGGTGCTCCGCGGTCTGCCGATCGAGCTCCTCGAGCGTCGCGTGGTCGAGGAACGTCAGGTATCGCAGCCACGCGCCGACGACGGCGTCCTCGGCCTGGAGGAGGAATTGGTACAGGCGGAACGGGCTCGTGAGCGCAGGGTCGAGCCAGACCGCGCCCGACGCCGTCTTGCCGAACTTCGTGCCGTCCGCCTTCACGACGAGGGGCGTGGTCATGCCGTGGACCGGCTTCGTCGAGAGCTTGCGGACGAAGTCGACCCCCGCCGTGATGTTGCCCCACTGGTCCCTTCCCCCGACCTGCAGCTCGCACCCGTAGTCCTCGTGCAACCGAAGGAAGTCGTAGGCCTGCAGGAGCATGTACGAGAACTCCGTGTACGAGATCCCCTGGTCCGGCCGCTCGAGGCGGGCTTTGACGGACTCCTTCGCCATCATCTGGTTCACGGTGAAGTGCTTGCCGACGTCACGGAGGAACTCGATCATCGACAGCTCTGCGAGCCACGCGCCGTTGTCGAGCAGCAGGCCGTCCTCCAGGTCGACGAATCGGGCGAGCTGGTTCCGGATCGCTTCGACGTTGGCCGCGAGCATCTCGCGGCTCAACAGCTGCCGCTCGTCCGTCTTGCCGCCCGGGTCGCCGATCATCCCGGTGCCGCCTCCGGCGAGCGCGATCGGGCGGTGACCGGCCCGCTGGAACCGGCGCAGCAAGGCGAGTTGGAGGAGGCTCCCGATGTGCAGGCTCGAGAACGACGGGTCGAAGCCGATGTAGAGGGTCAGCCGATCGTTGTCGAGGCGGTCCCACAGTCGGTCGTCGGTCACCTGGTGGACCAGGCCGCGGAACCGGAGGTCCTCGGAGAGGGTCGGCATCGGTCCAGCCTGCCATACGCCGCGTACCGCGCCGTCGCACGCGAGGGCGGTCGCCGGGGCTCGACGGTGGCGGTCCCGGCGCCACTCGCCGACCGCCTGGCGCTACAGGCCGATGTCCGAGAGGGCGGCCGCCACCGCCGCGTGCGCACGGTCGTGGGTCGAGACGTTCTCGGAGCGCGACGGCACCCGCGCCCGCACGATCGAGACGCCCGGCCGGACGGTCGCGGCCCGCAGCGCCTCGTCGAGCTCGCACGGCGTGCCGGCGTCCGCCGTGTCGAGCCCGAATCCCGCCGCGACCCGCAGGACGTCGGGCTGCTGGGGCGTCGCGAAGAGACGCTCGAACGTCGACGGGTCCAGGACGTCGCGCTGGGGCAGGAACTCGAAGATCCCACCGCCGTTGTTGTCGACCACCACGATCGTGCAGCTGGCCCCCCCGGCGCGGCCCGCCGCGGAGACGAGCGCCGAGAGGTCGTGGAAGAACGCGAGGTCCCCGACGAGCGCGACGACAGGCCCACCCGAGCCGGCGGCCGCGCCGAGGGCCGTCGAGCAGACACCGTCGATCCCGTTCGCACCGCGGTTGGCCAGCACCCTCGGGGGGGAGGGCCGCGGGGGCGCGAACCACTCGAGATCCCGCACCGGCATGGACGAGGACACGACCACGGTCGCGCTGTCCGGCAGGGCGCGCACGAGCCGGCGCGCGACGCCCGGCTCGCTCAGCATCTCCTCGCCCAGCGCGTCGTCGAGCGCCTTTTGTGCGACACGTTCGGCGTCCTGCCAGCACTCGAGCCACCCCGCCGGGGCACGTGGCGCAGTCGTCTCGAGCGCCGCGTCCAGCCATGCGTCGGGGTCCGCGCGATGCACGAGCCCGACCTGCCGGTCCGGATCGTCCCACCGCCAGAACGGGTCGACCGCGAGCGCCTCCGCCCCCGCGAGGAACGCCGGGAGCGCCTTGGAGGCCCAGGGCGCGCCCAGCCGTACGACGGCGGCGGGCGAGAGCGTCGCCGGCGTGCAGCGCGCGATGGCGTCGGCCGCGGCGACGACGTGGTCGTGCGACCGACGGCATCCGGACCTGGGATCGGGGAGCACGGGCCAGCCGAGATGCTCGGCGAGCGCCAGCACCTTGTCGGGCGAACCGCACCCGGCGCCCGCGACCAGCACGCCCGCCTCTGCGGGCCAGTCCCAACCGGTCACGACGCCCCGGTCGGCCACGACCTGGTGCACCGGCTCGCCGTCGGGGCGGCCCTCGGGGAGCGGCCCCGGAGCGCCGACGAGCGGCTCGCGGAACGCCAGGTTGAGGTGCACCGGTCCCGGACCCATCGGTCCCGACTGCGCCTCGGCCGCCGCCCGCGCGCCGAGCGACCGCCAGGACCACGTCGTCTCTTCGACGGGCACACCCGGTTCCGACGACCAACGCAGGGCGTCGCCGTAGATGGCCCGCTGCTCGATCGTCTGCCCGGCGCCCACGCCGTGCAGCTCCGGCGGGCGGTCCGCGGTGCACACGATCAACGGCACCCTGGCGTGGTGGGCTTCGACGACCGCTGCATGGAGTTCGGCGGCCGCGGTGCCGCTCGTCACGCAGAGCACGACCGGCCGCCCCGACGCGTTGGCGAGGCCCACCGCGAAGAAGCCGGCACCACGCTCGTCCAGAAGGACGTGCACGCGCAGGCCCTCGTTCCCCAAGAGCGCCAGCGCGAGCGGCGTCGACCGGGACCCCGGGCAGACCACGGCGTCGCGGACGCCGGCGCGCACCCACTCGTCGACGAGGGTCGCGCAGAACGTGGCCTGCAGTACGCTCATCGCACGTGCTGCACATCGAGACGAGCGGCGCGGGTCCGCGCCTTGTGCTCGCGCACGGCTTCACCCAGACGAGTCGCAGCTGGGGGCGTTTCGGGGCGCTCGTCGGCGTCGGACGCGAGCTCGTGCGTGTGGACCTCCCCGGCCACGGAGGTTCGGACGCGGTGCGCGCAGACCTCGTCGAGAGCGCGAGATTGCTCGCCGCCGCCGCGTCGGCGCGGGGCGAGGCGTTCGATCTGCTCGGGTACTCCCTGGGGGCGCGCGTCGCGTTGCACGCGGCACTGGAGCCGCCGGAGGGACTCCGCCGCCTCGTCCTGATCGGTGGTACCGGCGGCATCGGGGACCCGGCCGAGCGCGCCGCGCGCCGGGCCCGCGACGAGGCGCTCGCGACCGAGCTCGAAGCCGACCTCGACGGGTTCCTCACCCGCTGGGTCGCTGCCCCGATGTTCACGGGGGTACGGGACCCCGGCCTCGACGAGCGGCGCCGCAACTCCGCGGAGGGGCTCGCGTCCAGCTTGCGGATGGCCGGCACGGGCACCCAACAACCCGTGTGGGAACGATTGGGAACGCTGCGCGCACCACTGCTCGCTCTGGCCGGGGCCGACGACGTCCGGTTCGCACTGGCGGCCGCACGGCTCTCCCGAGGGGCGCCCGACGGCGTCTTCTCCCTCGTCCCGGGTGCGGGCCACGCCGCGCACCTCGTCCAACCGGACCTCTGCGCCCGGATCGTCCGGCAGTACCTCGACCACGCCTGAGCGGCGCCTTCCCGACGGTGGCCCCGGCCGTGGAGGCGGCGGCGCCTTGCCGGGCGGCAGCGCGCTCACAAGAGGATCCCGACGGCGAGCAACGCCCCCACGCAGAGCTGGAGCTGACCGGTGCGTCCGAGGACGGGCAGCAGCCCCCGGCCCTCGGCGCCGTCGAGCACCGCACGCGCCGGCCGCACGGCGAGCCCGAGCGGCAACAGGGCGAGCAGGGCCCATGGGCGCGTCACCGCGACGCCGGCGACCCCCGCCGCCACCCCCGCGAGGGCGCCGACGTAGAGCCATCTGGCGCGCCCCGCGCCGACGCGTACGGCGAGGGTCCTCTTGCCCGACACCGCGTCGCCGGCGACGTCGCGCAGATTGTTGGCCTCCAACAGCGCGGTCGACAGCAGGCCGACCGGAATGCACGCCCACCACAGCCCGAACGAGACGGCCTGGACGTACGCCGTGCCGACCGTCGCCACGACGCCGAAGAACACGAAGACGAACGCCTCCCCGAGCCCGAGGTAGCCGTACGGACGCGGACCGCCCGTGTAGAGCCAGCCGGCCCCGACGCAGGCCGCCCCGACGGGCACGAGCCACCACGTGGTCGCCGCAGCCAGCACGAGGCCGGCGACGCCCGCGACGCCGAAGCAGGCCAGCGCTGCGCTCCGGACCGACGCTGGCGCCGCCGCACCCGAGGCGACGAGCCGCAGCGGCCCGATCCTGTCCCGGGTGTCGGTGCCGCGCACACCGTCGGAGTAGTCGTTCGCGTAGTTGGTGCCGACCTGGATCGCCATCGCCACGACGAGCGCCAGGGCGGCGCGCCACCAGATCACGACGCCCGGGCCCGCGACCGTTTGCCCACCGGCGTGCGCGCCGCTTCGCAGCCACCACCCGACGGCGGTCCCCACCGTCACGGGCACCGCCGCCGCGGCCAGCGTGCGGGGCCGTGCGCCGACCACCCACCGTGCCAGAGGCCCGGGGATCGCCGCCGGCACCGTGGTCACGGGGTGGTCACGGCGAGGTCACGGCGAGGTCACGGGCGCCGCGGGAACTTGGAGAAGTCCGGCGCGCGCCGCTGCACGTACGCGTTCCGACCCTCCTGCCCCTCCTCGGTCATGTAGAAGAGCATGGTCGCGTCCCCGGCGAGTTGCTGGATGCCCGCCAGGCCGTCGTCCGCGGCGTTCATCCCGCCCTTCAGCATCCGCAGAGCGATGGGGCTCAGCATGAGGATCCGACGGCACCACGCGGCCGTCTCCGCCTCGAGGTCGTCGAGCGGCACGACCGCGTTGACCAACCCCCAGTCGAGCGCTTCGGCTGCGTCGTACTGGCGGCAGAGGAACCAGATCTCCTTCGCACGCTTGAGCCCGACCGTCCGAGCCAGAAGGCCCGCGCCGTAGCCGCCGTCGAAGCTTCCGACCTTCGGTCCGGTCTGCCCGAAGCGCGCGTTGTCCGCGGCGATCGTGAGGTCGCACACGAGGTGGAGCACGTGGCCGCCGCCGATCGCGTACCCGGCCACGCTCGCGACGACCGGCTTGGGGAGCCTGCGGATCTGGACCTGGAGGTCGAGGACGTTGAGCCGGCCGATCCCCTGACGGCCGACCTCGTCGTCGCCGACGTAGCCGTCGTCGCCGCGGATCCGCTGGTCGCCGCCGGAGCAGAACGCGTCGGGTCCCTCGCCGCGCAGGACGACGACCCCCACGTCGGGGTCGTCACGCGCCCGTTCGAAGGCGTCGGCGAGCTCGAAGAGGGTCTGGGGCCGGAAGGCGTTGCGCACCTCGGGCCGGGTGATCGTGATCCTCGCGATCCCCTCGGCGATCTCGTAGCGGATGTCGCGCCACTCGCCGGACGGCTCGAACGCCGGCAGCGCGAGGCTGCGCAGGTCGTCGAGAGGATCATGGGGCTTGCCGGAGATGACCGTGTCCACGGCCACCTAACCTACCGGCCGGTGCCGGAGCTCGTCGCCATCGATCTCCCTGGTGGAAGGGGGTTCACGGACGCGTTGCGGGCCGTGTGGGACACCGGCGACGCCGCCGCGCCGCTCGATCCGCGCCTGCCCCCCGCTGCCCGGGCGCAGCTGCTGCAGGCGCTCGCTCCCACGAGGCTCGTCGGCTCGGACGGGACGGTGAGCGGTCTCCCGGGCGGCGTACCCGCCGAGGAGGGTGACGCGATCGTGGTTGCGACCAGCGGTTCGACGGGCGAGCCGCGCGGTGTCGTCCTCACGCACGCCGCGATCGCGGCGAGCGCTCGTTCCACCTCCGCCCGACTCGGCGTCGACCCGTCGCGGCACCGTTGGCTCGCCTGCCTCCCACTCGCCCACATCGGGGGACTGTCCGTGCTCACGCGTGCGCTCGTCACGGGGACCCCGTGCACCGTGCTCCCCCGCTTCGACGCGGACACGGTCGCATCGATCGGCCGCCGCGGGGACGCGACGCACGTCTCGCTCGTCGCCACGGCCCTGGCCCGCATCGACCCTGCGTCCTTCGCCTGCATCCTCCTCGGCGGCGCCGCACCACCGGTCGAGCTCCCGAGCAACGTGGTCGCGACCTACGGGATGACCGAGACCGGCTCGGGCGTCGTCTACGACGGCGTGCCGCTCGACGGCGTCGAGGTGGCCATCGGGACCGGCCGGGACGCAGAGGGAGATGCGGGCGAGGTGCTGGTCCGTGGCCCGATGTTGCTGCGCGCCTACCGCGACGGCAGCGACCCGAGGGTGCGCGGCCCCGACGGCCGCGGCGGCTGGCTCCCGACCGGCGACGGCGGGCGGCTCGAGAACGGGCGGCTGCACGTCGACGGCAGGCTGGCCGAGGTGATCGTGAGCGGTGGAGAGAAGATCTGGCCCGTTCCCGTCGAGCGGGCCATCTCGACGCATCCGCTGGTGGCGGAGGTCGCGGTGTGGCGGCGACCGGACTCCGAGTGGGGCGAGCGGGTCGTCGCCTGGGTGGTCCCCGCCGACCCCTCGTTGCCACCGTCGCTCCCCGAGCTGTGCGACCTGGTGCGTCAGACGTTGCCGCGCTGGGCCGCCCCGAAAGAGCTCGTGCTCACCCAGCGGCTTCCCCGCACGCCGTCGGGCAAGGTGCGCCGGGGCGCCCTCACCTAGGTCGAACGAGATCTGGCGCGTCAGCCGACTCCGCCCGAGGGTCGGCTGGTGGCACCACCGTCGACGACCACGACGGCGCCGGTGATCCACGACGCAACGTCGCTCAGCAGGAAGAGTGCGGCGGTCGCGACGTCGTCGGGCTCGCCGATCCGCCCCATGGGGATGCGGGAAGCGACCGCCTCCTCGTGAGGCTCCCAGAGCGCGCGGGCGAAGGAGGTCCGCACGAGCCCCGGGGCGATCGCGTTCACCCGGACGCCCGGCGCGAGCTCGTAGGCCAGCTGCTTGGTCAGGTGGATGACGGCGGCCTTCGTCGCGTTGTACCACCCGATCCCGGGCTCGGGCCCGAGGCCCCCCACGGACGCGATGTTGAGGATCGATCCCCCCCGCTCGCGCAAGGACGTGGCGTACGCGGCCTGGCACCAGGCGAGCACGCCGAGGAGGTTCACCTCGAGCGTCTTCGACGCCCGCCCGCGGTCGATCTCGAGCAGCGGGCCGAGGTGGGGGTTCGTCGCGGCGTTGTTGACGAGGAGGTCGAGGGCGCCGAACCGCTCGACGGTCGCGTCGACGCACGCCGACGCCTGCTCGGGGTCCCCGGCGTGGGCGACATGCCAGGCCACCTCGCCGTCGAGACCCACCAACTCGAGCGCGGCGGCCTCGAGCGCGTCCGCCTTCCTCGACGAGAGCATCACCGACGCCCCGGCTTGCGCGCAGCGTCTGGCGATCGCCAGGCCGATGCCCCGGCTCGCACCGGTGACGAGCGCGACCTTTCCGTCGAGCCGTACGTCCACGGGCGCCAACCCTACAGAGGGGCGCGCGCCCCTACCATCGAGCGGGTGAACCGACTGGCGGACGCCTCGAGTCCCTATCTCCGCCAGCACGCCGACAACCCCGTCGAATGGTACCCGTGGGGCCCCGAGGCGCTCGCGCGCGCCCGGGAAGAGGACAAGCCTCTCTTCGTGTCCATCGGCTACGCCGCGTGCCACTGGTGCCACGTGATGGCCCACGAGAGCTTCGAGGACCCCGACGTCGCCGCGCGGCTCTCCGACGGGTTCGTCTCGGTGAAGGTCGACCGCGAGGAACGGCCCGACGTCGACACCGTCTACATGACGGCGGTCCAGGCGATGACCGGTGCGGGTGGCTGGCCGATGTCGGTGTTCTGCACGCCCGATGGCCGCCCGTTCTTCGCGGGCACCTACTTCCCGCCGGCCGACCGGCACGGCCTGCCCTCGTTCCGCCGCGTCCTCGAGGCGGTGGCCACGGCCTGGTCGCAACGTCGTGACGAGGTCGAGGCGCAAGCTGCGGCGCTCGGCGACGCCGTCGAGCACGAGACGCGAGCCGTCGATCGGCTCGCGCCGGTCGCCACCGACGACCTTCCCGACTGGACCGCACTCTCCGGGCGCGCGCTCGACGAGCTCGCCGGCCGGTTCGATCCCCGCTGGGGCGGCTTCGGCCCCGCCCCGAAGTTCCCGAGGCCCGCATTCGTCGACCTCTGCCTCCGCGCGGCGTTGACCGACCGGCCGGCGGCCGACGACGCCGCCGGCGCGGGTCCGCAGGCCGTCCCGTCGCCTTGGACCATGGCCACGACGACGCTCGACGCGATGGCCGCGGGTGGCATCTACGACCACCTCGCGGGCGGCTTCGCGCGCTACTCGACCGACGCGCGCTGGTTGGTCCCCCATTTCGAGAAGATGCTGACCGACCAGGCCCTCCTCGTGCGGGCGTACCTGCACGGCTGGCAGGTGACCGGATCCCCGACCTACCTCCAGGTCGTGCGCGAGACCGTCGAGTTCGTCCTTGCCGAGCTGTCGACCCCGGACGGCGGGTTCTGCGCCTCCCTCGACGCCGACGCCGGCGGCGTCGAGGGTGGCCATGCCACCTGGACGCCGGCGGAGGTGCGCACGGCGCTCTCCGACCACGACGGCGACACGGCGGCCCTCGCCGCGACGCTCTGCGCATGGTGGGGGGTGACCGACGACGGGGACCTCGACGGCCGCTCCGTCCTGCACCGCCCGCCCGGCGCGGGGATCGAACGGCCGCCCGAGGTGGAGGCCGGGCGCGCCGCCATGCTCGTCGCCCGGCGCCGGCGTCCCCAGCCTGCTCGCGACGACAAGGTGCTCACCGAGTGGCACGCCCTGTTCACCGCGTCCCTCGCGGAAGCGGCATGGGCGTGCGACGAGAGGCGGTGGGCGCGTCGAGCGGTCGACGCCGGCACCCACCTGTTCTCGACGAACCGCCGTGCTGACGGACGCTGGCTGCGCTCGGCGCAGAGCGGCGTCCCGGCGTTCGCCGGCGACTACGCGGCGGTCGTCACCGCGGCGACGTGGCTCGCCACGCTGACGGGCGACGCGCGCTGGATCGATCGTGGAGAAGAGACCGCCGGCGCCATGCTCGACCTCTTCTGGGATCCCGAGCACGGGGGGCTCTTCACCACCGGGCGAGATGCGGAGCACCTCGTCGCGCGTCCCAAAGACGTCGTCGACTCCGCCCTGCCCTCCGCCAACGCGGCAGGGGCGGTCGCCCTGCTCCGGCTCGGCGCGCTGAGCGGCTCGTCCCGGTGGACGGACGCCGGCACGCGCATCTGCGAGCTCGCCGCCCCCCTGGCTATCGGCCAGCCGCTCGCGGTCGCCGACCTCCTCGCGGCCCTCGCGCTTGTCGACCACGGCGCCCAGGTCGTCGTCGCGGGGACGCGTCCGGACCTGCTCGGTCCGCTCCGGCGCCGGTGGCTCCCCGATGCGGTGGTGGCCTGGGGTGAGCCGGGACGCGGCCGGTTGTGGGAAGGCCGCGCGCGCGACACGGCCTACGTGTGCCACGGGTTCGTCTGCGAGCAGCCGACCCGCGATGTCCTCGCACTCGACGCGCAGCTTGACCACCTTCTGGCACGGGGGCGCCGATAGGCTCGTCGCAGCGCCGGGGACCTCCCCGGTGACGGGTGAGGAGGGGATCTCGTGCTGGGCTCGAACCGCCAAGGACGGCATGCAGCGGTACACGCGCGTCGGGCGCGGACGGGCACCTCCGCGCAGGACACCGCAAGCGGTCCGGTCCTGGTCGCTGCAGCGGCGGACGCGCCGGAGCCGTACGCCGACGACGCCATCGCCCCACGTCGCCCCGCGGGCGGGCCGAGGACCGCCGCCGGGACGCCCCCACGCATGGAGGCGGCGCTCGACGAGGTGCCGGACCGGGCGGCGCCGTCCCGCGACGCGCGACCGACACGGGAAGCGGCCGCGACGCGACGGCCCCGGGCGCTCCTGCGCGGGGTCGTCCCGCGGGACCGGACGCTCACCGTCGGCGGGGCGAAGCTCCGAGTCCTCGTGCTCGGCTGCACGCCGGAGGACACGACCGTCGTCGACCTCGCCTCACGGTCGCTGCTGCGCCTTCGCATCCCGTGGCCACCCGGCCACGCGCCCGACCTGTCGGCGTTCGACGTCGTCGAAGCCGCGCTCGCCGACGATCCGGAGTGCGACGACCTGGCGCAGCCCGAGGCCGCGACCGTGGCGGCTCTCCCCCGCCGGGTCGGCAGGTTGCAGGGTCGGCGTACCCGGGCGATGCTCACCCGCCTGGCCGCCACCCACGACGGCCCGCTCCTCGGCTTCCACGGCCCCTCGGCGCCCTATTGGGACTTCCGCGGGTTGCGGCCGTCTGTGTCGTTGGTCCACCCGACGCGCGGCCCTCAGCTGCTCCGCCGTCGAGCCGACGGGTCCACCTGGGTGCGCTTCGGCTGGGAGCGCGACGACGTCTGGCTCCCGGTCGAGGACCTACGGGCCGTCCGCGCGCTCGACGCGTCCCGCGGGGAGCGTCTGACGGGAAAGCCACTCGCGACCGCACTCGGCTTCCCACCCCACTTCCTGCTCGTGGCGGTGAGCCGCCCGCGCGAGGGCCACTGCTACAAGATCTGTCAGGCGGTGCTGCCGAAGGGCTGACGCCCGCCCCGACACCGCCCCGACACCGCCCCGACGCTAGCGGGAGAACTTCCCCCCGGCGAGGTCTTCGGCCATCGCCCAGCCGAAAGCGACCAGGCGATCGCCGCGGACCGCGTCCAGACCCGAGAACAGCTCGGTGGCGCCCTCGGGGAGCTTCACCTTGGGATGGGTGAAGTCGAGGCCGCCGGTGGCGGCGGCGGCGTCCCCCTTGAGCACGAAGGTGCGGTCGTCGAGACGCGCCTCGACGCCGAACCGCTTCGCCAGGCGGCGCGCCCAGGCCCGCTCCTCGCCCGACGCCCGGTGGCCGGCGGTCGGGACCACGTCGGTGAGCCCCGCGAAGGCACGGAAGCCGTCGGGGCTCAACAGCCTCGTGCCCAGCAGGACGTCCTCGTCGGGAAACGCAAGGAGGGCCCGCCGGAACTGGTCGGCCATGATGGTCTTGAGCGCCGACTCGGCCCGGCTCGTTCGGTCGACCGAGGCCACCCCGACGAGCAGCGACGGGGTGCCACCGATCCGCTCGAGCGTGCAGAACGAGTAGCCACGGAGCTTCCGCCCGTCCCGGACGGTCGTCACGAGCACCCACTCCTCGCGCTCTTTGGACAGGAACCCGATGTCGAAACCGGAGGGCTCCACTCCGAGATCGGCCAGTTCCTCCAGCTCGGCGTCGCCGAGCGCAGTGCAATCCTTCGTTGTGACCACCATCGGCATGGCGAGATTCTACCGTCCGGGCGCAAGGGCCACATCCGTGACACCCCCGGGCGCGTGCCCCGGGGAGGCCGGACCCGCCCCGCTCCTGCTAGAGGTAGGTGCCCGGCCGCTCGGTCGTCGCGACCTCGTCACCGGGCCGCGGCAGCCCACGCGGCCGCATCTGGTCGAGCTGGGCCCGGGCCGCCATCTGCTGGGCGACGAGGGTGGCCTGGATCCCGTGGAAGAGCCCCTCCAGCCACCCGACGAGCTGGGCCTGGGCGACCCGGAGCTCGGCTTCAGAGGGAATCTCCTCGTCGAAGGGGAGCGCCATGCGGTCGAGCTCGGCCGAGAGGTCGGGCGAGAGGCCCGAGGAGAGCTCCCGGACGGACTGTTCGTAGATCTCCTTGAGCCGGGCACGGCCGGCCTCGTCCATCGGCGCATGGCGGACCTCGTCGAGGAGCTGCTTGACCATGGTGCCGATCCGCATCACCTTGCCCGGCTGCTCGACCGCCTCCCTGTGCACCTCGGGGTCCTCCGCGCCCGGCGCGCCCTCTGCGCCAGGCGCGCCCGGCGGACCGGCGGCGCCGGGACCGGCAGGGCGGCCCGGGCCGGGCAGCACCTCGTCGGGAGAGACGGCACCCCCCGCCTGCGTCGACGTCGTCGGCCCCTGTGCTGTGCGCATGCCAAGGATGATGCCAGAGGACGACGGCGTTGCGGCAACGCGGAGCGTCAGGGCCGCGGCGCCCACGCGAGTAAGGGGACGAGCATCTCGTCGGGGGTCAGCGAGCCGTGTCTGCACACGAGGCGCTGCTCACCCGTGTCGGCCGGGTCCAAGAACGCGGTGGGTGCGAAAGGCACGAGGGCGACGTCCCCGAGCCTCCCCCGGATCTCGGCGTCCGGCACGCCACCGAGCCAGCCTTCGTCGACCAGCTGGTCGGTGGCACGGACCCACGCGACGTCGCCGTGGCGCTCGGCACACAGCGACAGGAGGTCACCCTCCGCCCCGCGTCGTGCGTGCAGCCAGCGGAACCGCCCCTCACCCGACAAGAGGGTGACGAGCGACATCACCTCGCAGCCGAGGACCTCGATCGACGAGCCGACCTCGACCTGCCCGTGGTCCGCCGTGACGGCGAGGGCGGCTCCCGGCGGAAGTTCCTCGAGGAGGTCGCCGACCATCCGGTCCACCGCGTGGAGCTCGGCGTCGTAGTGCTCGCCCAGGCCGCTCGCGTGCGCCGTGCGGTCGATGCCGTCGTAATAGGCGTAGACGAAGCGCGCGCCGCCGCGCAGGAGCCGACCCACCTCGACGACCAGCCCCGCCGGGGTGTGCCAGCCGTGGAGCGGCGCGTCGCCGAGGTGAGCAGCGGTGAACCCGGTCGCGCAGTAGTCGTGGCGGGAGACGACGGGGGTCGCGGCCAGCGCTCCCGGGAACGGCGGCAGCGGCTGGAAGCCATGCGGCGCGACGAGCCGCCGGGCGTCGAGACCCGAGCCCAGCCGCCAGCTCAGGACGTTCAGGATCTGGTCGCCCACCGCCACCCGGTAACCGACGACACCGTGGGCCGCCGGCGGCCGCCCGGTCGTGAGGCTGGTCAGCGCGGCGGCCGTGGTGCTCGGCGCGACCGAGGTGACGGTCGTCCCCACGCCACCGGCAAGCACGGGCGCGGTCCCGTGGCGAGCCGCGAGCTGGCGGGCGCCGAGGCCGTCGAGCACGAGAAGGACCACCTGGCGCGCACCGTGGAGCGGTTCGGGCACCCACGCCGGCGGGACCCACCCGCGGGCGCCGTAGACCCCGGTGAGCAGCGTCGGGCACACCTCGGTGAGGCATCGACCGCCGAAATCCGGCCGGACCGGTTCGGGCGGCGCCGGGACCGGGTGGGCGACCATGCGCGCCAAGCGTACGGGTGCGGTGACCGGGCGGGCGACTTGCCGACGCCCGATATGCACCATCCACCCGGTTCGCCGGGCGTGCGCCGGTAACATCGGGACGCGTGAGAGTGTCCACCCGCGGCGACTATGCGTGCAGGGCGCTGCTCTCCCTCGCGCTGCACGCCGAGACGGTGACACCAACCTCGGTGCGGGACATCGCCGAACGCACGGGGCTCCCTCAGCCCTACCTCGAGCAGATTCTCCTCGCACTCAAGGGTGCGGGGCTCGTGCGCTCCAAGCGGGGGGTGGGCGGCGGCTACGTGCTCGCACGGGACCCCGCCGAGATCACGCTCGCCCAGGTGGTCTCCGCCGCGGAAGGGCCGATCGTGGCGGGGGACTTCGGCGAGCCGCACGAGAACGGCGCCTGCGACCACGAGGGCCAGTGCGTCCTCCTGTCGATCTGGGCGGAGGTGAGCGCCACGATGCGCGAGCACCTCGGCTCCTTCACCCTCGCGGACATGGTCGATCGCGCCAGGGGCAACCCCGGCCCGGGGACCGGCGCCCAGGTCACGCGCGCCCCGGGTGCCTTCGACCTCGGCCGGCTCGTCCGTTCGGGTTCCTGAGGGCGACCGGCGCCCACCGGGGCCGGAACGCTCGACGGCACCGCTCAACCGGTCCGAGGACGCTCCATCAGGTCCCACCCCACCACGACGGGCGTCTCTCGTTCGTCGCCGAGCACGCACACCGCGCCCGCCGGGAGCGCGAAGAGCCGGCCCCCCGCCGGCGGCAGCCCGACCCAGCGCGCGGCGAGCACCCGGAGGAGATGGCCGTGCGAGAAGAGCAGCACGTCACCGCCCGCTGCCCTCGCCCGCTCGATGACCCGGTCGGCCCGGCGGCCGACCGATGACGCCGATTCGCCCCCGACGGCGCCGTCCGCCCACAGCGTCCAGCCGGGCCGTGCGCTGCGGATCTCCTCGGTGGTCCGACCTTCGTACTCTCCGTAGTCCCATTCGGACAGGTCCTCGCACGGCTCGGCTTCCGAGGCGAACCCGGCGAGCCGGCAGGTCTCGGCCGCTCGCAGGCGAGGACTCGAAAGGACGAGGGACGGGGCGGGCACCCGGGCGCGCAGCCACGCGCCCGCGGCCCCGGCCGCCACCGCACCCGCGGGGAGCAGCGGGGCGTCGGTCCTCCCCGTGTGGCGACCGGTCCGGCTCCACTCGGTCTCCCCGTGCCGCACGAGCCAGAGGCGCACGCAGATCAGGTGAGCACCCCGGTGGGCCACACCGCAACCCGGAGGAAGGCGAGCCGTGCCATCCGAGGGGGAATGCGGAGGCTGGTCACGGCGTTCTCCCTGTCCCGGGCGCCATTTCCGGGCACGGAATGGCATCGGGGGCATGGGCGTTGTATTCCTAGGAACGGGTAGGGCTATGCCGTACGCACTGTGCCGGGGCGCACCTCCGGCCACGACGTCCGGCACCGCGAGCACGACAAGGACACCACCGCCTTCACCACGACGAGCCGAGAGAGAGCGACGAAGCCGCAGACCATGAGCACCATGACCAAGACCAGCGCAGCGACGACCGACAGCCTCGGGCTGCTGCTGCGCGACCTCGATCAGCACCCCATGCCGGACCACGAGCAGCAGATCGCGCTCGCAAAGCGCGTCGCCGCCGGTGACGAGCGCGCTCGCAAGGAGATGGTGGCCGCCAATCTCCGTCTCGTCGTCCACTGGGCGCGCCGGTACCAGGACCGGGGCGTCGACCTTGCGGACCTCGTCCAAGAGGGGACCTTCGGGCTCCTTCGCGCCGTCGAGAAGTTCGACTGGGAGCGCGGCTTTCGCTTCTCCACCTACGCGACGTGGTGGATCCGCCAGGCGCTCCAGCGTGCCGTCCAGCAGCACGGCCGCACGATCCGCATCCCGCTCGAGGTGGGTGAGCGGCTCCAGCGCCTCGACGCGATCACCGCGGAGCTCGCCGGGCAGCTCGGCCGCCAACCCACCGAGGAGGAGCTGACCGAGGTCACCGGCATGACGCCCGAGGAGCGGCGGAACCTCGAGGACGTCGCCCGCGTCACGGCCAGCCTCGACCAGCCCGCGGCCATCGACTCGTCGACCTCGCTCGGCGACCTCGTCGCACCCGACGGGGACAACTGGGCCGAGCGTGTCGACCGCGAGATGGTGTTCGAGCGGATCCGGGACGCACTCGACCGTCTCCCCGAGCTGCAGCGCGACGTCCTGCGGCTGCGCTTCGGCTTCAACGGCGACACCCCCGCCTCACTGCAGACGACGGCCGAACGGCTCGGCGTCGGCGTGCGACGGGTGCGGCGCGCGGAGGAGGAGGCGCTGGCCGCGCTCTCGGCGGACGGCGCAGTGGTCGGCGCACAGGACGCCGCCTGAAACTCAGGCCGGCGGCCCCTCGAGCACCTCGCGCAGATCGGCCGGGAGCGGCGAACGCCACGTGAGCCGGTCGCCGGAGACCGGGTGGTCGATCGAGAGCTCCCCGGCGTGGAGGAAGAGGCGCCCGTTCGTGAGCATCCCGCGCGTGGCCGCGTCGCCGTAGCGGTCGTCGCCGATCACCGGATGCCCGATCGCCGCGGCGTGCACCCTGATCTGGTGCGTCCGACCCGTCTCGAGCGTGCAGGCGAGCAGCGAGGCCGTACGGAACGACCACTGGCCCCTCACGAACAGGCGTGCAGCGCGCTGGAGGACCACGTAGCGCGTCCGTGCGGGCCTCCCCGCGGGCGTCACGGCCATCTTGGTCGGCGTCCTCGTGGAGCGCCCCACGGGGGCGTCGACGACCCCACGGTCGTCGGGGACGACGCCGGCGACGAGGGCGAGGTAGCGGCGGCCCACGGTCCGTGCCCCCATCTGGGCCACGAGCGAGGTGTACGCGAGCGGAGACCTCGCGACGACGAGCAGCCCCGAGGTGCCCTTGTCGATCCGGTGCACCACCCCCGGGCGTCCCGGGTCCGACACCTCGCCCAGCGCGCCGATGTCCGGGTACCGCGCGACCAACCCGGCGATGAGCGTGCCGTGGCGCGATCCCGCCCCGGGGTGGACCACGACGCCGGCGGGTTTGTCGACCACGACGAGGTCGGCGTCCTCGTAGACGACCTCGAACGGCACGGCGGGGTCGGGTTCGAGAGGAGGTTGGGCCGGGAGCAGCTCGACCGAGAGCGCCGCACCTGCCCGGAGGAGCGCGCTGCGCTGGAGGATCGGCGACCCGTCGACCCGCACCCGGCCGTCAGCGACGAGCGCCGCTGCCTGCGACCTCGACACCGAGGTGAGGACCGAGACGGCGCGGTCCACCCGCATGCCGTCGAGCGCCTGGGGCACCGTCGCGGCGAACAGCCCGGGTGCGTGGGTGTCCGTCACCGCCCGCCGCACTCCGCGTCGGCGCGCGCTCCTGGAACGGTGGACGAGTCGCCGCGCTCGTCGCGGGGACCGGGGCCCGGTGCCCGCCACCGTGGGAGCAGGGCGACCGCGATCACGAGCACGACCCCGACGGTGATGCACGCGTCCGCCACGTTGAAGGTGGGCCAGTGGCTGAGCGTGATGAAGTCGACCACCTGGCCGTGGTGTCCGCGGAACAGGCGGTCGCCGGCATTGCCGAGCGCCCCGCCGAGCACCAGCCCGTAGGCGACCGCCAGGACGATCCGTCGCGTCTGCCAGGCCAGCCAGCCGATGCCGAGGAGCAGGACGACGACGAGCGGCACCAGCCAGTCCCCAGCCCCCGAGAACAGGCTGAACGCCGTTCCGGAGTTGTACGCGAGCCCGAGGCCCAGGGGTCCGACGAGGTGGGCGTGGCCGTGCAGATCCGCGAGCACCCACGACGTCGTGGCCTGGTCGGCCGCGATCACGACCGCCGCGACGGCGGCGGTCACGAGGACGGCCCGGTGCCGTCCGCCGGTCAGCGGCGCGACAGTCCCCCGCTCTTGCACGCCACACACAATCTCGCGTAGGGCAGCGCCTTGAGCCGCGGCTTGGGGATGGGCTGCTGGCACCGCTCGCAGGCGCCGTAGGTGCCGTTGGCGACCTTTGCCATCGCGGCGTCGATCTCCTCGACGGCCACGAGGGCCTGCGCCGAGAGCGCGAGGTCGCGCTCCCGGTCGACGGTGACCGTGCCACCCTCGCCCGACTCCTCGTCGAACTGCACGTCGCCGGGCTCGCGCTCTTGGGCGAGCGAGTCCGCCTCCGCCTTCAGGTCCGAGGCCTGGGCGAGGTAGACCGCGCGCTCGCTCTCGAGAAGCTGGCGCTGCTCGTCGAGGAACTTGGCGTCCTGGGCGTAGGGGCCGGCGAGCGCGCGGCGGGGCGGGGCCTTCTTGACGGCCGCGGGTGTGGCCGTCTTGGTGGTGGCGGCGGCCTTGGGCGGAGCCCCCGCATTCGCCGGAGCGGCCTTCGAGGCGGCCGTCGGGGAGGCGGGCTGCTGCGTCGTCTTGGCCGCCTTGGCGACCGTGGGCTCGGCGGGTGCCCGCCGCTCCTTCGCGGTCCGAGAGGTCGAGGTCACTGCCTTCTTCACCGTCTCCTTCGTGGCCGACTTCTTGTCGGCTTTCTTGTCGGCTCCCGTCGTCTTGGTCACTGCGGCACTTCGCGGCGGCGCGGCGCTCCCGCGGTCGCTCGCCGCGGACCGCGCCGGAGCCTTCTCCGGTGCGGCGGCGCGGGGGCGCGCGGCGTTTGAGGTCTTCTTCGGCGCGGACTTCGCCGCAGGCGCCGTCCCGGTGGCGCCGGTCGCACGGCTGCTGGCGACCTTACCCACCCCGCGGTCCTTTCCCACGGCGGCTCGGGCCGCCTTCTTCGAGCCTGCCTGGGAGCCCGTGGCCCTCGCCGACGTCGTCGACCGCTTCTTGACCGTTCGCGACGCCCGGCTCGCCGATTGCGACTTGCGCGTCCCCCTCGACGCACGCGCCGTCGTCGCTGGCGTCATCTGGGCCTCCTCTCACCGCCTCACCGCCGGGCACACCGCTGCCCATGCGGGAGGCGGTGACCCTAGCGGACCGCGCGCGACAGTTCAACCATGCCGACGTCGGTGCGCGGCGACGAGGGCGAACAGACCCTCAATCGCCGAGTCGATGCTCCTCGGCCCCGGTCCCTTCCCGCCCCGCCCCGAAGAGGCCGCCGTTGAGGACCCCCAGCCGGGCGCCGACCGCGGCCTGGGTCCGCTCCGGTCCGGAGTGCGAGGGCGTGCCGGCCGGCGCTTGGCGATCCGGCTGCGCCGGAGCATCCGGCGCCGCGTTCGGCCGGGCCCCGCCTCCGCCCGGGGGCGATCCGCCGCTTCCCACTCCGGCGCCGTCGGCCCGACCGGCACTCGGCGCGCCGGCGCCTGTGTGCCGCCGCGGAGGCGCCGCGGGCGGTGCGGGCGGTGCGGGCGGTGCGGAGCCCTCCTGCGCTCGCTCGGGCGCCGGGCGCGGTGCCGGCGGCTGCATCCGCTCGTCCACCCACCGGAGCGCCTCCGCGAGCGAGTCGCGGATCTTGGTGCGCTGCTCGTCGAGATGCCGGTTCATCGTCTCCACGTCGGCGGCGAGTCGCGTCCGCGTCGCCTCGAGGCGGCCCACCTCGTCGCGCAGCCGGTCCTCCGCCTCGGTGGTGAGCTGCCGCGCACGGTCCTCGGCCTGCGCGAGCAGGGTGCGGGCCTGTTCCTCGGCCCGGCTCACGACCTGCGCGGCCTCGCTCTCGCTCTCGCGCTTGGTCTCGTCGACGAACTTCTGCGCGAGGAGGAGCGTGCGCTGGAGCGCCTCCTCCGTCGCGCCGGACGGGGCGGCAGACGCCGCCGTACCCGCCGTCGGGGGCTGCGGGGCAGTCGCCCGGTCGCCGGCCCGCTCGGGCTCGGCCTCGAGCTGCGCGATCCGCTCGGTGGCTTGGCGGAGCCGTTCGTCGGCCGCCTTCAGCCGCTCCTGGACCTGCTCCGCCTCCACCGCCGCCTTCTCGAGGTACTCGTCGACCTCGTCGACGTTGTACCCCTTGAGTCCCAGGCGGAACTCGACCGTGCGAAGGGTGTCGAGGATCGAGTTGGTGGAAGCGCTGTGGTCCATACGCGAATAGTACTCCTGGGCCATCGGGCGGCCCCGGATTCCCCGCGGCGCACCGACGGCCGCGGTCGTCGGGCTCAGGCTCGCAACAGCGGGATGACCACGATCTCGGCCACGACGATCACGACGATGATCGACAGGTCGATCCCCATTCCCCCGGCACGGATCGGGGGCAGCACGCGGCGGATGGGGCGGAGGACCGGCTCGGTGATCGAGTCGAGCGCCCGGACGACCCGGAACAACACGGTGCCGGGACGGGCAGGCAGCCAGCTCAGCAGCGCCCTGGCGATGAGCACGAGGACGTACGCCTCGACGACGAAGGCGAGGATGTTGAAGACGTTCACCGCTCGGCGCGCGCCTGCTCAGCCCCGCCCGTAGCCGCGCTCCTGCAAACGCTGGCGCTCCTCCTCGGAGACTTTGACGTTCGTCGGCGCGAGAAGGAACACCTCGTCGGCAACCTTCTCCATCTCGCCGCTCAGGGCGTAGGTCACACCGCTGCAGAAGTCGATCATCCGGCGCTGGAGATCGCGTTCGGCCACTTGCAGATTCACGATCACCGGGCGGTTCGCCTTGAGGAAGTCGGCGATCTCCTTCGCGTCACCGAAGCGCGTCGGCGCGACGACTTGCACACGGGTCGCCTCTGCTGCACTCATCGGCCGGATCACCGGCGCGCGGGTCGCGACGCCCCCCGAACCAAACGCCGAAGGCGACGAGGACGCCGGCGAGGCCGCCCCGTCGCGCGGGAAGGTCCGGATCCTGCCGACCGGCACGGACGCGGTGCGCTCTTCCTCCACGTATTCGGGCTCGTGCTGGACACGCGGCTCGGGACGCGACGCTGCAGAGAAACTCCGCTGGCCGTGGTCGTCGAAGTCGTCGTACTCGTCGTACTCGTCGTCGAGCAGGCCGAGATAGACCATGGTCTTTTTCAAGAAGGTGGGCATCGCATGTCTCCTCGAGCCGTAGCGTACCGCCTTCCCCGCCGTTCGGGCGGACACCGTCGGGTCACGTTGCGGTCACGCGACGGCGAGGGCGCTCCCCGAAGAGCGCCCGTCCCACACGCACCATCGTGGACCCTTCGGCGACCGCGAGCTCGAGGTCGTCGCTCATCCCCATCGACCGCACCTCCAGGCCGAGATCGTCGGCGAGCGAGCGGACGAGCCGGAAGGCGCGCCGGGCGTCAGCGGGCCGCCGCGGGCCGACGGTCATGAGGCCCCGGACGTCGAGGTCCGCCGTGCGCAACGCCGCGACCAGGGCGGGCACATCGTGCGGCGCGCAACCGTTGCGCTCGGGCACGTCGGTGGCGTCGACCTCCACGAGCACGCCTGCGCCGGGACGGCGCCGGGCGATGGCCTCACCTTCCGCGGCCCGCGCAATGCTCTGCCAGCACCAGACCACGGGAGCGAGCCGGGCCACCTTGTTGCGCTGGATCGCGCCGAGGAAGTGCCACTTCACGGACGGCGCCCCAAGGATGCCGGCGCGCAGCGCCTCGTCCTTGGCCAGCAGCTCCTGCGCGTAGTTCTCCCCCACGTCGACGAGCCCGGCCTCTGCGGCGGCACGGACGGCCTCGGGCCCGAATCCCTTGGTGACCGCCACCACCTGCACCGCGTCGGGGTCACCCCCGGCGTCGGAGATGCGCTGTCGCACCCGCGCGAGCCCCGCGGTGGCGTCGAGCTCGCGTCCGGCCCCCTCGGGGGCCCCCACCCGGCGGTCCCTCAGCGAAGGAACGACGGCACGTCGAAGTCGTCGTCGTCGAGGTCGACGTCGCCGTTCTCGCTGCTGTCGCCGAAGATGTCCATCGGCACGGACGACTCGAGGCCCAGCGACCTCTCCGCCCGCTCCGGCGCCCTGCCCGGCTCCTCCCAGCGCTCGAAGCCCGCGGCGATCACGGTGACGCGCACGTCGTCGCCCATGTTGTCGTCGATCACCGCGCCGAAGATGATGTTGGCGTCCGGGTGCGCCACGGCGTGGATGATCTCCGCCGCCTCGTTCACCTCGAAGAGGCCGAGGTCCGTCCCGCCGGCGATGTTGAGCAGGATGCCGCGGGCCCCTTCGATCGACGCCTCGAGCAGCGGGCTCGTGATCGCCGCCCGGGCCGCGTTCATCGCCCTGCCCTCGCCGCTGGCACTGCCGATCCCCATGATGGCCGTGCCGGCGTTCAGCATGATCATCCGCACGTCGGCGAAGTCCGTGTTGATGAGGCCCGGCACGGTGATGAGGTCCGTGATCCCGCGCACCCCCTGGAGCAGGACCTCGTCGGCCATCTTGAACGCGTTCACCATCGAGGTCTTCTCCGTCGAGACCGTGAGGAGGCGGTCGTTCGGGATGACGATGAGCGTGTCGACCTTCTCCTTCAAGGTCTGGATCCCCTTCTCGGCCTGCATCGCCCGGCGCCGCCCCTCGAAGGTGAACGGCCGGGTGACCACGCCGATGGTCAGGGCGCCGAGACCCTTGGCGACCTCGGCAACCACCGGGGCCGCACCCGTCCCGGTGCCGCCTCCCTTCCCGGCGGTGATGAACACCATGTCGGAGCCCTGGAGCGCCTCTTCGATCTCGCCGCGGTGCTCCTCGGCGGCCTGCCGTCCGATCTCGGGGTCGCTCCCCGCGCCGAGCCCCTTGGTCAGCTGGCGGCCGATGTCCAGCTTGAGGTCCGCGTCGCTCATCAGCAGCGCCTGCGCGTCCGTGTTGGCGGCGATGAACTCGACGTGCTTCAGTCCGGCGTCGATCATGCGGTTCACCGCGTTGACGCCGCCACCCCCGACGCCGACGACCTTGATCAATGCGAGGTAGTTGCTCTGGGACGGAACGGTCATGTGCTCCCTCGATGCTGTGGCGACCGCCGGGCGGGCCGCGTGCCCCCGTGTTCCCGCACATTCCGGTGAGGGAGCGGTTCCCGATTCGGGACCTTCAACCTGACGCGGAGGTCCACGTCGACTGGACGTGACCCGCCGACACCATAAGGGAGCCGCCAGGTCCGGTCAAGCGGCGCGGCAGCGGCGCGGCGCTTGGGCACGCAACCCCCGGCCATCGCACCAGGGCGCGCAACGTGCGGCGCAATCCGAAGGAATTCCCAGGTCATAAGGCATGGGGACCGGCTCGGCGGTTCAGGGCTTCACGACGGGGGTCGCCGGCGCGGCGACGTCGATCGTGGAGCCGGAGGCCAGGGTGGCGCCCTTGAGGATCGCCGCGATGTCCTCGTACTTCTTCGGCAATTGCGCCGTCGACCCGAGGTAGACGGTGAGCGCCGAGGTCAACTGGAGGGTGACGTCTCCGTGCTGGTCCTCTCGCACGTCCGACACCTGGCCCGCGAAGGCGGCGGGGAGCGACGCCACCACGCGGAGCCCCGCGCGCAGATCGCCCGACGTCGAGCCGGGCGCCCCCGGCGACGCCACGCCGCCGACCTGTACGAGCCCCGGCGGAGGATGTGACGTGACCGCGAGCACCCGTGCGGTGCGGTCGACGAGGGCGAATCCCGACGAGGCGGGCACCTCGGCGACGGCGGCGACGGGCACCCGTTCCGTCACCGTGATCCGGACGCCGTCCGGCCACTGGCGCGCCACGGCCGCGTGCGCGACCCACGGCAGGCGCTCGACCCCTGCGACCGCGGACGCGCCGACGTCGAGCAGCGGCGGGTGGTCGGCCAGCCCCGCGGCCGCCACGATGCGGGCGGCCGGCGTGTGCACCGCGCCGACGACCGTCACCACCCTCGCCGCGAACAGACGCGAGTGCAGCGCGAACCACCCGCAGGCGACCACGACCACGGCGGCCAGGACGGCCAGCGCCACGCGGAGCCGGCGCCGGGCCTCGGTGCGCAGCACGTCGGCGCGCCGGGCACGGATACGCGGGTCGATCGACCCCGACGTGCGTGCCTCGCGTGGGGGCGCCGATGCCTTCATGCGCTGGCCGTCCTCGCGGCGCCGGCCCCCTCCCCGCCGAGCGGGTCCCCACCGAACCCGACCAGCTTCACCTCGGGCCGAAGGAGCACCCCGGTCTCCGCGGCCACCCTTCGACGCACGTGCGCCATGAGCGCCACGACGTCGGCGGCGTTGCCGTCGTCGTCGGCCTGGATGAAGTTGGCGTGCTTCTCCGACACCCGCGCACTGCCGAGGCGGAACCCCTTGAGCCCTGCGGCGTCGACGAGCCGGCCGGCCGAGTCGCCCGGCGGGTTGGTGAAGACCGATCCGGCGTTGCTCCCCCCCGGCTGGTGCTCCCGGCGCCAGCGGACGATCTCCGAGACGAGTGCCTTGCCCTCCTCGACGTCGCCCGCCGCCACGGCGAAGCTCGCCCAGACGACGACGTCTGCGTCCCCGAGCGCCGACGTGCGGTAGCCGAGCTCGAGGCTCGACGGGTCCGCCTCGCGCGCGGCGCCCCCGGCGAGGTCGACCGCCCGATAGCGCACCAGGCACGACGCGGTGTCGGCGCCGTGGCCGCCGGCGTTCATCTTGAGGGCACCACCCACCGATCCGGGGACGCCGACCGCCCACTCGAGGCCGTGCCACCCCGCGTCGACCGTCCGCCGTGCGAGGACCGGCAGGCCGAGGGCGCCACCGGCCCGCACGGTCGGAGGCTCGGCGGTGCTGTCGGCCACCGGGAGCCGGAGCGCGGCGAGGGTGCCTCCCGGGTGCACGACGACCCCGGGGAAGCCGGCGTCCGCAACGAGGAGGTTCGACCCCTTTCCGAGCACGAGCACCGGGACCCAGCCGGCGGCGCCGCTCGACGCCATCGCCCGGGCGAGCTGCTCCAGGTCGTCCTCGTCGTCGACGTCGACGAGCAGACCGGCGGGTCCCCCGACGCGGTAGGTGGTGCGCACACCGAGGGGAGCGCCGCGCCGGGCCCGCGGGCCCAGGGCGGCCGCGAGAGCGTCGAGAGCGGCCGCGGTCGCCGTCGCGCCGCCACCGTCCCCGCTCACCGGTCCGCTCCCGATCGGAGGGCGAGGAGCTCCTCGGGCAGCGTCGTGAGGTCGCCCGCGCCGAGCGTCACGCACAGGTCGCCGGTACGGAGCATCACCGACACCGCCGCCCGCAGCTCGTCCCGGGACGACACGTACACCACCGGGCGCGGGCCGCGGTGCCGCGAGAGGGCGTCGGCGACGAGCCGCCCGGACACGCCGGGGACCGGGACCTCCCCTGCCCCGTAGACGTCGGTCACGAAGACGAGGTCCGCGTCGTCGAACGCTTCGCCGAAGGACGCCGCGAGCGTCGCGGTGCGGGTGTAGCGATGGGGCTGGAAGACCGCGATGATGCGTCGCCACGCGCCCGCCTTCGCCGCGGCCAGGGTCGCCCGGACCTCGGTGGGGAGGTGCGCGTAGTCGTCCACGAAGGTCACGCCGGCGGCGGTGCCGCGGAACTCGAAGCGGCGCGGGACGCCTGCGAACCGGGCCAGCGCCCCCACGGCGGCGTCGAACGATGCCCCCACCTCGATCGCCCCGACTGCCGCGAGGGCCGCGTTCCGCGCGTTGTGCAATCCGGGGACCGCGAGCTCCACCCGTCCGAGGGCGCCGTCGGGGCCGACCAGATCGAAGCCGATGGCGCTGCGGCCGGTCACGACGCCGTCGATCCGGTAGGTGGCGTCGGGTGACGTACCCACCGTCGACGCGCCCGCCGCGCGGCCGAGGCGGGCGGCCACCGGGTCGTCCGCGCTCACGACCCGGCGTTGCGAGGAGGACAGGTACCGTGCGAACGCGTCCGCGAGCGACTCGAACGTGCCGTAGTGGTCGAGGTGGTCCGGCTCCACGTTGGTCACGAGCGCGATGTCCGAGCGCAGCGCTCCGAAGGACCCGTAGCTCTCGTCGGCCTCCATCACGAGCCATTCGCCGATGTCCCACTCGGCGTTCGTCCCGGTCTCGTTGACGTCTGCCCCGATGAGGTACGAGGGCCGCAACCCCGCTTCGACGAGGATCAAGGACAGCATGGACGCCGTCGTGGTCTTGCCGTGGGTACCCGCGACGGCGACGCACCTGCGGATCCCGGCGATCGCGGCCAGCACCGCAGACCGGTGGGCGACGGGGACCCCGCGGCGCCGCGCCTCGGTGAGCTCGGCGTTGTCCTCGGGCACCGCCGGCGAGTACGTCACGAGCTCTGCGGCGTCGACCTGCGCAGGATCGTGCCCGATCGACACCGCGATGCCGAGCGCCCCGAGCCGCTCGGTC
Source organism: Acidimicrobiales bacterium (assembly GCA_035534455.1). Classification (GTDB taxonomy): domain Bacteria; phylum Actinomycetota; class Acidimicrobiia; order Acidimicrobiales; family RAAP-2; genus JAJYVT01. The sequence continues at coordinate 70,710 of DATLRV010000055.1, forward strand.
ACCGGCGACGCCTTCACGTCGCTCCCGCTGACGCGGTGCCCCATCCCGGCGAGGACCGTGGCGATCGCGCTCATTCCCACGCCGCCGACGCCCACCACGTGGACGCGGCGGCGTGCGGTCAGGTCGAGGCCCCCGCGGACGGAGCGGTCGAGGTCAGCCGGCATGCGCGACCACCAGGCCGGCGATGCGGTCCGCCGCGTCGGGCCGACCGAGCGCGCGCGCGGCCGCTCCCATCGCGGCGAGCCGCGCGGCGTCGGCCAAGAGCCCGTCGAGGACCGTCGCAAGCCGCTCCGGGGTGCAGTCCTCGTCGCTGACCAGCACGGCGGCGCCGGCGTCGACGAGCGTCCTGGCGTTGGCAGTCTGGTGGTCGCCCGGCGCACCGGGAAGCGGGACGAGCACGGACGGCACCCCGGCGACCGCGAGCTCCGCGACGGTGCTCGCACCCGCGCGGCACACCATGACGTCGACGGCCTCGTAGAGCCTCGCCATCCGGTCCTCGAAGGCCACCGACCGGTATGACAGCCCGTCGACGCCGGGAAGCCCGAGGGCCGCCGCCTGGCGCGACATCGCCTCGGCGTCGCGCCTTCCGGTCACGTGATGCATGGCAAGGTCGTCGCGGGCGCGCCAGCGCGCCGCCAGGCCGACTGCCGCCTCGTTCACCCGCCGCGCCCCGAGGGAGCCGCCGACGACGCCCACGACCTGACGCTGTGCGGGCAGCTCGAGCTCCTTTCTCGCCCTCGCCGCGGCGGACGCGCCCCGCTCGACCTCGGTGATCTCCTGTCGCACGGCCACTCCGGTGACGACGGCCCGGGGCAGGCCCGTCCCCGGATAGGCGACGGCGTTCGCCGCGGCGCGCCCTGCGAGCAGGCGGTGGACGGCGCCGGGAACCGCGTCGATCGTCACGAGCACGAGGGGCACCCCGAGGACCACCGCGGCAGCGTCCGCCGGGAAGCTCGCGTAGCCCCCCACCGACACGACGACGCGCGGGCGCCGTCGCGCGAGATCCAGGAGCTCTCGCGCGGTGGCCCACCCGAGGCCGACGAGCGCCCCGGCGTTGGCCTGCAGCGCCGCGAGATCGAGACGCCGCACGACCCCTCGACCCGGCAGGAGCTTGAACGGGAAGCCCTCGGCGGCCAGCAGCGTCGCCTCCTGGCCGCGCCGGGACCCGACGAGCTCGATCGACTCGGCGCCGTGGCCGAGCGCACGGAGCGCGCGGGCGATCGCCAGCGCTTCGAAGACGTGGCCGCCCGTCCCCCCGCCCGAGATCACGGCGAAGGCGCCGCGGGTCATTTCCGCGGCGCCCTGCTGCGGGCGATGGGAGCACGGACCCCCTGCCGCTGCTCCCGACGGGCGATGTTCACCAGGATGCCGGCGGCCGCCATCGTGAGCACCAGGGACGAGCCACCGTAGGAGATGAACGGGAGCGGGATCCCGGTCACCGGGAGAAGCCCGATCACGGCGCCCACGTTGACGACCGTCTCCACGCCGAGCCAGGTGACGATGGCGACGGCGAGAATTCCGCCGAAACGGTCCGGGGCGCGGGTTGCGGCGCGAAGCCCGAACCAGCACAGCGCGCCGAGGAGCACGAGCACGCACGCGGCGCCGGCCAGGCCGAGCTCCTGGCCGATCACCGAGAAGATGAAGTCCGAGTGGGGGTTCGGCAGGAAGCCCCACTTCTCCGTGCCGTTGCCGAGGCCGACGCCGAGGAGGTGCCCCGAGCCGATGCCGATGAGGGACTGCACGACCTGGTAGCCCGAACCCGCGGCGTGGGCGCCCGGATCGAGGAACGAGAGCAGGCGCTGGCGCCGGTAGGGGTCGATCAGGCTCACGATCACCGCGAGCCCCGCGACCACGCCGCCGATCTTGGCGATCGGGCGGAACGAGACACCGGACGCGAAGAGGATCGACAGGCCGATGCAGCCCAGCACGACCGTCGTGCCCATGTCGGGTTGCGCCAGGACCAGCCCGCACGCCGCCCCCGTGAGCAGCAGCAACGGGCCGATGACCATCCGCTCTCCCCCGCCGGCCTCCTCCCGGCGCACCACGATGTCGGCGCCGGCGACGGCGAGCGCGAGCTTCATGATCTCCGAGGGCTGCACGTCGAAGGAACCGAACCCGATCCACCGGCTGGCCCCTGTCGCCTGGACGGCCAGGTGGGGGACGAGGACGAAAAGGAGGCCCCCGAAGGCGACGATCACGAACAGCCGCGCGAGCCGCCGCCACCTCTGGTAGTCCATCCTGCTGGTCACGAACATGACGACCGTTCCCAGCGCGAGCCACATGCACTGGCGGATGAGGATGGACCACGCCGAGCCGTAGGTCTCGATGGAGACGACCTCCGACGCGGAGCCGACCATCACCGTGCCCAGCACGCACAGCGCGGCGACGAGCGTCACGAGGATCGTGGAGGTCGGCATCTCGCGAAGGAGCGCCACCACCCGTGCCTGGCGCGCCACCGACTTGGTCGCCGTCATGGAGTCGCCTCTCCTCTTCCCCTCGGGTCCCGGCACACCATCGTCGCTGACCGGGGTCCCTCGGTGGGGGACCGTGCCGCGCAACGCCGTACCCATCAGATCTTCGCCACCGTGAGGTAGACGCCGTAGAAGACGCCGAGGGCGAGCGCGGCGAACAGACCCGCGCAGATCCACAGCCGCACGATGACCGTGGTTTCGGGCCAGCCGCTCAGCTCGAGGTGGTGCTGAACCGGCGCCATGCGCAGGATCCGCCGGTGGAACACCTTGAAGCTCACGACCTGGGCGATCACCGACAACGTGACCACCACGAACAAGCCCGCGAGGATCGGGAGGAGAAGGTCGAGGTTCAAGAGGAGGCAGAGCGCGCCGAGGCCCGATCCGAGGGCGAGCGATCCGGTGTCGCCCATGAAGATCTTGGCCGGCGAGGCGTTCCACCACAAGAAGCCGAGGCACGCGCCCGCCAGGGCGACCGCGGTGAGCGCGAGGTCGATCGCGTACGCGGGCAACACGTGGAAGATCGGCCGGTGTCGGAAGATCCAGTACCCGAGGATCGCGAGCACCGAGAAGCAGAAGGTCGATGAGCCGGCGGCGAGGCCGTCGAGGCCGTCGGTGAGGTTCACCGCGTTGGAGGCGCCGACGAGGACGAAGACCGCGAACGCGACCCAACCGGCTTCGCCGAGCTGGGCGCCGGGCGAGCTCATCCGCGTGAACGAGAGCGTCGTCGCGGTGTGCGCCCAGTGCACGGCCAGCTCGGCGACGAGCACCGACGCGGCGACCTGCGCGGCGAACTTCGCACGCTTGTTCAGGCCGAGGCTGCGCTGGTTCCGGACCTTGATCCAGTCGTCGAGCGCTCCGATGCCGCCGAACAGCGAGATCGCGATCACCACGAGCGCCCCGTCGGCGGTGAACGTCACGTCGGTCCCGAAATGGCCGATGACGTACCCGCCGACCACGGCACCGACGATCGCGATGCCACCCATCGTCGGCGTTCCCGCCTTCGCCGTGTGCGTCGCGGGCCCGTCCTCGCGGATCTGCTGGCCGATCCGTTTGCGCAGCAGCCAGCGCATCAAGAGCGGGGTTCCCAGGATCGCGATCCAGAAGGCTGACGCCCCCGATGACATGATCGACAGCACGATCAGCCGCCCCGTCGGCTGAGGTGGCCGGACGCACGCGCCGCGAGCACCTCCGCGACGACCTCCCGGTCGTCGAAGGCGAGGCGTTCGTCCCCCACCACCTGCACGCGCTCGTGACCCTTTCCTGCGACGACCACCACGTCGCCCGGCAGGGCGAGCTCGATCGCCGCTTCGACCGCACGGCGCCGGTCGGGTTCGACGATCGGCCGAATCGACGGCCCGATTCCCGAGAGCACGTCGGCGACGACCGCGTTCGCGTCCTCGTGACGAGGATTGTCGGACGTCACGACGACCACGTCAGCCGACCGTGCCGCGATCTCGCCCATGAGCGGACGCTTCAGCTTGTCGCGGTCGCCTCCGCACCCGAACACGACGACCGATCGGCCACCTCGTGCCGACGCGAGGCACCTGGCCTCGGCGAGGACCGCCTCGAGGGCCGCCGGCGTGTGCGCGTAGTCGACGAGCACGGCGAACCCGAGATCCGCGGTGTCGACCACCTCCATGCGGCCGGCGACCGGCGTCGCGGCGCTCAACCCAGCGGCGACGACGGGCGGCGGCACGCCGAGCGCCACCGCGGCCTCCGCCGCGAGCTGCGCGTTGGCCACGTTCACGGCGCCGGTGAGCGGGACCGACGCGCGTTCGCCGCGCCACGTGAACCGAGAACGCCCGATCTCGAGCTCCACGTCGCGGACGCCGGTGCGCGTGACGCACACTGCCGGGACGCGGGCGCGCTCGAGGAGACGTCTCCCCCAGGCATCGTCGCCGTTGACGACCGCCGCCCTCGTGCGTGCCGGCTCGAAGAGCAAGGCCTTCGCTTCGAAGTAGGCCTCCATGGACCCGTGAAAGTCCAGGTGATCGTGGCTGAGGTTCGTGAAGACCGAGACGTCGAACCGTACGGTGTCGACCCGGGACTGCACGAGTGCGTGGCTCGACACTTCCATCGCGACCGCCGCGCGGGGGCTGCCCGGGTGCGCGTCGCGGACCGCCGCGAACGTCCGTTGCAGCTCCGTCGACTCCGGCGTGGTCCTCGAGCCGGTGAGCGTGCCGATCACCGTCGTGGGGTGCCCGGCGTGCTCGAGCACCGCCCCGAGCAGGTGCGTGACGGTCGTCTTGCCGTTCGTCCCCGTGACGCCTGCGGTGAGCAGCGAGGTGGCCGGGTTCCCGTAGAGGGCCGCGGCGAGGCGCGCCATCGCCGCCCTGCCGGTCCCCTTGGCGACCCTGATCCGGACGACGTCTCTTGGCAGCGCTCCGACGTCGCGCTCGCACACGACTCCCACCGCTCCGCGCGCCACGGCCTCGGTCGCGTGGTCGTGGCCGTCGGCCTCGTGCCCGACGAGGCAGCAGAAGAGGGTCCCGGGCACCACCTGGCGGCTGTCGTGCTCGACGGCGTCGACGTCGACGGCGTCGGGATCGCCCGACGTCTCGAGCACGTCGATGTCGCCGAGCAGGAGGGTCATGCGCACGGAAGGCTGCAGGGAGGCATCGGCACGGACCATCCGTGAGCCGAGGCCCCAGCGGATGGTAGCCGCATCACGCCGCTTCCCGGACCAGCGCTGTCAGTGTGGTGGGAAGTGTGACCTGGGGTTTCCCGCCCAGTCCGGGCGTCGTCGGCACGTCGTAGCGGTGCAGGGCGTACGCCATGATCTTCGAGAAGACCGGTGCGGCGACCGCGCCGCCGTAGATGGGGGTCGGCCGGTCGAGTACGACGATCGCCGAGAGGACGGGGTGGTTCGCGGGGGCGAACCCGACGAACGTCGCCTCGAAGGCGCCTGTGACGTACCCCGCCCTGCCGTTGTCTGCGGGGATCTGCGCGGTCCCGGTCTTCCCCGCGACGAGGTACCCGGGCACGCCGGCGGCGACGCCGGTGCCTGCGTCGACCACCTGCTCGAGCATGGAAACGAGGTCGTGATTGACCGACACGGACATGACCCGGTGGCTCTTCGACGGCGGCGCCGGGTGTACCGCCCCGTCCGCGCCGGTCGTGGCACGCACGAGCTTGGGCGCCACGAACGTCCCACCGTTCGCGACGGCGTTGTACGCGTCGAGGACCTGCAACGGGCTGACCGCGTCCACCTGGCCGATCGGAAGGGACACGTAGTCGGTCGTGGCCCACTGCGCCGGCGTGACGATCAAGCCCGGCGACGAACCGGGGAAGTGCAGGCCGGTTGTCTCACCGAACCCGAGCGTCCTCACCTGCGCCAGCAGGCGTGTCTCGCCGAGCAGCTGGGTGATCTCGGAGGTCCCGATGTTCGAGGACTGCGCCAGGATCTGGGTCGCCGTCATCTGCTGGGTGGGGTGCGGTGTGGCGTCGTGGAAGACGTAGCCGTCGATCGTCCGCTGGTCGGGGACGGTGAATGTGCTCTGGGGCGTGATCACCCCGTCGGCGAGCGCCGCGGAGAACGGCACGAGCTTGAACACCGAGCCCGGCTCGTAGAGCTGGGTGGCCGCGGCGTTCGTCGCCGCTTCCTCGACTGGCCCGTTCGGTCCGATCACGACCGGTGACGAGGTCGAGATCGAGGCGGTCGAGCCGCCCGCGGGCGCCGCCGACGTGCCGGATGCCGGCGTCGCCACGAGGTTGGCCATTGCGAGGATCTGGCCGTTGGCCGTGTCCATCACGACGGCCTCGCCACCCGTGGCGTGCGACGCGACGATCTCTTGTGCGAGGTCCTCTTCCGCCGTGTACTGCAGCGGCTCGTCGAGGGTCAGCTGCAGCCCGGTGCCCGCGAGCGCCGGGGTCTTCTCTGCGACGGGGGTCCCCGGAAGCTGCACGCCAAGTGGGGATTCGAGGAGCGTCTCCTTGCCTGCCTGACCCGCGAGGCTGCGGTCGTACTGCGCCTCGAGGCCGGCGTCACCTCGGCCTGCGGCGTTCACGCCGCCGACGACCGGCGCCGCGAGGCCTCCGTCTGGGGCCTCGGTGAGGGAGTTGTCGATCATGGTGACGCCGGGGAACGCCAACGACGACACCTTCTTCGCCTGAGCGACAGGGAGGTTCGGGACGAGCGGCACGTAGCCCGACTGCTCCGAGAGGAGGCCGGTGAGCTTCGACGCCGTGACGTGGAGCAGCGGGGCGAGCGCGCGGGCTTCGGTCGCGGGGTGGGTTACCTGGAAGTCGTCGGCGACGACCATCTCGGTGGGGATCGAGGTCTCGAGGACGACGCCGTTGCGGTCGGTGATCGAGCCGCGCAGCGCGGGCACCGTGACCGGCTGCGTCAGTTCCTGCGCGGCCTCCAGCTGGTACCTGCCCGCATGGAGCACCTGGACGTCGACGAGGCGCGCCGCGATGACGAGCAGCGCGACCACGAGCACGATCCGTGCCGCCCGGACCCGGCGCACGAGCAGTCCTCGCCGCCGTTGGGCACCCAGTCGGTCCGACTTGCGAGTCGCCCGGGGACGCGGGTCTGGACGCTGGTCTGGACGCTGGTCTGGACGCGGATGTGGACGCGGGCGGGGACGAGACCGCTCCGCGCCGGGTCGTCGGCCAGGTGGAGCGGCGCGACGGCGGAGCGGCGGCGCCGGACGCGTCGCCGTGGAGGTGGGCGTCACCCGCCCGACGCGGCCGTTCGCGCCGGCGAGCCGCCTGACGACGGGGTGACGTGCGGGGCGGGCAACGCGACGGTCAGCGGGACGTGCGCGAGCTGGCGCACCTGGGTCGGCGGCGCCATGTGAAGCGTGTCTTCAGCCACGCGCAGGATGCGCGAGGGATTCTCGAGGTTCGCGAGCGTGAGGCCCTCGCGCTGGTGGAGCAGCCTCGCCGATGTGATCTCCGACTGGACGTCGGCGAGGCGCATCTGTCCCTGGACCAGCTCGGCATGGCCGATCACCACGGACAGGAGGCTCAAGCTCACCACGGCGCCGGACAACAGAGGAGCCAACGACCGCCGGCGGATCGATCTCGCCCGCGGCGCGACGACCTCCAGCGGGGGCCGCTGGGCCGGCCGGGCAGCGGGCTGGGGGGCGACGCGCGCGGCGGGCATCACCCGTGTACGCCGGACGGCCGTGCTCACTGCGCCACCGTCCGCTCCACCGCCCGGAGCCTTGCGCTCTCGGCCCGGTGGTTGCGCGCGACTTCGGCCGCCGACGGCTTTCGCGCACCCCGGAACACGAGCTCGTGCTCGGGTCGCGCGCCGCAGACGCAGGGCAACCCCGGGGGGCAGGTGCAGCCACCGACGACCGCCTCGGCGAGGGCCGCCTTGACGATGCGGTCCTCCCCTGAGTGGTACGAGATGACCACGAGGCGCCCGCCCGGCGCGAGCAGGCGCAGCGCGACCGGCAGGGTGCGAACGAGCTGGGGAAGCTCCTCGTTCACCGCGATCCGGAGTGCCTGGAACACCCTGCGCGCGGGGTGGCCCCTCCGGCGCGCCGGCGCGGGCACCGCGTTCGCGACGACCGCCGCCAGCTCGCCAGTCGTGGTGACCGGCCTCGCGCCGACGATCGCGCCGGCGATGCGGCGCGCGAAGCGGCCCTCGCCGTTGGCGGCGAAGAGCCGCGCAAGCTCGTCCGCGCTCGAGGAATTCACGAGGTCCGCAGCGGTCTGGCCGCCGGTCGCGTCCATGCGCATGTCGAGGGGTGCGGACACGCGGTACGAGAACCCCCGATCGGCACGGTCCAGCTGCGGTGAGCTCACCCCGAGGTCGAGGAGCACCCCGGTGACCGCCGGCGCCGTCGCGTCGGTGGACGGCCAGCCCGGGGCCTCGCCAGCGGACTCACGGACGATCTCGCCCATCCGGTCGAAGGTGGACCACTGCACGACCGCCCGGCGACCGAACGGGGCGAGCCGGGCCCGCGCCGCGGCGACCGCGTCGGGGTCGCGATCGAGCGCGAGCACCCCGAGATGGGGATGGGCGTCGAGCAACGCGGCGGCGTGCCCCCCGCCCCCCGCGGTGCCGTCGACGACCACGCCGGCGGGGACCGGCCCGAACAGGGCGACCACCTCGTCCACCATGACGGGTTCGTGAGCGAATGTCCGGGCCATCTGCAGCCCCTCGACGAGCGAGGAACCTCGGGGTTGCGCCCCCAGGGGACCAGGGCAGAAGAGGGCGGAGAAGAAGTCTTCCACCATGCCGGTCGAGGGGCTGCACATGGTCCGGCGACCGCCGGCCCGGCGGGCCGGCGGTCGCGAGTCCGTGGGGTGCGTCGTCTGTGCGCTGTCCGTCCGTCCTTTCCTTTTCCTCTCCAGTCTCCAGGTCGGCTCCGGGCTGCCGCCGACGGGGTCCGCCGGGGCACTGAGCCCGAGGGGGTCTGCCGAGGCACTCAGTCCGCGTCGAGGAACCACCGCTCCTCGGGCACGACCCGCTCGTTCCACACCGCGGGGTTCCACAGCTCGATCCTGTCGATGGCGCCGTGGACGAGGACGTCGCCTTCCAGCGACGCGAACCCGCGCAGGTGGGCGGGGATCGCCATCCGCCCCTGCCGGTCGATCTCCACCTCGTGCGAGCTCGCCGCCCATAGACGGGCGCGATTGCGCGCCGTCCGGCCTTCGGCAGCCTGCTCCTGCATGGCCTGGAGCTGTCGCTCGAACTCCCCGGGCGTCCAGAGCGCGAGGCAACCCTCCCGATTCTCGGTCAGATAGCCGCCTCGCTCGAAGTCGGCGCGGAATTTGGCAGGGAGGATGACCCGTCCCTTGGAATCGAGCGAGTGCTCGTACCTGCCAACGAATGCCGCCACCGGCGTCCTTCCGATCCCCGTCCCCGTCCACGACGCTCCTCAGCCTGCGCCCTGTGCTCCATGGGCTACTCCACTTCGAACCACTTTTCGCCACTTTACGCCCCACTCCCCCACTGGTCAACAACCTCCACGCATTCGCCTCCCCCACCCGTGCGGCGCGGGGACCCTGAGGGCACGCGGCGAGGACCCGAGGACAGGAGGACAGGACGGGGAGAGGGACCCCCAGCGGCGATCCCCGAAGCCGTCCCCGCGCAGGGGGCGCGACGGGGGCGCTCGGGAGGCGGGCTGGACGTCGAAGGGGCGCGTCGTCCGCGCCCGCGGTCAGGCCCTCACGACGTCCCAGGACTGCGCGTCGGGAAGCGCCCGGAGGAGGTCCACCTCTCCCCACGACGACGCAACGCCGAGATCGCCGACACCGACCGCGACGCCCGGCAACGCCACCGCGAGCATCCGACGGCGCGCGGACGGGAGGGCCAGGAGCTCCAGGATCGGACCGGGGTCCCACTCGCGGTAGGCGCAGCCGTGCACGAGGACGCCCTCCCGGCTCCGCCATTGGGCGAGGCCGACGACCTTGCGCCCCTCAACGCTGAGCTCGCCCGGTCCGAGGCCGGCAAAACAGATCATGTCACTGCCCGGCGCAGGAGTCGACGCTCCCCCGTGGACCTCCATCCCGTCGAGGCCGAGGGCGCGTGTCCACCATGCCCCCGCGACGACCGCGCTCCGACGCGGCTCGCGGGACCACAGCGGGTCGTCGGCGGGGATCCAGAGGTCGGCCCACAGCTGCGCCCCTGGAGTGAGGAGCACTGCCCCACCCCCGCTTCGCCGGCGCGCGGCGCGCACGCCGCGTCGGCGGAGCTGGTCGGCGTCGAGCACGTCGTCGGGCTGGGTGCTGCCGAGCACCACCACCGGAGCGGGCACGTCGCGCAGCACGACGCGGCGGCGCGCCGAGCGGAAGGACTCGACGTCGAAGGGGTCCGGTCCCTCGCGAGGCCCCGGCGCGCTCAGGAGGCGACTGCCAGGTACGGCTCCCACAGCGGGTCGATCTCCGCCAGGTGGCGCAACCTCCAGAGGTGGCCGTCGGGAGCCCACGGTTTGAACGGCAGCGTCCACCCGATCTCGGAAAGGAGCTGGTCTCCTTTCATCAGGTTGTCGCGCTTGCACGACGCGACGACGTTCGTCCACTCGTGCCGTCCACCGCGGCTCTTCGGCACGACGTGGTCGACCGTGTCGGCCACCTGCGCGCAGTACGCGCACACGCCGCCGTCACGCCGCAGGACGGCGCGCCTCGTGAGCGGCGGCGTGCGGGCCCACCGGGGGATCCGCACCATGCGGGAAAGGCGGACGATCGCCGGGACCTCGACGCTCAATTGCGCGGAGCGGAACACGGGTCCGTCGGGCCTGAATGCGACGGCCTCCGCGCGGCCGTCGAGCAGCAACACGATCGCGCGCCGGTCGGAGACCAGCGCCAGCGGCTCGTAGGTCGCATTGAGCAGGAGGACCCGCTCCATGTCCGCGAAGGCTACCGGAGCACGCGCGACGGGCGCCGCCATCGGGATCGCCACCACACCAGGAACTCGACGACGTCGTCGGGATCGGGGGCGTCGTTCCCCTCGCCGCCGTAGGCGGTCTGCATGCGGAACCGCCAGTAGTCGGCGTCGGGCCACGGCAACGGCGGCCACCTCCTCCACCACCCCCGCGGCGCGAGGCGCAGCCCCACCACGAGCGCGGCGGGCCACAAGCGCGGGCGCGCCGCGACGGCCCGAAGCGACGCGCCGATCCCACGCGGTGGCGTCACGTCGGGACCTCCGTGAGGTGGGCGCCGCGGAACCCCACCGCGCCCGCTCCGGCAAGCGGGCCGTCGGCACCGAGGCCGCCGGGCACGATCCTGGCCCCGGCGGCGAAGGAGAGCCTGGCCCTGGCGGAGAGCTCCGCCTGTGCCGCATCGAAGAACGGCGGCCCGAAGCCGAGGGCGACCGAGCCCGACACCACCGCCAGGTCGAGGTCCAAGAGGGCCGCGACCGAGGCCACCGCCCGCCCGACGAGCGCGCCGGTCCGTTCCACGACGTCGGGCGGGGCCTCGGCGGAGGGGCGCCCGGTCATCGCCTCGATGGCCGTGCCCGAAGCCTCCGCCTCGAGGCAGCCCCGACCGCCGCACTCGCACGGCCGTCCGTCCGGCTCGACGATCACGTGCCCCACGTGCCCGGCGTTGCCGAGGCGCCCGTCGAGCAGCCGACCGTCGACCACCAGCCCGCCGCCGACGCCGGTCGACACCACCATCGCGAGGTAGTCGTCGACCCCTGCCGCGTCCCCGAACATGCCTTCTGCGAGGGCCAGCGCCTTGGCGTCGTTGTCCACGAACGTGGGGAGGCCGGTCAGCTCCGCGAGTCGGCTGCGCATCGGGAAGTCCCTCCAGCCGGGGATGTTGAGCGGTGAGACGAGTGCGCCGCCGTCGTTCATCGGACCCCCGCAACCCACGCCGCAGGCCACCAGGTCGCGTGCGGGCAGGCTCTGGAGGACGCCGGCGACGAGGGTGGCCAAGGTGGTCCAGAGCGTCTCGGCGTCCGCACCGTGCGGAGTCGGCACCAACGACTCGGCGACGATCGAGCCCTGAGGCGACACGACCCCGGCCCGGAGCTTGGTACCGCCGATGTCGACGGCCAGGACGTGGCCGGCGGTCAGCGGGTCGCCGGCGGTCAGCGGTCGCGCCGGAAGAGGTGGGAGCGGATCCACTCCCGGGTGCCGTTGAGGGCGTGCTCGAGGCTCGCGGGCTCGTCGCCGCCCCGCCGCGCCCGCGTCAGGTCGTGCCAGCTCGCCTTGCCGAGGCGGCGGAGGTTCCGCTCGAACACGACTGCCGACGCGAACATGACCGCCACGCCGAGGAGCCCGGCGAGGACCGACTGCGAGTAGAAGGCCACGAGGACCGCCAGCCCGGCAAGGAATCCGACCGCCGCCCACTTGCACTGCCTGCCGGCGTGCCGGTACAGGTTCTTGTTCTTGACGCGCGCAGCGAAATGCGGGTCCTGTCGGACGAGCGATTCCTCGAGCTCGGCGAGGATGCGCTGCTCGTGCTCAGACAGAGGCACCGGCGCGCCCCTCCCCGGTTCCGCCCTCATGCCCCAGTCCCAGCGGTCCCTGCACGGTGGAGGACCTCCTCGCCCGTCCACTCGGTGCGCGCCCGTGGTCGTCACATCCACGCACGCGCGAGCCTTCTTTGCGCACAGAGTCTATGGCGCCGCGGGGGGTTCGACATCTCGCCCTGCATCCCTGCATCCGAGAGGGTTGGCGCTCGGACCTAGGGGTGGTCGCCGCCGGCGCGACGGCGACGGCGCAGGTGCGCCCACAGTGCGGACACTGCGGCGCCGAGGAACCCCGAGATGACGATCACCACGATCAAAGGCGCGGACGCGGTCGTCACCCAGAACCGGATCTTCACGTCCTGGAGATTGGCGACCGCGAACCAGACCAGCAGCACGAGGGTGACGCCGGCGAGCACGAGCCGGACCTCTCGGGCGCGGTCGCGCCGGGGCTGCTCCTCGGCGGGCGGCTGCGCGCTCGCTGCTGTCCACTGGTCACCCACGGCGGCCTCCCTTCACGCGGGCTCGGACGTCAGCGCCTCAGGTCCGCGACGCCCACCGGGCACGAGACGCCGGTGTCGCCGAGCCCGCAGTAGCCGCCCGGGTTCGCCGCGAGGTACTGCTGGTGGTACGCCTCGGCGTAGAAGAAGGGACCGGCGATGGACAGCTCGGTGGTGATCTCGCCGAAGCCTGCTGCGGACAGCGGCTCCTGGTACCTCGTCACGGCCGCCCGAGCTGCGGCGAGCTGCGCGTCGGACGTCGCGAAGACCGCGGAGCGGTACTGCGTACCGACGTCGTTGCCCTGGCGCATCCCCTGGGTCGGGTCGTGCCCTTCGAAGAACACCGAGAGGAGCGCGTCGTACGTCACCTGCGAGGGATGGAAGACGCACAGGACCACCTCGGCGTGGCCGGTGAGGCTCGTGCACACCTCGGCGTAGGTCGGGTTCGGGGTGGTGCCGCCGCTGTAGCCGGCGGCGGTCGTGAACACCCCTGGCGTCTGCCAGAACTTCCGCTCTGCGCCCCAGAAGCACCCCATGCCGAAGACCGCCTGCTCGGTGCCCTCCGGGAACGGCGGCGCGAGCGGGGTCCCGAGCACCAGATGGCGCTCGGGGACCGGCATCGGTGTCGGCCTGCCAGGGAGCGCCCGGTCAGGACCGACCACCGTCAGGTCGTTGCCGGCGGACCGGCGCTTCATGATCCCCATGCGAGTTCCTCCGTCGACGAGCGGCCCGTGGCTGTCGTCATGGTCCGCAGACCTCACCCTACCGACGGGCGGGACGGGAGGAGCCGGGTCACTGCTCCTCGAGGATCGCGGCGAGCTCCGCCAGCGGGTCCCGGCGTAGAGGACCCCGCGCCTCGA
>DATLRV010000056.1:0-3756 GCA_035534455.1 Acidimicrobiales bacterium
GGGCTGGCTCGCGTTCTTCCGGGGCCTCGTCGCCCGGGGCCTTTCGGGCGTGCGCCTCGTGACCTCCGACGCGCACGCCGGCCTCATCGCCGCGATCGGAGCCACCCTTGCCGGCGCGAGCTGGCAGCGGTGTCGGACGCATTACGCCGACGTCCGCGTTATGCCGACCGCACGGGGATCGGCCTCGTCAGTGGTGGTGAACGCCCTCCGGAGGTCGGCATAATCGGCGTCACTCGGTGACGCTGTCCTCCTCGTCCATGAGGAGGAAGAACATGTCCAATCCGTCAGGGGTCCGCATGTCCGGGCCACTCGCGCCGTTCACGGTGGGCTTTCGCGCCGAGCTCGAACGTCATGGCTATCGACCGAACGCCGTCGCGTCGCAGCTTCAGCTCATGGCGCACTTCAGCCGCTGGCTCGCCGAACGGGGGCTCAGCGTCGGTGATCTCACCAAGGAAACCGCCGCCGAGTTCCTGAGTGACCGGCGCGCAGCCGGCTACACCCTGTGGCTGTCCCCGAAGGCGCTCGTGCCGCTCGGTGACCACCTCGAGCTCCTCGGCGTGCTCCCACCAGCCGAGGTGCCCCCGCGCTCGCCGGTCGAGCAGCTGCTCGGGAACTATCGCGCCTACCTCACCGGCGAGCGAGGGCTCGCCGCCTCGACGGCGGAGAACTACGCCGCGCACCTCCGGCCGTTCCTCGTGTCACGGACCATTGACGAGCACGTGGAGCTCAAGGACCTGACCGCTGCCGACGTGCGGGCCTTCCTGCTGGCCTCCCGGGCGAACCGCTCCGTCGGCACCGCGAAGCTCGTCGTGACCACCCTTCGGTCCTTCCTCGGTTGGTGCTTTCGAGAAGGGCTCGTCTCGAGGTCGCTCGAGGCCGCGGTGCCGTCGGTCGCCGGCTCGCGCCTCGCACACCTTCCCATCGGCCTGTCTGCTCCCGAGCTCGCTCGGCTGCTCGCGGCGTGCGACCGACGGACGACGACAGGGCGGCGGGACTTCGCAATCATCACCGCGCTCGGCCGCCTTGGACTTCGCGCCGGGGAGGTCGCCGCACTTGGTCTCGAGGACCTCGACTGGCGGGCCGGCGAGCTCGTCGTCACCGGCAAGGGGAACCGGACAGAGCGCCTTCCGTTGCCGATGGACGTGGGTGAGGCCATCGCTGCCTACCTTCGCCGGGGGCGCCCGAGGACCGCCGCAGGGCGCAGCGTCTTCGTGCGGGTCCATGCACCGCACCGTCGCCTCAGCGCCGGAGCGATCACCAATCTGGTCCATCGTGCAGCGATGCGTGCCGGGCTCGGCAAGGTGAGCGCCCGCACGCTCCGCCAGAGCGCGGCGACCCAGATGGTCCGCGCCGGCGCGGCGCTTCCTGAGGTCGGCCAGGTGCTACGGCACCGTCGGCTCCTCACGACCGCGATCTACGCGAAAGTCGACCGCGAGGGTCTGCGCGAGCTCTCTCGGCCGTGGCCGGGCGGTGTCGCATGAGCCCGCTGCGCGAGGCGCTCGCCGGATACCTCACGCTCCGGCGCGCCCTCGGCTATCCCCTCGTGCGCACCGAGAAGCTGCTCGTGCAGTTCCTCGACTACCTCGAAGCCGAGGGCGCCGAGACGATCACGGTCGAACACGCGCTCACCTGGGCACGCCTCCCCGAGGGAGCCGACCCCTCCTGGTGGGCACAGCGGCTCTCGGTCGTGCGGAGCTTCGCCCGCTACGTCGTCGTCGAGGACGCGACGGTCGAGGTTCCGCCGGTGGGCCTGTTGCCCGGGCGGTCGCCCCGCGCCCATCCCTACCTCTACGCGGATGGCGAGATCACCGCGCTGCTCGCGGCGACCCGGGTCCTTCGTGGCGAGTTCCGGCGCGCGACCTACACGACCCTGCTCGGGCTCCTCGTCGTCACCGGCATGCGCGTCGGCGAGGCGATCGGGCTCGACAGCGGCGACTTCGACCCCACCTCGGGCGTGGTGGTCGTCCGACGAGCAAAAGGCAGCAAGACGCGCGAGCTCCCGCTGCATCGGTCGAGCGTCGAGGCGCTTGGTGCCTACGTCAGCCTTCGGACCGCGCTCCCGACGCCGACCGAGAGCGACGCCTTCTTCATCTCACCAGTGGGCACCCGCCTCCTCTACTGCGGCGTGCACTGGACCTTCCGACGCCTCGTCGCCGAGGCGGGGATCACACCCCGTTCGCCAGCGTGTCGACCGAGGATTCATGACCTGCGCCACGGCTTCGCGGTCCATGCACTCCTCGATGCCTACCGGGACGGGCTCGACGCCGGTCACCGGCTCAGTCTGTTGTCGACCTACCTCGGCCACGTCGACCCGGCCGGCACGTACTGGTACTTGTCGGCCGCGCCGGAACTGCTCGGGCTCGCGGCGACACGCCTCGAGAAGAATGAGGCCTCCCGGTGAGCGCGCTCGCCCCGACGCTCCAGGCCTTCTTCACCGACCGGCTCGTTCGTGAACGGGGTGCGAGCCCGCGGACGATCGCCTCATATCGGGACACCTGGCGACTCCTCGTCGACTTCGCTGCGAGGCGGTCGAGGCGGTCGCCGTCCTCTCTCGACATCGATGACGTCGACGCATCCGTGGTCGCCGCGTTCTTGGAGCACCTCGAGATCGAGCGGCGCAACAGCGTGCGGACCCGCAACGTCCGGCTCGCCGCGATCCGCTCGTTCTTCTCCTATGCAGCGCTGCGTCATCCCGAGCATGCCGGAACGATCGCGAGGGTGCTCGCTATCGCCCCGAAGCGCTTCGAGCGAGCGCTCGTCACCTTCCTCACCGAAAAGGAGGGCGACGCCCTGCTTGCCGCGCCGGATCTCAGGACCTGGACCGGGCGGAGGGACCGGATGCTGTTACTCATCGCCCTCCAGTGCGGGCTGCGCATCTCCGAGCTCGTCGGGCTCTGCTGCGGCGACGTCCACCTCGGCACGGGCGCCCACGTCGCGTGTCGGGGAAAGGGGCGGAAAGAGCGGATCACGCCGCTCACGAGATCGACCGCGGCTGCTCTTCGCACATGGCTCGACGAGCGCGAAGGCGCGGCCGGCGACCCACTCTTCCCGACCCGCACGGGACGATCGCTCAGCCGGGACGCCGTCGAACACCGGCTTGCCCTTTACGTCGAACGTGCGCAGCCTGAGTGCACGAGCCTTGCGAACAAGCGCGTCACCGCTCACGTGCTCCGGCACTCTTGTGCCATGCGACTCCTGGAAGCTGGCGTCGACACCACCGTCATCGCGCTCTGGCTCGGTCACGAGCAGGTCGAGACGACGGCGATCTACCTGCACGCCGAGCTCGGGATCAAGGAACGTGCCCTCGAACGGACACGCCCGCCGTCGGTCGCTCCTGGCCGCTACCGGCCGGCCGACCCGCTCCTCGCCTTCCTTGAGGCACTCTGATTATGCCGACCTCCGGAGGGCGTTCACCACCACTGACGAGGCCGATCCCCGTGCGGTCGGCATAACGCGGACGTCGGCGTAATGCGTCTTGTGCCGATGTCGGCACAAGACGCATTACCTGCGGGACCTGCTCCAGAAGGTGCCGAGGTCGACCCAGCCCTGGGTGGCGACGCTCGTGCGCACGATCTTCTCCCAGCCCGACGCCACCGAGACCCGTGCCCAGTTCGAGCGCGTCGTCCAGACGCTCGCCGACAAGCTCCCCGACGCCGCCGCGCATCTCGACGGCGCCCGGGACGACCTGCTGGCCTTCACCGCCTTCCCGCGGGAGGTATGGCGCCAGGTGTGGTCCAACAATCCGCAGGAGCGGCT